>NZ_JBVIRL010000001.1:0-819811 GCF_055576085.1 Kitasatospora sp. NPDC033851 | reverse complement strand
CGGAAGGCACGGCACGCGGCCTAATGGATCCAGTGCTCACGCCCTCGCGGGCGGGCACGCCACCCCATCAGCGGTCTGGCCTCCCGGCCGACCAGTCGGGGCACGGTCTGACCTCAGAGCTCGAACGGCTCCGGCGGCGAGAGTGCTCACCTGCTGGCGGCTACGGCACCGAGTCTTCTACAACCCGGTAGCTCCCATTAGGCGGGGATGCCGCAGTACTGCTGCTGTTTGCCGATCGCGCGGTAGACGCAGTCGGCCGTCTCCACCAGGCGCAGGACCGCTTCGCGGTTGCGGCTGGTCTCGCGGCCGATCACCTCGTCGGGCGGGTAGAAGCCGCTGCTGCCGTTCGGGCCGGGGTACATCTCGAAGGTGTAGGCGAAGACCCGTTGGGCGCCCCACAGCCAGTCGTCGATCGCGCCGTCGGTGATGTAGAGGTCGCTCGACTGCTCGGGCGTGTAGCCGTTGGTGGCGGCCATGGTGCGGCCGAGGGTGGCGAAGGTGTTGTACTCGTCGGCGGTCATGCCGGTGGCGGTGTCGGCGGTGGTCCAGCCGAACGGCCAGAGCACCAGTTCGCTGTAGGTGTGGAAGTCGATGGCGGCGGTGATCTGCTGCTTGCCGCCGACGACCCGGCTGCGGACGAAGTCGGCGACCACCTTGGTCTCCTTGGCGGACTCCGGGGCGCTGCCCCGGTAGGTCTCGTTGGAGGTGGAGCCGGAGGAGCCGCCGCAGCAGCCCCACTTGTAGTTCCAGTTGCGGTTGAGGTCGGTGCCGACGCTTTTGCTGGCGGGGTTGGGCTGGCGGTCCTTGCGCCAGCTGCGGTAGCGGCCGGTGGCGATGTCGTACTCGCCGCCGTCCGGGTTGAGGTCGGGGATCACCCAGATCTCGCGGCTGTTGACGGCGTTGGCGATGCGGCTGTCGGTGGCGTACTTGTCGCCGAACTCGTGCAGCAGGTAGAGGGCCATCTCGACGGTGAGGTGCTCGCGGGCGTGCTGGTGGGCGGTGAACAGCACCTCGGGCTCGTCCTCGTCGGTGCCGACGTTGTCGCTGATCTTCACCGCGACGATCGGCCGGCCCTCGTAGGAGGTGCCGATGACGCGCTTGCTCATGATGTCCGGGTGCGCGGCGACCACGGCGTCGATGTCGGCGGTGGCCTCGGCGTAGTTGTGGTAACCGGAGTCGGCCTGCGGGAAGTCGTACACCGGGCCGGCCAGGCTCTCGTCCAGGCCCTCGCCGCCGGGGCCGGAGCCCGACTCGGTGCCGTGGTCGGGGCCGGGCAGCGCGGTGGGGGACCACCCGAGCGTGCGCAGCCGGTCGGCCTCGGCGGGGGTGGCGGTGACCACCACCGCGTCGGGCAGGACGGCGTCGACGGAGGCGCCGGTGGCGGCGATGGTGGTGCGTTCGGCGACGGTACGGGGGCCGTCGAGCCGGTACTGCCGGGCGGTGTCGGCAGCGGTGTCCGCACCGGCGGATGTGGGCGCCGACAGGCGGTAGGGGGAGGCGGCCTGGGCGGTGATCGGGGTGGCGAGGGCGAGGGCCAGCAGAACGGCGGTGGCCGCGGCGGGCTTCCCTCGGCGGGGCAGTCGCATGACTGTCCTCCTGTGGGGGTCCGTGGGGGCGGAACGGTGGAGGAGGTGAGGCGCGCGCCAGCATGATGGTCCGTCAATGTCATGAGTTCGTCAAGAGGTTGGAATGACGCGGGCCGGTCGGAACGCATCGGCCAGGGGCGACTGGGGGCGGAAGCCGGGCATGAGGGGCGGCCGGATCGGGCGGCCGGGTCGGGCGGCCGGTCCGTCGTCGGCTACCGCCTCGACAAGTCGCAGACCTGGCACGCCCGCGGCCCGATCCTGCTCGGCTTCGGCTTCGGCTTCGGCTTCGGCACTGACGCCGGCGCCCTGCCCCGCGACCGCTGCCTCGTCGACGGCGTCTACACCGTCGACATCAGCGCCACCGGCTACCGGGCGCTGACCGTCGAGCACGGCTCCGCCGAGCCGCTCTGCGTGAAGATCTCCTGATCGCGCCCCGGGTGTCGCGGCCTCACCGTGGCGACTGGTCGGGGTCCAGTGCGGCGAGCCACTGGTCGAGGGTCTCGCGGGCGTCCGCGCCGATGGCTTCGATGATCCATGCCTGGCTGCGGTGCCAGGCCGGTTCGGCGTCGGCGAGCGCCCGGTACCCGGCTTCGGTGACGGTCACCCGGGTGGTTCGTCCCGTCGACGACGTCGCGGCCACCTCCACGAACCCGCGCTGCACCAGTCCGTCGAGGTTGCGGCTGACGGTCGAGCGTTCGATGCCGAGCCAGCCCGCGATCTCCGAGGGGCGTGCCGGGGCGCCGGCCGACGCCAGCTCGGAGAGCACCTCGACTTGCGGAAGGGTCAGCCCGAACTGGCGCAACTCCGCGTCGACCCGGCGACCGACCAGGCGCTGCAGGCGCGCGATCCGCCTGCCCAGGCACTCCTCCGACATCAGCGTCGCCTGCCGACGCGACTCGGCCACACTCTCCTGTTGCATCTACACCTCCGGTCTGTAGAGTACCCCCGCAGCATGTGTTGCATATACAACAAATGGAGGGGTCATGTCACGGTTCACCGAACTGCTCGACCGCAACCGCGAGTTCGCCGCGTCCGTCGATCCCGCAAGGCTGGTAATGCCGAGCGGGGAGGGCCTGCCAGACCGGCTTCTCCTCGTGCTGACCTGCGTCGACCCGAGGGTCGAGCCGGCCGGATTCCTCGGCCTCAGGACCGGGGATGCGGGCGTGCTGCGCAACGCGGGAGGCCGCGTCGACGACCGGGTCGCGGAGGACATCGCCTACCTCGCCCTGCGCCTGGGGGTGCGGATGGACGTCGCCGTCATCCATCACACGCAATGCGGGACCGGCAAGCTGTCCGAGCCCGCCTTCCGCCACGCCTTCGCCGGCCGCACCGGGCTCGACGGCGACGCCCTCGCGGCGAAGGCCGTGACCGACCCGACCGAGACCGCGCGCCAGGACGTCGCGAAACTGCTCGGCCACCCGCTGTTGTCCGGCGACACCCTCGCCTCGGTGTCCGGCCATGTGCTCCGGCTCGAAACGGGACTCGTCGAGACGGTCGTGGAGGCGGCCGCTCCGGCCGGACCCGCAGCCTGACCGGCCTGATCCGCAGCCGGCTCGGCCCGACAGCCCCGACCCGCCAATGCCGACCGCGCCCGCCAGGGTGTGGCCGGCATTGGCATGTCGCGTCCCGCGCGCCGCCTGCGCCTGCGCCTGCGTTAGAAGGTCTCACGTTTGTTGTTGACTGTCACCCCGGATGTGCGTTAGAACTTATAGCGAACACAACAGCTTCTACGAAAGGAGGCGGCCGTGACCAACGAGCGCCTTGTCGAGGTCGTTCTGCCGGGCATCGTCGACCCGGAGGGCCTGCAGATCCGCTACGCCTCCGTGCCGGAGCCCGGCCCGGGGCAGATCGTGATCGCCATGGAGGCCACCGGCGTCTCCTTCGCCGAGCAGCAGATGCGCCGCGGCCGGTACTACGACCAGCCGCCGTTCCCGTTCGTGCCCGGATACGACCTGGTGGGCCGGGTCCTGTCGACCGGGCCGGGCGTCGACCCGGCGCTGGCCGGGCGACGGGTGGCCGCGCTGGTGAAGGTCGGCGGCTGGGCCAGCCACGTGGTCGTCGACGCCGCGGACGCGGTCGACGTCCCCGAGGGCCTCACCGCGGCGCAGGCCGAGACGGTCGTGGTCAACGGCATCACCGCCTGGCAGATGCTGCACCGCAAGGCCCGGGTGTGCGCCGGGCAGACCGTCCTGGTCCACGGCGCGAGCGGCGGTGTGGGGTCCGTGCTGGCCCAACTCGCCCGCGCCGGCGGGGCGCGGGTGATCGGTACGGCCTCCGCCCGGCACCACGAGGCGCTGCGGGACTTGGGCGTCGTCCCCGTCGACTACCGGGCGGGAGACGTCCCCGCGCTGGTCCGGGAACTGGCGCCCGGCGGGGTGGACGCCGTCTTCGACCACGTCGGCGGCCGTAGCGTGATCGATTCCTGGCAGCTGCTCGCGCCCGGCGGCACCCTCGTCGCGTACGGCAGTGCCTCCACCCGCGACGACACCGGTTCCAAGCAGTGGCCGGTCCTCAAGATCCTTGCCCGTACCGCACTGTGGAACGCCCTGCCCAACGGCCGGCACGCGTACTTCTACAACATCTGGGCCGGCCGCGCGCTCGGTAAGGACCGCTTCCGGGCACAGCTTCGGAACGACCTCACCGAGGTGCTCGCCGCCGTGGGCCGTGGCGAGGTCACCGCCCGCATCGCCGCCCGACTGCCGCTCACCAGCGCCGCCGAGGCCCTGCGGCTGGCGGAGTCCGGCACCGTCACCGGCAAGATCGTGCTGACGGCCTGAGCCCCTGGCAGAGCTGCTCGCCCGAGCGGCCGGCGCACCGAAGAAAGCCCCCGCCGGGTTCCGGATGCTGTTGGTTAACTCCGCCCCGTTGGATCTCATCCAACGGGGCGGAGTGCTGCGAAGGGTGAGATGCGGGTTTTGGCGAGTGGTCTGCCGGTGAACCACGCGTCGAGGCGGGCGAGGTTGAGGGCTGCGCCGGTGAGCTGATGTTGCAGGCCGGTTTTGGCGAAGCCGCGGTAGCGGGATCGGCGCAGGCCGAAGGCTTGGATGCCTTGGGAGATGGTGCCCTCGACGCCGGCTCGGTGGCCGTATCGGCGGCGCCACTGGTCGGTGTCCTGCTCGGGCCGGGTCAGCTGGAGGATGTCGTGTTCTACGCGGGGCCGCAGGGTGAGGTTGCGGCCGGTCTTGGCATCGGTGCACGAAGTCCGCAGTTCGCAGGGGCCGCAGTCCCGAGCGGCGAACCGGACGCGAGTCACCGGGGTGTCCCGATGGCTGCGGGCCTCTCGCCACTGAACACTGGTCCGGCCGCCGGGACAGACCGCCTGGCGTTGGTCCCAGTCGACGGTGAAGCGGGTGCTGTCGAAGAAGTCGCCGGTGGCCTGTGCCCGGTTGGTGATCTTCCCGATCGGTCCGACGAGGTCGATGCCGTGATCGCGGCGGGCGCGGTGGATCTGCTCGGCGTCGACGTATCCGGCATCCAGCAGATGCTCGTCCGGCAGGAGCCCCCGTTCGGCCAGGGCGGTGTGGATGTCCTCCAGGACGACGACGTCGTTGACCGACGCCGGGGTGGTGTGGACGTGGGTGATCAGGTGCGGGGCGTCGGGCTCACAGGTCTCACTGAGGTGAACCTTGTAGCCGGACCATCCCAGGTCTCGCTTCGATCCCGTGCGGGCCTCGGGCTCGTAGGGCGTCCGTAAGCGGATCAGGCCCGGCGGGAGATCCTGCTTGTCCCGCCAGCGCGGAACATCGTTGACGCGGTGGAACTGCTGCACCCATGTCTGCCGCAGGAACTCCACCGCGGGCAGGCACCTGAGTCCCGGCGGGGCCGAGGCCGCCCAAACGGCCTCCAGCAGGACCGTCCCGTCTGCCCCGCACTGGTCCGCGTGTTCCACCCGGGCCGCCCATCGGGACGGGAACCGGGTGTCATCCGGCCGGGCCGAGTAGCGGTCGAACCACTCCGGCGCCGCCACCGCCGCCAGCCAGTCACCCGCCGCCTCGGCGACCTCGTTGAGCGCGGCCCGCAGTGTCTCGGCCACGAACTCCAGCCGGTTCAGGTCCTTGGTCGCGGCCAGTACGTGAGTGGCATCCGTGCGCTGTCGTCTGCCCGGCTTGACCAGCCCGGCTTCCCCCGCAGCCTTCAGCACCGCGTCGAACACCACCCGGCCCGCGTCGCCGTCGACCAGCCGGTCACGGAACTCGCCGAGCACGGAGAAGTCGAACCCGGTATCGGTCAGCTCCAGCGAGAGGGCGTACTTCCAGTCCAGACGCGAGCGGACCGCGTGCGCGGCCTGCCGGTCGGTCAGTCCTTCCGCGAACTGCAACACCGATACCAGCGCCAGCCGGGCCGGCGACAGCGCAGGGCGCCCCCGTACTGGGAACAGCCCCTCGAACTGGGCATCGACGAAGACCGGCCCGAGTCTGTCCCGCACCCGCATCGCCAGACAGCCCTTCGGGAACACCGCGCGAGCCACCCGCACCGTCTCCAGCGGAATCTCCGCCAGCTCCACCCCACGCAACGACACCGGACCCCACCCCTGAACACGACAACGGCCTGCACAACCCCAACGGGGTCGTACAGGCCGACGTCACGCAGGCCCTCACCGATTAACCAACAGCATCCGGTGGCGGTGGGGGCCTTCTTCGGCGCGCCGTTGGCCGTGCGCCGTGGGCCGTGGGTCAGCGCACGGTGACGGTGAAGACCGGGGAGGCGCTGTCCCCGCTGGTGATGCGCAGCTCGTTCAGGCCCTTGAGGCCGAGCTTCACGCCGAGCGAGTAGGAGCCGTCGCGGGTCGTGTGGACGGAGGCGGGCAGCGTGACCCAGCTGCCGTGCTGCTTCTGCTGCAGGGTCACCGTGCTGCCCGCCTTGAGGCCGGTGGTCGTGCCGGTGACGCGGAACAGCTGCCACGCCGGGACGGCGGAGACCGACGGCTGGGCGGTGATGGCGGCGTGCGCGGCGGCCGGCTGGGTGGCGGCCGACTGCACGATGCCCTGCTGCACGATGCCCGGCTGTGTGGCGGCCGCGGGCTGGGCGGCGGGGGCGGCGGCCATGGCGGTGCCCGCCAGCCCGAGGGAGATCACGCTGAGGGTGGTCACGGCGGCCAGGCGCAGGGAGTTCCGCTTGGAGACGATCACGGGTGCACCCCTTTCGAGGGGAGGTGATTGTTTCGGCCCGAAGGCGGATGCCGCGCTTCGGGCTCTGCCATCTCCAAGGACGCCCTGTTCGGCGGATCGGTTGTGGACGGATCGTCACTGGCTGGTAACGGTGGGCGATGTGGCTGGATCCGGGTCGGCGCGGTCGGCCGCTCCGGTTTCCTCGGCCGGTCCGTCCGGGGGAGTGTCGTCCTCGGACAGCGCCGAGGTCCGGACCCGGTGGACGTAGCGGTCGATCAGGTGGCGCAGCACGGTGACGGTGGCGGCGACGTCCGACTCCGGGATTCCCTCCAGCGCGTCGGCGAGCCCGGCGATGTTGGCCCGTTTCAGGCGGTCGAGCATCGCCCGCCCCTCGGTGGTCAGTTCGATCTGGCGGGCCCGCCGGTCCGCCGCGTCCGGGGTGCGCTCCACCAGCTGTTGGCCCTGCAACCGGTCGATCTGCCGGGTGACGTGGGAGGGCTTGACCATCAGCCGGGTGGCGAGGTCGCCCACCCGGCTGGCGCCCTGCCCGTCGGCGAGCGCGCGCAGCAGGTAGACGTCCGAGCGGGCCGCTGTGATGCCCGCCCGGGCGGCCTGGCGTTCGTGCTCCTGGGAGCGGGTCAGCAGGTAGGCCAGCGAGGCCAGCACGGCCTCCAGGTCGGAGGTGGCGGTCCGATGATCGGTGGCGTCCGGCATGGGGGAACTGTAGCGATCCGGTGCGGGGCGCGGTGGCGCTGCGGGTCCCTGACCGGTTTTCGGACAGATCCGACCGTCGCCCGGTGAGCCCTTTCATCGCCACGGATCGCGAGTTAGCGTGACGGTGAGTTAGTTGCTTAGGGCATGTAAATGGTCCGGAACTGCTCCGCGGTGCCGCGGGCCCACCCGCCCGACGCCGTCGGCACCCGAAGCTCCGAGAAGGGAGCCCATGATGGCCACAACCGCTCAGACCCCCCGGTTCGCCCACCCCGCCGCCCGCGGTGGCTGCCCGTTCGACCCGCCGCCCGCCTACCGGCAGGCCCAGCAGGAGGAGCCGATCAGCCGCGTCTCCCTGTGGGACGGGGCCCCCAGCTGGCTGGTCACCCGCCACGAGGACGTCAAGGCGGTACTCGGCGACGCCCGCTTCAGCTCGGACGCCACCCGCTCCGGCTTCCCGTTCATCAGCGCCGGCGCCCGGCAGCTGAGCAGCGGTCAGCCCACCTTCATCAGGATGGACGGCCAGGAGCACGCCCGGCTGCGCCGGATGCTCACCGGGGAGTTCATGATCAAGAAGGTCGAGGCGCTGCGCCCCGAGATCCAGCGCATCGCCGACGACCTGCTGGACCGGATGACCGCCGGGCGCACCCGTGCCGACCTGGTTCGCGAGTTCGCCCTGCCGCTGCCCTCCCTCGTCATCTGCCTGCTGCTCGGAGTCCCGTACCAGGACCACGACTTCTTCCAGGAGTGCAGCCGGATCCTGCTGCGCCGTGACTCCTCGGCCGAGGAGGTGGGCGCCGCCCAGCAGAGACTGGCCGACTACCTGGTGAAACTCGCCGAGGCCAAGCGCGCCGAGCCCGACGGGAGCATCCTCAGCCGGCTGGTCGAGCGCGGCGAGCTGGACACCGAGGAGATCGGCGCGATGGGCCGGCTGCTCCTGGTGGCCGGGCACGAGACCACGGCGAACATGACCGCGCTCTCCGTCCTCGCCCTGCTGCAGAACCCCGACCAGCTCGCCCACCTGCGCGCGCACCCGGAATCCGTCGCCGGCGCGGTCGAGGAACTCCTGCGCTACCTGACCATCGTGCACTCAGGCCTGACCCGGGTCGCCACCGAGGACGTCACCGTCGGCGGGGTCCGGATCGGGGCCGGGGAGGGCGTGATCTGCATGATCAACACCGCCAACCGGGACGCGCGGGAGTTTCCGGACGGCGCCGCCCTCGACCTGTCCCGTGACGCCCGCCTGCACCTGGCCTTCGGCTTCGGCGTCCACCAGTGCCTGGGGCAGCCGCTCGCCCGGCTGGAACTGCAGATCGCGCTGAACACCGTCCTGCGGCGGCTGCCCCGACTGCGCCTGGCCGTTCCGTTCGAGGACGTCCGCTTCCGCGGCGAGATGCTCATCTACGGCGTCCAGGAGTTGCCCGTCGGCTGGTGACCGACGGTTGGTGACTGAGGCTCGGTGCCCGACGGCTGGTGGCCGAGGCTCGGTGCCCGACGCCTGGTGGCCGACGCTCGGTGCCCCGCGCTTGCTGGCCGATGCCTGGTGACCGTCGGCACCGCGACCGGGCCGGGCCCCGGGCCCTGTCGGCCACCCGCCGCAACAGCCAACCACCCCAGTGCAGTTCGCCCCCGGCAGGCCGATCCTGCCGCGTCCCGAAAGGAACCCCATGCTCGTCCAGATCGACCAGGAGAAGTGCTGCGGCGCCGGACACTGCGTGCTCGCCGTCCCCGAGGTCTTCGACCAGCGCGACGAGGACGGCATCGTCGTCCTGCTCGACGCCCAGCCCCCGGCCCAGTCCCACCAGGCCGTCCGGGACGCCGCCGCGGTCTGCCCGGCCGCCGCGATCCGGCTGGACGAGGCGTGAGCACACCGCGCGCGGTGGCCGTCGTCGGCGCGGGCGCGGCGGGACTGCACACCGCCGAGGCGCTGCGCCGCGCCGGGTACGACGGCCGCCTCACCCTGATCGGGGCCGAGGAGGAGCCGCCGTACGACCGCCCGCCGCTGTCCAAGCAGCTGCTCGCCGGGCAGTGGCAGCCGGAGCGCCTGGCGCTGCGCGGCCCGCAGGCGCTGGACGAGCTCGGCCTCGACCTGCGCCTCGGGGTGCGGGCCGAACGCCTCGACCGGCGCGAGCGGACGGTGGAACTGTCCGACGGTCGGCGGGTGCGGTGCGAGGCCCTCGTCCTGGCCACCGGGGTCCGGCCGCGCCGGCTTCCGGGCGCCGACGCCACCACGCCCGGCGCCCACGTGCTGCGCACGCTCGCCGACGCGCTCGCGCTGCGCGCCGAACTATCCGCGGGCGTCCGGCTGTTGGTGGTCGGAGGCGGGCTGCTCGGCGCGGAGGCGGCGGCCACCGCCGTCGGGCTCGGGGCCGAGGTGACCTGGCTGACGTCCACCGCCACACCCCTGGCCGCCGTGCTGGGCACCGAGTCGGCCGCGCTGCTGACCGCCCTGCACCGCGAGCACGGGGTGCGGATCCGGCAGGGCGTGGCCGCGGCGGTCGTCCGGCGCGGCGACCGGGCCGCCGGGGTGCGGCTGGCCGACGGCACCGAACTGTCGGCCGATGTCGTGCTGATGGCCATCGGGTCGGTGCCGGACACCGAGTGGCTGGCCGGCAGCGGCGTCCGGCTGGACGACGGCGTGGTCTGCGACGCCCACTGCGCCGCGGGCCCCGGCATCTGGGCGGCGGGCGACGCCGCCTCCTGGCCTGACCCCCGCACCGGCCGTCGACGGCGCCTGGAACAGCGCACCAACGCCACCGAGCAGGCCCTGTGCGTCGCCCGGAACCTGCTGGCCGGCCAGGACGGCGGGCGACAGGCGTACGAGCCGGTCCCGTACCTGTGGACCGACCAGTACGGGCTGCGGGTCCAGGCCTTCGGCCGCCCGGGCGGCGCCGACCGCTTCGAGGTCGTCGACGGCGGCCTCGAGGAGCGCCGCTTCGCCGGCGCCTGCGTACGGGACGGGCTGGTCGTCGGCGCGGTGGGCATCGCCTCCGCCCGGGCGCTGCGGCAGTTGCGTGCGCAGGTCGCGGCGTACGGCCCGTGGCAGGGTGCGCCGTGGCAGGGCGTTCCGGCCTGAGGCGAGGCGACGTTCGAGGGGGCCGCCGCCGGAGCCCGTCGGCGGCCCCCGGCTGTCGGCGGCCCCTCCAGCCGTCCGCAGCCCCTCAGCTGTCCGCGTCTCCTCCGTGGGTGGTGGGCGGTTCGGCCCTCGGTGGGTGCGGGGGCGGCTCGGGTGTTCCGGGCTCGTTCAGCAGCAGTTCCAGCAGCGGGAGCGCCGCCTCCAACTCCCGGCACTGGCGCGCGCTGAGCCGGGTGCTGCGGCGGGCCAGGAGCGCGGAGCGTTCCCGACGGATCCGGGACAGCGCCTCCTCGCCCTGTGGCGCCAGGGCCAGCAGTTGGGACCGGTCGTCCAGCGGGTCCGGTGTCTTGGCGATCAGCCCGGCCGCGGTCAGCGGCGCGAGCGTGCGGACCATGGAGGGGACGGCCACCCCCTCGCGCGCCGCCAACTCCCCGAGCCGTAGCGGGCCGTGCTGCTCCACCCGGGCCAGCGCGGAGAGTTGGGCGGCGGTCAGGTCCTGGTCGTCGGCGGCGCGGGCCATCTGCCGGTTGAGCCGGCCGATCACCAGGCGCAGCCGGACCACCGCCTCGGCGGGGAGTCCGGCGCCGTCCGCCCCGGTCACGTCGCGTCCGCCGTGGTCGGGTCCGCCTTCGCTTCGGCCGCGTCGGCGTCCGCCTCGGCGGCGGCGACGGCGGCGGGCCGGGGGCGTTCGCGGGCCAGCGAGACGGCCGCCGCGACCAGCGACATCGCGATCGCCAGCCAGAAGACCACGACCAGGCCGTCGTGGAAGGGCCCGGAGATCAGCTGCGGGAAGAACTCCCGGCCGGTCAGCGTCTGCGCGTTGCCGGGCGGGAGCTGCCCGAGCACGTGCGGGCCCAGCAACTGCTGGATCGGGTTGTAGCCGAGGAAGGCGGCGAAGAGGGTGCCGACCGGTGGCAGGGCGGCGATGGCCCGGGCGTCGCCGACGGGGACGCCTTGCGCGGTCAGTCCCGCGGTGAGCGTGTGCGGAAGCGACCCGGCGAGGCCCGCCACCATCAGCGAGAAGAACACGCCGATCGACAGCACCATGCCGGCGTTCTGGAAGGTGGCCCGCATGCCGGAGGCGGCGCCGCGCGCCTCCGCGGGCACGCTCGACATGATCAGCGCGGTGTTGGGCGCGGCGAACAGGCCGCCCCCCAGACCGTTGAGGAACACCAGGACGGCGAACCAGGGGTAGCCGAAGTCGGTCGGCAGCAGAAGCAGTCCGGCGAAGGACAGCGCCATCACCACCAGCCCGCCGGAGGCGAACAGCCGGGCCCCGGCGCGGTCCGAGAGGTACCCGGAGAGCGGCCCCGCGGCCAGGAAGCCGACGGTCAGCGGGACCAGGTAGATGCCGGCCCACAGCGGGGTGTCGGCGTAGTCGTAGCCGTGCAGCGGCAGCCAGATGCCCTGCAGCCAGATGATCAGCACGAACTGGAGCCCGCCGCGGGCGATCGAACCCAGCAGGGTGGCCGCGTTGCCCCCGGTGAAGACCGGGGCGCGGAAGAGCCTCAGCGGGAACATCGGCTCGGCGACCCTGGATTCGACCAGGCAGAACACGGCCAGCAGCGCGACCCCGCCGATCAGCCCGGCCGGCACCCACGGGTTGGTCCAGCCCATGGTGCGGCCGCCGTACGGCTGGATGCCGTAGGTGATCGCCGCGAGCAGGACGGTCAGGCCGACCGCGAAGGTGACGTTGCCCCACCAGTCGACCCGGGCGGGCCGCCGTACCCCCGTGTCGCGCAGCGAGCGGTAGGCCCAGACCGTGCCGAGGACGTCGCCGAGCCTGCCGAGCGTCACCACCAGCACGGCGGTGACCAGCATGTACCCCATCAGCATCCAGAGCAGGTAGCTGACGTTGCCCGGCTGCAACGGGTCCAGCCCGATGCCGTTGAAGATCGCGGGCAGCGAGATCAGCACGATCGACGCGTTGATGGTGGCGATCAGCGTGCCGAGGGTGGTGTTCGACAGGGCCACCCACTTGTACCGGGGGTGGTCCGGTTCCACACCGCCGCGGACCCGGCGGACGCGTCCGGTCCTGCCGCCACCGGAAAGTCGAGTCGCCACCGCTGCCTCCTGGTGAGGGGCCCATCGGGCCGCCGGGGGTCGGAGAGGGGGACTTCGATAGCTTCCGCCAGCTAACGATAGGCCGACCGGGGTCGGGTCGGTAGGGCCCGGGAACACGCGGGGCGCGACCGGGGCACGGGCCGTACCCCCGCCGTCGCTGGGGCGCCAGGGGTACGGGCCGTGCTTACGGGCCCAGGCGTGCGGTCGTCCGAGTGGCAGGTGTGCGGGCCGGGCTCAGGTGCCCAGGCGTGCGGTCGTCCGGGCCGGGGGTCAGCTCGGGAACGGCCAGGTCGGGCACCACGGCCAGGTGACCTGACCCGGGTAGGGCGGGCCCCACGGCGGGCACGGGGGCAGGGTCGGCGTCGACTGGACGCTGCTCCACAGGGCCTTGCCGTTCAGCTGGACCGCGATGGCGCCCTCGTTGTAGATGACCAGCTCGGCGCCGGGGTGGCCGCCGGTGTTGCTGGCCCACAGCGGGGTGTTGTCGGCGGCGTACACGACGAGGTTGCCGTCGTCCTGCATGACCAGGATGTTGCCGTTGGGGATGGCGCCCTTGGCCACCCAGATCGGGGTGGTGCCGCGGTACAGGACGACATTGCCGTCGCCCTGCATGGCCAGCATGATCTGGCCGTTCGGCGAGTACCAGGCCTGGTTGCGGTTCAGCAGGCTGTTCATCGGGATGTGGGTGGGCTCGGTCAGCGCGGCGGCCGCGGCCGGAGCAGCAGCAGGAGCGGTGGCCGGAACAGCCGGGGCGGCGTCGGCGGTACCCGTGGTGAGGGCGCCGAACCCGATCGTGGCGAGGGCGGCCAGAGCGGCGACCCGGGAGCGGAGGCTGGACATGGGTGGGTGTGAAGTCCTTCCGTGTGAAAGGGAGTTGACGGCGTAGCGGGGTTTCCTGTGGCGCCTCGCCGGTGTGTCCGGCGCCGCACCTCACGCTAGGGTCGCGGCGCGATGCCGAGCGGCAGGTCCACCGGCAGCTTCCGTCCCGACGCTTGCCGCCTGCCCCGCACGCTTGCCGTCTGCCCCGCACGCCTGCCGCCTGCCTCGCACGCCGCCTGCCCGAGCCTCGGCCGGAGGCGGGGCGGTCGAACGGGGCGACGACTGTTTTCCCGGCTCCGGCGAAGACCTTCGGTGTGGCCCGGTTTTCCGTTGACCGCGACAGCGTGACCAGTTGTTCTCCGAGCTCGGCGATCCCGTCCTGGCCGTCGCCGACGGGCTTGGATCAGCCGTTGCGGGCTGCCTCCAGAGCCTCGCGCAGTCGACCGTTCGCGGCGGTGAGCAGCCGGGCGGCGGCGGGCGCGTCGATGTCGGCGAGCAGGAGCAGGATCGCGTCCTTGGCCCGCCCGTCGGTCGCGGTGAGGGCGCGACGGATGCTCTGGTCGTCGGCGCCGGTGGCCTCGGCGACGATCCGCCGGGCGCGCTCGCGCAGCTTGCTGTTGGTGGCCCGGACGTCGACCATCAGATTTCCGTACGTCCGCCCGAGGCGGACCATCACGGCCGTCGACAGCATGTTGAGCACCAGCTTCTGCGCGGTCCCCGCCTTGAGCCGGGTCGAGCCGGCCAACACCTCGGGGCCCACCTCCACCTCGACGGCCAGTTCGGCGGCGGCCGCCAGCGCCGAACCGCGGTTGCAGGCCAGCCCGACGGCCAGCGCGCCGGTGGCCCGTGCGGCCCGTACGGCCGCCACCGCGTACGGCGTGCGGCCGGAGGCGGAGACGCCGACCAGGGTGTCGGCGGGGGTGAGGGCGAGCACGGCCACGTCGGCCTCGGCGAGGTCGGGGCGGTCCTCGGCGCCCTCGGCGGCCTCCGTCACGGCCGTCCGCCCGCCCGCGATCAGGCCGACGACGAGTGCCGGGTCGGTGCCGAAGGTCGGCGGGCACTCGGCGGCGTCCAGCACCCCGAGCCGGCCGGCCGTTCCCGCCCCGGCGTAGACCAGCCGTCCGCCGCGCGCCATCCGGGCGGCCACCGCGTCGACCACGGCGGCGATCCGCTCCAGCTGTCCGCCGACGGCGGCGGCGACCGTGCGGTCTTCGGCGTTCATCAGACGGAGCAGCTCGGCGGTGGGCAGTTCGTCGATCGCGGCCCAGTCGGGGCGGATCGCCTCGGTCGGTGGGACGGTGGGTGGCACAGCCGGTGGCGCGGTGGGTGGCACGGGGGGTGGTGCGGCCGGTGGTACGGCGGGCCGGTTCGGGCGGGTGTGGTCCGTGGGGTCCTGGTCCATGCGGCGAGCGTCCCCTGGTGCGAGGGGCCCGAATCCGGGCAGGCGTGGGGGGAGGAGGTGATGACCGTGCAAGCAACCGTTTCCGAGTTGCTGGACCGGTTCGGCCGCACCTACGCGGAGGAAGCCGGGATCACGCTGCGCGACAAGCCCTCGCCGCTCTACCGGCTGCTCGTCCTGACCGTGCTGTGCTCGGTGCGGATCAGCGCCGACACCGCCACGGCGGCGGCGCGCGAGCTGTCGGCCGCCGGTCTGCGGACTCCACGCGCGATGGCCGACGCCCGGCGCGGCACGCTGATCGCCGCGCTCGGCCGGGCCCACTACGTGCGCTACGACGAGAGCACCGCCACCGCGCTCGGCCGGGGCGCCGAGCTGCTGCTCGACCGCTGGCACGGCGACCTGCGGCGGCTGCGGGAGGAAGCGGGCGGCGAGCCGGAGCGGATCGGCGAGCTGCTGCGGGAGTTTCCCCGGATCGGGCCGGTCGGGGCCGGGATCTTCCGGCGGGAGGCGCAGGCGGTCTGGCCGTCGCTGCGGCCGTACTTCGACGAGCGGGTACTGGAGGAGGCCCGGACGCTGGGGCTGCCGGCGAGTCCGGCGGGCCTGGCGCAGCTGGTCGCGGCGAAGGACCTGGCCCGGCTGGCGGCGGCGCTGACGCGGGCGAGCCTGGCGCACGTCGGGGCGGCCTGAGCTGCCCGGCGGCGCCGCCCGCCGCGTCGTCACGGCGTCACGTTGTCACGGCGTCGTGGCGTCAGGCCATCCAGAAGAACACCGCCGTCATCCGGCGCTCCGCCAGCTCGTCGCCGTAGTAGCCGGTGGCGCTGTGGATCAGATTGGCGTTGTAGAGCAGCAGTTGGTTGTAGCGGTTGGGGACGCGGACGTCCTCGACGAAGTGGTCGGCGGGCACGCGGCGGGTGCCGAGCGCCTCGACCAGATTGTTGTGCGGGGCGTCCACCACGTTGCCGCCAAGGCGACCACCGGGGAACTGCTGGCGGTAGAAGCTGGTGCCGGCGTCCTTGGGTGCGCCCGGGCTGAGGTAGAGCACGGCGGCGAAGCGGCAGAGGGCGCGCGAGTCGGTGTGCGGGCGGGACTCTGACTCCCCGGCGCCGACGACCTGGACGCAGTTGTGGTTGAGCGTGCCGCCGCCCGGGGTGCTCTGCACCCAGAGTCGGGAGGCACCGGTCGCCTTGCGGACCTGGGACTCGACCCGGGCCAGCTCCTCGGGCTCCAGGCCCGGCATGGTGCGCAGTCCGGGCCAGGTCTCGGGGCGGTGCGGGTAGCCCTCGGTCCACTCGCCGCGGGCCAGGCAGCGTTCGCGGACGGCGTCCGGGTCGGGCAGGACGTCGTTCAGGACCCAGTAGTCCCGGCCCCGGGTGGGCTTGCGGTACGGCAGGACCGGCAGCGCGGTGGGCCTGATGGGCTGTGAGGGCATGGGCCGACGATAGAGGCGGTGATCGTCAACCTTCTGCCGTGAGCAGGTCAACCTTTCGTCAAGGGTGCTCTGTCCCGGGTGGACCGTCCTGTGCGGTGGACCGTCCGGTGCGGGGTGTTCTGCCCTGTGCGGGCTGTTCTGCGCGGATCGTCCCGAGTGGCTCGTCCTGGGTGGGATCGCTAGGCCTCCCGTACGGCGAAGCCGCCCAGGGCGCCCTCCAGCCGGTCGTAGGCGCGGACGGCGGAGGGCCGCACCGCGGCGGCGATCGCGGCGTGGTCCTCGTCGGCCAGGGTGTGGCGGAGCACCTCGGCGAACACCGCCCGGTCGACGGCGCCGAACAGCGCGGCGGCGACCCGGCTCTCGAAGCCGACGGGTCTCTCGTGCACGGCCTCGGCCAGCGCCTCGGCGAGGGCGGTCTCGCTCTGCTCGTGCACCTCGCGCAGCCGGGCGACCAGGGCCGGACTGTCGAAGACCGTGCGGGCGAAGGCCGGGCCGGAGAAGCCGAGCCGTGGGTCGTGCCGGTCGATCCTGGCCAGGCAGTCGCGGCGCAGCGCGGCGAGCGCGGACTCACCCGGCGCGCGCTCGGCGACGGCCCGGGCGAGCCGGCCGACGAGCTCCTCGTGCAGGTCGAAGAAGAGGTCCTCCTTGCGCGGGAAGTGGTTGGTGACGGTCATCTTGGCGACGCCCGCGGCGGCCGCGACCTCGGCGATGGTCGTCCGGTCGAAGCCCTGCTCGATGAAGAGCCTGGTCGCGGCGTGCGAGATCGCCTCGCGGGTGCGGCGCTTGTTGAGTTCGCGCAGGTTGGGCGCGGTCCCGGTCTCGGTCATGGCGGGAGCCTAGCGCAGGTCGCTGGGTCGAGCACAGTAATTAGGCTTGACCCAGCAAGTGGGTCCGTCCTAAGTTCTTCTCGGGCGGTCGGAACGGCTGCCGGAGGGCCGTCGGAGCGATCGCCACAGTGATCGCCGGGGTGGCTACAGGGCTCGAGGGCGACTCGCCCGAGGGGCGACCAGGGGAGGGCGCATGACCACATCCGTCACTGCGAAGGGCCGGCGAGGGGGAGTCCGGGAGGGGGAACCGGAGGCGATCCCGTCGAGCCTGTGGAAGATGGCCTCGGTGCTCGCGCTGGGTCCGGTGCTCGCACTGCTGGACACCACGATCGTCAACGTCGGCATCGACTCCGTCGGCCGCGATCTGCACAGCTCGATCGCCGCGGTGCAGTGGGTGGCCACGGGGTACCTGCTGGCGATCTCGCTGACGATGCCGCTCTCGGGCTGGGCCGCTGGTCGCTTCGGGGCCCGGCGGGCGTGGCTCGCCTCGGTCGTCCTGTTCGTGCTCGGGTCGGCGCTGTGCGGTCTGGCCTGGTCGACGGGCAGTCTGATCGCCTTCCGGGTGCTGCAGGGGATCGGCGGCGGGATGATTCAACCGCTCGGCCAGGCGATCATCATACAAGCGGCCGGGCCGTCCCGGATGGGGCGGGTGATGGGCACCCTGATGCTCCCGATCAGCCTGGCCCCCGTCCTGGGGCCGATCCTCGGCGGGCTGGTGCTGGAGCACCTCGACTGGCGCTGGATGTTCCTGCTGAACGTTCCGGTCGGGCTGTTGATTCTGCTGTCGGCCGCCCGCTGGCTGCCGGCTGACGAGACGTCGGACGCGCCGAAGCCCCGGCTGGACGTGACCGGCCTGGTGCTGCTCTCGCCCGGCCTGACCGGGCTGGTCTACGGGCTCTCGACGATCGGTGGCGGCGGAGCGGCCGGCTGGGCCGCTCTCGGGGCGGGCGCGATGCTGGTGGCGGTCTACGGCTGGTACGCGCTGCGGGTGGGGCGCGGTGGTGTCCGGACGCCGCTGATCGACCTGCGGCTGTTCGCCCGGCGCGGCTTCACCGTGGCGACGGCGAACAGCTTCCTGCAGGGCGCCGCGCTCTACAGCTCGATGTTCCTGGTGCCGCTCTACTACCAGCAGGTGAAGCACGCCGGGGCGGTGGAGGCCGGCCTGTTGCTCGCACCGCAGGCCCTCGGCACGGCGGTCACCGCGATGCTGGCCGCCCGAATAACCGACCGCCTCGCGCCGCGTCCACTGATCATGATCGGCATCGCCTGCTCCCTCGTCGGCACGCTCGCGTTCACCCAGTTGGGCAGCGGCTCCGACCCGGCCGACTGGCTGATCGCCGGCTCGCTGGCGCTGCGCGGCGCGGGCATGGGGCTCATCGCGATCCCCGGCCTGGCGGCGGTGTACGGGAGCGTCGAGAAGGCCCAGGTGCCGGCGGCCGCGGGTGCGGTCAACGTGCTGAACCGGATCGGCGGGGCGCTCGGGACGGCAGTGCTGACGCTGGCCCTCCAGCAGGCACAGCACGGCCACCCGGACCGTCCGGGCGCGGCCTTCGGGGAGACCTTCTGGTGGGGGCTGGTCCTGTCCGCGCTGGCGATCGGGCCGGCCTGGCTCTACCCGAACACCCGCAAGAACGCTGCCTGACCGGGCCGTCGGTTCTTCGACCGCCAGCTCTTCGACCGCCACTTCCTCGATCGACGCTCACGGAGGTATCCATGTTCACCAAACACCCCGGCGGCCTGCGCCTGCTCACCGTGCACGCGCACCCCGACGACGAGTCCAGCAAGGGCGCGGCCACCCTCGTCCGGTACGCCTCCGAGGGGGTGGAGGTCCTGGTCGTCACCTGCACCGGCGGTGAGCGCGGCTCGGTGCTCAACCCGGCGATGGACCGTCCCGAGGTCCGGGCCGACATCGCCCGGATCCGGCGCGAGGAGATGTCGGCCGCCCGGGAGATCCTCGGGGTGCGCCAGCAGTTCCTCGGCTTCGTCGACTCCGGCATGCCGGGGCCGGACGAGCCGCTGCCCGAGGGCTGCTTCGCTTCCCAGCCGGTCGAGGCCGCGGCGGCGCCGCTGGTCGCACTGATCCGCGAGTTCCGCCCGCACGTGGTGATCACCTATGACGAGACCGGCGGGTACCCGCACCCGGACCACGTGATGACCCACCAGGTCACCGTGGCGGCCTTCGAGGCCGCCGCCGACCCGGGGCGCCACCCCGAAGCGGGCGAGCCCTGGCAGGCGTCCAAGCTCTACTACCACGTGGTGCTCTCCCGGGCCTGGTTCCAGACCCTGCACGACGCCATGACGGAGCGCGGCGTCCCCTCGGCCATGGGCGAACTGCTCGCCGGGTGGCCCGACACCCCGCCCGTCCTGACGACCACCACCCGGATAGCGTGCGCCGAGCAGTTCGCCGTACGGGACGCGGCGATGCTGGCGCACGCCACCCAGGTCGCGCCGGGGGTCGCGTTCATGGCCCACCCGCGGGACATCGAGCGCGAGGTCTGGCCGACCGAGGACTACCACCTGGCCCGGAGCCTGCTGCCCGTGGCCGGTGGAGCAGGCGGGGCGGCCGGGGCGGGCGGGGTTGAGAACGACCTGTTCGCCGGGCTCAGGCCGGAGGGGTAGGTGACATGGGCGCTCAGAGCGCCGCGAGCACCCCGCAGAGTGCGAGGAGGCCGCAGATCCCGAAGTTGACGAGCTTGTGCGAGAGGAACACCGCCGCGAACTCGCGGATGGTTGCGGTCGGCCAGTAGTACCGGGCGGTGGGCGAGCCGAAGACGTGTCCGTTGACACCGGTCTTGCGGGCGAGGAGCGCCGCCCGGAAGGCGTGGAAGTTGTTGGTGACCACGACGCAGCGGTAGTCGGGCTTGGCCTGTTCCATGATGGCCTTGCTGAAGAGCAGGTTCTCCTCGGTAGTGCGCGAGCGGTCCTCCCGTTCGATGTGTTCGGCCGGGAAGCCGCGCTCGGTCAGGTAGTCGGCCATCGCATGGGACTCAGGCAGCTTCTCGTCCGGTCCCTGGCCGCCCGAGGTGATCAGTACCGGCGGATTGCCGTGCGCGGCCTGCTTCTCGTACGCCTCGCGGCCCCGGTTGAGCCGGCTGGCCAGCAGCGGCGGGACGCGCTCGCCGCCGATCAGCCCGGAGCCGAGCACGACCACGAAGTCGACGTCCCGGCGAGGCCGGTGGCGGCTGTACAGGAAGGCGTAGCCGACGAAGCAGACGAACAGGAACGAGACGTAGAGGACCACCAGGACGGCGGTGCCCGCCAGGATGGCCAGCCGCCGCGAGCCGGTGGCGAGGGCGGCGAGCAGCAGCACGATGACGGTGATGATGCCCAGCCCGGCGAGCAGCGACAGCAGGTTGGCGGGTCGTCTGCCCTCCTTGCGGATCATGGTGAGCCCGTTGGAGAGCAGGAACCAGACCAGGGCCGCCGTGCCGAGGGCCGGCAGCAGGATGATCGCCGCCGCGACGATCTCCACCACCGTGGTGGTCGTCCTGCGGAGTTCGGTGAGCAGGGCGAGGGAGAGGAGCGAGACGGCGATACCGAGGAGGACGGCGTTGCTGAACTGGCGGCGGTCGCGCAGTACCCCGATCCCGAACAACAGGAAGAACAGGGCGGCTGGGGCGTAGGCGATCATGCATCGTATCGTAGGGGTTCATTGGAATGGGCCACTTGTGACGAACGGTCCAACTGCCCGTGCGGAGCCCGGGTGTTCAGGCTAAGCGCTCGATCGCGGCCACGACCGCCTCCGTCATCCTCGGGCTTCCGGTGTGCCCGGACTCGTCGATGACCGTCAGACGGGCGTCCGGCCAGGCCTTGGTCAACTTCCAGGGAATGCCGAGCGGTGCTCCGAGGTCCAGCCGGCCGTGGATCAGCTCGGCCGGGATCCCGGCCAGTCGTCCGGCGTCGCGCAGCAGTTGGCCG
This sequence comes from Kitasatospora sp. NPDC033851, assembly GCF_055576085.1. Taxonomy (NCBI): domain Bacteria; kingdom Bacillati; phylum Actinomycetota; class Actinomycetes; order Kitasatosporales; family Streptomycetaceae; genus Kitasatospora; species Kitasatospora sp. NPDC033851. Next base: position 798,874 of record NZ_JBVIRL010000001.1, on the reverse strand, counting down.
TCCTCCAGGAAGGCCTGGTGCGAGAAGTAGTGCGCGGTGATCCGGGTGAAGGCCATCAGGGCGTCGGAGGGGCGGTCGGTGTAGGCGTTCGGCTTGCCCAGGGCCTCGTGCGAGATGACCGCGTCCTCCCAGGTGGCCCAGGCGGTGGCGGCGGCTCGTCGGACCGTCTCGTCGGGGCTGTTGAGCAGTCGGCTGTAGGCGGCGAGGAGGTCGCCGTTGCGGTCGGCGGTCGGCAGGAAGTCCCGGAACTCCTCCCACGGCCCGGGGATCAGCCGGCCGACTCCCCGGTAGAGCCAGTCGAGTTCGTCGGTGTCGGTCATGGTGACCCCGCAGATGACGATCCCGGACACGCGCTCGGGGTGGGCCTGGGCGTACGCGAGGATCAGCGTGGATCCCCACGAACCGCCGTACAGCAGCCACTTGTCGATGCCGAGGTGTTCCCGAAGTCGCTCCATGTCGGCGATCAGGTGACGGGTGGTGTTGTGCTCCATCCCGGTCGACGGGTCGGCTGCGTGCGGCCGGCTCTGCCCGCAGCCGCGCTGGTCGAACTGGACGACGTGGTAGCGCTCCGGGTCGAAGTACCGTCGGGCGCCCGGACTGTGGCCGGACCCGGGCCCGCCGTGCACCACCGCGGCCGGCGTGCCCGCCGGGTTGCCGGAGGCGTTCCAGTGCATCCGCTGCCCGTCGCCGACATCCAACAGGCCTTGCGCGTACGGTTCGTAGAGGGGGTACGTGTCGGGCATCGGTGACTCCTCCGTGGTCGTACGGGCCGGGGTGCCCGGCGAGCCTATCCCGCGGCCGGGGAGCCGGTGGGGCCCTCGGGTGCCTTGGGCCGGGCCCGACCGGGGCCGTCCCGGGTGGTGCCGTCGGCGCGCGGCGACCGCACCCGGCGGCGTCGGCCGAGGCCCACCGAGCTTGACCGGCCGCCGTCGTGGCGGCCGGTCAGTGGATCCCTTCCACCGCCGCCTGCGCCGTCCGGGCCAGTTCGCGCCGGGCGTCCGCCCGGGTGGACGCCCGGGCGGGTCGCGGGGCGGGCGGCGGGATCGGCGGCAGGAACGTCACGTCGGCGACCAGCCCGCGGGCCGCGACCACCCGGGCGAGGGAGGTGAGCAGCCCGTCGTCCCCGACGAAGGCGGGGACGCTGGTCGGCCGTCCGTCCGCCAGCCGGTAGCGGATGGTCACCGGCTGGACGAAGGCGCGCGCCTCCACCGCGGCCTGGAACAGCGCGGGCCGGAACCGGCCGCTCTCCCGCCCGCACCAGGTCGAGCCCTCCGGGAAGACGATCACCGGGCGTCCGGAGCGCAGCACCTCGGCTACCGCCGCCACGGTGTCCGGCAGCGTCCGCAGCCGGTCGCGGTCCAGGAAGACGGTGCCGCCCCAGGCGACCAGCCGGCCGAGGACCGGCCACTGCCGGACCTCGGTCTTGGCCAGCGACCGGCCCGGACGTCCGGCCGCGAGCAGCGGGATGTCCAGCCAGGACACGTGGTTGGCCACCACGAGCACCCCGCCGCCCCCGCCCCCGGCCGCACCGACAGGCCCGCCCCCGCCCCCGGCCGCACCGACAGGCCCGCCGTCGGGCCCGGCGAGGTGGACGGTCACCCCGAGGGCGCGGAGCAGAATGCGCGCCCAGAGCCGGATCAGCCGCTCCCGGCCGCCGTACGGGAGCAGGCGGACCGGCGGGATGAGCGCGACGCCGACCACGACCGCCGCCAGACAGGCCGTCAGCCGCAGCACCCGCCGGGGGTGGGAGACATGCGGTGCGGGGCCGGCCAGGCAGGTCTCGGGCCGGCAGGTCGCCGTGGGCAGCCAGACGCTCATGCCGCGGTGCCCAGGCCGGGCAGCCCGGAGAGGAAGTGCCGCAGGTAGCGCGGGTCGGTGCGCTCCAGCGAGAGCAGTACGTACAGATCGGCGCAGTGGAAGTCCGGGTCGTACGCGGGCTCGCCGCAGACCCAGGCGCCGAGCCGCAGGTAGCCGCGGAGCAGGGCCGGCAGCGCACCCCGCTCGGCGCGCGGCACACCGGTGGCGTCCCAGCGGCGGCGCGGGGCGACCCGGTACTCCGCGGGCGCCAGGTGTTTGGCGCTGACGGTGTCCCAGACCCGGGCGGCGGTGGCGCCGCCGTCCTCCAGGCCGATCGAGCAGCAGCCGCCGACCCAGGTGTTGCCGGTGTCGGCGAGGTAGCGGGCGATGCCGCCCCACATCAGGTTGATGACGGCGCCGTTGCCCCGGTGGTCCGGGTGGATGCAGGAGCGCCCGAGCTCGACCAGGCCCGGGCGGACCGGCGCCAGGGCCGACAGGTCGAACTCGCCTTCGGAGTACAGCCGTCCGGCCCGCCGGGCGGCCTCGGGGCGCAGCAGCCGGTAGGTGCCGACGACGGTGCCGTGCTCGCCCTCGCGGACCAGGAGGTGGTCGCAGTACTCGTCGAACGGGTCGACGTCCAGGCCCGCGACCGGGCTGTGCAGGACGGCGCCGAGCTCGGCGGCGAACACCTGGTGGCGCAGCCGCTGGGCGGCCCGCACGTCGTCCTCGTCGCGGGCGAGGGAGACGGTGTAGGCGGGGGTGGCGAGGGAGGCGGGGGCGGACGCGGACACCGGCGCGGGCCGGTGGCGCGGGGCGGGGACCGCCGGGGTGTCGTGGGCGGGGGCGACTGCGGACGGAGTGTACGTGGGGACGGTGGTCATGGCGGACCCTCCAGGGCAGCACGATCGGCGGTGCCGTGGATCGCCAGGGCACCGTCCCGGTCCGCAGGTGGTTGGGCATGGACGCGAACCGGTCTCGGTATGTCTCTCCGAGTCGGTTGGCATCCACGTTGCGGCACGGCGGAGCGCAGATGTGCACCTGCTGAATGGGACCACCCGTGGCCTGCCGGTCATCTGCCCGGCACCGGGCGCTCGTTCGCAGGGGGTGGACAACGGGGGCGTGCGGCTGCACCGTACGCCCCCGCGGTCGCGGTCACCCCACCCGGGCCACCCGGCTCACGTGCCGACCCGGCTCACATGGCCCGCCAGCCCGCCGGGTCGACGCCGCCCGGGACGGCGTCGGCCGGTCCGTACGGTTCGCGGGTGTAGACGAAGGAGCCGACGTCCAGGTGGCTGACCGTGCCGTCGGCGCCCCGGACCACCCGCAGGGTCTCGCCCGCGTAGTAGTTGTCCAGGCCGGTCCAGGTGCCGTCCGCCTCGGGCCGGAAGCACGAGCCGCGGCCGCCGCCGGCGCCGGCGAGCGGCGCGAGCTCCAGCACCCGGCCGGCCCGTAGCCGCAGGGCGTTCGGCGCGGCGCCCCAGTACCAGGGGCCGGTCAGCTCCAACAGCTCCTCGTCCACCTCGTTCAGCGGGCGCCACGGCTCGGGCAGCCGCGGCTCGTGCTCGGCGGTGAGCGCGATCAACCGGGCGGCCAGCTGCGCGGTGTCGGCACCGCTGGTGGCGTTGGAGAGGGCGAACGCGGCCAGGCCGTCGGCCTCGCTGATCCACAGGCCCGCCGTGAAGCCGGGCATCGAGCCGGTGTGCCCGGCCAGCAACCGGCCCCCGTGTCGGCGCAGTTGCAGGCCGAGGCCGTACGCCTTGGTCCACCCGGCGTCCTCCGGGGCGACGGCGGGGCGGCGCATCTCGGCGAGGGTGTCGGCGGACAGCACCTTGTCGTCGCCGACGGCGAGGAAGGCCGCCCAGCGGGCCAGGTCGGCGCCGGTGGACCAGAGTTGGCCGGCCGGGCCCATCAGGCCGGTGTCGGTGAGCGGCTCGGGCTGCATGACGTCGGCCCACGGGTGGACGGCGAAGCCCCCGGCGTGCGGGTGCTCGGGCAGCAGCGTGGTGCGGTCCATGCCCAGCGGCGCCAGCACCTCGCGGTGCAGCACCTCGCCCCAGGGCTCGCCGCGCAGCTTCTCCACCAGCGCGCCGAGCAGCGCGTAACCGGGGTTGGAGTAGTGGTGGAGCCGGCCGGCCGGGTGCTTGAGCGGACGTTCGGCCTCCAGGAGGTCGCCGAGGCCGGGCCGCAGCGAGCCCTCGGTCCGCTCCCACCACGGGCCGGGGGTCTCGGCGGCGAGCCCCGCGGAGTGCGAGAGCAACTGGGCGATCGTCGCGCCGCCGGCCGGGGTGCCGGGCAGGTGGTGGGAGAGCGGGTCGGCGAGGTCGAGCAGGCCCTCGTCGCGCAGCCGCAGCACCAGCACGGCGACGAAGGTCTTGGTGAGCGAGCCGATCCGGTACTGGACGTCCGGGGTCGGCGCGTGGCCGTCGATCATGCTGCGGGCGCCGCTCCACACCAGCCGCCCGCCGCGCACCACGCCGGCGACGATCGAGGGCGTGCGCCCCTCGGACTGGGCGACGGCGAGCCGGTGCAGCAGGGCGCGGCGGGTGGTGGGGAGCAACTCGTCGGGCAGGTCGGTCATGTGGTCTTCGAAACTCATCGACATGTGACGGACAGTAGTCCAGCCCGGCCCAGCCTCCGACCGGATAAACCGCCCCGCCTCCGACCGGATAAACCGCCCCGCCTCCGACCGGATAAACCGCCTCTCCGCCGACCGGACGACCGGCTGTCCCGACGCGCGGTCAGCCCGGCAGCGGCGGGAGCTCCGGCCGTTCCAGCCAGGCCTCGAAGAGCGGACCGAGCGGGGTGGCGACGTACCGGGAGGCGTGCGCCCGCAGGTCGGCGGTGTCGACCACGCCGTGCCGGTTGATGCTCGTCCAGTCCCGCAGCATCGCGAAGAACGCGTCGTCGCCGAGGGCCCGCCGCAGCGCGTGCACGACGAGCCCGCCGCGCTGGTACAGCCGGTCGTCGAACATCAGCTTCCGGCCCGGGTCGCCGAGCGTCAGGTCCTGTGGCAGCCCGGACAACAGCGCGTGCGCGGCGGCGGCGTGGGTGGCCGCGGCCGGGCCGCCGGCGTGCTCGGACCAGAGCCACTCCGCGTACTTGGCGAAGCCCTCGTTGAGCCAGATGTGCCGCCAGTCGGCGATCGTGACGCTGTTGCCGAACCACTGGTGGGCCAGCTCGTGCGCGATCAGCCGCTCGCGCTCCCAGCCGCCGCCGAGGTGGTTGGTGCCGAAGGTGGCGATGCCCTGCGCCTCCACCGGGACGTCCAGTTCCTCGTCCGCGAGAACGACCGCGTACTCGCCGAAGGGGTACGGCCCGAAGACCTCGCCGAAGTAGGTCGTCATCTCCGGCTGCCGGGCGAAGTCCCGGGCGAACCCGGTGGCCAGCCGCTCCGGCACGTACCCGGTCTGCGGCACGGCCGGCCGCGCGGCCAGCGGCACCGGCCGGTAGTGGCCGATCGACACCGTCACCAGGTAGGTCGAGGTCGGCGCGCTCTGCTCGTACACCCAGGTGGTGCTGGACGCCTGGGTGGTGCGGGTCAGCAGCCGGCCGCTCGCCACCACGGTGAACGGGGACGGCGTGGTGACCGCGATCTGGTAGGTCGCCTTGTCGGCGGGCCGGTCGTTGCACGGGAACCAGGACGGCGAGCCGACCGGCTGGCTGGCCACCAGCGCGCCCTCGGTCAGCTCCTCCCAGCCCAGGCCGCCCCACGGGCTGCGCACCGGGCGCGGGTTGCCGGTGTAGTGCACCTCGACGGTGAACGCCGCGCCCGCCGCGAGCGGCTTGGCCGGGCGGATGCGCAGCTTGCCGGCGCGGTGGGTGTAGCGGGCGGCCCGGCCGTCGACCAGCACCCGCCCGATCCGGAACTCGGCCAGGTCGAGCGCGAACTCCGCCAGCACCGTGTCCGCCACCGCGCTCAGCCGGGCTGAACCGGCCAGCCGGTTGGGCCCGGGCCGGTAGTCCAGCGTCAGCTCGTAGCGGTGCACCCGGTAGCGGTGGTCGCCGCTGGTCGGGAAGTACGGGTCCGGGGCGCCGGCGGCCGCCGGGGCGTGCTTGGGCTTCACGGGGACGGGGGCTTCCTGCGGGCCGGGACGGGTGGTCATGACGTGGTCTGCCACGCCTCGATGGGGTTGCCCAGCCACCGCGTGTCGTCGGGGACGGACTCGGCGCGCATCACCAGCGAGGCCGGGCCCAGCGTGCTGCGCGCGCCCACCGTGCTGCCGGGCAGCACGATGCCGCCCGGGCCCAGGGTGGCGCCCTCGCGGAGGACCACAGTATCCATCCGCATGATCCGGTCGTGGAAGAGGTGGGTCTGTACGACGCAGCCCCGGTTGATGCTGACCCCGTCGCCGAGGGTGACCAGGTCCGCCTCCGGCAGCCAGTAGCTCTCGCACCAGACACCGTGCCCGACGTGCGCGCCGAGCGCCCGCAGCCACAGGTTCAGCACCGGCGTGCCCGGCACCGCACCGACCAGCCAGGGCACCGCCAGCATCTCCACGAAGGTGTCCGCCAGCTCGTTGCGCCACACGAAACCGCTCCACAGCGGGTGCTCCACCGCCCGGAACCGCCCGACCAGCAGCCACTTCGCCGCCACCGCGACCACGCAGGCCACCGCGCCGGCCCCCAGCAGCACCACGCCCGACAGCAGCGCGGCGGTCAGCGGCGAGCCGGCGGCCAGCCAGGACAGCGCCGCCACGGTCAGCAGGCCCAGTGCCCCCGAGGCCAGCACCGGCACCACCCGGGCCAGCTCGACCAGCCCGCGCGCCCACAGCAGCCGGGCCGGCGGCTCGTAGGTCAGGCTCTGATCGGCCCGGTCCGCCGAGCGCGGCAGCCGCATCGGCGGCATGCCCAGGTACGAGCCGCCCTTCTTCGCCTTCGCCGGCGTCGCCGACAGCACGCCCACCAGGCCGCGCTTGGGCACCGACCGGCCCGGCGCGGTCATCCCCGAGTTGCCGAGGAACGCCCGCTCGCCGACCTTCGCCTCGCCGAGCCGCACCCAGCCGCCGCCCAGCTCGTACGGCGCCATCAGGGTGTCGTCGGCCAGGAACGCGCCGTCCCCGACCGTGGTCAGACTGGGCAGCGCCAGCACCGTGGACACCTCGGCGCCCCGGCCGACCCGCATCCCGAGCGCCCGCAGCCACAGCGGCGTGACCAGCCCGGCGTAGAGCGGGAACAGCACCTCCCGGGCGCGGTCCATCAGCTGGGTGACCGTCCACGCCTGCCAGCCGACCCGGCCGTGCAGCGGGTGCAGCCCGGGCACCAGGCCGATGCTCAGCAGCCGGACCAGCACCAACAGCTGCGCCGCGTACACCGCGCCGTACGCCAGGGTGGCCGGCAGCAGGCCGAGCAGCGCGCCGCCGAGCGCGGGCCCGAGGGAGTCGCCCTGGTGGACGAAGCGGGCGAACACGGCCAGCCCGGCGAGGGCCGGCAGCGCCGGGAGCAGGCCGAGCACGGCACCGCCGGCGCCGTACATCGCGGCCCAGCGGGCCCGGCGCGGCGGGCGCTCCTTGGGCCAGGTGCGCTCGGCACGGCCCAGCTTGACGGCGGGCGCACCGCCCCAGCGCTGGCCGGTCGGCACCTGGCCGGTGACGCTGGAGCCGGCCACGACCTGGGCGCGCTTGCCGACCCGGGCACCGGGCAGCAGCGTCGAGCGGGTGCCGACCACGGCGCCGGAGCCGACCTTGACCTGGCCGATCAGCAGCCGGTCGCCGTCCAGCCAGTAGCCGCACAGGTCCACCTCGGCCTCGACCGCGCAGCCGCGGCCCAGCTTCAGCATCCCGGTGACCGGCGGCAGCGAGTGCAGGTCCACGTCGGGCGCGACCTTGCAGCCCAGCGCACGGGCGTAGCGCACCAGCCAGGCGCCGGACAGCGAGGTCGCACCGCTCAGCTCGGCGAGCCGCTCGGCCGCCCAGAGCCGCAGGTGGACCGCGCCGCCGCGTGGGTGGCTGCCGGGGCGCAGGCCGCGCAGCAGCAACCGGGCACCGCCCGCCGAGACCGCCAGCCGCCCCGCCGGGGTGTACAGCGCGAGCGCGCCCGCGCCGACCCACCACCAGGAGGCGGTGGGCGCCCACGGATAGTCCCCGAGGTGCGTGAGCAGGTTGCCGGCGGCCAGCAGGGCGACCGTCCAGCGCAGGCCGACCACGGTGAACAGCGGGATCAGCGTGAGCAACTGCAGCAGCTTGGCCCTGGTCGGCACGAGGGTCACCGTGCGGGCCTCGACGCTCTCGGCGGCGGTGCCCTCCAGGTGTCGGGCGAGCTTGCGCAGTGTCGGGTGCTGGTAGATGTCGAGGACGGCCGCGCTGGGGTAGCGGCTGCGCAGCAGGGTGGTCAGCCGGGCGGCGGCCAGGCTGCCGCCGCCGATCGCGAAGAAGTCGTCGCGCGGGCCGCCGACCGTGATGCCGAGGATCTCGGACCACTGTTCGGCCAGCCAGGCCTCGGTGCCGTACAGCTGCTCGGTCGGTCCGGCGGCCTCCAGCTCGGGCAGCGGCCAGGGCAGGGCGTTGCGGTCCACCTTGCCGGAGGTCCGGGTGGGCAGGGTCTCGACGGTCGCGAGCAGCGGGACGAGGGCGGCGGGCAGTTCGGCGCGCAGCCGCTCGACGGCCCGCTCCCGGTCGAAGCCGTCCTGGGCCACCAGGTAGCCGACCAGCAGCTGGTTGCCGCCGCGCGCGGTCCGGACGGCGGCGGCCCCGCCCGCCACACCGGGCAGGGCCTGCAGCGCCGCGTCGACCTCGCCGAGCTCGATGCGGCGGCCGCCCAGCTTGATCTGCTCGTCGGTGCGGCCGAGGAACAGCAGACCGGCCGGGTCGGCCTGGACGAGGTCGCCGCTGCGGTAGGCGCGCTCCCAGCCCAGCGAGGACAGCGGCGCGTACTTCTCGGCGTCCTTCTCCGGGTCGAGGTAGCGGGCCAGGCCGACGCCGCCGATCACCAGCTGACCGGTACCGCCGGGGGCCACCGGCTCGCCGGCCTCGTCCACCACGGCGAGGTCCCAGCCGTCCAGGGGCAGGCCGATCCGCACTGGGCCGTCGCCGGTCAGCAGCGCGGCGCAGGCGACCACGGTGGCCTCGGTGGGGCCGTAGGTGTTCCACACCTCGCGGCCCTCGGTGACCAGGCGCTGCACCAGCTCGGGCGGGCAGGCCTCGCCGCCGAAGATCAGCAGCCGTACCTCGTTGAGTGCCTCGGCCGGCCACAGCGCGGCCAGCGTCGGGACGGTGGAGACCACGGTGATCTCCTGCTCGGCCAGCCAGGGGCCGAGGTCGGCGCCGCTGCGAACCTGGGAGCGGGGGACCGGCACCAGGCAGGCGCCGTGCCGCCACGCCAGCCACATCTCCTCGCAGGAGGCGTCGAAGGCCACCGAGAGGCCGGCCATCACCCGGTCGCCCGGGCCGATCGGCTCGTCCTGGAGGAAGAGCGCGGCCTCGGCGTCCACGAAGGCGGCGGCGTTGCGGTGGGTGACGGCGACGCCCTTGGGCTTGCCGGTGGAGCCGGAGGTGAAGATGATCCAGGCGTCGTCGGCGGGGGTGGGGCGGCGGTCGGGCGCGGTCGTCGGCTCCGCCGTCGCGGTCAGGGCGCGCCCGGCGCCGAGCACGGCGGCGACCCCGGCCTCGCCGAAGACCAGCTCGGCGCGCTCGTCCGGGTCCTCCGCGTCCACCGGGACGTAGGCGGCCCCGGCGGCGAGCACGGCGAGGATCGAGACGTACAGGTCGTTGGTGCCGGAGGGCACCCGCACGCCGACCCGGTCGCCCGGGCCGATCCCGGCGGCGGCCAGCCGGCGGCGCAGCTGCTCGACCTCGGCGGCCAGCGCGCGGTAGCTGAGCACGGTGCGGCCGTCGTCCAGGGCCGGCTCGTCGGGGTGGGCGCGCACAGTGGCGTCCAGGACGTCCACCAGGGTGCGCGGCGCGGCGGCCGGGCGGCCCGGGAACAGGGCGCGCGACGGCGCGGCGATCTGCTGCGGCCGGCTGGGCTCGTTCGGCTGGCTCGGTTCAGCTGTCATGGCAGCCCGTGCGCTCCTCGTCCTCGCCCCGTTCCGATCGATGCCCGGCCCCTGGGGGCGGTGGGAGCACTCGCCGTAACCGGGTGACCCCACTCCGGGGCCGGAGCGGACAACCCGACCGATGGTAGCTCCGGTTGACCGGCGGCGTAGGGGGCCGCGCTCGACCCAACTCGACCCAACTCGGCCGAGAGTGAAAGAATCTGACGAAGCATCAGTCAACAACTGAGGTCCTCTGGGCTTGATGTGACGGTAAATCAGTCGAATTGACGGATCGTCAGACCGGATTTCGGATCGTGATCCACGCCACAGCGAATACTGCTCCCTTCGGGTGGCGGGCCCGGCGTTTCGGCCGTTTCCGGAGCTCTTTCGGCCCCGCGGCCCGGGCCGGTCCGGGCCCGCCACCCGGTCGGGACCGGTCAGCGGAAGCGGTGCAGGTGCTCCCGGAGGAAGGCTTCCAGTGTGCGCGGAGTGCGCCCGGTGACACGGGTGAAGGCGTCGTCGGGCGTCTCCCGGCGGACCACCGCGAGCTGCTGGATCTCCACCACGTGGGCGGCGAGCCAGTCCGGCATCCCGGCCCGCCCGACCAGGTGGCCGTGCAGCTCGGCCGGGGAGAGGTCGACGTAGCGGACCGGCCGGCCGAGCAGCTCGCCCAGCAGCGCGGTCAGCTCCGAGTGGCTGTAGGCCCGCCCGCCGGTGAGCGGATAGCTGCCGGCCGCCGGCTCCGCGCGCGTGAGCACGTCGGCGGCGAGGTCGCCGATGTCCCGGACGTCCACGTAGTTGCAGCGCGCCTGCCCCGTCGCGCCGTGCACCACCCCGGCGGCGGCGATGCCGGGCGCCAGGAGCAGCAGCTTCTGCATGAACGCGTACGGACGCAGCACGGTGGTGGTGACGCCGGAGGACCGCAGGCGCTCCTCGATCAGGTGGTGGCCCCGGGAGACCGCGACGGGGGAGTCCGGCTCGGCGGCGGGAGCGGAGACCTTGACGATGTGCCCCACCCCGCAGTCGAGGGCCGCGTCGATCGCGTTCAGCTCGTACCGGACCTGATCCGGACTGTTGGCCATGGTGAGGAAGAGCCGGTCGGCGCCACGGAAGGCCGTGCGAAGGGACGCCGGGTCGGCGGCATCGGCCGGGAACGGCTCGGTCCGCGCGAGCGTCCGCTCGTCCAGTCCGGCGGCGAGGCGGGCGGGATCGCGGCTGAGCGCGCGGCTCGGGGCGCCGAGGACGGAGAGGCTGCGCAGGGTGGCGCCGCCGGTGGCGCCGGCGGCGCCCATGATGACGATCATGCCGTCTGTCCTTCGGGTCGGGGTGCGGTGTGGAGGTGCTGCTGCGGTTCGCGGATGCGGCGGCTGCCGCGCCAGCGCCAGGTGGTGATGGTGGCGGCGATGGCGGAGGAGACCGGCAGGTCGACCGGCAGCCGGTGCGGCCAGGAGCTGTCGGCGAGGATCGGGACGTGCGGGAGCCAGCGCGCGGCGGCCAGGCCGACGGCGAGGCCGAGCGCGGCGGCGACCAGACCGAGGACGGCTGCCGCCAGCGCGCGAGGCGTCCGGGCGGGCCTGGCGCGGACCGGGCGGCGGCGCAGGACGGCCCCGAGCACGGCGGCCACGAGGGCCGAGGTCCCGCCGATGGTGGTGAGGGCGGCGACCACCAGCGGCTGCTGTCGGGTGGCGGCTCCGCCGAGGCCGGCCATCACCGCGGGCATGGCGTAGGCGGCCAGGACCTCGCGCCACAGGACGAACGGCGGCGGAGCGCCGGGGGCCTTCTTGCTCATGGGTTGTCTCACCTTCGGGTTCGCGGTTCCGGTGGAACCGATTAGGCACCTAATTATTTGTGCTTAGGTGCCTAACTAATGGGGTTGAGAGGAGGCGGGCCGTCCGGGGGCCCGCCTGGCGGTGCGGTAGTCGGTGCGCGGTCGATGTGCGGCCGGTGCGCGGTCGGTGCGTGGCCGGTTCGTGCTCAGTCGGCGGTCAGTGCGTCGATGCCCGCGACCACCCGGGCCAGCAGATCGAGGAAGGTGGCGCGCTCCTCGACGGAGAGGCCGCCGACCATCGCCTGCATCCGGGCGAAGTGCTCGGGCGCCAGGTCGCGCAACTTGTCCGCGCCGCGCGCGGTCAGGATCACCACATTGCCGCGCCCGTCCTCGGTCGACGGGCGGCGGGCCACCAGGCGCTCCCGTTCCAGGCCGTCGACCAGGCCGGTCACGGTCGCCCGGGACACGCCCAGGCTCGCCGCGAGCTGGGATGGCGACTTCTCGCCGCCGTCGTCCTCCAGGTCGGCCAGCAGGCGGTAGCGGCCGGTGGAGAGCCCGAAGCGGCCGAAATGCACCTCGCCGGCCTGACCGATCCGCGCCCCCGCCGTCATCAGCCGGGCCGCGACCAGAACCGCCTGCGGGTCGGCCGGAAGGCCGTAGCGGGCAATCTGGCGGCGGGCCTGATCGAGGGTCGGGGCGCCGGGGTCGGGCTCGGAGTGCTGCGTCACGAAAAGTAATATGGCGCCTCATCAGATTCCCCGTCAAGCCCCGCTCGGCGATTCCGGGCCGAAAGTCGCTGGGGAGCGATCGACTGTGCGCGGGAGACGATCCCGCGCATGATGAGTCCTCGCCGGCTCCGGGCCCTCTGCACCGTGTCCGTCCTCCTGTCCGCCATCCCGGGACCGAGCGTGCTGATCGGCGGCACGGGAGGACTGGCCGTGATCGGCCCGGGCGCCACCGTCGGTGCCACCGGCCGCGCCGACACCCGTTGACTGCGGCAACCCGGCGAGCGTCTGTGGGCCGGCCGCGGGTGCCGAGATCCTAGACGGCGCGGGGTGTGATCCGGGGCGGCGTCCAGTCGGCGTGCTTCAGGACGGTCCGGACCATCACGCCCGGCGGGGTCAGCCGGATCGCGGTGTTGCGCAGACCGACCGCCAGCGGGTTCGTGAGCTGCTGACCCATCCGGCCGGCCCGCCGGGCATCGCGGACGACGGTCTGGCTGCGCGGACGGCGCACCGCGTCGTAGCGGGCGAGCGCACCCTCGATCGACCGCCCCTCGATCGACCGCCCCTCGACCATCCGCACCTCGGCGAGCGCGGCCGCGAGGGTCACCGCGTCCTCCAGGGCTTGGCAGGCGCCCTGGCCGAGGTAGGGCGTCATGGCGTGCGCGGCGTCGCCGAGCAGGGCTATCCGACCCGCGACGTACGAGGGCAACGGGGTGACCAGCTCGTTCACGTCGTGGTGCAGCACCGCCTCCGGGCGGGTCGCGGCGAGGAGCGCGGGGATCGGCTGGTGCCAGCGCGCGAAACGGCGGCGGACCTCCGTCAGCGGGTCCCGGTAGCGGAGCCCGGCCGGGGCGTTGACGACGGCGTGCCACTCGGCCGTACCGTCCGGGAAAGCGATGTGGCCGAACTCGGCGCCGTGGCCCCAGGTCAGCTCGAAGTCGGCCGTCAGCCCGTCGATCGGGCGCTCGGTGATCGCCCGCAGGACCGTCGAACCGCTGTACACCGGCCCGGGATGGGCGGGGAAGAGGCGGTGCCGGAGGCGGCTGTTGATCCCGTCGGCCGCGACGACGAGGTCGGCGTCCAGCGTGGTGTCCCCGGCGGTGACCCGGACCCGGGAGGGATGTGTGGTGTCCACATCGGTCACCTCGGTGCCGATCACCAGGGACTCCGCCGGCAGCGCCTCGCGCAGGATCCGATGCAGGTCCGCGCGCCGGATGCCCACGATCGGCGCGCCCAGCTGCCGCTCCAGCGCCTGCCCGTCCATCGCCGCCAGCCGGCGGCCGTCCGGCGTACGGGTGCCGCCGGTGTACTGACGGCGCGAGGCCGCCTCGACCGCCTCGCCGACGCCCAGGGCGGTGAGCGCGCGCATCCCGTTGGCGGCCAGCGAGATGCCGGCCCCCGCGTCGTCCAGAACGGCCGCCCGCTCGACCACGGTCACGCCCCACCCCGCCAGCCGGAGCCCGATCGCGGCCGCCAGCCCGCCGATCCCGCCCCCGACCACCACCGCGCTGTTGCCACCCATGCCCGGTCCTCCCGTGTCGCCCAGTTGGTTTCTACAGATGTAGAAGGACCGTACTACGGGCTTATACGGGCTTGGGGCCGGAGGGGCCCGCTACAGCTCCCACCCCGCTCGCCCTGCCCCGCACTCCGCAGGGCCGATCACCCCGGCGGCATCGCGGCCCCGGCCACCCGTCCGTACTCTCCTCCACCCCGATGCCTCGGCGCTTCGCAGGGACGCGGCGCCCTCCGGCCGGCGTGTGGCCGGGCTGGAGGTGTGGAGGCGCGCCGAGCGCGGTCCTGGGCCTGGGGCTGTCGGAAGTGACCGGCGGGCTGGGCGGGGTGGGCGCGGCGGAGGAGGCGGTCGGGCCGGGGGTGTGCCGTCCGGTGGGGGTGGGTCGATCGGAGGCCGGCTGCTCGGGAGCGGTTGGTGGGCCGTGGTTTCCAGGCAGCTGGGCAGGGGCTGAGCCGCTGGTGCCGGTGGGTGGTCCGGGGGCTGCTGCCGGTAGAAAGGGGGGATGCGGCGAGATGAGGAGCAGGGGCGGCCGGATCGGCGGACGGTGTTGGCGGACGCGGCGATCGGGGTGCTGGCGGACCTGGGGGTGCGGGGGCTGACGCACCGGGCGGTGGACGCGGCGGCGGGGCTGCCGGTGGGGACCACCTCGGCCTACCTGCGGACCCGGCAGGCGCTGCTCACCACGCTGGTGCGCCGGCTCGTGGAGCTGGACCAGGGGGAGCTGCAGGTGATGGGGGAGTCGGTACCCGTCCGCTCGGTGGAGGAACTGGTCGACGGTATCCACGAGTTGATGCTTCGTCGGCTGAGCGGCGAGGGGCGGCGCCGCTCGCTCGCCCGGTACGCGTGCGCGGTGGAGAGCGTGCGCGATCCCGAGCTGCGGGAGATCCTCGTGCCGCGGGAGAACGCGGGGCGCGCCGCCGTCCGGGCCTTCCTGGCGGAGCGGGGCGCGCCGGACCCCGATGGGCGGACCGGCACGCTGCTCGCCTGCATCGACGGCCTGCTCTTCGACCGCCTGGTGGGCGGGGGAGAGCCCGGAGTCGACGAGATCGAGGGGCTGGTGGCGGCCGCCCTGCGCGGGGCGAGCGGGAGTTAGCCGGTCACGACCGCCTCTCCCGGGTGGGCTCCAGTTCGGCGGCGTAGCCCGCGAGCAGGATGCGGAGCGTGCGCTGGAAGCACTGCTCGGAGTCGAGGCCTTCGCCGGTGGCGAAGGCCTTCGCGAGCTGGGGGTAGGTGTTCCGGTCCAGGGCGGCGAACTGCTCGGGCTCGGGCTCGGTGCCCTCGTGGTGGGGGGTCTCGCCGACCTCGCCGAGGGTGTGGCCGATGGTCCACCGGACGACGGAGTTGAGGACGTCGAGTGCGTCGCCGAGCGGGACGCCGTCCTCGTGGAGCACGGTGATGCCGCGTTCCAGCAGGGCGAGGGCGCTGGGGGTGGCGGCGGGGCGGGTGGCCAGGACGGTGAGCATGGCGGGGTGGTCGAGCAGCAGTCGGCGCAGTTCGACGGCGAATTCGCGGACGACCTCGGCCCACGGGCCGCTGGGCTCGGCGAAGAGGTCTCCGGCGGACAGCTCCAGCAGGCGCTCGACCATGCCGTCGAGGAGCGCGGCCTTGCTGGGGACGTAGTGGTAGAGCGTCATGCCCTCGACGCCGAGTGCCGCGCCGAGTTTGCGGTTGGAGAGCGCGGCGAGGCCGTGTTCGTCCACGTAGGCGAGGGCGGCGTCGATGATCTTCTCGCGGGTCAGGCCCGTTCTCGGGCGGGTGCGCCGGTTCGGCATCTGCTCCTCCTGGGCTCCGGGTGTCACCGGGGCGGTTCCGGTGGGGCCTTGACAACTCTTGCAGTGCAAGAAAAGAATACTCGACGTCAACTTCTTGCACTGCAAGAAACGAAGTCCGGGGAGGATGTCATGCAGCTCGTCGCCGTCATGGTGCGCAAGCTCAACGAGGGTGTGGAGTACGGGGAGTTCCGCAAGGCGTGGATCCCGGACGAGGTGTTCCCGGACGACCCGCGCACCCGGGTGATCAGTGCCACCGCGTTGGAGGACTCGCGGGAGATCATCACCATCGCGCTCATCGAGGGCGACCACGGGCCGGAGTCCATGCGGGCCTGGATGGAGCGGCTCACCCCGGTCGAGGAGCGCCGCTTCGAGCGGATCAAGGACCTGGTGGGCCCGCCGACGCTTAACGCCGTCTACCAGGTGGTCGCCGAGGACAACCTGGCGCAGCCGATCGCGAAATAGGGGCGCCCCTGCCGCGGATCCCACCGGCGGCCCGCCACCCGTCACCCGTCACCCGCCACCCGCGACCTGACCCGACTCGGCCGGGCCGGCCGTCGGGTGAGAGCGTCTGGAGGATCGGCGGCAAAATGACTGACCGTTAGGTCAATCAGCCGTCAAGTTGGTTCATTCACAGAATATTCCGCCGAGTTCGGCATGATGCGCGGACAATATTCCGCTGCTCCGAGGTCTTCACACGGAGATCTCCGGCTGACAGTCTGGGGCAGCCCTTTACCAAGGAGGTTCCTTGTCCCGCATATCCACGATGGCCGGAGCAGTCGCCTGCGCCCTCGCCCTTGTCACTGGTTCCGCCGTCGCCGCCTCGGCGGCGCCGATCGACCAGGCCCCGGGTCTGGCCGAGGCGAAGGTCGACCCTGTCGCCTGGACGCCGTGCAACCCCGATCCGAGCAAGCCGGACCCGGGCATCTATGACTGCGCCGTCTACCCCGTGCCGCTGGACTACGACAACCCGTCGGGCGAGAAGGTCGGCATCGCCATGATGCGGCGGCGGGCGAGCGACCCGTCGAAGCGGATCGGCTCGCTGTTCCTCAACCCGGGCGGCCCGGGCGGCAGTGGCTACCTGTGGGCGACGACCAGCCGCTTCGGCCCCGAGGTGCAGTCCAAGTTCGACCTGATCGGCTTCGACCCCCGTGGCGTGGCCCGGAGCAACCCGCTCAAGTGCTTCAAGACCCAGGAAGAGGCCGACGCGGTCAACAACCGCATGGTCGCGGTGCCGGTCGCCAAGGCCGAGGTCAACGAGACGCTGGACGCGGACCAGGACTACACGGACGCCTGCAGCAAGAACGCGGGCCCGCTGATCGAGCACATGTCGACCATCAACGTGGTGCGCGACCTCGACCGGATGCGCCGTGCCGTCGGTGACGCCCAGCTCACCTTCGCCGGTTTCTCCTACGGCACCCTGATCGGTTCGACGTACGCCAACATGTACCCGAACAAGGTCCGCGCGATCATCATCGACGGCAACGTCGACCCGAACCTGCGCCTGCACAACGGCCTGGAGTACGACCGTCAGCGCGCGGGCGGCTTCGAGCTGGCCCTGGACGAGTTCCTGAAGCGTTGCCAGACGGCCGGCGCCCCGCGCTGCGCGTTCGGCGAGGGCGACACCCGGGCCAAGTTCGACGGGCTCCGCGACCACCTGCGGACCAGCCCGATCACGCTGCCGAACGGCTCCCAGGTGACGCTGAGCAGCTTCACCAGCGAGGTCGCCGGCGCCCTGTACTCGCAGGCGAAGCTGGCCCCGCTGGCCAAGTCGCTGCAGGCCACCTACCAGGTGCTGCAGAAGTCGAGCGCCGCCACCCTGCTGGCGCCGAAGGCGAACGTCGCGGAGGAGGACGCCAACCTCCTCTCGGTGAACGTGCCGCGGGCGCTGCGGGAGGCCCCGGTGGACTCCGAGTACACCGCGGACGACTCCTACATGGGCGTCAACTGCCAGGACAAGCCGTACCCGTCGAACGACCGGGTGTTCGCGAACGTGGCCAAGACCTGGGAGCAGGAGTCGCCGACCTTCGGCCGCTACCAGGCCTTCGACGCGCCCGCGTGCGCGAGCTGGCCGGCCCCGGCCCGGGACGCCGAGCGCTTCTCCGGCCCGTGGAACAAGAAGACCTCCAACACCGTGATGGTCATCGGCAACCTCTACGACCCGGCGACCCAGTACAAGTTCGCCCAGCGGATGCAGCAGGAGCTGGGCAACGCCGTGCTGGTCAGCGTCGACTCGATCGAGCACTGCGCCGTCGGCCGCAGCACGGCGCTGAACGGTCTGGTCACCCGCTACCTGGTGGACGGCACCGCGCCGAAGTCGGGCCAGCTGCTGAAGCCGGACGCGGAGATCTTCCCGGCGGTCTGACGGCCCGGCCCTCGGGCGCCTGACGGATGAGACGACGGTTGTGGTGGTCGGCGGTGTTGCCGGCCACCACAACCGTGTTTTCCGGCCGAGTTCCCGGAGCGCGCGGGGAAAGCGAAAGAAGATCGTCATCGAACCTCCAGGGAGTGGGTTCCGTCGAGTTTTCGGTGACCGTAGTCGATGCCACTGACAATGGGGTTCGCTGGGGCGCCGGGCGTCAGCATTCGGATAGGTCACCGAAAATGACGTACTGTCACACTTTTTATAAATTATTTCCCACCGTCGAATGCCCGTGTTAGCGTGCGCCCAGCCGGCTTCTCTCGAATCGAGAAAGTGGGGACGGAGCATGCAGGGCGAATCCTCCCGGCGGGGATTCCTGGGCGGTGCCGGCGCGGCGGCAGCCGGGGTCACCGTCGGTTCCATGAGTGCGGCGGCGGCCGGCGGAGTGCCCAGGGAACTGCCGAAGGGGCGGTCGATCCTGCCGGGCGATCCCCGGTACCAGACGCTCGGCCAGGGCTTCAACCAGCGGTGGAGCAGCAGCCCCGCCTACATCCGGCTGGTGGGCAACGAGGCCGACGCCGTCGCCGAGTTGAACCGGGCCCTGGACCGTGGACTGCGGCCCACGGTCCGCGGGGGCGGGCACTGCTACGAGGGCTTCGTCGACAACGACCGCGGCGTCATCCTCGACCTCAGCACGATGCGCGGCGTCGCCGCCTCGACGGACAAGTTCGGCCGGCCCACCTACTGCGTCGAGGGCGGCGCGACCAACTGGGACGTCTACACCACACTGTTCCGGGAGTACGCCGTCACCCTGCCCGCCGGGTCCTGCTACTCGGTCGGTGTGGGCGGGCACATCTGCGGCGGCGGGTTCGGTCTGCTCTCCCGGCGGCACGGGCTCACGGTGGACCACCTCGTCCAGGTCGACGTGGTCACCGTCCGGGGCGGCACCGCCGTGGTGACGGAGGCGCACCGCGACGACGCGAAGGGCTCGCCGGAGCAGGACCTCTTCTGGGCCCACACCGGCGGCGGTGGCGGGAACTTCGGGGTGGTGCTGCGCTACCACTTCGCGACGGAGGCACCCCAGCCGCCGCCCCGGGTCTGGCTCAGCAGCGTGGCCTGGCCGTGGGCCGAACTGCTCGAGCGGCCCGCCGACTTCGAGACCCTGGTGCGCAACTTCGGCACCTTCATGGCGGAGCACAGCGGCCCGCAGGAGTCCGTGTACCAGGGGCTGTTCGCCATCCTGAAACTCACCCACCACTCCAACGGGAACGTCGTCCTGTTCAGCCAGTGGGACGGCGACGACCCGGCGTCCCTCGACGCCTTCGTGGCGGCCGTCGAGCAGGGGATGGCCACCCGCTCGGTGGTCCAGACCCGCGCCGCCGGCGGACTGTTCCTGCCGTACCCGGAGAAGCGACGCCAACTGCCGTGGTTCCAGGCCACCATGACACTCAACCCCTCGGGCGACAACCAGCGCGGCAAGTACAAGTCCGCCTACCACCGGGAGCCGTTCGGCCCGGCCCAGATCGCCACCTTCTGGGACTGGCTGGTGCGGGACGTCGAGGGGGCGGACCTCTCGAAGACGCTGGTCCAGATCGACTCCTACGGCTGCCGGATCAACACCCGTCGGCCCGAGGAGACCGCCGTCCCGCAGCGCGACTCGGTCATGAAGCTGCAGTACCAGACCTATTGGACCGATCCTGCGGAGGACACCGCCCACCTGACCTACCTGAGCGGCTTCTACCGCGACGTCTACCGGGAGACCGGAGGCATTCCGGAGATCGACACCGCGACCGACGGCGCCTACGTCAACTACCCCGACGTCGACCTGGGCACGGCCAACCAGCCCGACCCGGCCTACCCCCGGCTGTACTACAAGGACAACTACGCGCGGCTGCAGCGGGCCAAGGCGTACTGGGACGGCGAGGAGGTGTTCCACCACGCGCAGTCCATCGTCCCGGCCAAGGCCTGACCGTCCTCCCACCCGCCACGCGGCGGAGCCAGAAAGACGCGAGGAGGCGCGAGGAGGCAGGAGGAGGCACAGGAAAGCACGGAAAGGCAGGGGTAAGCGCGGAAAGGTGTGAGGACGCACCCCGCATCCCCGCGCCCCGTCATGCCGCACCGGCCCGGGCGAGCGGGCCGCTCGCTTCGGCTACGCGGCCTGCTCCGCCCCCTCCTCGACGATCCGCCCGTCCCGGAGCTCGATCACGCGGTCGGCGAGCCCCATCAGCGTCGGGTCGTGGGTGGCGACCAGCACCGTGACGCCTTCGCTGCGCACCACCGCGCGCAGCAGCTCCATGATCGAGCGGCCGGTCTCCGAGTCCAGCTGACCGGTGGGCTCGTCGGCGATGATCAGGCCGGGCTCGTTGGCCAGCGCACGGGCGATGGCGACGCGCTGCTGCTGGCCACCGGAGAGCTCGCCGGGGCGCTGGTTGGCGTGGTCGGCCAGGCCGACCAGCGCCAGCAGGGTGTGTGCACGCTCCTCGCGCTCGGCCGGCGGGACTTTGCGCAGCCGCATCGGCACGCCCACGTTCTCGGCGGCGGTGAGCATCGGGATCAGCCCGAAGGACTGGAAGACGAAGCCGATCCGCTCGCGCCGCAGGGCGAGTCGGCCGTCCTCGTTCAGTCCGGCGAGGTCGATGCCGTCGAGGGAGATGCTGCCGCCGGTCGGGGAGTCCAGGCCGCCGACCAGGTTGAGCAGGGTGGTCTTGCCTGAGCCGGACCGGCCCTTGAGCGCGGCGAGTTCGCCTCGGCCGACGGCGAAGGAGACGCCGCGCAGGGCGTGCACCGTCCGCTCGCCGGTACCGAAACTGCGTCGGAGGTCGGTCACGGCCACCATTGGTTCGGTGGTCGTGGTGGCGATGGCGGTGGCGGCCTGATCCTGCGTCATGCGGCGTCCCCCCTGTGGGCGTGGCGACCCGGTCCTATCCGGTGTCTACGGATGCGGTGGCTCCGTCGGTTCACGTTCCCGATGGGGAATCCGGAAAAGCGGAGTCCCCGGCCAAAGGAGCGCAGTGGAGCCAGAGTTGTGAAGTGTGCATGGCATTCCAGCGGTACAGCCTCGGCCGGGATGCTACCAATGGAAAGAATTTGCTCATTACTTACTTGATTCGCGCAAGTCCCTTCCGTTCCTGGATCGCATCTGACAGCATCGTCCGCTATCCGGTGATCGAATGCCGGTGATCAATGCGCCGGTGTGTCCTCGATGTGTCCATCCGTGGCCGATTTGTGCCCGGGTCGGGTCGGTGGGCGGGGTCGGCGGACGCTACCGGGGACGTCATCCGGGGGAGGAACTTGATGCTCGGCTTCGTCGTGCGCCGGCTGCGCGGGCGACTGCCGCTGGCTGCTGCCGTTCTGCTGACGGTACTGATCACCACGGCGGTGCTGACCGCCTTGGTGACCTTCAACAGCAGTGTCGGTCAGGCCGGCCTGCGGCAGGCGCTCCAGGGCCCCGGTCACACCCGGACCACGGTGGTGGTGACGGCCGAACACGGGCCGGACCAGCGGTCGAAGGACGAGGAGGCGCTCGCCTCCTACCGGCAGAAGCTGTTCGGCGACCTGCCCGTGCGTACCGACAGCATGCTGCGCAGCCGCTCCTACGGCCTGCCGACCGGCGACGCGGCCGGAACGACGGGTGTGGCCGGAACGGCGGGTGCGGCCGGAACCCCTGCCGCGGCCGGAACCCCTGCCTCGCCCGTCGCGCCCGCCGCGGCCAAGGTCGACCTGACGGTCCTCGCCGATATCGACCGAGGCCGCGTCCGGCTGCTCGCCGGGGCGTGGCCGGGCGCCGCCGCCGGGCCCGTCCAGTCCGCCGCCCCGCAGGTGGCCGTACCCCACACCGTGCTGGCCCGCCTCGGCCTGACCGAGCAGGCGCTGCCCGCCGATGTGCAGCTCGCCGACCGGTTCGACGGCAAGCCGCTGACCGTGCGGGTCACCGGTGCCTACCGGGCCGTCGACCCGTTCGACCCGTACTGGCGGATCGACCCGGTCGGCGGTCACGAGGTCGAGGTCGGCGACTTCACCACCTTCGGTCCGATGATGGTCGACCAGAGCGCCTTCACCGTGGGCGGTCTGCTGCAGAGCAGCCGCGGCTGGCTGCTCGACGCCGACTTCGCGGGCGTCGGCCAGGACACGGCCCAGGCCATCGGCGACCGTTCCCAGGGCCTCGCCGACGACCTGCGGAAGACCGCGTCGCTCAGCGCGAAGACCGAACTGGCCGACGTCATGCGCGAGTTGTCGGCCGGCATGATGGTCGCCCGGTCCACCCTGCTGATCGGCGCCCTGCAGCTGGCCGTCCTCGCCGCAGCGGCCCTGCTGCTGGTGGTCCGTCTGATCTCGACCCGTCAGGAGTGGGAGAACGAGCTGCTCGCGGCCCGTGGCGCCTCCGGCACCCGGCTCGGTGCCCTCACCGCGCTGGAACTGGTGCTGCTCGCGGCCCCGGCGGCGGTGTTCGCGCCGCTGCTCACCCCGTTCCTGGTCCGCGTCCTGGCGGGCCTCGGCCGGTCCCACCAGGTCGCCCTGGACACCGGCATCAGCGCGGCGCTCTGGCCGGTGGCCGCGCTCGGCGCCCTCGCCTGCATCGTGCTGGCCACCGTGCCCAGCCTGCTGCGCGGTGCCGGCGCGGCCCTGCGCCGCCGGACCGGCCGCCGCCAGGCCGTGGTCTCCGGCATCGCCCGCAACGGCGGCGACCTCGCCGTGCTAGCCCTGGCCGCCCTCGCCTACCAGCAGCTCGACCAGTACGGCGGCGGGCTCTCCACGGACTCCTCGGGCAAGCTCGGCGTCGACCTGCTGCTGGTCGCCACCCCCACTCTGGCGCTGTGCGCGGGCACCCTGGTGGTGTTGCGTCTGCTGCCGCTCGCCGCCCGGCTGGGTGCCCGGGTGGCTGCCGGGGGCCGCGGCCTCGGCCCGGCCATGGTCGGCTGGCAGCTGGCCCGTCAGCCCGCGCGGGCCACCGGCCCCGTGCTGCTGCTCGTGATGGCGGTGGCCACCGGCGTCCTCGCCCTCGGCCAGCAGGCCACCTGGACCGCCTCCCAGCGCGACCAGGCGGCCTTCGAGACGCTCGGCGGCCTGCGGATCTCCGCCTCGCACGGCTCGCTGATGGGCCAGGCTGGCCGCTACGGCGCCCTGCCGGGCGGCGACCGGCTGGTCCCCGTGGTGCGGGATGAGCAGCAACTGCCCTCCGGCGCCGGACAGGTGCTCGCCGTGGACGCCGCCGCTTTCGCCGACCGTGTTCCGGTGCGCGGCGACCTGCTGGACGGGCACACCCGGGACGAACTGTTCCGCCCGCTCGCCCAGCCCGCCCCCGCCGGAACGGAGGACGGGTTGCCGCTGCCCGGCCACCCGTTGCGGATCGACGCCGACATCTCCACCGACCAGGCCGGGTACCCGGCTTCCGACCAGGCCCTGCGGGTGACGTTCCTCCTCCGGGACCGCTTCGGCATCGTCTACAAGGTCCCGTTCAGCGGTGTCCCGGCCGACCACGACCTCCGGGGCTCGGCCCCGCTGAGCACGCTGGTCGACGCCCCGATGGGCTCCGCCGCCGCGCCGCTGACCGTGATCGGGGTGACCGCGTCCGCCGGCAACAAGGGCGAGCGGGCGGCCCTCGTCCGCCGGCTGGCCGTGTCCGACACCGCCGACGGGCCCGCGACCGCCGTCCCGGTGCCGTCCGGTGCCGCCTGGTCGGGCGCTCAGAGCGCCGGCGCGGCGGCCGGGACGAGCACGCCCACGACCGTGCGGGGCGTCGCCACCCGTGACTACCTGAAGGCGACCGGCTCCTCGGTCGGCGACACCGTCCGGGTGCCGTTCAGCGGGACCATCCTCCCGATCAAGGTCACCGCGTCCGTCGAGGCCCTGCCGGTGGCGGGCCGCAGCGCGGTCCTCGTCGACCTCGCCACCACCGCGCGCGTGCTGGCCGCCCAAGGCCGCACGGTGTCCGGCAGCGCCGAATGGTGGCTGCCCGCCGCAGGCCCGGGCGACCGCGTCCCGGCCCGGGCCGCCGCCGCGCTCCGGACGGGACCCGGTTCCCAGGACGTCCGGCTCTACGACGAGGTGGCCGAGGGCCTCCTCGGCGACCCGGTCGGCGCCGCCCCGCAGAGTGCTCTGACGGCCATCGCGGTCGTCACCGCCGTCCTCGCGGCGATCGGTTTCGGCGCCGCCGTGGCCGGCTCCGCCCGCCAGCGCTCCCAGGACTCGGCCCTGCTGCTCGCCCTGGGCGCGCCCCGTCGGCTGGTCTCCCGCACCAGCGTGGCCGAGCCGGCTCTGCTGGTCGTCCTCGGCGGTGCCGTCGGCGTGGGGCTCGGGGCCCTGCTCGTCCATCTGATCGTGCCGTTCGTCGTGCTGACCCCCGCCGCCCGCCGGCCGCTGCCCGAGGCGGTGGTCGGGCTGCCGGTGGGCCGGGCGCTCCTGCTCGCCGCCGCGATCGCCGTCGTCCCGCTGCTGTCGGCGTTCCTCGTCGGACGCCGCCGTCGAGACGTGGCCGGCCGGCTGCGCCTCGTGGAGGAGATGTGACCACCCAGGCCGGCACCCCCGTGCCCACCCCCGACACCGCCCACCAGCCCGCCCACCGCCCCGCACGCTGGGTCCGCACCAGGCTGCGCGCCAGTCCGATGGCCGCGCTGCTCATGGCGGCCCTCGCGCTCGTCACCGTCTTCCTGGCGGCGGCCTTCCCGCGGATCGCGGACCGGGGCGCGGACGCGGCCCTGCGGGACTACGTGGGCCACCAGGGCCTCAACCTGACCAGCCTGCAGAGCGCCACCAGGACCCGCCTGACCGACACCGCCGCCGCCCTCGACACCGTGCACCGGAGGATCACGGAGCGCGTCGGCCGGGAGCTGACGCTGTCGCAGACCGGCGAGGCCTACGGAGTCAGGGCCGAGGCCTCAGGCGCCATGCTCAACCAGGGCTACGCCCGGCTCTCCGACAACGCGCCGCCGATGATGACCCTCCTCTACCTGCACGGCCTCGAGGACCGGGTGACCCTGACCGACGGCACCTGGCCGACTGCCGCGCCCGCCGCCCTCGGTGCCCCGCTGCCGATCGTGCTGAGCAAGAAGGCGGCCGAGACCATCGGCGTCAAGCTCGGCGACACCATCGACAACGACGGCGGAGGACCCGCGTCGCAGCGTCGCAGCCTGGTCGTCGGCCTCTACCGGGTGAACGATCCGCAGGACCCGTTCTGGGACGACCTCGGCTGCCCGGCCCGCGCCTGCCTGTACTCGCTCAAGGGCACCAACTGGTGGCAGACCACCGGCTTCGTGGACGGCGCGAGCGTGACCGCGCTGGCCGTCTGGGGCTCGGGCGGTGAGAACTTCTGGCGGCTGCCCGTCGCCCCCGGCTCCCTGCGCGCCGACCAGCTCGACCGCACCCGCGCCACCATCGCGTCCTTCCAGACCGGGCCCGGTGCCACCGCGCTGGTCGACGCGACCGAGCGCGCCGACCTGCACACCTCCTCGAACCTGACCGACGTGCTCAACCGGGCGGACGCCCGCTACCAGGCCGCGATGCCGCTGAGCGCGATCGGCCCGGCCGGCGTCGCGGGCGTCGCCGTGGTGGTGCTCTGCCTGGCCGCCGCACTGAACACCGACCGGCGCACCGCCGAGATCCGGCTGCTCCAGGCCCGCGGCGGTTCGCGCGGCGGGGTGCTGGGGCGGCTGCTCGGCGAGGGCGCGGCGACCGTGCTGCCCGCCGCCGTGCTGGGCACGGTGCTCGCCGTGGTGCTGCTGCCCACCCCCCGGTGGGGCTACACGGTCCTGGCGGCGCTCGCCGCGATGCTGCTCGCCCTGCTGGCCTTCCCGGCCCGGGCCGCCCTGTTGTGGTCGCGCACCCGGGGCCCCGGCGGCTGGCGCCGGACGATCGGCGAACTCGCCGTCCTGGCGGTCACCGTCGCGGCCGTGGCGGAGGTCCGGCGCCGTGGCGTCGGCCACTCCGGCACCGGCGTGGACCCCCTGCTGGTGGCCGCCCCGCTGCTGCTCGCGGTGACCGGCGGGCTGCTGCTGGCCCGGATCGAGCCGGTGGTGGTCGGCTGGCTGGCCGCGCTGGCCGGACGCGGCCGAGGCCTGATCGGCTTCCTCGGCCTGGCCCGGGCGGCGCGCGACACCTCGGGTCGGCGCCGGCCGTCCGCGCTGCCGCTGCTGGCGCTGCTGATCGCCGTCACCACGGCCGGATTCGGTGCCACCGTGCTCGACACGGTGGAGCACGTCCGGACCCGTGCCGCGCGCATCGCGACCGGTGGCGATGTCTCCGTCGTCATCCCGGACTACGCCACCCTGTCCGAGTCGTTCACCGAAGCCGCCGGAAAGCTGCCCGGAGTCCGGGCCGCGACCGGGGCCCGGGTGGAGCCCAAGGCCCTGTTCATCGGGGCGGACAAGGAGTACACCGAGGCGATCCTCGTGGTCGCCGAGCCGACGGCGTACGCGGAGATCGCCCGGACCGTCGGTGCCGGGGAGTTCGACCCGGCGAAGCTGGCCGGTACGCCCGGCGGCCCGGACACCCCGGTGCCCGCGCTGTTCAGCCGAGACCTGGCCAAGCGGCTGGCCGCGGGCACGCCGCAGGTCCGTACGCCCAGTGGGAACCAGCTGCGCACCACCGTCGCCGGGATCGTCACCGCGACGCCTGCGCTGCCGGATCCGGGCAAGCCGTTCGTCGTGGTGCCCGCCGGCCCCGCCGCGGAACGCCTGCCGGAGCTGAAGCGGATGAACAAGTGGTTCGGGGTCGGCGACCCCGACCCCGAGCAGGTCAGGGCGACCCTCCGGGACGGCGGCGTGACCCAGCCGACGGGCCTGGCCAAGCTGTTCGCGGACGAGGCCGCGGCCACCGGAAAGGCCACCCACGGGCTGCCCGCCGGATACACGGTGCACAGCAGCCGGGAGGCCGCCGCCGCACTCGCCGACGACCCGCTGCAGCACGCCGCCGGACGGCTGTTCTGGTACGCGGCCGCCGCCGGAGCCGGGTTCGCCCTGCTCGCGGTCCTGCTGACGCTGCTGCGGGCCGCGCCCGACCGCACCGCCGTCCTCGCCCGGCTGCGGACCATGGGCCTGCGACCCCGGCAGGGGCTGGCGCTGATCATCGCCGAGGCGCTGCCACAGACCCTGGCGGCGGCGGTCGGCGGCGGCCTGGTCGCCGCGGCGGCGGTCGGCCTGCTCGGGCCCGCCTTCGACATCTCCACACTGGTCGGCGCCAAGGTCGGCGACGCCCTGACCCCCACCCTGATGCCGGTGCTGCTGCCCACGCTGGGCCTGGCGCTGCTGGTCTGCCTCGGGGTGGTGGCGGAGACGCTGGTCGCCGGCCGGCGCCAGATCGCCACCGAACTGCGCGCGGGGGAGCCGCAATGACGGGGGAACCGGACGGACGGGCCGTGACGGCGGCGAGGGCCGCCAGGCCAGCGGAGACCGGCGCGATGAAGCAGAAAGTACGAGTAGTGCGGACCGTCGAGACAGGAGACGAGCGGTGAACAGCACCCCCCAGGGGCAGGCGGTCGTCGAGGCCCCCAGCCTGCAGGAGCTCCGGCAGCGGGCGCTGGCCGCCGCCTCGCCCACGGCGTACGGCGAGGGCGCGGCCATCGTCTGCGACCGGCTGGTGCGGATCTTCAGCGCCGAGGGCGTCGAGGTCCAGGCGCTGCAGGGCCTGGAGCTGACCATCCGGCAGGGTGACCTGGTCGCCCTGGTCGGCGCCTCCGGCAGCGGCAAGTCCACCCTGCTCACCATCCTCGCCGGGCTGGACGTGCCGACCGCCGGCACCGCCACCGTGGCTGGCTGCGACCTGCTGGAGATGTCCGCCAAGGAGCGGCTGCGCTACCGGCGCGAGGTGGTCGGCTTCATCTGGCAGCAGACCGCCCGCAACCTGCTGCCCTTCCTCACCGCCGCCGAGAACATCGCCCTGCCGATGCAGCTGCGCGGCCGCGGCTCGGGCGCCGGCGGCGCGAAGCAGCAGGCGGCCCGGGCGGCCGAGCTGATGGAGGCCCTGGAGATCGGGGAGCTCGCCCACCGGCGCCCCGACGAACTCTCCGGCGGCCAACAGCAGCGGGTCGCGATCGCGGTCGCGATGGCCAACAACCCGCCGGTCCTGCTCGCCGACGAGCCCACCGGCGAGCTGGACTCCGAGACCGCCGGGGTGATCTTCGAGTCCTTCCGCACCGTCAACCGCGAACTCGGCACCACCGTCGTGATCGTCACCCACGACCCGATGGTCGCCGGCGAGGTCCGCCGCACCGTCGCCATCCGGGACGGCCGCACCAGCAGCGAGGTCCTGCGCCGCACCGTGACCGACGAGCACGGTGAGGAGTCGGTGAACGAGCGCGAGTACGTGATGCTGGACCGCACCGGGCGGGTGCAGCTGCCGGTCAAGTTCCTGGAGGCGCTGGGCATGGAGCACCGGGTGGCGGTCGACCTCGCGGCCGACCACATCGAGGTCCGCCCGGACGACATCGCCGGACACTGACCCGGTTCCGGCGGGCGGGCGGCGTCAGCTGTCGCCGTCCATCCGCTGGAAGAGGCCGCTGGCCTCGGCGTCCGTACGGAGGTCCGGTGGCGCTCCCTCCGCGGCGCGCTCACCCCGGGAGGTGGCGGTGCAGAGGGCGAAGACGAGCAGGGCACTGGCCGCCACGGCGAGGATGCCCAGTGCGGTCAGGACGCGTAGCCAGGTCAAGGTAGTGCCTCCTGGGGGACGGTGCGGGGAAGGCCGCCGGGGGAGGTATCGGCAGGTCGGGCCGCACGGTCGAGTGCCCACGGACGGTTTTCCCGCTGGGGGCCGCGCGAGAGGTCGCCCGCGTGGGCGCTCGAAGCACTGACGGGGCGCGTCACACCCCTTTGCGCGCCCCTGCGGTGGCGGCGGCCCGGCCGGTGCCGTCGTCCACCAGGGCGCGCAGGAGACCGAGGTCCGGCTTTCCGAGGCCGTTCAGCGGGATCGCGGGCAGGAGCTGGATCGTGTCCGGAGCGCACCGCGTGCCGCAGTGCTGCAGGCTCCAGCGGTGCAGCTGCTCCACCGTCGCCCGGGCGCCGGGTCTGAGCGCCACCGCGGCGTGGACGCGCTCCAGCCGGTCCGGGTCGGTGGTCGTGAACACCACCGCCTCCCGGACGTCCGGATGGGCGCGCAGCGGCTCCTCGATCTCGCGGGGGAACACATTGTGCCCCTCGACGATGGCCATCGGGTCCCACCGCCCTGCCACCGTCAGATAGCCCGCCGCGTCCAGGCTGCCCAGGTCGCCGGTGTGCAACCAGCCGTCCCGCAGCACCCGCGCCGTCAGCTCAGGATCGCGCCAGTACCCGGCCATCGCGGTCGGCGTGCGGACACAGATCTCCCCCGTCCGGCCCGGCGGCAGCGGCGCGCCGTGCTCGTCCAGGATCCGCACCCCGGTGTCCGGGAACGGGCGGCCGGCGGTCGACAGCAACCGCGGGTCCAGGTGCTCGTCCGGGCCCAGCCGGGCGACCGGCCCGCACTCCGTCAGGCTGTAGGTCTGGTGCAGCACCCGGCCCAGTCGCCGGGTCGCCTCCGCCAGCCGCCGCGGCGAGGGCGGGCAGCCGGTGTAGCCGACCCGGCGCAGACTGCCCGTGTCGGTCGAGGGCAGCAGCGGGTGGTCCAGCAGCCGGTAGAGCAGGTGCGGCGGCAGGTACATCCGGGAGACCCGGAACCGCTCCACCGCCGCCAGCACCGCCTCGGCGTCGAACCCGTCCTGCAGCACCACCGTGCCGCCCGCCGCCAGTGCCAGGTCCGCCGTCGTACCACCGCCGTGGCAGAGCGGGGTGCACAGCAGGAAGGTCGAGCCGGACAGCAGCGGCGGGCGCGGCGGCCGGGCGAAGCGGCGCAGCACGCCCTTCGGCCGTCCCGTCGTGCCGCTGGTGAACCGCACCGCCATCACGTCCTCCGGTGCGTACCGGGGCCCGAGCGGGGCGGGGGAGCAAGCGGCGGCGAGCTCCAGGAGGTCCACCCCGAGCCCGAGCGGCGCCGGGCCGAGGGAGAGCAGGACGGCCCCGGGCACCGCGCGTGCGATCCCGTCGGCCGCGGCCGAGCAGCGCAGGGGGTCGAAAACCAGCGCCGACGTCCCGGTGAACTCCGCCAGTGCCACCTGCTCCGCCACCGGCCCGTCCGGGTACGGCATCGCCACCCGACAGCCCAGCAGGTTCGCCGCCAGCCGCACCAGCACCGCCTCCGGCCGGTTCCCGGCCAGCACCGTCACCCCGTCCCCGCGCCCCAGCCCGATCCGCTCCAGCGCCCGGGCGGTGCGGTGGACCGCGTCCAGACAGTCCTGCCCGGTCAGTGTGCCGTCGTGCCCGTACCGGACCGCCACCCGCCCGGGCTCCCGCGCCAGCCCGCCCAGCACCAGCCCGGTGTACGTCGGACCCGCCTCAGCCATGGCCTGCCTCCTGTCTGACGGAGCGTCAGCCTAATGGAAGAGTGGCCCCAGGGATGTCCTGCGGTCGCCCCGGACCACAGGAGCACCGCCGGCCGCAGCCCGGACCGAGGACCTTCGGGCGGATTCCGGCCCGCCTGGACGACCTCGCCCTCGGGGTCATGCCGCGCGGGGTTGTTAGGGTTCCCGGTCGGACGGGAACAGGGGAAACGGGTGGGCGGCAGGGTGGATGTGGATGCGGTCGTGGCGCCGTGCGGGGTGGTGGACCTGCGCGGTGCGGCCGGGGCGGGGTTCGTCGTGGCGTACCCGGCCGATGCCGTGGTGGTGGTATCCGGGCTGCCGGGCGCCGGCAAGAGCACGCTGCTGCGCCGGTGGTCCGGGACGACGGTGCGCACGGTGGACCCGCGGACGGTGCACGAGGCCTGCGAAGCGGTGATGCCGGCCCGCCTGCCGTACGCCGTGTACCGGCCGTGGGCGCGGCTGGAGCACTTCCGGCTGCTGCGCGCCTCGGTGCGGGGCGGCGGGCCGCTGCTGGTGCACGACTGCGGCAGCCGCGCCTGGATGCGGCGCTGGCTGGCCCGGGAGGCGGGCCGCCGGGGCCGGGAGCTGCACCTGGTGCTGCTGGACGTCGGCGCGGCCACCGCGCTGGACGGCCAGCGGGCCCGCGGCCGGCATGCCCCCGCCCGGGTGTTCGCCCGCCACCGCCGGGGCCTGGAGCGGCTGTTGGCCGCCCTCACCCGGCACGTGCGGTCGGACGGGCCGATGCCGACGCCCGAGGCCTCGTCCGTCCTGCTGCTGGACACCGCCTCCCGCTCCCGCGCGGAGACGGTGCGGTTCGGAACGGAAGGCTGAATTCGGCGGACCGAAGCCGGCGGACCGGACTCGGCGAGCTGAACTCGGCGGACTGAACTCGGCGGGCCGAAGGTCGGGGGCCCGCGCTCAGCGGTCGGCGCGGCGTTCGGCCTCGGCATGACCGGAGACTCCGCGGGTGTCCCAAGTCCCGGGCGGTGGCGGCGGACCGGCGCGCGTGATCACCACAACACCCCGTGGCCACCCCCGCGCTGCCAGACTGGGACCAGCACAGTCCGTCACGGAGAGAGGCCACACCCCGCATGCCCAGCAGCGCTGCCGTCGACAACCCGTGGTTCCGCCGGTTCAACCCGTCCGACTCCGCGCCGGACCGGGTCGTGATCTTCCCGCACGCCGGCGGCTCGGCCAGCTACTACCTGGAGTACGCCAACACGCTGGCGCCGCACGCCGATGTGCTCGCCGTCCAGTACCCGGGCCGGCAGAACCGCTTCCTGGAACCGCCGATCAGCTCCGTCGGAGAGCTCGCCGAGCAGCTGTACCGCGAGCTGCGGGACTGGACGGACCGGCCGCTCACCTTCTTCGGCCACAGCATGGGCGCGGCCGTCGCCTTCGAGACCGCCCGGCGCTTCGAGCGCGACGGCGTGAAGGGCCCCGAGCGGCTGTTCGTCTCGGCCGGCCGCGCGCCCTCGCTGCCCCGGGACAGTGAGATGCACAAGCTGCCGGACGACGAGCTGCTCGCCAAGATCGTCGAACTCGGCGGCACGGACGAGCGGATCCTCGAGCTCCCCGCACTGCAGGAACTGATCCTGCCCGCCCTGCGGGCCGACTACACCGCCATCGAGACGTACCGCTGCGCCCCGGACGCGACGGTGTCGGTGCCGATCACCGGCCTGGTCGGGGAGACGGACCCGAACGCCACGGTGGAGCAGGTCGGCCAGTGGGACCGGCACACCACCGGCGGCTTCGACCTGCGGGTCTTCCCGGGCGGGCACTTCTACCTGGCCGACCGGACCGCCGAGGTCGTGGAACTGCTCACCGCCCGCCTGCGCGGCTGAGCCCGCCCGGCCCGCCCTCCGCACTGGTGACCGAGCCCGTCCGCTCGGCTACTGTGCCTGCTTGACGAGTCGTCAGCAAACCACCGGGAGGCCGAGTTGCGCCGGATCGCCGTCGTCGGAGCGGGCCAGGCCGGCCTGCAGTTCGCGCTCGGGCTGGTGGCGGACGGGTACGAGGTGACGCTGGTCGCCGAGCGCACCCCGGAGCAGGTCCGCGGCGGGCGGGTGCTGTCCACCCAGGCGATGTTCGGCCCGGCGCTGCGGCTCGAGGCGGCGGCCGGACTGGACCTCTGGGCGGACCGGGCGCCGGCCGTCTCCTCGGTCGAGGCGGTGCTGGCGGCGCCGCCCGCCGTCCGGGCACTGGAGTTCACCATGACGCTCGACGAGCCCGCCCAGTCGGTGGACCAGCGGCTCAAGCTGGCCGGCTGGCTGGAGCTGCTGGCCGAGCGCGGAGCCCGGGTCGAGTACCGCGCGCTGGACCGGGACGGGCTGCGCGAACTGGCCCGGCAGCACGAGCTGACGGTGGTCGCGGCCGGTCGCGGCGAACTCGCCGGGCTCTTCGGCCGCGACGCCGCCCGCTCGCCCTTCGACCGGCCGCAGCGGGCGCTGTCCTGCCTGTACGCGCACGGCGTCGGCGCGCCCGACCCGGCCGCCGGGCCCAACGCGCGGATGCACGCCCTGCCCGGCCTCGGCGAGCTGTACCTCCAGCCGGCGCTCACCCTCTCCGGCCCCTGCGCGATCCTGCTGTGGGAGGCGCTGCCCGGCGGTCCGCTGGACGCGTTCGGCGACAGCCCCGAGCCGGACGTCCAACTGGCTCGGATCCGCACCCTGTTGGGCGAGTACCTGCCCTGGGAGGCGGAACTCTGGTCGGAGGCCGAGCCGACCGACGCCGGGGCCGGGCTCTTCGGCGCGGTCACCCCGACGGTCCGGCACGCGGTGGCGGAGCTGGGCTCGGGCGTGGACGCCGTCCACGTGCTGGGCCTCGGCGACGCGGTGGTGGTGAACGACCCGATCACCGGCCAGGGCGCCAACAGCGCCGCCCGCGCGGCGGAGGCCTACCGGCGGGCCGTCGTCGAGCACGGCAACGCCCCGTTCACGGCCGACTGGATGTGCCGCACCGCCGAGCGGTTCTGGCAGCAACACGCCCGCCACACGGTCGAGTTCACCGCCGCGATGCTGACCATGCCGGACCACCTGCAAGGTGTGTTCGCGGCTGCCGCCGAGCACGAGGAGGTCGCCCGCCGCCTCGCCAACACCTACGTCGAGCCGAGCGACCACGCCGCCTGGCTGGCCACCCCCGAGCTTGCCGCCGCGTACCTCGCCTCGCTGGGACGTACGCGGTAGGACTCTCCCGGCGGCCGGCCCGGGACGGCCGCACTTGCCCCCGGGCCGCTCGCGGGACGACGCTGGAGTGAGGACGGCAACGGGTTCGGGAGGCGTCACTCGTGGACGGACACGAGCCCGCGGGCCCGTCCGACAGCGGTCACCGGAGCGTGCCGCACACGGCGGACCTGCGGGTGGAGGCCTGGGCGCCGACGGCCGAGGGCTGCATCGGCGAGCTGGTGCGCGCCGTCGTGGACAGTTTCGCCGAGCTGAGCGGCGCGCGGATCGTCGGCGAGCGCGGCTGCACCGTCCTCGGGGTGAGCGACGCGGACCTGCTCGTGGGCGTCCTGGAGGAGGTCATCTACCGGATGGACGCCGACGGCGAGCTGCCTGTCGCGCTGGCGATCGGCCGTATCCAGGGGCTGGACGGCGCCCGGACCGTGGCGATCCGCTTCCGGATGGCCGAGGCGGCCACCGCCGCGCTGGTCGGCGCCGTGCCGAAGGCCGTCTCGCTGCACGACCTGGACCTGCGCGCCGGGCCGGGCGGCTGGACCTGCCAGGTCACCGTGGACGTCTGAGCGCCGATGAGTGCCGATGAGCGCCGAAACGCGGGAACACGGGAAAGTGGGGGCACAGGAGCGCGGGAGCGGGTGAGCGAGGTGGAGATCGCACTGACCGCGGCGGGCCGCCACCGCTGGCGGATCGAGCCGCGCCCGCCGATGCGGGTGCCCGGCGTGGTGTTCGCGTCCGACGCGCTGCTGCCGCAGGCCGCCGGCGACAAGGCACTGGAGCAGGTGGCGAACGTGGCGACGCTGCCCGGGATCGTCCGCGCCTCCTACGCGATGCCCGACGTGCACTGGGGCTACGGCTTCCCGATCGGCGGGGTCGCCGCCACCGACGTCGACGAGGGCGGGGTGGTGTCCCCCGGCGGGGTGGGCTTCGACATCTCCTGCGGGGTCCGGCTGCTGGCCGCCGGCGTCGACCGCGACGAACTCGACCACGAGCGGATCCGCCGCCTCATGGACCTGCTGGACCGCACCGTCCCGCGCGGCCTCGGCCGGGGCGGCCTGTGGCAGCTGTCCGGACCGGAGGAACTGGACGAACTCCTGCTCGGCGGCGCCCGCTACGCCGTCGAGCACGGCCACGGCGTGCCCCGCGACCTGGAACGTTGCGAGGACTACGGGGTCCTCGACGGCGCGGCCCCCGGCGAGGTGAGCACCCGCGCCGTGCAACGGGGGCTGCAACAGGTCGGCAGCCTCGGCT
Organism: Kitasatospora sp. NPDC033851; assembly: GCF_055576085.1. Classification (NCBI taxonomy): domain Bacteria; kingdom Bacillati; phylum Actinomycetota; class Actinomycetes; order Kitasatosporales; family Streptomycetaceae; genus Kitasatospora; species Kitasatospora sp. NPDC033851. The sequence goes on along the minus strand of NZ_JBVIRL010000001.1, from coordinate 764,183 downwards.
CGGCCAACCACTTCCTGGAAGTACAGGCCGTCGACCGGGTGCACGACCCGGCCACGGCGGCCGCCTTCGGACTGCGGCCCGGCCAGGTCTGCGTCATGATCCACTGCGGCTCGCGCGGCCTCGGCCACCAGATCTGCACCGACCACGTGCGCGCCATGGACCGCGAACTGCACCGCTACAAGATCGACCTCCCGGACCGCCAACTGGCCTGCACCCCGGTCGACTCGCCCCGCGGCCGCGCCTACCTGGGCGCGATGACCGCCGCCGCCAACTACGGCCGGGCCAACCGGCAGCTGCTCTCCGAGGCGGCCCGCCGCGCCTTCGCCACCGCGCTCGGCATCGGCCTGGAGCTGGTCTACGACGTCTCGCACAACCTCGCCAAACTGGAGACCCACGAGGTGGACGGCGTACCCCGGAAGCTCTGCGTCCACCGCAAGGGCGCCACCCGCGCACTGCCGCCCGGCGACCCCGACCTGCCCGCCGACCTCGCCGCGGCCGGGCAGCCGGTCCTGGTGCCGGGCACCATGGGCACCGCCTCGTACGTCATGGTCGGCCTGCCCGACAACGAGGCCTTCCGCTCCGCCTGCCACGGCGCCGGGCGGCTGCTCAGCCGGCACCAGGCGCTGCGCACGGTGCGCGGCGAGCAGCTGAAGAGCGACCTGGAGGCGCGCGGCATCGCGGTGCGGCCCGCCTCGTGGCGGGCCCTGGCGGAGGAGACACCCGAGGCGTACAAGGACGTCGACGCGGTGGCCGCCGTCACCGAGGCCGCCGGGCTGGCCCGGCAGGTCGCCCGCCTGGTGCCGCTGGGCGTGTGCAAGGGGTGAGCCGCCCGCCCGCCCGCCCGCACGCACGGCGCGAGCCGTTACCCGCCCGCACGGCGCGAGCGGGTAACCGTCCCGGCCGCGTCTCTCGACTACTCCGGCCGGGCGCGCTTTGATGTCGGACGCATCCGTCGCCAGAGCAGGAGCGAGCAGGAGGTGGCCATGCCGCAGAACGGGGACACCCACGGACCGGACGACGGCACCGGCCCGGTGATCGAACTGCGCTCGCTCACCAAGCGGTACGGCAGCACGGTCGGCATCGAGGGGCTGGACGTGTCGGTCACGGCCGGCGAGGTGTTCGGACTGCTCGGCCCCAACGGCGCCGGAAAGACCACCACCCTGCGCTGCCTGGTCGGACTGCTCGGCCCCACCGACGGGCACGTGCGGGTGCTCGGCCTCGACCCGGTGGCCGACCACCGCCGGCTCGCCCCCTCGATCGGCTACCTGCCCGGCGAACTGCGGCTCTACCCCGAGCTCACCGGGCAGCAGACCCTCGACCTGCTCGCCGCCCTCCAGGGCGCCCCCGTACCGCGCCGGCGCGAGCTGTGCGAGCGGCTGAAGCTCTCCCGCGCCGACCTGGCGCGCCCGGTCGGGGAGTACTCGCGCGGCATGAAGCAGAAGCTCGGCCTCGTCCAGTCGTTCCAGCACCGGCCGCCCGTGGTGGTGCTGGACGAGCCGAGCGAGGGGCTGGACCCGCTGCTCCAGGAGACCTTCTACGAACTGCTCGCCGAGGAGGCCGCCGCCGGGCGGACCGTCCTGCTCTCCAGCCACGTGCTGCCCGAGGTGCAGCGCACCTGCGGCCGGGTCGCCATCGTGCGCCACGGCCGGCTGGTGACCGTTCGCTCGGTGGCCGAACTGCGCCAGGCCCGGGCCCGCCGGGTCCGGCTGGTCTTCGCCGACGAGCGGGGCGCCCGGCCACTGGGCGCCGCCGAGCGGTGGTCCCCGCGCTGGGACGGCCGGCGGGTCGAGCTGCTGGTGCCGCCGGACGAGGTGGTCCCGGCCGTGCGCACCCTGCTGGCCGAACTTCCGGTCACCGACCTGACCGTGGAGGAGGCGGGCCTGGACGAGGCCTTCCTCGACCTCTACCGCTCGGACGAGGACCGCCGCTTGCCCGACGACCGCCGACCGGAAGCCGAGGACCACGACCACCGGCCGGAAGCCGAGGAGAAGCCGTGAACCCGGGCACCGTCAGCCGCCGCCTCCCCCTGGTCTGGCTCGCCCTGCACCGGCGGCGCCGGATGCTGCTCTCGCTGCTGCTCGGCATGGTCGTCTTCGAGACCCTGATCGTGGTGATCGCCGGGACCGTCCCGCCCGGCGATCTGTTCGGAGCCGCCCGCCGCAATCCGCCCGGCGCGTTCCGGGCCTTCAGCGGCTCCAACGGCGACATCTCCATCGCCAGCTACCCCGGCCTCCTCGGCGCCGGGCTCACCCACCCGTTCTGGATCGCCCTCCAGCTCACCGTGATCGGCTCGCTCGGCGCCGCCGCCGTCGCGGCCGACGTCGAGTCCGGCACCATCGAGCTGCTGATGACCCGCCCGGTCTCCCGGCGCCAGCTGCTCGCCGAACGGGCCGGCGCCCTGGTCGCCGCCTCGGTACTGCTCAACGCCGCCGCCACACTGACCGTCGCGCTCGGGGTCGCGTTCTCCCCGAAGCTGCGCGACGCCGTCCCGGAGAGTGCGGTGCTCACCGCCGGACTGCTCGGCTGCGCCCTCGCGTTCTGCCTGACCGGCCCGGTGCTGGCGGTGTCCGCGCTCAGCCGGCGGCGGGCGTACGTGATCGGCGCGGCCGTCGTCTTCGGCGCGGTCGGTTTCGCGCTCAACTTCGTCGCGCTGGCCTGGTCCCCGGCCAGGCCGCTGCGCTACCTCAGCCCGTTCCACTACTACGCCCCGGGCGACGTGCTCGGCCACGGCGGTGTGCCGTGGGCGGCGCTGGGGGTGCTCACCGGCGTCGGCCTGCTCGGTCTGCTGGCGGCGTTCCGCTTGCTGGAACGGCGAGATCTCGCGATCTAGTACCGGTCCGGCACCGGTCCGGCACCCGGCTCGGCCCGGACGACCACGCGGCGCAACGAGGATCCGCGCGGCGCAACGAGGATCCGCGCGGCCTTCGACCGGACCCGCGCCTCGCCGACCCGCGCGACGCTCCGTAGGGCCTCAGCCCCAGGCGCGGGCCACGGCCAACAGGTGATCGCGGACCAGGGCGACGTGCGGGTTGGCCGAGCCGGCCGGGCGCCGGACCAGGTAGGCCGTGTTGATCGGCGGATCGGCCGGCTCGTGCAGCAACCGCAGCGCCCCGGAGGCGAGTTCGGCCCGGCACAGGTAGCCGGGCAGCACGCTCCAGCCCGCGCCCGCCGTCACCGCCGCGAGCACCGCCCGCAGGTCCGGCACGGTGAGCGCCGCCCGGGCGTGCAGCCGCCGGTCGAAGACGTGGCGCCAGTAGCGGCGGGCGATCGGCAGGTCCTCGGCGTAGCTGAGCAGCGGCACCTCGGCCAGGGCCTCGGGCAGCTCCCGGCCGGCCGGCTCCCGGGTGGCCAGCCGCTCGGCCCACACGGGGGCGGCGACCAGGACGAACTCCTCGTCGGCCAGCGGCTCGGCGAGCAGCGTCCGGCCGCGCGGGCGCCGGGTGGCGACCACCAGGTCGTGCCGCCCGGCCCGCAGTTCCTCCAGCAGCGGGTCGGTCAGCCCACTGGTGACCCGCAGCTGGACGCCCTCGGCGACCAGTGGCGCCAGCTTCGCCAGCAGGACGGTGCCGAGGAACTCCGCCGGCCCGGCCAGGTGGACCGGCTCCGGCACGCCGCCGCCGCGCCCGTCGGCGAGGCCCGCCAGCTGGTCCAGCGGCACCGCGAGGCGGGCCGCGAGGTCGTCGGCGTACGGCAGCGGGCTGACCCCGCGTGCCCGGCGCTCGAAGAGCTCCCGGCCGAGCCGCTGCTCCAGCGCGCGGATCTGCGCGGTCACCGTGGACTGGGAGAGGCCCAGCAGGTGCGCGGCCGCCGTGAAGGAGCCCGCGCGGTGCACGGCGAGGAAGGTCCGCAGTTGGTTGAGGTCCAGCGGGCCGGAACCCGGCAGCAGCCGATCGCTCATGCCGCGAGCCTACGGGATTCCGATGGCTGGGCCGCCCGTGCGAGACATCGGGATTCCGATGCCTCGCATCGCGTGGCCCATTGGTTCCTGTGGGCTCGCCGGGTCTAGCGTCGACGGTGTGAGCGCCGCGACGGGATCGTCGCGGCAGGGACCGCACCACTGGAGGCACCCACCATGGCCGACATCCTGTTCGTCCTGACCGGCTCGGACGTCTGGACGCTGAAGGACGGCACCAAGCACCCGACCGGCTTCTGGGCGGAGGAGGCCGTCGTCCCGTACCAGGCTCTCACCGCCGCCGGCCACCGGGTCACCGTCGCCACTCCGGGCGGCGTCGTCCCGGTCGCCGACCGGGCCAGCCTGACCGACCCGGCGATCGCCGAGGCGCTGGAGGCGATCGACGAGTTCCGTCGGCCGCTGGTACTGGCCGAGGTCGACCCGGCCGACTACGACGCCGTGTTCTACCCCGGCGGCCACGGCCCGATGGAGGACCTGGCGGTCGACGCCGACTCCGGCCGGCTGCTCACCAAGGCGCTGACCTCCGGCCGTCCGCTCGGCGTGGTCTGCCACGGCCCGGCCGCCCTGCTCGCTGCCCGCACCGAGGACGGCGGCTCGCCGTTCGCCGGGTACCGGCTGACCGGCTTCACAAACGACGAGGAGACCCAGGCCGGCCTGGCGGACCGGGCGCCCTGGCTGCTCCAGGACCGGCTGGTCGCACTCGGCGCGGACTTCGAGGAGGGCGCGCCCTGGGCGCCGCACTCGGTGGTCGACCGCAACCTGGTGACCGGTCAGAACCCGGCCTCCTCGGCCCTGGTGGCCGCCGAGCTGCTCAAGCTGCTGCAGGCGTAGCGGCGGCGTCCGCCCCGGAGCGGGCCTGCTTCCGCCCCGGCGGCTGCGGGTCCGGCCGCCGGGGACGGCCAGGTCAGCGCCAGTAGTCGTTGGCGGCCGCGATGGTGGCGAACTCGATGGCGACCACGTGGGCCACGGCGACGAGCGAGTCGGGGTCCTCGGCGTATTCGGGGCGCAGTCGCTTGCGGACCTCGTCGTCGGGCTGGGTCGCCCTGTGGACGACCGGGGTCCATTCCGTGGCCTCCTCCCAGCGCGGGGCGTCAGCCGGTGCCGGTGCCGGTGCCGGTGCCGGTGCCGGGTGTCGGGGGCCTCTCTGCGCTCCCTGGGGCTTGCTCGCGGGCTCGGACGGCGACGCGCCTCTCGTCGTACAGGTGCACGGTCCGCACGGGCGGTTCCACCGGCCCGGTGCCGCGCAGCAGGGCGACGTCGGTCCTCGCCGCTGTCACCGTCAACGCCGTCCACGCCGTCCACGCCGTCCACGCCGCTGTCACCGCCCTCGCCGAGCGGATCGGGCCCGGCGTGGGCGGCGCCCCCTGCGTCAGTGGAGGTCGTAGGCGGTGAGGGGGTGCCCGGCCCAGATCTCGCGGGCGGCCTGCTCGGGGTAGCGGACGGTCTCCGAGCGGGCGTCGAGGACCCGGGTGAGCTGCGCGTCCGGATCGAAGGAGGGCCACCCCGGGTCGCCGGTGGTGGCGAACCGGATCCAGGCCCGCTGCAGCTCCTGTGAGACCCGCACGACCTCCGGGGAGGGCGGGTCGCCGAGGAACTGCCGACCCGTCGGGCTGCCCAGGGTGCCGAAGGCGAGCGGGACGTCCAGCCCGTGGCAGGCGCCGAGCGCGCCGCCCATCGCGGGGGCGGGGAGGGCCAGTTCGAAGAGGTACGAGGTGCCGCCGGCCGTGGCGTTGGCCTCGGCGAGCTGGAGGGACGGCATCCGGAAGAGGGCGTCGGAGCTGACCGCCTCGAGCAGGTCCGAAGCGGTGGCTCCCGGGTACGCGGCGCGGTAGTCGTCCGGGCCGGACGGTGCCGGGGCGAACAGCTCCAGCGCGAGGCGGGCCTCCTCGTCAGTGAAGGTGCCGTGCCGGCCGCTGAGGACGCTGAACAGGCGGAACTCGTCGCGGGTGTGACCGATGAGTAGGTCGATGCCCTCGGCCCGGCCGGTGGCCAGGACGGACCAGGGCGCGCCGGGCAGGACCTCGCCGTCGACGACCGGGAGGGTGGCGATGCCGCTCTGCGCGAGCCGCCCCCAGCGCGCGAGGTGCTGGGGGAGCGCCGCGCCGAGGTCGGTGACCGTCGCGGCCAGGCGCCAGGGGTCGACCTCGGCCAGGGCGGCGGCCGTGGGGGCGGTGCCGACCAGCTTCGCGAGTTCGGCGGTGACTTCGGCGGCCAGGGCCGGCGTGCAGAGGGTGCCCGGGACGGTGTGGGCGACGGCCCGCCGGAACAGGCCGCGCGCCTCGCCCATGGTCAGCAGCGCGGCGATCGAACCGGCGCCCGCGGACTGGCCGGCGACGGTCACCCGGTCCGGGTCGCCGCCGAACCGGGCGATGTTGCGTCGCACCCACTCCAGGGCCGCGATCTGGTCGAGGAAGCCACGGTTGGCCGGGGCGCCCTCCAGCAGCGCGAAACCCTCCGCGCCCACCCGGTAGTTGACGCCCACCACGACCAGGCCGGCCAGGTCGAGCCCGGCCCGGGCGAGCTCGACCGGGTCGTAGAGCGGGTCGCCGGAGGTCCCCGACATGTACCCGCCGCCGTGGATCCAGACCAGCACCGGCAGCCCCGCCCGGCCGGGATCCGGGGTGCAGACGTTGAGGGTGAGCCAGTCGGTGCCCTCGGACGGCTCCGCCTGCAGCGGACCGGACTGCGGGACGACGGGGCCGAACTCGAAGGCCTCGCGGACGCCGTCCCAGCGCTTGGGCGCGGCGGGAGCGGCGAAACGGAGCGGTCCGACCGGCGGCTGGGCGTAGGGGATGCCGCGGAAGACCGCGAACCCCCGGTCCGGGAAGCCGCGGACGGTTCCCTCGGTGGTGTGGGCGACGGGCCGCGTGAGCATGTGGGCTCCTCCCTCGGATGCCTCCAGCGTTATAGGTCAGGTGTATTATGTCAAGCGTATGGGAACGTTCCGCGGGAATGCCGGACCAGGAAGCCGCGCGGGAACGCGAGCGGGAACGGGATTCGGAGGTGTGGCAGGGCATGCCCAGACAGGTGGACCACCAGGAGCGCCGGGAGGCCATCGCCCGGGCACTGTGGCGGGTGGTGGAGCGGCGCGGCGCCACCCACCTGACGATGCGCGAGGTCGCCCAGGAAGCGGGCATGTCGCTGGGGCAGCTCCAGCACTACTTCACCTCCCGCTCGGCGATGCTCGCCTTCGCCATGGACTTCGCCGGCGAGCAGAGCGCACTGCGCGTCGGCCGAGCGCTGGCGGAGCTCGGCGACCGGCCGCACCCGCGCGCGGTGCTGCGGGCGATGCTGGTCGAGATGCTTCCGCTGCACGCCGACGCGCGGGCGACCAGCCGGATGGGCGCCGCCTACGTCCTGGAGGCGCTGCACGACGAAGAGGTGCACGCGCGGGCGCGGGGCGGGCTGCTGCAGGGGCGGGCCATGGTGGAGCAGGTGGTCCGGCAGGCGGTCGCGGACGGGCGGATCGCGGCCGACCGCGACCCGGTGGTGGAGACCGACCTACTGCTGGCGCTGACCGGGTTCGCCACCCTGCTGGAGCTGAACGTGGTCGAGCCGGCCGCCGTGCTCACCGCCGTGGACCGGCACCTGGACCGGCTGTTCGCGGCGTAGCGCGGGGGCGGGGCCGTCGAAGGGAGCCAGGCGAGGACGGGCCGGGCCGGTGCGGGGTCGCATCGGTGCGGGGTCGCGTCGGTGCGGGTCGATGGTGGGCCGGGCCGGGCCGGGTCGGGTCGAGGGCGGGCCGGGTCGGTGCCGAGGGCGTGGCAGGCTACCCGGGTAGCACCGCAGCCCCCGACCAGGAGCACCGCCATGGACCGACCCGCCGCCTTCCGCCTCGACGCCACCGCCTCCGGCCACCCGGCGGGCATCCTGGACGCCGCCGAACGCGCCGAACGCCGGGGCATGGACCGGCTGGTGGTCGCCGAGACCGCGTACGACCCGTTCCTCCAGCTCGCCCGCGCCGCCGACCGGACCACGTCGATCGAACTGGCCACCGGCATCGCGGTGGCCTTCGCCCGCACCCCGATGACGTTGGCCTACCAGGCCTGGGGGCTGCACGCGGCCTCCGGCGGACGGGCCGTCATCGGGCTGGGCTCGCAGGTCAAGCCGCACATCGAGAAGCGCTTCGGGATGCCCTGGGACCGTCCGGCCGCCCGGATGCGCGAGTACGTGCACGCCGTGCGAGCGATCTGGGACAGCTGGCAGACCGGTGAACGGCTGCGCTTCCGGGGCGAGTTCTACACCCACACGGTGATGACCCCGGTGTTCTCGCCCGACCCCGTCCCGGCCGGGGTGCCGAGGATCCTGCTCGCGGGCGTCGGGCCGCTGATGACCCGCACCGCCGGGGCGGTGGCCGACGGGTTCCTGAGCCACCCGTTCTCCTCCACCGCCTACCTGGCCGAGCAGGTGCTGCCCGGGCTGGCCGAGGAGCGGGCGCGGGCCGAGCGGGAGGGGGCCGCGTGGACGGCACGGCCGTTCGAGATCGTCGGCAACGTGCTCACCGCCGCCGGGCGCACCGAGCAGGAACTGACGGCCAATCGGGCCGCGACGCGTGAGCGGCTCGCCTTCTACGCCTCCACCCCGGCCTACCGCCCGGTGCTGGCGCAGCACGGCTGGGAGGGGCTGCAGGAGGAGCTGCACACCCACTCGGTGCGCGGACGCTGGGCGGAGATGGCCGCGCTGATCGACGACCGGGTGCTCGACACCTTCGCCGTGTCCGGGTCGGTCGAGGAGGTCGCCCGGGAGATCCGCCGCCGGTACGCGGGCCTGGTCACCAGAGTGTCCGTCAGCCTGCCCGAGGACGCCGACCCGGAGCTGGGCCTGGACGTGCTGGACGCGGTGCGCACCCTGGACTGACCGCCCTGGACTGACTGCCGAGGACTGATCGCTGAGGACTGACCGCCGATGACGATCGCCGACCTTCGATGATCGAAAGCTGGCGTCATATGGGCGAACTGGGTGGGTGGCCGGTCGGCAGGTGATCAAGTCCGGGCAGATTCGGGCAACGGGTTTCCGGTGGTGAGTGCCGGCGGCAGGATCGCGGTGGCAGTTCCGGCCGTGCAGTGAGGCATGGGCGCTCCGGACCTGTCATGTCTTGGCCATCCGACTGGCCATTCGTTTCCCGGCCACCGGTTCCGTGGCCGTCCGCTGTCGATCGTGGGGGTGCCCGCGTGTCCGTGTCCGACGATCGTCCGGCCGACTTCGACCTGGCGCAGCACTGGGACCCCGTCGAGGCCGACGAGGCCGACGAGCTGGCCGACCCGGAGGAATTCCTGCGCGTCTGCGCCGAGCTGACCGGCTTCGACGTACCCGAGCTGCGCGCCACCGGCATGGCCGAGGAGCACCACCGCACCGTGCTGGCCCACCGGGTCCGCGACGAGCACGCCCTCGTCCACCTCTGGTACGTCGGTGCCTGGCCCGGCGAGGCACCCAGCTCCGCCCGTGCCCACGACCAGGGCCTGGTCTGGCGGACCTTCCGGGCCACCCCGCCCGGTGCTGCTGCGCCCGGGCACGGCAGCTGGGCCGGGGCACCCCGGAGCGGGGCGCCCCGGGCCGAGGCGCTCCTGGTCGAGGCACCCCGACGAGGCGAGGCCCGATGACCGCGCGCTGGGACGCCGTCGTCGTCGGCGCGGGCTTCGCCGGAACCCTGGTCGCCCACCACCTCGGCGCGCAGGGCTGGCGGGTGCTCGTCCTGGAGGCCGGCCGGGCCGCGCCCACCGGCGCCGAGGTCTCCGCCGCCCACCGCGCGGCCGGCGGTGGACCGCCCACCTCGCCCTACCCGCACAACCCCGAGGCGCCGTCCCCCGATGTCACCGACCTCACCGGTCTGCCCGACGGCGGCTTCACCGCCACCGGCCACCTGCGCCAGCACGGGCCGCTGCCGTACGCCAGCGGCTACCTGCGCGCCAATGGCGGCACCGGCCTGCTGTGGACCGGGCTCACCCCGCGCATGCACCCCGAGGACTTCCGCACCGGCGACCTCGGCCACGGCCGCAACTGGCCGATCGGCTACCACGACCTGGAGCCCCACTACCGCGCCGCCGAGCACGAACTCGGCGTCGCCGCCGACGCCGAGGCGCAGCGCAACGCCGTCGGACTGCCCATCCCGGACGACTACGCCTTCCCGATGCGCGCCATCCCCGCCAGCTTCCTCGACCGGCAGCTGGCCGACGTGCTCGACGGCCGGACCGTCCGCGACCCCGCGATGCCCGGTCCCGCCCGGCTCGCCGTCACCGCCACCCCGCACGCCCGCAACGGGGTGCCGACCGACGTGGTACCGGCCAGCGGGGTACCGACCCGCCCGGGCTCCGGTGACGGACCGCTCTGCGCGGGCAGCGCCGGCTGCGTCCCGGCCTGCCCGACCGGGGCCAAGTACACCCCGCTGCGCACCCAGGCCCGCTGGGCGGCCGGAGTGGAGCTACGCACCGAGGCGGTGGTCAGCCGGGTGCTCGCCGACCCGGAGAGCGGGCGGGCCGGGGGAGTCGAGTACCTGTCCGGCGGCACGGCCCACCGGGTGGAGGCGGACCTGGTGGTCCTCGCCGCACACGCGATCGAGAACGCCCGGCTGCTGCTCCTCTCCGGCCTGGCCAACCGCAGCGACCAGGTCGGCCGGAACCTCATGGATCACCCGGCCCTGCTCACCTGGGGCCTGATGCCCCGCCCGGTCGGCCCCTACCGGGGACCCGGTTCGACCAGTGGCCTGGAGGCCTTCCGCTTCGGCCCGGGCCGTGACCGCCGGGCACCGTTCCGGATCGAGATCGGCAATTGGGGCTGGTCCTGGGCCGGCGGTGCGCCCGAGGCCGAGGCGGCCGCGCTGATCGCCGGCGGCCCGCACGGCAGGGGACTGCGCGGCAAGGAGCTGCGCGAGCGCCTCGGCGACCGGCTCGGCCGCCAGTTCTCGCTCCAGTTCGAGCTGGAACAGCCCGCCGACCCGGCCAACCGGGTCACCCTCGACCCGGCGCGGCGCGACCCGCTCGGCCTCCCCGCACCGGCCGTCCGCTACGACCTCTCCGATTACGTCCGCGAGGGCATGGCCTCCGCCCGGGCCGTCTCCGACCAGCTCTTCGCCCTGCTCGGCGCCGAGGACCACACCACCTACCCGGCGGGCGCCTGGCCGGGCCGGCTGGAACACCGGGGAGCCGTCCACGGCTACCGGGGCGCGGGCCACGCCGGCGGCACCCACATCATGGGCGACTCGCCCGCCACCTCCGTCGTCGACCACTGGCAGCGCTGCTGGGACCACCCCAACCTGTACGCCGTCGGCTGCGGCTCGATGCCCTCGCTCGGCACCTCCAACCCCTCGCTCACCATGGCCGCGCTCGCGCTGCGCAGCGCCGAGCGGATGCACCGGGACCTGCTGGAGCTGCACCGCCCGGCGGTGGTGGCACCCCCGCCGGCCGTCACGCCCCCGCCCGCCGTCACACCCCCGACTGTGGTCACGTCCTCGGCCAACGCCCGTACCCCCGAACCTCCTTCGCCCTCGGAGCCCTCATGACCGGCCTGCCGCTGCCGCCCGTACCGGAGCCCTACCACCTGCCCTTCCACTACGGCGCGCTGCACAACATCGGCGTCGACTACCTGGTCGATCGCGAACGGGCGCGCGAACTGCTCGGCAAGCGCCACCCCGGGCTGAACGCCGCCGCCTTCGACGGCGGGGCGTGCGTGTCGCTCAACTACCAGCTCTACTTCGCCCAGTACCCGAACGGCGGCGGTATCACCCAGGAGCTGGAGATCAACCTGGTCGCCCACCCGGTGTTCGCCGAAGACCGGATCCCGGCCGTCAACTACGGCCAGTACGCCCGGGGTTACGACCAGACCAAGCTGCTCGGCATCGCCCGCCTGCACGTGCTCTGCGACAACCCGCTGGCCATCGACGCCGGACGCCGGCTCTACGCCGAGCCCAAGCACCCGGGCTGGTTCGAGACCACGCTGCCCTCCCTCAACGCGCCCGCCGTGCGCGAACGCTGGTCCGTCTCCTGCCGCCGCGCCACCCTCGGGCCTGACGGTCTGGACCGCCACGACGAGGAACTCCTCGCCCTGGACGTCAACCTGGTCGGTCTCACCGCCGAACCGGTCAACAACACCCCGATCACCGGCTACGGCACCGACGACGAGGGCAAGCTGCTCGCCGGTCCGCTCAACGTCTACCAGCCCTACCGCTACTACGCGCTGGACGACCGCACCGCCGACCGCGTCCGGCTCGACCTCGGCAACCCCGCCGAGGAGTCCGCCCGCGACCTCGCCCACCTGATCGCCGACGCCCCGGCCGCCGGGGTCTGGACCTACCAGTCCCCGCCGGTCGCCGCCCACAACCGCGCCTACTACGTCCGATGACGACCGACCACGTCACCATGGCCATGGTCATGGTGACGTGGTCGGCCCGGCGTCTCGGCCGGGAGCCTGAGGGCCGGTCGGCCTGTTAGGGTCGCGCCTCGACATGGACGACACCCATCAGCAGGACGACGTCGAGGCGCTGCGCCGGCTGCACGACGGCGGGGACTACCGCCGACTGGCCGAACGGACCTCGAACCCGGACGTGCTGCGCCAAGTGGCCAGGGGCGAGTACCCGTTCGTCTGGCATGCGATCGCCCGGAACGCCGCCGCGCCAGCCGACCTGTTGGCCGCGCTCGCCCTCCGACGGCACAGCACCTGGAACGACAACCACCTGCTGCTGTTGCTCGCCGTCCACCCCGCCCTCACCGGTGCGGCCCTGGACGGGCTGGTCGACCTGGTGGCCGAACGGCTGAGGGAGGGCGACCGCCCGTACGCGGCGGTGCTGGAGCTGACCCGACGGCCGGAGCTGCCGGCCGAGCGGCTGCGCCGACTGGGACACCTGCCCGGGGCCTCGACCCGGCTGCGCCGGGGGATCACCCGGGCGCTGGCGGCGCGCCCGGACCGGTGAGCGCGGCCGGCGCCTGCCCGTTGAGTGGAGCTGTGGCGGCAGTGGTGGCAGTGGCAGTGGCAGTGGCTACGGCGGGGGCCCGGGACCAGTGCCCGGCGAGGACCGTGCCGACGACCAACTGGAGCTGGTGGTAAAGCATCAGCGGCAGCACCAGTACCCCCGCCTCCGGCCCGAACAGGACGGTGGCCATCGGCAGCCCGTTGGCCAGGCTCTTCTGCGAACCGCATAGCACCGCCGCGATACGGGCCGCCCGGTCGAGCCCCAGCAGTCGCGCCCCGAGCCCGGTGGCGGCCAGGGCGGCGGCGAGCAGGGCGAGGAGCACCGCGAGGAGCCCGAACAGGGCGGCGGGAGTGGCCAGGCTCCAGATGCCCCGGGCCACCGCCGCGCTGAACGCCGTGTAGACCACGAGCAGGATCGAACCGCGATCCACCGGGGTCAGCCCCCGTTTGTGGCGGGCCAGGAAGCCGCCGATCCACGGCCGCAGCACCTGCCCCAGCAGGAACGGTGCGAGCAGTTGCAGCCCGATCCGCAGCAGCCCGTCAGCGGACAGCTCGGCGTGTGAACCCAGCAGGCAGGCCGCCAGCAGCGGGGTGAGGACCAGCCCCGCGAGGCCGGAGTAGGTGCCCGCGCAGATCGCCGCCGGGACATTGCCCCCGGCGCTGCCGGTGAGCGCCACCGAGGACTGCACCGTCGAGGGCACCAGGCAGAGGAACAGCACCCCGGTCTGCAACTGCCCGGTCAGCGGCACCGGCGTGAGCAGCGTGGTGGCCAGCCCGAGCAGGGGAAAGAGGCCGAAGGTGGCGGCCAGCACCAGCCCGTGCAGCCGTAGGTGCCGCAGCCCGGCCAGCGTCTCGCGCGTGGAGAGACGGGCGCCGTAGAGGAAGAACAGCAGCACCACCGCGAGGTCGCAGGCCGCCTCGGCGACCCGCGCCGACCCGCCCGAGGCCGGGAAGAGCGCAGCCAGGCCGACCGTCCCGGCCAGCGCCGCCAGGTACGGATCGAGCCACCGAGGCCGCAGCCGACGTGGCACCGCCCGACGTGGCACCGGCCGACGCGCCCGAAGCCCGTTCCTCCGTCCCCCGGGCGGTCGTTCCTGCCGTCCCTGCCGCTTCGAGTCGGCCGGACGGTCGCTCACGGGCCGCCTCCCGCCACTGGGCGGAGCGCGGGCCCGGCCGACGAACCCGGCCCCAGGACACCGCCCACCAGCGAGCCCGCGCCGTCGTGGTCGCTGCCCGCCGAGCCGCTGCCGTTCTGGACATTGGCCGTCCGGTCGATCTCGAGCCAGGAGTCCGCGTGGGAGTTGTCCACGACCGTGATCAGACTGCCGGCGGCCGCGGGTGCGACCCCGCCCGCGAGCACAGCGCACGCCCCGGCCAGCCCCAGCGCGCCGGCCCGCAGGACGGCAGCCGCCGAGGGCGGGGCGGGCCCGCGAGGCCCGGCCCTCACGCCGTCACCGCCGTCAGCCCCCGGGAGCGGGAGATGTTCCGCTCCAGCAGCTCGGTGGACTCCCGCACGCCGATCTGCCGGCTCTCCTCGGCTGCGGCGGGCAGTCGCCCATCGGCGACCTTCAGCCCGGCCAGCGCCTCCTCCATCGCCCGGTGCGCGGCGAACAGACAGGGCGTGCTGTAGATGGCCACGTCCACCCCCAGCTCCGTCAGCTCCGAGAGCGAGAGCCGGGGGGACTTGCCGCCGCCGATCTGGTTGAACAGCAGCGGCTTGTCGCCGACCACCGCGCGGATCCGGCGGATCCACGCCTCGCTGCGCACGCCGTCGACGAGCACCACGTCGGCGTCCGTGGCGGCGAGCGCCCGGGCACGGCGCAGGATGTCGTCCTCCTCGGTGGCGTCGGTGCGGGCGACCACCACGAGGTCCGTCCGGTTGGCGAGGACGAGCTCCAGCTTCGCCAGGTACTCCTCCAGCGGGAGGACCTGCTTGCCGTCCGCGTGACCGCAGCGGCGCGGCCGCTTCTGGTCCTCCAGGATCACGCCCGAGGCGCCGATGCGTTCAAGCCGGCGCACGACATGGCAGGCCACCTCGGGATCGACGTACCCGTCGTCGATGTCCACCAGCAGGTGGTGCAGGGGGAACGCGCCGCGCAGCCGCTCGACGAAGGCGACCATGTCCGGCCAGGCGATGAAACCGATATCGGGCAGCCCGTAGTAGGAGGCCGCGAAGCCGAAGCCGGAGACGAACATGCCGTTGTAGTGCTCGGCCGCGATGGAGGCCGAGTACATGTCGTAGACGCCGATCAGGGGCGTGGTGCCGGGGCCCGCGATCTCCTCGCGGAGCCGCTGCCCGGGGGCGTCCGCCATCGTGATTCCGTGGAACAAGGCCTTCTCCTCACCTGGGATGACTTTGCCTGGACTTGGTGTTCGCTAGACCAAACTGAGGCGTCATCACTATGCGCCCTTTAATGTTCCGTGGGCAAATCTTTAAAGGAGATTCCCCCGTTGGAGTGAAGGCCTTTTGAAAATACGTCAGGCGTAAAAGAAGCTCATCGGCCCAACCCTCCGCCCAGCCCTCCGCCCACCTATCCGCCCACCCACCCATCCGTCACCACGGGACCCGTTCGAGCGGCAGCAGGGCGCCCGCACGCTGCAGGCCGGATTGGACGTGCGCTCCTCGGCCGCTACGGGCGCGCGGCCGGGCCGGCGCCGACCGGTGTCGGCGTCGGGCTGATGGGCCCCGGCGATGGGCGCGGCGGTGTTCGCGGCGCTGCCGCCGGAGCGGGCGGGCCTGGCCGTCGGGGTCGTGGCGACGTTCCGTCAGCTGGGGCAGGCCCTGGGGGTCGCGGCGTTCGGCGTGCTGTTCCGGCAGGGCGGCGCCGCGCCGTTCGAGGGCCTGAACCTCCTCCTGGTGGCCGCCGCGGCGGCGGGGATCCTCGGCTCGGTCCTCGCCTACGTGTTCGTGCCGGCGTCGGCGGCACCGGTGTGGCAGCCGACGCCGACGGCGGAGCGGGCGCCGACCCCGGCCCGCCCCCACTGGGCGGCGGACGTGGCGGACGGGACAGCAGGAGTGAAACGGATGGCCGGCCCGTCGGGGCTCAGGCGCGCGGCGGCGGCACGGCACGCCGCTCGCGCAGCGTCCGGAGCATCCGGCGGGTCGCCTTGGTGGCGACGGGGGGCAGCAGCTCCAGTGCCAGTCGGCGCGAGGCGGAGCGCTGGACCGGGGCCTTGACCCGGTAGTTGAGGCGCGGCACGCGTGCCCCGGCGATGGTGTCCTCGTCCACCGTGTAGCCCTCGGCCCGCCAGTCCCGCTCCAGGAGGACCTGCCGGGCGGCCGCGGCGTCGCCCCAGGTGCCGTAGAACTTCATCGGGGTGAGCAGCACCGGCTGCAGTCCGCCGGTGAAGACCGCCTCCCAGACTGCGGCCGAGACGCCCGGGGTGTGCTCGGAGCGGTAGTCGTCCAGGGCGATCAGGCCGTCCTGGGTGAGCGCGGCCCGCGCCACGGTGATGTCCCCGGCGACGTGTTCGTACAGGTGGGAGGCGTCGACGTGGACGAACCGGCAGCTGCCCGCCGGGATCCGGCCGTCGGCAAGCGCCGAGGTGGGCGCCTGCACGATCTCGGGCAGCTCGTGGTGGAAGGCCAGGTAGTTGGACTCGAAGGCGCTGCGGGTCAGTGTCTTGCGGTAGGACATGGCCATCTCGGCGGCGTTGTCGTCGTCGCCCGCCTCGGAGTCGAACAGGTCGCAGACCGTCAGCCGTTCGCCCGGCCGCAGGTGGTCGCCGAGCAGGACGGCGCTGCGGCCCAGGTAGCTGCCGAGTTCCAGGATGTCGCCGGTGACGCCGGCGGCGCTCTGGGCGGACAGCAGATGGCTGAAAGCAGCCCGATCGAGACTGAAGAACCAGCCGGGGATGTCGTCGCGCTGCAGCGGCACGGGACGGGCGGTTGCGGTCTCGGCAGTGGGCACGGCGGCCTCCAGGGGGACGGCGGGGCGCGGTGGCGGGTCACGCCGCGGAGGGACGCCGAGGACGTGAGGCGGATCATCATAGCCACGCCGGGGCCCGGTGGAACCAGGTCCGGAGGAACCTGATTCCGGTTGTTCGCTCGGTCGTTCGAGCGGGTGGGGCTATGGGGGCTGCCAGGGGCTGCGGGGCGCTACCGGGGCTCTTCCAGCTCCGCGATGGTCTCCTCCAGCCAGGTCCGTTCGGCCGCCGAGGAGGCCCGGGCGACGAGCAGCATCCCGCGCCGGAAGGGGTTGGGCTCGCGCTCGGCGGTGACCGGTCGGCCGTCGCCGTCGTAGAAGAAGCTGCTCGGCGCGGTCAGGAAGGCCAGTCGGCGGCGGAGGACGGCGGCCTGCCGGGGTGGGTCGGCGAGGTGGTGCAGGAACGTGGTGAGCGTGAAGAAGCGGATCTGGTCGGTGATCTCGACCTGCTCCGGGTCGGCCAGCCGCCGGAGCAGTTCGGCCCGGCCGTCCTCGGTCGGCTCCAGGGTCTGGCGCGGCGCGGCACCGGTGCCCGGTTCGGTGCGGCGGGACAGCAGGCCGGCCTTCTCCAGTCGTGCGATGGCGGGGTAGAGCGCGCCGTCGCTGACCGGGCGGATGTGGCCGGTCAGGCCGGTGATCCGGGACTTGAGCTCGTAGCCGTGCAGCGGCTCGTCGTACAGGAAGCCGAGGATCGCGAGGGTCAGCACGGTCGAAGCCCTTCCGTCGGAGTGCGCCCGGTGGAGCGGCCATGCTACCTCTTGCCGATATACCTCGATCCGATGTATCTCTATTCGAGGTTGCCGCCCAGGCCTCCGGTCCACGCCTCCGGTCCACACCCGAGGCCTCCGCACCAAGCCCGAGGTCCCGGACCATTCCGAGGCCCCGGCCCAGGTCCGGGCACGGCTTCGGGCGGCGGAACAGGGGAGGAATCATGCGCGGGCATCTGTCCCGACTCACGGCGCTCGCCGTACCCGTCTACGCGGAACTGCTGTCCGGGGTGATCGCCTCGGTGATCGGCACCCTCTGGGTGGCCGGCCTCGGCGGGGCCGCGGTCGCCGCCGTCACACTCGCCGGAACCGTCGAGAACCTGCTGCTCGGGCTCGTCCTGGTGGTCGGCTCCGGTACCAGCGTCCGGCTCTCCCGCGCCCTCGGCGCGGGCGATCACGCCGAGGCCGCCCGGACCACCCGGGCCGCCTGGCGGCTCTGTACCGCCGGAAGCCTCGCGCTCGCCGTCCCCGGCTTCCTGCTGCGCGACCGGCTGGCGGGGGCCTTCCTGGACGGCGAAGCCGCCGCCCGCGCCGCCGAGTACCTCGCCGTGGCCCTCCCGGCCTTCCCGCTGTTCTTCGGCCAGCGCGTCGCCGACGAACTGTTCAAGGGGGCGGGCGACACCCGCACCCCGATGCGGATCGCCCTGCTCTCCAACGCGCTGCTGCTCGCCCTCGACCCCCTGCTGATCCTCGGCGCCGGCCCGCTGCCCGGCCTCGGTGTACCGGGCGCGGCGCTGGCCCTGACGGCCTCGCGGGCGATCGCCTTCGCCGTCACGCTGCGCCTGCGGGGACGGCTGCGGGTACGCCTGCCGGGACGGCCGGCGCCGGCGCCGGCGCCGTCGGCGCGGACCGCCGGTCTCGCCGGGGGAGTGCGCGCGGCGGCGGTGCGGATCGTGCGCGCGGGAGCGCCGTTCAGTCTGGACTTCACGGCCCGGATGGCCGTCGGCGCGGCCCAACTCGGGCTGGTGGCGGGCTTCGGCGTCGCGGCGGTGGCCGGGTACGGTGTCGGCTACCGCGTGCTGCTCGTCGTCACCATGGCCTTCTACGCGCTGCGCCAGGCCGCCGCGATCGAGGCCGCCCGTCTCGCCGGCGCGGGGGAGACCGGCGCGCTGCGCACCCTGCGCCGCGACACCGGACGCCTCGCCGCGCTGCTCGGTGCCGTGGCGGCGCTGCTGTCCGCGACGCTCGCCGCCCCGCTGACCGCGCTCTTCACCGACGACCGGGCGGTGGCGGCGCAGTCCGTCGGCTTCCTGCGGATGGCAGCGCTCTACCTCCTTCCGTACGCCCTGGTGGTGGCCCTCGGCGGCGTCCACCAGGCAGCGGGCGCCGGCCGCCCGCTGGTGCTCGCCGTGCTGCTCGGCCTCGGCGCCCAACTCGCCACCTCGGCGGTGCTGTCGGGGCCGATGGGGGTGTCGGGCGTGTGGCTCGGCCCGGCAGTGGGCGCGGCGCTGCAGCTCGCGCTGCTGTCGGCCCTCGTGGGGCGTCGGGCGGCGTCGGCGCCGGCCCCGATGGCGGCCGACGAGCCGCAGGTGCGTCAGCCGGTCGAGTGAAGGGCGGCGGCGTGGACGCTCGTCAACTCGCCGCCGTGGCCGGCGCGGAGGGCCCGTGCCGGGTGTGGTCCCCCGTCGGCTGTGCCAGAGTGGCGGGCATGGGTTCCACTCCGGACGGGCGGCCGATTCCGCCCGCGCACGCTGACGAACGCGCCATGCTGGAAAGCTGGTTGGACTTCCAGCGGGCCACGCTCGGCCGGAAGGTCGCCGGGCTCGACGACCGCCAGGTGCGGCGGGCGGCCGTGCCCCCGTCGACGATGACCCTGCTGGGCCTGGTGCAGCACCTCGCCGAGGTCGAACGCACGTGGTACCAGCGGGTGTTCGCGCGCCGGGAGGTGCCGCCGGTGTACGGCGCGGACAATCCGGACGGGTACGGGCTGGACCAGGCGCGGGGGTTGGCCGAGGCGCTCGCGGACTGGCAGGCGGAGGTCGAGTACGGGCGCAAGCTGACCGCGGGAGCGTCCCTGGACGCGGCAGGCCCGCTCATCGCGCAGGCGGCGGCGGTGATCGGTTCGGAGACCGTCTCGCTGCGCTGGATCCTGTTCCACCTGATCGAGGAGTACGCCCGCCACAACGGCCACGCCGACCTGCTCCGCGAGTGCATCGACGGGGTCACGGGCGTGTGACGAACTCCCGTTCCCGGTCGGTCGGTTGGCCGGGAAGTCGGGCGGCGAGCAGCGTTCCCGCCGCCGCCACGGCGGCCATGGCCAGCGCGGCGGGCGCCGGCGCCGTGCCGGGCTCGGTGCGGCCGGCGGCGGTGGTGGCGAGCGCGATGCCCAGAGCCGGGCCGATGTTCAGCGCGGTCTGCTGCAGGCCGCCCGCGACGCCCGCCTCGGCGGTGGGTGCGCCCCGGATCACCATCGCGGTGGCCGTGGCCATCACCGCGCCGAAGCCCGCACCCGGCAGCAGGAAGCAGACGGCGATGGCGACGGTCCCCGAACCGGGGCCGAGCCGGGCGGTCAGCAGCGCGCCCGACGTGACCAAAGACATCCCCACCAGCACCACGGTCCGCTCACCGTGACGCTTCGCCAGCCGGGCCGAGGCCGCAGCCGCGAGGATCATCGCCACCGCGAGCGGCGCCGCCCGCAGGGCGCTCTGCAGCGGGTCGAGCCCCAGGACGTCCTGCAGGTAGTACGTCGCCGGGAAGAGCGCGCCCTGGAGTGCCGCCGAGGCCGCGAGCAGGACGCCGAGCGGCGGCGCGACCGACGGTGAGCGGAGCAGAGCGGGCGGCAGCAGCGGACGGGCGGTGCGCCGCTCGTGCCGGGCCAGCGCCACGGCGAGGGCGGCGGCCGCCGCGAGCCCGAGCGCCGTGGTCGCCGACCACCCGGAGTCGGGCAGGGCGACCAGGGTCTGCACGAGGCAGGCCAGAGCCAGTGCGAGCAGCGCCGCGCCCGGCAGGTCGAGCCCGCCGTCCCGTACGGCCGCCTCGGGGCGTTCCGTGGACGGCACCGCGAGGACCGACAACAGCGCGGCCCCGGCGGGCAGCAGGCCGAGCAGGAAGACCGACCGCCAGCCGAAGTGCGCGGTGAGCGCCCCGCCGACCAGCGGTCCGGCCGCCGCCGCGAGCCCGATCGCCGCCGTGCGCACCGCGATCGCGCCGGCCAGCCGCTCGGCGGGCCAGGCGGCGCGCAGCATGCCGAGGGTGGCCGGCTGCAGCAGCGCGCCCGCCACGCCCTGGACCACCCGCAGGGCGATGACCCAGCCGATGCCGGGCGCCAGGGCGATCCCGGCCGAGCACGCGGCGAAGCCCGTCACGCCGAGGGTGAAGACCCGCCGGTGCCCGTAGCGGTCGCCGACACGCCCCGCGAAGACCAGCAGCGCGGCGACGGTGACGAGGTAGCCGGTGCCGGTCCACTGGACGGCGGCGACGGAGGCGTGCAGGTCGTGCTGGAGGACGGGCCGGGCGACGGTCAGCACGGTGCCGTCGAGGGCGACCAGCGCGGCACCGGTGATGCTCGCGGCGAGGGTGAGCCGACGGCGCGGCCGCGCCGTCACCGGTCGGCCGGGCCGAGGTGGGCGTCCAGGGCGGCGCGCAGCAGCGGCTCGATGTCCTCGCTGCCGGTGATGAGCCGCAGGCTGCCCCAGGCGCGCAGTTGGGCGAGGCCGTGCAGGTTGGACCACAGGGCGGCGGTGGCGGCGGCCGGATCGTCGCAGTCCGGGTGCACCTCGGCGACCAGGCCGACGAAGGTGAGGAACAGCGGCACGGTGGTGCGGCGCAGCTCCGCGCCGCTGCCCTCCAGCAGGTCGTGACGGAACATCAGCTCGAACATGCCGGGGCCGGCGGCCGCGAAGCCGAGGTAGGCGCGGGCGAGCGCGTCGAGGCGGCTGCGGGCATCGGCCCCGGTGGCGGCGGCGAGGGCGTCGGCGCCGGCCAGGGTGTCGGTGAGCCTGCCGAAGCCCTTTTGCGCGATGGCGGCGAGCAACTCGCGGTGGGTGGGGAAGTAGCGGCGGGGCGCTCCGTGCGAGACCCCGGCGTGGCGGGCGATCTCGCGCAGGCCGAGCGCCTGGACGCCCCCGGTGGCCACCAGTTCGACGCCTGCGGCCACCAGTCGGGCCCGGAGGTCCCTTTCCTGATCAATCACGGACACTGTCTACCAGTCGGCTGTAGACAGTGTCTACTCGCCTTTGTGGGGGTGCCCGGGCAGAATCGGCGGCATGGACGAAGGCGGCGAATCGGCCTGCTGGCTGGACCGGGTGTGCCCGGAGTGCGGACGGCTGCTCGAGCGGCCCGGGCCGGAACCGTGCGAGAACTGCGCCGCCACCGAGGACGACACGCCGCGCGAGGACGAGACACCGCGCGAGGACGAGACACCGCGCGAGGCCGTGCGGCCCGAACCCCGCGACCGCTGACCCTGCGAACGGCGAACCCCGGGCCGGCCGACGAGCGGCCGGCCCGGGGTGGTGGACACGGAGGGGGCCGGGGCCCGGTCCGCGTGTCGGCTCCGGCCGGCTACTGGGGCGGCGGCTGGTCGCGGAACTGGTTCTTCGCCTGCTCCTGGGCGGCGTCCACCTGGCCGCTGTACTTGCCCTGGGTGCGTTCGTCGACGGTGTCACCCGCGTGGTCGACGGCCTTGTCGGCTTGCTCCTCGTGGCCTTTCAGCAGGCTCTTGAGCTTATCCATCATGGACATGTGGTCACACTCCTGGATGAGACGGCCCCACTCCTCCAATATCACCGTGCATCCCCTTCCGCGCATCCCGCGGGGTGCGCGGCGGGCTTGGCAACGCGATTCCGGTCCTGTCAAATCGTGAGTTCACGGCCCGTCGGAAGGAGTCGCCTTGAAGCTGCGCACCCGTCGCTCGACCACCCCGCTCGACCGCTCCACCCGGTACGACCGCACCAACCGGCTCGACAGCGCCACCCCGTTATCGCGCCCGCGGATCGCCGCCACCCGCCGCGGTGCGGGTGCCGCGCTGACCGTCGCCGCCCTGGTCGGCCCGCTGCTGCTGGCCGGTGCCGGGAGCGCCGCCGCCGACCCGGACCCGGCGCGCAAGGGCGCCAGGCTGGCCGCCCGGCTGGTCGAGGCGAGCGATGCGGAGAGCGCCCGCGGCACCCTGGCCGCGCTGCAGCGGATCGCCGACCGCAACGGCGGTACCAGGGTGGCCGGTTCGAAGGGCCACGAGCAGTCCGCGCAGTACGTCTACGAGCAGGCGCGGCGCGCGGGGCTCAAGGTGTCCAAGCAGGAGTTCGAGTACACCTTCTTCGAGGCCGGTACGCAGCGCCTCGACGTGGTGTCCCCGAAGGCCGAGTCCGTGCCCGTGGTCGCCATGACGTACTCGGTGAGCGGCCCGGAGGCGGGCCTGACCGCCGAGTTGGCGGTCTCCCCGGTCAGCGCCACCACCGGCTGCGCACCCACCGACTACCCGGCGGGCGGGTTCACCGGCAAGGTCGCCCTGATCCGGCGCGGCGGGTGCAGCTTCGCCCAGAAGCAGGCCGCCGCGGCGGCAGCGGGCGCGGTCGGGGCGCTCATCTACAACAACACCGTGGGCGACCTCAGCGGGACCCTCGGGGACCCGACGGCCGGGAAGGTCCCGACCGGCGGGATCACCCAGGCCGCCGGCGAGGCCCTGGCCGCCGAGGCAGCCGCCGGGCCCGTCCGGGTGACCCTCGACATCCGCACTGTCATGGAGCCGCGCAAGACCTGGAACGTCATCGCCGAGACCCGCGGCGGCGACCCGAACAACACCGTGATGGTCGGAGCGCACCTCGACTCCGTCCCGGCCGGGCCCGGCATCAACGACAACGGCTCCGGCTCGGCCGGCATCCTCGAGGTCGCGCGCAACCTCACCGTCCACCCGGTGAAGAACAAGGTCAGATTCGCCTGGTGGTCCGCCGAGGAGTTCGGCCTCAAGGGCTCCGAGGCGTACGTGAAGTCACTCTCCGAGGCGGACCAGAAGAAGATCCGGCTCTACCTCAACTTCGACATGATCGCATCCCCCAACTACGCGCAGTTCGTCTACAACGGCTCCGGCAGCGCCGGTGGCGGCGCCGGCCCCGACGGCTCGGCGCAGATCGAACGGGACATCACCGGCTACCTGGACGGCCTCGGCCTGCCGCACGACCCGAGCGCCTTCGACGGCCGCTCCGACTACGGTCCGTTCATCGACGCGGGCATCCCGGCCGGCGGCACCGACACCGGCGCCGAGAAGATCAAGTCCCCGGAGCAGGCGGAGCGTTACGGCGGCACGGCGGGCACCGCCTTCGACTCCTGCTACCACAAGGCCTGCGACAACCTGGGCAACATCGACATGGACGCCTTCGACGTCAACATCGACGTGATCGCCCACGCCGTCGGCACCTATGCCTGGGACCTCTCCTCGCTACAACGGCCCGTACCGGCCGGGAAGGCGGCGGCCGCCGGCGCGAGCGGCCACACCCACGGCGTGACGGCCTGACGCCCGGGTGGGCCCGCTGCCGTCCTCGGGCGGCGGGCCCACTCGCCCGCCGTACCCACCGTGCCTGCCGCGCCTGCCGTGCATGCCGCGCCCGAATTCGCCATCGGCCCCCTCCCCTCCGTCATCACCCCTGGTGGACGTCGGTGCGGTCACCGTAGCGGAGACCACTGACAATCCGGCCCCGCGGCCTGTACGGTGCCGCGCGGAGCGCATCCACCGAGACCCGGTGGGTGCGCCGCGCAAGGTCCTGCCACCATGGGACCGAGATCACGACACCGTGACACCCTCGGAGGAGTCAGCAACATGAGCACGCACTACGACGTCGTCGTCCTCGGCGCGGGCCCCGGCGGCTACACCGCCGCCGTCCGCTCGGCCCAGCTGGGCCTCAAGGTCGCGGTCATCGAGGCCAAGTACTGGGGTGGCGTCTGCCTCAACGTCGGCTGCATCCCCTCCAAGGCCCTGCTGCGCAACGCCGAGCTGGCCCACATCTTCACCAAGGAGGCCAAGACCTTCGGCATCAAGGTCGAGGGCACGGTGACCTTCGACTTCGGCGAGGCCTTCCGCCGCAGCCGATCGGTGGCCGACGGCCGGGTCAAGGGCGTCCACTACCTGATGAAGAAGAACGGCATCACCGAGTACGACGGCTGGGGCACCTTCGTCGACGACCACACCCTGCAGGTCGCGCTCAGCGGCGGCGGCTTCGAGGTCGTCACCTTCGACCACTGCGTCATCGCCGCCGGCGCCACCACCCGCCTGCTGCCCGGCACCAGCCTCAGCGACCGCGTGGTCACCTACGAGGAGCAGATCCTCACCGAGCAGCTGCCGGAGAGCATCATCATCGCGGGTGCCGGCGCGATCGGCGTCGAATTCGCCTACGTGCTGCACAACTACGGCGTGAAGGTCACCATCGTCGAGTTCCTCGACCGCGTGGTGCCGCTGGAGGACGTCGAGGTCTCCACCGAACTCGCCAAGCAGTACCGCAAGCTGGGCATCGAGGTGCTGACCTCCACCCGGGTCGAGTCGATCGACGACAGCGACCCGAACGCCAAGGTCCGCGTCACCGTCACCAAGGACGGCGAGCAGAAGGTGCTGGAGGCCGACAAGGTGCTCCAGGCGATCGGCTTCGCGCCGCGCGTCAACGGCTACGGCCTGGAGAACACCGGGGTCAAGCTGACCGACCGCAACGCCATCGCGGTGGACGGCCGCGGCCGCACCAGCGTCGACCACATCTACGCGATCGGCGACGTCACCGCCAAGCTGATGCTCGCGCACGCCGCCGAGACCATGGCCGTCATCGCCGCCGAGACCATCGCCGGGGCGGAGACCATGGAGGTCGACTTCGCCATGATCCCGCGCGCCACCTACTGCCAGCCGCAGATCGCCTCCTTCGGCTACACCGAGGCGCAGGCCCGCGAGCTGGGCTACGACGTCAAGGTCGCCAAGTTCCCGTTCACCGCCAACGGGAAGGCCCACGGCCTCGGCCACCCGATCGGCTTCGTCAAGGTCATCAGCGACAACAAGCACGGCGAGCTGCTCGGCGCCCACCTGATCGGCCCCGAGGTCACCGAGCTGCTGCCCGAGCTGACGCTGGCCCAGCAGTGGGACCTGACCGTCCACGAGGTCGCCCGCAACGTGCACGCCCACCCGACCCTGGGCGAGGCGGTCAAGGAGGCCATCCACGGCCTCGCCGGTCACATGATCAACATGTGACCGACCGCTCCTGACACCCGCCGCGCCCCGTCGAGCGACTGCTCGATGGGGCGCGGCAGGTCCGGGGCGGGGCCGGGGAGGTTGCTGCTCAGGGCCAGGCCAGGCCAGGGCCAGGGAAGGCCAGGCCAGGCCCGCCCGCGTACTGCGTGGGCCCGTCAGTAGAGCTCGGTGCGCAGCCAGCTCTTGACCTCGGGGGTGACCGGGTCGGTGATGTCGGTGAACTCGTCGTGCTTGGTGAGGAACTTGGCGACGTACGGGCAGATCGGCACGATCCGCTTCCCGGCCGCGCGCACGTCGCTCAGTGCCTCCT
Source organism: Kitasatospora sp. NPDC033851 (assembly GCF_055576085.1). NCBI lineage: Bacteria > Bacillati > Actinomycetota > Actinomycetes > Kitasatosporales > Streptomycetaceae > Kitasatospora > Kitasatospora sp. NPDC033851. Next base: position 738,211 of record NZ_JBVIRL010000001.1, on the reverse strand, counting down.
GGACGAGGCGGGAGGCGAGGCCCTGGCCAGCGAAGGCGTCGTCGATCTCGGTGTGGAAGAAGACGCGCTGCTCCTCGTGGTCCCGGTACTCGGTGAAGCCGGCGAGCTTGCCGTCCACGAGGATCTCGTACCGGTGCCGCTCGTCCGCGCGCTCGACGACGGTGCTGGTGGGAGTGGTCACGGTGGGGCCCTTCGGTCGTGCGGAATGTCACTGAAGTCGATCATGGGCATCCTGTCAGGCCACCCCCGCGCGGGCCATCCCCCCGCGCTCCCGGGCTGAGCCCTGCGGGTCAGCGCCCGCGGGGGCGGTGGCTCCGCTGTTCGCGCAGTTCGCCGATCACCGCCCAGGCGACCGACACCACCGGCACCGCCACCACCGCGCCCAGGACGCCGGCCAGCACGGCGCCGCCGATCACCGACAGGGCGATGACGACCGGGTGGATCCGCACCGACCAGCCGAGCACCAGCGGGTGCAGCAGGTGGCCCTCGATCTGGCCGATGATCACGATCAGGGCCAGCACCAGCAGGGCGATCACCGGGCCGCGGGCCGCCAGGGCGACCAGGGAAGCGATGGCCAGGGCGATCGGCGAGCCGATCAGCGGAACGAGCGCCGCCACGAACTCCAGCACCATCAGCGGCAGGACCAGTGGCACCCCCAGGATCGCCAGGGCGATGCCGACCAGGATCGCGTTGGTCGCCGCCACGATCAGCACGCCGCGGGTGTAGCCCGCGAAGGTGCGCCAGGCCGCGCGCCCGGCCCCGTCCCAGACCGAACGGCTGCGGGCCGGCAGCTGCCGCTGGGCCCAGGACCACATCCGGTCGCCGGAGTGCAGGAAGAACACCGAGCAGAACACCGCGAGCGCGAGCCCGGTGACCAGTTCGACGGCCCGGCCGGCGCCGCTGAGCGCGGTGCTGACCAGCGTCGAGCGGTGGGCGGCGATGAAGTCGCCGATCTTGGACCGCAGGTCGGTGACGGTGCCGGGCCTCAGGTGGAAGGGGGCGCCGGTCAGCCAGCGGTCGATCCGGCCGAGGCCGCCGCGCAACTCGTTGCCGAGCCGACTCCACTCGTCGGCGACGGTCGTCCCGACCAGCGTCAGGACCCCGCCGATCACCGCGAGGGTGACGAGGAAGGCGAGCAGGACGGCCAGCGAGCGGGGCATCACCCTGGCCAGCAGGTCGACCAGCGGGCGCAGGACCGAGGTGATGACCAGAGCCACGAACAGTGCGATGACCGGTACTTCGAGCCGGGCGAGGACGTCGACGGCCAGGTAGGCACCGACGCCGAGCAATCCCAGCCGCCAGGTGTACCCGGCGGCCGTCCGCAGCCCGGCGGGGACGCGGTCCACGGAGGGCGCGTTCCCGGGCGGCCCGGCCGGGCCGCTGCGACGCCGCGCCACCCGAGGGCGGCGGCTGCCGAGCGGTACGGCCCGCCGAGGGCGGGGGCTCACCGGCTCCTCACCCCGACGACCCGGTCATGCGGCCTGCTCGTGCTGGACCCGCAGCGGCCGCGGGCATCGCACCGCGGGCTCGTCGCGCTCATGGAAGCCATCCCGGATGGAAGTCCTGCTCCCGGCGTCCCTCTCGGCATCTCTCTCCCAGCGTCTCTCCGGCAGCGTCTCTCTGGCCGGGGCCTTCGTGCACCTGTCGCATTCCGCATGCCTGCCGGACGCCTGCCGTACGCGGCCCGTGCGCCGCGGTCCGTACCCACGTCACTGCGGGGGGTCGCGCGGGGGCCGGTCGGCCCCGGGTTCGGCAGACGGCGGGCCGGGCGCCCCGTTGTGGCGGTGCAGGTGCAGGACGGGGAGGAGTAGCCAGGAGGACGCGAACCAGAGCATGACGGCGCCCGCGATCCAGCCCGAGGAGGCCGAGTCGCCGGTCGCGACCCGGAGCAGGAGCAGCAGCGCGGAGCCGATGGTCAGCGCCAGCAGGACCAGGCCGGTGGCCACCAACCGGGCGGCTGCGTCCACCAATTGGGGTTTGAGACGGCGACCGGCGAAGATCCGGTGGTAGGCGACCGGGGCGGTGAGCGCGCCGGTGGCGAGGGTGCCGAGGATGACGGTGGCCACGTACAGCCCGTGGTCGAAACCGCCGAGCTGGGCGAAGCGGGGCATGAAGACCACGCTCAGCAGGAAGCCGAAGAGCACCTGCGAACCGGTCTGGGCGACGCGGACCTCCTGGAGCAGGTCGCTCCAGCGACGGTCCGCCCGTTCGTCGGGCGACTCCTGCCGACCGGTCCGGGGTCGGCCGACGCGGCCGTTGGCGCTGGTATCCGGCATGGTCATGGGATCGCCTCCGCCTCCTGTCCACCGGTGCGTGTAGCCGCGCCAGGCCGGGGCAAACGCGGAGCGGGATCCACCGGTCGTCCCGTGAGACCGACGTCTGTCCGCAGGCGCAGTCCCGGCACCCGCCCGCGGACCAATGGTGCGCATACAAGCGACCTGGTCGGGAGGACAATCGGTGACACAGGGTGGGGAGAGAAGGAGGCCGTGATGAGAAGCCTCACGCGCCACTACGCGGTGACGCTCCCCGGCCCGATCGGCGCGCACGCTCCACCGGCCGTCGTCGTCGTTCACGAGACGCACGCGGAGGGGCCCGACGGAGGCCTCGTCTGGGAGAGCGCGGACGGCGGACTCCGGGTGGAGATCACCGGAGAGGTGGCCACCGTCCTCGCGGCTCCGGGAGTCGACAGCCGGCACCCGTGCCTGCCGGCCGTGCCGCTGCCGTGACGGACGAACGCCATGACGAGGACGGTGACGGGCGGTGACGAACCAGGACCGTGACGGGCGAGGACCGCGACGGACCAGGACCGCGACGAGTGACGCATGACGAGCGACGCGTGACGAGCGTGACGAATGCCGCAACGGACCGTTACCGGGCGCTGGCCGCCAAGGCCTCGCGCACGGTGACCAAGCAGGGATCGCAGTACCGGTCCGGCTCGGCCGAACCGGTACCGTCCCCCGCCGGGACGACGCGCTGGGACGGTTCGAGGAACCGCCCGCACAGCGACGATGTCGCGTCGTCCTTCGCCACCACGTGCCACACCACGGCGGGCGGGGACACCGCCGGGTCGTGCTCGGCCCACATCTCGTACACGGCGTTACCTCCGGATCGCTGGGGCTCGGTCAGTCCATGCAACCTCGGAGCCTCCCGAACGGCCACCGGGCCAGACCCGGTGGGATGGTTGTGGCGCCGGTGGAGCCGGACGCCGGTCCCCGCGTCGGATGCCCGGCCCGTGTTGTACGCCGTGGCGGCCCCCGGACGGAGCAACCGGTCCGCCGCCGCCCGCGTCCACGCCCCGTTCGACGGCGGCACCTGCCCGGCCGGGCCGCGCCGCTTCGCGTGGGGTCCGAGCCGCAGCCGTACGGCCGGCTGGGGCCCTCGTTCCTCGCGGCCCGAGTTCATGACCGCCTGACCACCCTGGGAACGCGAACACCGCCGGGCCCTGTCGAGGGCCCGGCGGTGCCGGGGTGATGCGGGCCGGGCCGGGTGTCAGGCGCGGCGGCCGCGCCTGCGGCGGGTGACGAACACCGCGCCGCCGCCGACTGCGAGCAGTGCCACGGCCGTGACCGCGATCGGCAGGGTGTTGGAGTCCGCACCGGTCGTGGCCAGCGCCGGGCCGGACGCGCTGCTGGTAGGCGCCGCGACGGCGGTGCCGGAGCCGGTGCCGTCCGTCGGGCCGGCCGGGGCGGAGGTGGTGGTGCCGCCGGTGGGCTGGCCGGTCGGGGTGGCCGCGCCGGCCGGCTGGCCGGTGGCCGGGTCGAGCAGGAGAGTGGCCGACTGCGGGTTCTTGAAGTCGAACAAGCCCTCGATGGAGCCGGCGTGCTCGTCGAAGGAGGCGTCGCCGATCCGGCCGGTCTTCCAGTTGTCCTCGACGAAGCGCAGGATCGAGGTCTGGTCGGTCAGCGTGTGGTCGACGAAGTTGGCCTTGGCGTACGGGGACGCGACCATCAGGGGCAGGCGCGGGCCGTAGCCGCAGCGGTCGGCGTACCCGCCCCAGCCGCCGTCCTTGCCGCACTGACCGGCGCCGCTCAGGCTGTCGTTGGCGGCGTCCCGCGAGCCGTTGACGGGCTCGGCGAACTTGTGGTCGTACCAGCCGTCCGAGTCGTCGTAGGCGATGACGACGGCGGTGGAGGCCCAGTCCTTCGACTTCTGGAGCTTGTTCAGGGTGTCGACGACGAACTGCTGCTCGTCCAGCGGGTCGGAGTAACCCGCGTGGCCGTCCTGGTAGTTGGCGGCCTTGAGGTAGCTGACGGCGGGCAGGTTGCCGTGCTGCACCGCGGCGTCGAAGTCGGTCAGGTCGTACTGGTGGTTGGCCTGGCCGGCGTGGCCGATCTCGTCCACGTCCTTGGGCGCCAGGTGCTTGGGGTTCGCCGTGGACTTGTAGTACTGGAACGGCTCGTGGTGCGGGTTGTAGTCGGTCTGCGACGCACCCACGATGTTGTTGTGGGTGGCCCCGCAGACGGCCTTGCCGTCCTTGTTGTCGGTCGGCTTGAAGCCGCCCTGGAACCAGCCCCAGCTGACGCCCTTGTCGTTCAGCAGGTCGCCGACGTTCTTGCCGGTCATCACCAGCTGGTTGTGCTGGGAGCTGGAGCAGTCGTCGTAGCCCGGGTCGGGGTCGTTGATGACGGTGCCGACGCCGTTGGCGTCCGGGGAGGAGACCGCGTAGGCGTCGGTGGTCTTCTGGCCGGTCTTCGGGTCGACCGGGTAGCCGCCGTGGGTCTGGCCGGCGATCAGGTTGAGTGCGCCGGGGGTCGACGGGCCGTAGGTGGTGCCGAAGAAGCTGTCGCTCATCGAGAAGCGCTGGGCGTAGTTCCACAGGGCGGTGACGGTGTTGCCGTCGTAGTAGTCCATCACCAGGCCGGGCTGGGTGAACATCGGGGCCTTGCAGCTCTCGACGTCGGTGTGCTCGACGAACTTGTCCATCTTGCCGCCGTCGAAGGCGAGCTGCTCGTCCTTGTAGGTGTGGTCCTGGTCGCACGTGACGGCCTGGGCCGGGCTCAGCCGCTTCGGGTTGGTCCCGTTCGGGTTGTGGTGGAGCAGGTCGTCGGAGAGGCCGTCGACCTTGGGGGTGCCGGGCTTGGCGGTGAACTTGACCTTGTCGTCGGCGGTGTTGGCCGCGTTCGGGTAGGTGCCGAAGTAGTGGTCGAAGGAGACGTTCTCCTGGAATATCACCACCAGGTGCTTGATCGGGGTGGCGGTCTGCGGGCCGTCGGCCGCGAAGGCCGCGGGCGCGCCGCCGAAGGCCGCCAGCGAGACTGCGCCGAGCAGGCCGGCGCCGGAGCGGAGCCACCGTGTGCGGGTGGGGAATGCGTGCATGGTTGGTACCTCGAACGTCAGGTCATTTTTGTCAGAGTTGGGGCCCGTCGCGTGGATCTTGTGGCGACGGGGCGCCATGAAACTAGACGGGCGAGGTGAACGTTATTTACATGCACATGTGAATTCAAGGTGAACCAGGGCGGGCCGGGGCGGAGCGTTCTGGCTTCTAATCGGTTCGGGTGCGTCGGATGGTTGACCAGCCGTCAGTCGGGTGCCACCTTCTGCGGTGGTCAAAGCCGCATGGTCGTCAAAGCCGCGCGGTCGTCAAAGCCGCATGGTGGTCACAGCTGCGCGGTGAGCGCGACCAGCAGCGCCGCGAGCCCCACGGCGAGCCACGCCACGTAGTCCCCGAGGAGCCCGGCGTGCAGGCGGCGCAGCGGCAGCACGACCGCCCGGTGGAGCCCGCCGCTGCCGCGCCGGGGGTCCTGCCGGACGGCGGTGGTGGCGAAGCCGGCGGCCAGCAGGGCGGAGAGCACGCCGAGCCCGACGCCGGAGGCCGTCCACCAGGCCTCGGGCGGTGCCGCCCCGGGTTCGGTCAAGGCAGGCGCGGTCGACGCAGGCGCGGTCGATGCGGGTGAGGTCGCCTGCCCGAGGGCGTCGGCGAGGTAGCCGGCGCGGTCGCTGAAGGCCGCCGCCCCCGCCGCGAGCGCCCGGCCGACGCCGGGCAGCACGCCCACGGCCAGACAGCCCGCCAGCAGCAGCCCGGGCACCAGCACCATCGGCGGGGGCAGCCGCCGCTCCGGGGCGCGGATCTCGGGCTCCTCGCCCTCGCCGGTGGTGTCGGCCACCTCGGGGTGCTCCTTCGGCGGCGCGCCGAGCCCGCCGAAGACCCGCAGGCCCGCGCGCAGCACCGCCCCGCCGGTCAGCGCCGACACCAGCACGAACACGGCGGGCAGCCAGGCCAGTTCGTGTCCGGCCGCCTCCTCGGCGACGGCCTTGCCCAGCCCGGTGCCGAACGGCGGCAGCCCGGCCAGCGCGAGCGCGCCCAGCCCGAACAGCAGCCCGGGCAGCCGGAGTTCGCGGGCCCGGCCGTGCAGCCCGTGCTCGTCCACCGAGCCGTACCGGTCGAGCAGGACGCCGGTGAGCCCGAACAGGGCGGCCTTGGCGCCCGCGTGGCCGGCCACGTACACCGCCGTGCCGGCCAGTCCGGCCGGGGTGAGCAGGGCCGTGCCGATCAGGAACAGGCCGATGTGTCCGACCGTGGAGAACGCCAGCATCCGCTTCAGGTGCCGCTGCTGCCAGCACATCACGGCCCCGACCAGTGCGGTCAGCACCCCGGCGGCCAGCAGGGTGTCCCGGACCACGGCGTCGGGCAGGCCGCCCGCGCCGGAGAAGACCACCCGGTGGATCCGGGCCACCCCGTACACGCCGAGTTCGACCATCACCCCGGACAGCAGCATGCACACCGGGCTCGGCGCGACCGCGTGCGCGTCCGGCAGCCAGAAGTGGAACGGCGTCACGGCGGCCTTCACCAGCGGACCGGCCAAGACCAGGACGAAGGCGAGCACCAGCAGGGCGTCCGGGCCGCGCCCGGGCGCGGCGAGCCGGTCGAGTTCGGCGCCGATCTGGGCCAGGCCGAGCTCGCCGGTGCGGGCGTAGAGCAGGCCGATGCCGAGCAGTGACAGGTAGGCGGCGGCCGAGTTGACCAGGCCGAAGGCGAGCGCACCGTGCAGCGGGCGCGGGTCCTCGATCCGGTAGCCGGTCAACGCGTAGGCGACGGCGCCCATCAGCTCGAAGAAGACGAAGGCGTCGAAGAGGTCCCCGGTGAGGGCGAACCCGCACATCCCGGCCTCGAAGAGCAGCACCAGCGCGGGGAACATCCCGCCGTGCTCGCCGGAGGGCTCGTCGAAGGTGGCGCTTGCGCAGTTGGATCACCAGGGCGAGGAGCAGCGCGGTGACGGTGGCGCCGACGACGACGTCGGTGAGGAGAGCTGGTTGAAGGTGCCGAGCGGCAGCGTGTTGGCGAGGTAGCCGGCCCCGGCCGCGAGACCGACCAGCCCGAGCGCGGCGAACGCCCCGGCGGCCAGCGCGTCCGCGACGTCCAGTGCGGCGAGCGGGCGGATCCGCTTGAGCACCCGGTAGTCGGCGGCGACGTACGCCAGGTGCAGGGCGGTGGCGAGCGCCACGCCGCCCTGGAAGCCGCCGCCCGGGCTCAACGCGCCGTGCGCGACGAGGTATCCGCCGGTCAGCACGGTGACCGGCAGCAGCGTGGCGCCGAACAGCCGCGTGGTGGGCAGCACCGGCTCGGCGGCGGCGCGGCGCTTGTGCTCGTCCCGGGCCAGGCGTAGCAGCATGCCCGCGCCGAGCACCGAGCCGAACAGGATCGACTCCTCGCCGAGGGTGTCGAAGGCCCGCTGGTCGAAGTTGACGGAGGAGACGATGTTGGCCGTTCGCCGCTCCAGTCCGGCCGCCACCGCACGCTCGCCGTACGGGTGCCGGAGCCCGCCGAAGCCGGGCAGTCGGCCCGCGACGGTGATCAGCCCGGCGGCGAGCACGGCGGCGGCGACCAGGAACAGCCGCAGCCGGGTGTTCCGGTTCACTCGGAGCGGTCCGGGTGGTCGTCGGAGTGCTCCTCGCGGCGCACCCGGCGCACGGTCAGCAGGATGAGCAGCGGGGTGATCGCGCTGCCGACGCCGAGCTGGGAGAGCGCGACGTCGGGGGCCTGGAGCACGGTGAAGAGGACGGCGAGGCAGAGCCCGAGCAGGGCGAGGACGGCGGCCTGCCGGACCGGGTCGCGGGTCAGCGCGGCCGCCGTGGCGGTGAGCCCGGTCAGCAACAGGGCGATCACGATCAGGGCATCGGTCACCGCTCGGCCTCCCGGGCGGCCTCGACACGGACGGTGGCACGGGCGACGGCCATCGTGGTGACGGTGCCCCCGACCGCCGACAGCAGCCCGATCACCAGCAGTTTGACCGCCGCACGCCCCGGCCCGGTGTCCACCGCGAGGGCGAGCGCGACCAGCGGCGCGCCGAGCGCGGCGGCGGGGGAGAGGGCGTGCAGGCGCAGGTACGGGCCGGGCAGCACGGCCAGCGCGAGGGCGGCGAACAGCAGGGCGGCCGTGCCCGCGCACAGCAGCACCAGGGCGAGGACGTGACGGTCCATCAGTGCTCCTCGCCGGCCAGGAAGCGGGTGAACACCAGCGTCCCGGCGGGTGCGAGCACGGCCAGGTCGAGCGCCAGGTCGGTGTACGAGCTGCGGCTGAAGCCCTGGGCGAGCAGCAGCAGGACGGCGGAGGCCACCGTCGCGGCGAGGTTCAACCCGGCCAGCCGCCGCTGCGCCTCGCCGCGCAGCCCGAGCAGCAGGCACGGCCCGATCCCGCCGACGGCCAGGAAGGCCGCCGCGAGCAGCCAGGCGTTCACTCGGCGCCCGCCGTCGGGGTGTCCGCTGTCGAGGTGTCCGGGTCGGCCGTCAACGCGCGCTCCAGGGAAGAGGCTTGTCGACCGAGCGCGTGCACCGTGAGGGTGCCGTCCGCGGCCTCGACGGCGTACGCGCCGGGGGTCGAGGAGAGCAGCGCGGCCGCCCAGGCGGGGCCGGTGCCGTGCGCGAGCCGGACGGTGCGGAAGCCGGCCTGCCGACGCCCGGGCGAGACCACGGCGAGGGCCAGCCGGCCGGTGTCGGCCAGCAGCGTCCACGGGAAGGCCCACAGCGCGGCGGCTAGGCGGGCCGGACCGCCCGGGGAGGCGCCCGAGGCGAGCCGCACGGCGACCGCGCCGACCGCCCCGAGCAGGGCGACGCCGCCGCCCACGGCCACCTCCAGTGGCGACACCGAGCTGATCAGCACGGTGTTGAGCAGCAGCAACAGTCCCCACCAGAGCAGGAGTTCGGCCGCCCTCCGCATCTCGTCACCCCCGTCCCGGTCGCCTGTCCCGGTCGTCTGCGCAGCGCCGCGGGTGCGGCGAGCGGCCCCAGGTGTACCGCCCGGCGGGTGACGGCGTCCCGCGCGCAACGCCGCCGCGCGTGGGATCGCCGCGCCGGACCACCCGTTCGCCGGAGCGCGCGGCCGAAACCTCCGATCAGCCGACAGCTCGGATCATCGGTCGAACTGTCCGCGAGGGCTGGTCAGTCGGTCGGCTCGTCGGGCGCCGGTTCGCGGGCCGGCTCGGTGGTGTCGAACTCGGGGCCGTCCTGCGGACCCTTCTCCTCCTCGTGCTCGGGCGGCGGTGAGCCTTCGCCGGTCATCCGGGACTCGGGAGTCTCCACGGGAACCCGAGGGTCCCTGGGCACGGGCTTGTCCTGGTCGGTCATGGGATGCATGCATGCCTCCTCGGCCGGGTGCGCCGTAGGGCGCGGAGCGTGCGCGACAAGCGGAACCCGGGGCCGTCTCCGGACGGCCCCGGGTTCCGGGTCAGTGCTTCCCCGCGTCCTTGATCTTCTCCCCGGCCTGTTTCAGGTCGCTCTCCACCTGTTCGGCCTTGCCCTTGAGCTCGGTCGAACGGTCGCCGGTGGCCTTTCCGGCGGCTTCCTTGACCTTGCCGCCGGCCTTCTCCGCCATGTTGCGCATCTTGTCGTCGGTGCCCATGGAAGGCGCTCCTCTCGTCGACGGGGCTCGGTTCGGCCCCGGGCGGCGTCTGCCCGGGAGGCGGGGTTCCATGCGCCGGCTCCCGGTTCAGTTCGCCTGCTGCTGTGCCGCGCCGGCCTCGGCGGTGGTCTTCAGGTCGTGCAGCCAGCCCTCGAGGCCCTGGCGGAGGATCTCGGTCGCGGCGGGCACGTTCGCGTCGACCTGGGGGCCGGTGTGGGTCTCCTCGGTGCGCACCAGCACGCCGCCGTCGACCTCGGTGAAGTTCCACACGTGGACGCCGTCGATGTGCAGCCCGTCGGCGACGGCCGGGCCGGTCCAGCGGATGCAGGAGCCGGGCCGCAGCTGCCGGACGGTCGAGGTGATGTCCAGGCCGGTGGCGGTGGTCGCGGGGTTCGGGGGCAGCGGGGTGGTCCACCGGAACACCGAACCCCGGTGCAGCGGGCCGTGGTCGAGGCGCGCCGCGCTCTGCACGGCGGTCTGCCAGGACGGCCAGCCCGCCACGTCGGTCTGCAGCTTCCAGACGGTGCGCAGCGGCGCGTGGATCACGGCCTCGGTCCGGTACCGGACCCGGGCGTCGGGGTCGACACCGGCCCCGCGGCAGGTGAGGGACGTGTCGTGGCGGGAGGCGGCGGCCTCGGCCGGCGCGGCGGCGGTGCCGAGCAGGCCGAGGACGAGCGGAACGGTGAGGAGGGCGGCGCGGACGCCGGTGCTGCGGATGCCGGACATGGAACTCCCCTTCGCTGATGGGCCGTCGAGTGTGGTGCTAGAGGTTCACGCCTTCGTGAGAAGTTGTAACCCGACGACAAGGAGGGAGTCAAGACCTTTCGTGATAACCTCTAACAAAAGCGTGAGCATGTAGGTCTACGACTCGGGGAGCGGGCAGGACATGGCGAGGACAGGCGCGGACACCCCGCGCGAGCGCTACCGGGCCCAGCTGCGCGAAGAGGTCAAGAAGCACGCCTGGGAGCAGATCGCCACGGCGGGCGCCTCCGCGCTCTCACTCAACGCGATCGCCAAGCAGATGGGCCTGAGCGGCCCCGCGCTCTACCGCTACTTCGCCGGCCGCGACGAGCTGATCACCGAACTCGTCCGGGACGCGTACCGGAGCCTCGCCGACACCCTGGGCGCGGTCGCGGTGGGCGGCGCCGACCTCGCCGCGCTCGCGCGCGCCCTGCGCGGCTGGGCCCTGGCGGACCCCCAGCGGTACTTCCTGATCTACGGCACCCCCGTCCCCGGGTACCACGCGCCTGCGGACACCACCGCCATCGCCGACGAGATCATGCGCATGCTGGTCGACGCCTGCGCCGCACTGACTCCCGAGGTCGCCGGGGCCTCCGAGACCCCCGGGGCATCGTTCGGCGCCCACCTGGAGGCCCACCGGGACTGGGCCGGCGACCATCCCGCCCCGTCCGGGGTCCTCCACCGCTTCCTGGTCGTCTGGACCCGCCTGCACGGCGTCCTGTCCCTGGAGCTCGCCGGTCACTTCACCGGCATGGGATTCCACCCGGACCTGCTCTTCGAGGCCGAGCTGGACGGCCTGCTGGCTCCCCGGTTCTGATCCGGTCCTGGCTGGCCTAACCGGTCTGACCGGGCCTGACTGGGCCTGACCGCGCTCCTGGGTCCGACCGTCCGCTCCCCGGTTCCGACCGTCCGCTCCCCGGTTCCGACCGCCCGCCGAGGCCGGCCGGCGCCCGCGAGTCACCGCCTCCGGGCGGCCGCGCCCGCCACGGCGCCGAGCAGCGCCGCCCCGCCGACGGCGAGCAGCCCGTGGTGTCGGGACGCCCACAGCTGGGCGCTGCGCTCGTGGGCCTCGTCGTCGAACCGGCCGTGCGCGCCGTGGTCCTCGGTGGAGTCCAGGGGCGCCCACAGGTTGGACTGCTCGTCCACCCGCCGGGGCCGGTCCTCCTGCTGGGCGTCGATGCCCGTGCGGGCCAGGTAGCGGTCGAGCAGGCCGGGCGCCACGGCGTTGGCGATCAGGGTCGCCACGGTGCTGCCGCCCACCCAGTACTCCCGGCGCCCGGGGTGGTCGGCCGCGAACCGGACGGCGCGCGCCACCACCTCCGGCTGGTAGACGGGCGCGACGGGCCGGGCCCGCCCGCGCAGGCGGTTGAGCACCCAGTCGAACTGCGGGGTGTTGACGGCCGGCAGCTGCACCATGGTCACCCGCACCCCCGACCCGCTGGCGAGCAGTTCGCAGCGCAGTGCCTCGTGCCAGCCCTGGATGGCGTGCTTGGCGCCGCTGTAGGCGGTCTGCAGCGGGATGCCCCGGTAGGCGATCGCCGAGCCGACCTGCACGACCGTGCCGTGGTCGCGGGGCAGCATCCGGCGCAGCGCGGCCCGGGTGGCGTTGACGTACCCCAGATAGGTGACATCGGTGACCCGCCGGAACTCGTCGGGGGTGATCTCGGTGAAGGGCGCGAAGACCGAGGCGAAGGCGTCGTTGACCCAGACGTCGATCGGCCCGAACTCGGCCTCGGCGCGGTCGGCGACGGCCTCGCAGGCCTCCGGATCGGACACGTCGGCCAGCACGGTGCGCACCTCGGCGCCGGCGGCCTGCGCCTCGGCCGAGGCGGCGCGCAGCCCGGCCAGGCCCCGGGCGACCAGCACGAGGCGGTCGCCCCGGCCGGCGAAGGCGCGGACGCAGGCCCGGCCGACCCCGGCGGTGGCGCCGGTGATGACCACGGTGCGGGTGTGGGAACGCGTGCGGATCGTCATGGCGGGCGTCTAGCCGGGCGGGCCCCGCCGAAACGTCACGCCGAAACGTCACGTCGAAACGTCACCGGGGACCCGCGAGCTGTCAGGCCTGCCCGGGGTGCGGTTCCGGAGGCGGCGCCGGATCGGGGTCGGGGAACGGCGGGACCGGCGGCGGTATCGGATCGGGCGGCTGGCCGGGACCGGGCGCCGGGTACGGGTGGGGGATCGGCTGGGTGTCCGGGTCCGGGGGTGTCGGAATGGTCATCGGGCACCTTCCTCGGTCGGGGTCCTTGCGCAGGTGCGGGTACCCGGCGGGATCACTCCGATGCGCCGGCGCCTGAAGTTCCCGCTGCCCGGACCGTTTTCGCGCAGGCTCCAGGGCGGGTAGGCCTTCACGGCCCGCTCCTCGAAGTCACGGCCGTCGGTGCCACGGCCCTCGACGCCACAACCCTCGGTGTCACGACGTTCCCCGGCTCGGCGCTCAGGCCACCAGCGGCAGGATCTGCTCGCGGTAGAAGTCGAAGAACCCCTCCTGCTCCGGGCCGATCTGGCCGACGTACACCTCGTCGAACCCGGCGCCGACGTACGCGCGCAGTCGGTCCGCATGCTGTTGCGGATTGTCGCCGCAGGTCACCGACCGGGCCACCATCTCCTCGGTGACCAGCTCGGTGGCCTGCTCGAAGTGGCTCGGCGTGGGCAGCACCTGGGCGAGTTCGCCGGGCAGCAGCTCGCTCGGCCAGAGCCGGTGGACGGTCTTGACCGCCCGGTCCGAGTCCTCCGACCAGCAGACCTTCACCCCGCCGATGACCGGCCCGGTGCCGCCGGCTGTTCGGTAGCGGCCGATCAGCTCGGTGTCCGGGCTCATGGTGACCAGCCCGTCCGCGAAACCCGCCGCCAGCTCGGCCGCCTTGGGGCCGAACGCCGAGGCGTACACCGGCAGCCGGCCCTCCTTCGGGGGCGTGTAGAGCCGGGCGTTCTCGACCGTGTAGTACGTGCCGTGGTGGGAGACCTCGCCGCCGGTGAACAGCTCGCGCATCACCGCCACGGCCTCCTCCAGCATCTCCGCCCGCAGGTCGAACGGCGGCCAGCGGTCACCCAGCACGTGCTCGTTGAGCGCCTCCCCGGTGCCCACCCCGAGCCGCAGCCCGCCGTCCAGCTGCACGTCCGCCGTGGCCGCCGCCTGCGCCGTCACGGCGGGGTGCAGCCGGACGGTCGGGCAGGTGACCAGCGTGGTCACCGGCAGCCGGGTGACCTGCGACAGCGCGCCGATCACGCCCCAGACGAACGGGCTGTTGCCCTGGGCGTCGTTCCACGGGTGGTAGTGGTCGGAGATCGCCAGCCGGGTGAAACCGGCCCGCTCCGCCAGCCGGGCCTGTTCGACCAGCTGGGCGGGGGTGAACTCCTCACAGGACAGGAAGTAGCCGAACGCGGTCATGGCAGCCTCGGTTCGTCGATCGGCCCGGTGGCCCTTCGCCGGAGCGGCTAACCGGACCGGGCCTCCCGAAACCTCCGCCTCCGCTTCAGCCGTCGCACCACTTCCGCCCTCGCACCACTCCCGCCTCGCACCACTCCCGCCTCGCACCACTCCCGCTACGACGCCTCGCCCGGGTCCGGGAAGGAATGGTGCTCGTGCGCGACCAGCCAGCGCCCGTCCTCCTTACGCAGCCCGACGGTCAGCCGCAGCCGCTGCGCCGGACGGTCGGCGAAGTCCTGCGGCGTGCCGCAGCGCAGCAGGGCGTGCGCGAAGGCGACGTCCGCACCGGCGGTCACGTCCAGCGACTCGATCTCGAACGCCGCGCCCTGCGCCTGCCACTCGAAGAACGGCGGCCAGGTCTCCCGGTACGCGTCGAGGCCGCGCACCCCCTCGTACGGCGGCGGCACGTCGAACATCACGATGTCCGCCGCGTGGTCGGCGACGACCCCGTCGAGGTCGCCCGCGTGGACCGCGGCGGCCCAAGTCCGGATCAGATCGGCGATCTGCTCCTCGTCACTCTCGGCCATGGTCAGGATCGTAGGTCTGATTCCACACTCCGGCCTGGCCTGCGCGTCCGTTCGCACCAGGCACCAGGCACCAGGCACCAGGCACCAGCACCGCGCCCCGTGCGCCACCGGCACGCCCGTCGCGGTGGGGCGTGTACGGTCCGTCGCGCTCCGCCGGGGAGCGCGTGCCGGGCGCCGGAGTGTTCGCGGGCATGTCACCCCGGGTAGTTGATCAGGCGCAACGAGTGTGTGGGGGGTGGTCCAGGGAGTCGCGATGTCGGAACACGATCCGCTCGGCACGCGTGCCGGTTCGGAAGGGCGTCCGGTGCGGCCCGGCAGGGTGCCGCCCCAGCTGCCACCGCCCGCGAGCGCGGCCGGGCAGGGCGCGGCCGGGCAGGTCCCGGAGGGGCCCGAGGACGCCGACTCCGCCGGCCCCTGGCCGGACCGGATGCTGCCACTGCTGCGTATGCCTGCCGCGGATCGCCGGCTGGCGTCGGGGTCCTCCGGGGTGGGGCAGCCCGGAACCGTCGAGCCGGCGCGGGTGCTGGCCCTCGCGCTGCTGGTGGGGGAACTGCTGCTGGCGAGCGGCGAGGCGGCGGAGGACGTCGAGGCGGCCATGCTCGCCGTCGCCCGGGCCTACCGCGTCCATCCGTGCGATCCGCAGGTCACCTTCACCCGGGTGGCGATCTCCTACCAGCCGGGCTCGCCCGAGCCGTCGCTGACGGCGGAGTGCTCCGTACGCCGCCCCGCCGGGGACTACGCGCGGCTGGCGGCCGTCTTCCGGCTGGTCACCGAGATCGCGGCCGGCGGCATCGGCGTCCGCGACGCGCACGAGCGACTGGTGGCCGTGCACCGGCGCGGCCGCCGCTACCCCGGCTGGCTGTTCGTGCTGTGCTGTGGGCTGCTGGCCGGAGCCGCGACGCTGCTGGTCGGCGGCCGGACGGACGCCCGGGCCTGGCTGGTGTTCGCCAGTGCCGTCGTCGCGGCCCTGGCGGGCAACCGGCTCTCGGCCCTGGTGGCGCGCCACGACCTGCCGGCCTTCTACCAGTTCGTGGTGGCCGCGGTGCCGGCGGCCGTGATCGGCATCCTGCTGTCGTTCAACGGGCTGCACCTGCGCGGGTCGGTGGTGATCACCGGTGGACTGTTCGCGGTGCTGCCGGGCTGGCCCATGGTGGCGGCGGCCCAGGACGGCCTGGCGGGTTTCTACCTGACCGCCGCCGCGCGCCTGCTGGAAGCGATGTACCTGATGGCCGGCGTGGTGATCGGGGTGATGACGGTGCTCTACGTCGGCGTCAACAACGGTGCGGACCTGGCCGCCCAGGACGCTCCGGCCGGGGCGGTGAACCCGCCGCTTCAGCTCGCCGCGGCGGTGCTGCTGACCCTGACCTTCGCGGTGCTGTTGAACACCGAGCCGGGCTCGCTGCCCGCAGTCCTGCTCAACAGCGCGGCCGGCTGGACGACGTACGGGGTGCTGGCCAACGCCGGTGCGGAGTCGATCCTGGCCACCGGGCTCGCCGCCGGGCTGGTGGGCCTGTCCGGCCAGCTGATGGCGCGCTACCGGGGCAGTCCGGTGCTACCGCACGTCACGGCGGCCCTGGGACCGCTGCTGCCCGGGTCGGTGCTGTACTTCGGGATGCTCGCCTTCGTCCGGGGTCAGCCCGAGGTCGGGCTGAGCGGCATCGGGCGGGCCGCCGCGATGGCGATGGCCCTGGCCATCGGCGTGAACCTGGGCCGCGAGCTGGCCCGGCTGTTCCTGCCCGTCGCGCGCACGGCCCCGCCGGCCCGCCGGCAGGGCGGCCGGCACCGCCGGTGACGGGGATCGAACCGGTGGCGGCGGTTCGGTTTGCCCGGCCGCCGGAGAGGTAGACGCCGACCTGTGAACCGGGCGAGAACGGGTGGCTCCGAGGCCGCCCGTTCGGTACCCGTCCCCTCGTCTACCCGGGAGGCTTCCCGTGATCGTCCTCGGTGTGATCCTGCTCATCATCGGCTTCGTCACCGGCATCGCGATCCTCTGGACCATCGGCCTCGTGCTGGTCGTGATCGGTCTGGTCCTGTGGGTCGCCGGCGCGCTCGGCCACGCCATCGGCGGACGCCGCCACTACTACTGAACCGAGGACCACTGAATCTGATCCCCGCTCAGTCCTCCGCACTGAAGGCAGTACTCCGCACTGAAGGCAGTACCCGTGGAAGGCAGTACTCCGTGCTGAAGGGGCCGGCTACGACCCCTCAGCGCAGCAGCACGGCGAGCAGCTCGGCGATGGTCGGACCGGCGTCGGCCGGGTGCCGCAGCTGCTTGCTGTCGATGACGCTGTAGTGGTTGGCGCGGCCGCGCCGCTCGTGCGTGAGGTAGCCCGCCTCCTCGAGGTCGGCGATGATCCGCTGCACGGCGCGCTCGGTGAGCAGGCACTTCGCGGCGATGTCGCGCACCCGGATGCCGGGGTCGCGGGCGATCTGGACGAGAACGCGGGCGTGGTTCGTCAGGAAGGTCCACTGTCGCGGCGTGGCTTGGCCGTTTTCCACAGCTCAAGGATAGGGTCGCGGGCTGTGCTCCGATACCGCCGCCGGGCGGTTCCGTACCTTCGGCCCCGCGTATTCGGCTCCGCCTCTTCAGTCCCGCACTGTCAGGGGCAGTCCTCGTGGAGCCCGCAGAGCCAGGCCAGCGCCTGATGGGCGCCGAGGACGTAGGCGTGCTCCGTCCCCTGGGTGAGGGCCCGGCGCAGGCGTACGGCGGCGGCCTGGCACTCCGCCAGCAGCTGTGCCCGGCACGGTTCGGCCGCGCCGACCGCGGCGGTGGCGGTGACCGGCGCCGCGACCTGGGCCCCGGCGGCCCACCGGTAGGCCCCCAGCACGCCGTGCTCGAAGCCGGTCCAGGGCCGGGGCCGCCGGTTGGCCGTGTCGATCGCGGCGAACACCTCGTCCAGCGGGCGCACTCCCACGGCCGGGATCGTCTCGTCACTGGTCATGTCGGCAACCTACGTCCGCCCGGTGCCGTCCGCCCCCGGTGGCGGCGGTCCGGCGCGGACGGGCGGCGGCGAGGTCCACCCGGGCGGCGGAGGGCCCGGCGGGGAGCGGGGGTCCGCCCGGTAGTCTGACCGGGTCGTGCCCGGCCGGTGAGGTGGCCGGGCCGGATGAACGGTGCGGGCCGGCGGCCCGCTGGTGGAGATCTTTGATGACTCGTCGTTTTGACTGCTCGGACGCGTCCGAGCGCGCAGCCGGGCTGCGCGAGGCCGTGGCCGCGGTGCGCCGCGGCGAACTCGTCGTGCTGCCCACGGACACCGTGTACGGGGTGGGCGCGGACGCCTTCGCGCCGGAGGCGGTCGCGCGTCTGCTGGCGGCCAAGGGCCGGGGACGGAACATGCCCTCGCCGGTGCTGGTCGGCTCCCCGGAGGACCTCGACGGCCTGGTGGAGGTGTCGCAGCGCGCTCGGGACCTCGTGGCGGCGTTCTGGCCGGGCGGGCTGACCGTGGTCGCCCGTCACCTGGAGTCGGTCGAGCTGGACCTCGGCGACACCCGGGGAACGGTCGCGGTGCGGATGCCCGCGCACCCCGTGGCCATCGAACTGCTCAACGCCACCGGGCCGTTGGCCGTCTCCAGTGCCAACCTGACCGGGCAGGAGTCCCCGCAGGACTGCGACGCCGCCCAGGGCATGCTGGGCGACTCGGTGGCCGTGTACCTCGACGGGGGCCCGACGGCGGCCGCCGTGCCGTCCTCGATCGTGGACGTCACCGGCGAGGTGCCGGTGCTGCTGCGCGCGGGCGCGATCGGCGCCGAGCGGCTCCGCGAGGTCGTCCCCGACCTGCTGGAGCGCTGAGCCGCCCGGACCGGGACGCCGCTCGACCCGGGACGCCGCTCGACCCGGGGCGCCGCACCGCGTGGCGCCCCGGCCGGTCGGACGGCCGCCGCTAGGGTCGGCGATGGCGCGCCGGGGCGGGCCCTCCGGCTCGCGCGGAGGGTGTCGGCGACGCCACCGGGGGCGTCGTCGGCTCCGCTGCGGAGGTTCCATGAGCGCCACGTCCACCGCGTCGCGTCGTACCCAGGCCCGGGTCCGTCGGGGCAGCACGCTGCTGCGCTGGCTGTTCACCACCGACCACAAGGTCATCGGGAACCTCTACCTGGCGACGGCGTTCGGCTTCTTCCTGGTCGGCGGCGTGCTGGCGTTGCTGATGCGCGCTCAACTGATGGGGCCGGACACCGGGATCCTGTCGAACGAGCGCTACAACCAGATGTTCACCATGCACGGCACGATCATGCTGCTGCTGTTCGCCACCCCGACCTTCGCCGGGTTCGCCAACGCGATCATGCCGCTGCAGATCGGGGCGCCGGACGTCGCCTTCCCCCGGCTGAACGCCTTCACCTACTGGGCCTTCCTGCTCGGCGGGCTGATGGTCCTGAGCGGCTTCCTCACCTCCCAGGGCGCGCCCGCCTTCGGCTGGTTCGCCTACGCGCCGCTGAACGGGCCGCTGTTCTCGCCGGGGCAGGGGGGAGACCTGTGGGCGTTCGGCCTGGTCGTGGCCGGCCTCGGCACGATCCTGGGCTCGGTCAACTTCATCACCACCATCACCTGCCTGCGGGCGCCCGGCATGACGCTCTTCCGGATGCCGGTCTTCACCTGGAACGTGCTGTTCACCTCGATCATGGTGCTGCTGGCCTTCCCGGTGCTGACGGCCGCGCTGCTCTGTCTGGAGGCGGACCGGAAGTTCGGCGCGCACGCCTTCGACGCGGCCAACGGCGGGGCGATCCTGTGGCAGCACCTCTTCTGGTTCTTCGGCCACCCCGAGGTCTACATCGTCGCGATCCCGTTCTTCGGCATCGTCAGCGAGATCATCCCGGTGTTCAGCCGCAAACCGCTGTTCGGCTACTACGGCATGATCGGTGCGACCATCGCCATCACCGCCCTGTCGATGACGGTGTGGGCGCACCACATGTTCGCGACGGGCCAGGTGCTGCTGCCGTTCTTCTCGATGATGTCGTTCCTCATCGCCGTGCCGACCGGGGTGAAGTTCTTCAACTGGGTCGGGACGATGTGGAACGGCTCGCTGTCCTTCGAGACCCCGATGCTCTGGTCGATCGGCTTCATGGTGACCTTCCTGTTCGGCGGGTTGAGCGGAGTGCTGCTGGCCGCGCCGCCGATCGACTTCCACGTCACCGACAGCTACTTCGTGGTGGCCCATCTCCACTACGTGCTGTTCGGCACGGTGGTGTTCGCCACCTTCGGCGGCTTCTACTTCTGGTGGCCGAAGCTGACCGGGAAGATGCTCGACGAGAAGCTCGGGAAGGTGCACTTCTGGATCCTGTTCGTCGGGTTCCAGACCACCTTCCTGGTGATGCACTGGCTGGGCGCCCAGGGGATGCCGCGCCGTTACGCGACCTACCTGGCGGTGGACGACTTCACGGCGCTGAACGTGTGCGCCTCGATCGGCTCCTTCCTGCTCGGGGTCTCCAACCTGCCGTTCTTCTACAACGTCTGGACCACCACCCGGCACGGCGCCCGGGTCACCGAGGACGACCCGTGGGGCTGGGGCCGCGGGCTGGAGTGGGCCACCTCCTGCCCTCCGCCGAAGCACAACTTCCACGCGCTGCCCCGGATCCGCTCCGAGTCGCCGGCCTTCGACCTGCACCATCCGGAGGTGCCGACGGAGGAGTCGTCGGGCGGAGCCTCCGGCCGGTCGTCCGGCCGTACGGGCGAGCGGGGGAGCGGGCGATGAAGGCGGAGGGCTGGCTGTTCGCCGTCATGACGGTGTTCTTCGCGGTGACCGGGCTGATCTACGGGTTCTGGGCGCGGGAGCCCGCCGGCAAGGCGATCCTGGCGGTGGCGTTCCTGATGTCGGGTCTGATCGCGCTGTTCTGGTTCCTCCAGCACCAGCGGCGGGGCGGCGGACGGCCGCAGGACCGCAAGGACGCCGAGATCGCCGAGGCGACGGGCCCGGTGGGGTTCTTCCCGGCCCGCAGCGGCTACCCGGCGCTGACGGCGCTCGGCCTGACGGTCTTCGTCCTCGGCCTGGTCTTCGCCCGCTGGCTGATCGTCACCGGTGCCGTGGTGCTCGCGTTCGCCGTGTTCGGGTTCATCTTCCAGTACGACGACGACGGCGACGGATGAGGCCGCGGAGCAGCCGGCGGACCGGGCCGGTTTCCGGCGGGCCGGTCGGCCGGTCCGCCGGTCCGGCGGGGTGCGAGGGGGCGGTGAGGACACCTGCGAGGCGCTCCGACTCCCCTTCGGTGGCCGGGAGTTCGACCCGGTCGCGGTAGAACCAGGAGCTCGCGGCGGCGCGCACGTGTTCGTGGCGCGGCGCCCCGTCCGGGGCGGGGAGCGGGTCCGGCGTGGACCGGGCCAGCAGCACGAACCGCTCGTCCGCGGGCACGGGGCGGTGGTGGCCGGTGAAGCCGCCGTCGTGGCGCTGGTCGATCCGGCCGGTCTCGTCGCCCTTCAGCAGCCGGTCGCGGTCATGGGCCTGGAGGGCCAGGCAGAGCCGCCGGGTGAGCAGGAACGCCGCGGGTGGCAGCACGATCAGCCCTGCCCGCAGCACGTCCGTGAGCGCGTTGACGGAGATGCCGAAGGCGTACGCGATCACGTCGTTGCCGCCGGCGATCAGCAGCACCGCGTAGGCGGTGATCCCGGCGACGCCCAGCCCGGTGCGGGTGGGCTTGTTGCGCGGGCGGTCGCACAGGTGGTGCTCGCCGCGGTCGGGGTCGAGCCAGCGTTCGGCGAAGGGGTAGGCGTACAGGACCGCGAAGAGCAGGCCGGGCACCACCAGGGCCGGGAGGAAGACGTTCCACGACACCGTGCGCCCGAACAGGTCGGTCTCCGCGGCGGGCATCAGCCGCAGGGCGCCCTCGATGAACCCGATGTACCAGTCCGGTTGGGCTCCGGCCGCGGCCACGTCGGGCCGGTAGGAGGCGTAGCGCCAGATCGGGTTGATCTCCGCGAGGAAGGCGGACAGCGCCATGACGCCGGCCACCGCGAAGGTCAGGCCCACCGTACGGGTGAGGAACTGGGGGAAGAAGGGCATCCCGACGACATTCCGGTTGGTGCGGCCGGGGGCGGCCCACTGGGTGTGCTTGAGCACCACCACGAGCGTCAGATGGGCCCCGATCAGGGCCAGCAACAGGCCGGGCACGAGGAGGATGTGCAGGGTGAACAGCCGGGGGATGATGTCGTGGCCGGGGAACTCGCCGCCGAAGGCGAAGAAGGTGAGGTAGGTGCCGACCAGCGGCACCGAGAGCAGCACGCCCTCGGCGATCCTCAGCCCGGTGCCCGAGAGGGTGTCGTCCGGCAGCGAGTAGCCGGAGAACCCCTCGAGCAGCGCGAGGTTGAACAGCGTCACCCCGATGACCCAGTTGAGCTCGCGCGGACGGCGGAAGGCCCCGGTGAAGAACACCCGCAGCAGGTGCACGCCGATCGCCGAGGCGAACAACAGTGCCGACCAGTGGTGGATCTGACGGATCACCAGACCACCGCGCACCTCGAAGCTGATGCGCAGCGTCGACGCGTACGCCTCGGACACGGGGACGCCGCGCAGCGGCAGGTAGGCGCCGTCGTAGACGACCTCGCTCATGCTCGGGTCGAAGAAGAAGGTCAGGTAGACGCCGGTCAGCAGCAGGACGACGAAGCTGTACAGCGCGAGTTCGCCCAGCAGGAACGACCAGTGGTCCGGGAACACCTTGCGCAGCAGTTCCCGGCCCGCCTCCATGACCGGCAGCCGCCCGTCCAGCCGGGTCGCGACACGTTCACCGGCGGACGGCTCGCGCCCGTTCGAAGCCTTGGTTGCCTCCACGCAGGCAACCTAGTGGGAGGTGCTCCGCGCGGGGCGGCCGAGAGCTGCGGGTCCCGTGGCGCCCGGCGGCAGATCACTCCGACGGCGGAACACGCGCGGTCCTCCGGCGGCGCCGGGCGGGCTCCGGTCAGTCGCCCGGGAGCAGCAAGGCGAGCGCGGCGTCGACGTCGAGGTGCTCGGACTCCGATCCGGCGGGCACCAGGGAGAAGGAGTCCGAGAGGAAGGCCGATACCTCGGCGGCGGGGGCGCTGAGGACGGCCTTTCCGGAAGGCCCCCGCAGAGTGATGAGCACCTCACCGTCGGGCCCCGGGCTCACACTGACGTCACCGCTGCCGGCGGGGGCGTGCCGGCCCTCGTTCAGCAGCTCGCGGCTGAAGTACCAGCACACCTGGGCGTCCACGGTCACGCACTCGCACGGGGTCAGCGGGAACGCCAGGCATGCCGCGTACGGCAGGTCCGGGTCGAACCGCAGCTCGGCGGTGACCGGGACGTCGGGCAGTGGGCTGTCGGGGAAGGTGACGGGCATCGAGTGGGCGGGCATCTGCATCGAACGACCCTCCTAAGGTCCGGACGCGCCGCCCCGCTCGGGCGGGCGCCCCGTCCGGCGCCTACCCGGTGCCCCCCGGTACAGTCCGGGTCCGCGAAACTTTCACAACGTCCGTGCAGGCATGGGTACTTCCCCCGCCGCCCGGCCGCCCGGCCGCCCGGAGCCCGGCGCCCGGCCGCGAGTGCGCGGCCGTCGGCTCAGGCGCGGGCGGCCGCGGGCCGGGCCAGCCACTCCTGCCAGGAGACCTCGTGGCCGATGAGGCAGGGCCGGCGGAACGGCCACGCGTCGGTGATCCACCGGGGGACGAGCGCGTCCAGCGCCCGCTCCAGCTCGGTGCCGACCCGGTCGTCCACCACCCACCAGGAGATCTCGGCGTCGGAGCCGGCCTTCTGGGGCGGGTCGATGTAGACGCAGCCGAGCAGGGCCGTCTCCGCCTCGTCGAACAGCGCGTAGTTGAACGACTCGTGGGCGGCGATCTCCCGCTCGTGCCGGACCAGGTCGTCGAGGTCCTGCTGGTAGGTCATGGTGGCGATGGGCCAGCCCCAGGCCTCGCCGTAGATCGACCAGAGGCGCTCGCGGGAGCCCATCACGGCGGGGTAGTCGAGCTCGGTGTCGGTCCCGGCGATCGGGCGCAGGTGGTGGCTGCCACCGGGGAGCGGCACGTGGACGGGGTGGACGAAATCGGCAGGCAGCCAGGTCATGGGCCCGGAGCCTAGCCGAGGCAGGCTCCGGGCCGCCCGGATTATCGGCGCGGGGCCTGACCGGCCGGGATGACGCCGGGCCCGCCGCCGGGGCATGATCACCGGATGACGATGATCAGGACCAGGTGGGGGCGCCTCGGGATACCGGCGGTGGCGGCCCTGGCCGTACTGGCGGCGGGGTGCGGGACGAAGCACGCGGACGCGCCCGGCGGCACGGGGGCGGGGGGCGCGACGGCGGCGGTGCCCACCCTCGCGGCCGACTTCCCCTGCCCCGGCGAGACCCCGACCAGGACCCCGACGCCGACCGCGAGCGGCTCGGCCCAGGCCACCGCGCCCGTCGACCACTACGCGGAGAACCACGGCTTCAAGGTGCCCATCCCGCTGCACGGTCAGCGGCGCTGCGACGGCCTGGACGCCGTGCGGCGGATCAAGGGCGCGCTCGAGCCCCTCCGCGCCCGGGGCGACTTCGCTCCGGACAGCACCCGTGGTCTGCTCACCGGTCTCGGCTACCCGGCCGCCAAGGTGAAGGTCGCCCCGAACGGCCCGACCGGCGTCAGCTTCCTGGTCGACGCCACCCCGTTGTGCCTGGAGGGCACGATGAGCAGCGCCACCACCGCGGCGGACGCCTTCGCGGGCTACCCGGACGGCACCGGCTGCGAGGAGCCCCGCGGCGGCCACTGACGGCCCGCTCGGGCCGCGCCCGGTGGCGCCGCTACTCCATGAGCATGCAGCTCAACGGGCCTGCGGCTCCCGGCCGTTGTCGCTCGCGGCTTTGTCGAGCGACAGCGGCGGCCGGGCGGCCTCCGCCGCCGGCGACCGGGTGCTCTCCACCTCCGGCGGCTCCGGGTCGTTCTGCTCGATGCGGTTCAGCAGCCGGGCGACGGAGTCGGTGCGCTCCCGCAGGGCCGCGACCCGGGCGGCGTCGGTGGGCTCGGCGAGCTGTTCGGCGGGCAGGACCGGGATACCGCGGCTGCGGGCGGTGGCGATCAGGCTCTCGCCGGTCCGGGCGGTGACGACGAGCGTCGCGGCGGCGAACACGCCCGCGTCCAGGGTGCGCTGGCGTCCCAGCAGACCGCGGTGGACGATCCGGGCCGGGACGGTCAGTTCGTCCAGGCGCTGGTCGACCGAGCCGCGTTCGAGGGCCGCGAGGACGACGGTGGCCAGCGCCTCGCCGGCCCTGGTGACGACCCACTTGCGGCCGGGCACCGGCGGCAGGAACTCGCGGATCCGGTCCACCTCGTGCTCCAGGGCGGTGGTGGTCAGCACCTCGAAGGCGTTGCGGGTGCGGATCTCGACGACCTTGTCCCACTCGATCTCCTCGCCGTCGAAGCCGACCTGCGACGGCCCGAGGTGGACGGCGCCGAGGCCGTCGAGGAGCCCGAGCAGCTTGTGCACCACGGCCGGGGTGCGGGGGTGGCGGCCGATCAGGGTGCCCACCGACAGCTTCCACGGCTCGGTGGCGGGAACGGGCGGCCGTTCGACGGAGCCGAGGGCCGTGAGCGCCCACCGCCCGCCGGCGGCCGCCCGGCCGCCCCGCAGGACGGCCTGCCGCCCGGCCTCGCCCAACCCGGCCGCGGCTCCCGCGGCAGCTCCCGCCGCCGCCCCGACCAGTCGCCCCAGACCGCCCACCAGCTCGCCCCCGCGCACGTCCCGTTCCTTTCGTCCCACCGCTCGTTCCAGAGGCCGCCATGGTACGGCCCGTCCGCGCCACGCGTTCCGCCGCAGGTCGCCGGTGACGTTCGAAGCGGTGACGTTTGTCATACGGTTCCGGCCACAAAGCTCACTGACACCGGGTCGGCTCCCTGCGGCAAGATCGACTCCGGCGGGGAGACGAACAGGGGAGTGGACATGAAGGTACTGGTGGCCGGGGCCGGACTCGGCGGGCTCTGCCTCGCGCACGGACTGCTGCGGGCGGGCGTGGACGTCCGGGTGCTCGAGCGGGAGGACGGCCCGCACAGCCGCTACCAGGGCTTCCGGATCGCCCTGAACGCGCACGGCCTGGCGGCTCTGCACGCGTGCCTGCCGGAGCGGCTGCACGCCCTGCTGGCGGCCGTCTCCGGGCCGATGGCGGGCGAGCGACGGGTCGTCGACCAGCAGTTGCAGGAGATCCGCCGGCTCGGCACCGCGGACGAGGGCACGGCCGCCGACCGGTACGTGCTGCGCCAGTTGCTGCTGGCCGGGCTCGGCGACCGGGTCGAGTTCGGCAAGCCCGTGGTCGGCTACACCGAGCGGGCCGACGGCACGGTCGAGGCGCACCTTGGCGACGGGAGCAGCGCGGTCGGCGACCTTCTCGTGGGCGCGGACGGCGTGGGCTCGGCGGTGCGCCGCCAACTGCTGCCCGGGGCCGAGGTGGTCACCCTCCCCGGCAGCGCCGTCCTGGGACGCACCCCGCTCACCGAGCGGTTCGCCGCCCTCGTCCCCGGCTTCGGCACCGTGGTGCACGGCACCGGCGCGAGCCTGCTGCTCGGCCGGATGGAGTTCCGTCGGCCGCCGAGGCTCGCCGCCGCCGAGCTGGCGCCCGACGTCCGGCTGCCCGACACCGGGAGCTACCTGCGCTGGGTGGTGATGCCGACCGGCGACCTTCCCGCCGGGCCGAGGCCCTGGGAGGCCGTCCGGGGCGACCTGCTGGACCTGCTCGACGGCTGGCACCCGGACCTCGTCGAGCTCGTCCGCCAGGCCGACGTCGTCAACAGCTCCCCCCTGACCGTCCGTTACGCCGAGCCCGTACCGCACTGGAGCGGCACTCGCCGGGTCACCCTGCTCGGGGACGCGATCCACACCATGCCGCCGAGCGGCGGCCAGGGCGCCAACACGGCCCTGCGCGACGCCGCCCTGCTCGCCCGCACGCTCACCGCCGTCCAGCGGGGCGCGGCCGAACTCCCGGACGCCGTCGAGCAGTACGAGCAGCAGATGCTCGAGTACGGCTTCGCCGCCGTCGCCGAGAGCCTGGACCGCCTGCCGGACTTCACCCCCGCACGGTGACCGCCGGCCGCTGACACCCGCGCGGTGACCGCCGCAGGCCGGCCCCCGCGGGTGACCGCCGCACGGGTGAACGGGCGGCGCGGCATGCCGCACCGGCCGGGGGTCCGTCGGACCGGGGGTGATGATCGCCGGGTTCCCGGCCGCCCGCACCCCCGGAGGCAGACATGCGGATCCTGCTCCTCGCCAGCGCCTTCAACAGCCTCAGCCAGCGCCTCCACGCCGAACTGCGGGACCGGCGGCACACCGTGGACGTCCTGCTCGCCGGGGACGACGAGGAACTGCGGGCGTCGATCCGCCGCCGGTCGCCGGACCTGCTGCTGGCGCCCATGCTGCGCACCGCGATCCCCGAGGACGTCTGGTCGGCGCTGACCTGCCTGGTCGTCCATCCCGGCCCGCCCGGCGACCGGGGCCCCTCCTCCCTCGACCGGGCGATCCAGGAGGGCGCCGCCGACTGGGGCGTGACGGTGCTGCAGGCCGAGGCGGAGATGGACGCCGGGCCGGTCTGGGCCCGGGAGCCCTGCCGACTGCCCGGGCTCGGGAAGAGCGACCTGTACCGCAACGAGGTCTCCGACGCCGCCGTCCGGGCCGTGCTGGCCGCCGTCGAGCGTTTCGCCTCCGGCTCGTACGCGCCGCAGCCGCAGCACGGCCCGTCCTGGCGGGAGCCGGTGCGGGTGCGCCCCTTCCTGCGCCAGGCGGAGCGCCGGATCGACTGGGCGGCCGACCCCACCGCCACGGTCCTGCGCAAGCTCCGCGCGGCGGACTCCCAGCCCGGGGTGCTCGACACGCTGGGCGACGACGAGTGGTACCTGCACGGCGGGCACCCGGAGCCGCTGCTGCGCGGCCGCCCGGGCGAGCTGATCGCCACCCGGGCCGGGGCGGTGTGCCGGGCCACCGCGGACGGCGCGGTGTGGATCCCGGAACTCCGGCGCCGGCGCCCGCCCGGCGGGCGCGCGACCGTCAAGCTCCCGGCGGTGACGGCGCTCGGCGCCCTGCTGCCCGCGCTGCCGGAGGTGGCGGCGCCGCTGATGACGGGCGCGGGCGGGCGGTCCACGTGGACGGACCTGGAGTACCGCGAGGAGGGCCCGGTGGGCTTCCTGCGCTTCTCCTTCCCCGGGGGCGCGATGTCCACCGACCACTGCCGCCGCCTGCTGGACGCCTACCGCTTCGCGCTGCGCCGGCCGACCTCGGTGCTGGTGCTCGGCGGCGGCCGGGACTTCTTCTCCAACGGCATCCACCTCAACGTCATCGAGGCCGCGCCGGACCCGGCCGCCGAGTCCTGGGCCAACATCACCGCGATGGACGACCTGGTCGCCGAGGTGCTCGCCACCACCGACCGGCTGGTGGTCGCCGCCCTGGGCGGGAACGCGGCGGCCGGCGGGGCGATGCTCGCCCTGGCGGCGGACGAGGTGTGGTGCCGGCGGGGCTGCGTCCTCAACCCGCACTACCGGCTGATGGGGCTGTACGGGTCGGAGTACTGGACGTACACCCTGCCGCGCCGGGTGGGGCCGGCGCAGGCCGAGCGGCTGACCCGGCAGGCGCTGCCGGTGTCCGCGGCGTCGGCCGAGCGGATCGGCCTGGTGGACCGGGTCGTCGACTGCGGGCCGCAGGAGTTCGGGCCGGTCGCGGCCCGCCTGGCCGGGCTGCTCGCCGCCTCGCCCGCCGTCCAGCGGCGGATCGCGGGGAAGAAGGCCGCGCGCGAGGCCGACGAGGCGGCCAAGCCGCTCGCCGCCTACCGGGAGGAGGAGCTGGCGGTGATGCACCGGCAGTTCTTCACCCCCGAATCGCCGTACCACGCGCTGCGGTCCGCGTTCGTCCGCAAGCGCCCCGCCCCCGCAGGGCTCCTCGCCGAGACGTGACCCGAACGGCCCGGCCGCCTTGCGCTCCCGGGGGTGACCCCGTCGGGTCCGTGGAACGGCGGCCGGTCCGGACTGTTGCTATGACTGTGTTTGAGCCATTTCGTCCGGCTCCCATCCCCGAGGAGGCATCCTCATGGGTGCTGCAACAACCGACACCGACGTGGTGCACATTCTCTGGATCAACGCCGGCCTCAGCTGTGACGGCGACTCCGTCTCGCTGACCGCCGCGATGCAGCCCAGCATCGAGGAGATCGTCACCGGCGCGCTGCCCGGCCTGCCCAAGGTCGCCGTGCACTGGCCGCTGATCGACTTCGAGTGCGGCCCGGTCCAGGGCGCGGACAACTTCGTCGAGTGGTTCTTCAAGGCCGAGCGCGGCGAGATCGAGCCGTTCGTCCTCGTCGTCGAGGGGTCCATCCCCAACGAGAAGATCAAGAAGGAGGGCTACTGGTGCGGCTTCGGTGACGACCCCGCCACCGGCCAGCCCATCACCACCAGTGAGTGGCTGGACCGGCTCACCCCCAAGGCGACCGCCGTGGTCGCGATCGGCACCTGTGCCACGTACGGCGGCATCCACGCGATGGCCGGCAACCCGACCGGTGCGATGGGCGTGCCGGACTACCTGGGCTGGGACTGGAAGTCCAAGGCCGGGCTGCCGATCGTCTGCGTGCCGGGCTGCCCGATCCAGCCCGACAACTTCGCCGAGACGCTCACCTACCTGCTGTACCAGTTGGCCGGCTCGGCGCCGATGATCCCGCTGGACGACAAGCTGCGGCCGACCTGGCTGTTCGGCGCCACCGTCCACGAGGGCTGCGACCGAGGCGGCTACTACGAGCAGGGCCAGTTCGCCACCGACTACGGCACTCCCGAGTGCCTGGTGCGGCTCGGCTGCTGGGGCCCGGTCGTCAAGTGCAACGTCACAAAACGCGGCTGGACCAACGGCATCGGCGGCTGCCCGAACGTGGGCGGCATCTGCATCGCCTGCACCATGCCGGGCTTCCCGGACAAGTTCATGCCCTTCATGGACCCGCCGCCCGGCTCGCGCGTCTCCACCGGAGCCAGCAGCGCGTACGGCGCGGTGGTCCGCCGGCTGCGCGCGATCACGCTGAAGACCGTCGACAAGGAACCGAAGTGGCGCCACACCGGGCGCCACCTGACCACGGGCTACCGACCGCCCTGGTGACGCCGAAGGGCCGCACGCCCCCGTGGTGTGCGGCCCGTCGCCGACGCCTCCGCCCCCTGCAGAGAAGGACACGACAGACACGATGGCAACACCGACGACCAGGGCGGCCGGCGACGGCAGCGGCCTGACCGAGATGTCCTGGGACCCGATCACCCGGATCGTGGGCAGCCTCGGCATCCACACGAAGATCGACTTCAAGCAGAAGCGCGTCGCGGAATGCTACAGCACCTCCTCGGTCTTCCGCGGCTACAGCGTCTTCATGCGCGGCAAGGACCCACGCGACGCGCACTTCATCACCAGCCGGATCTGCGGGATCTGCGGCGACAACCACGCCACCTGTTCGGTCTACACCCAGAACATGGCGTACGGGGTGAAGCCCCCGCACCTCGGCGAGTGGATCATCAACCTCGGCGAGGCCGCCGAGTACATGTTCGACCACAACATCTTCCAGGAGAACCTGGTCGGGGTCGACTACTGCGAGAAGATGGTCCGCGAGACCAACCCGGGCGTGCTGGAACTGGCCGAGCGCACCGAGGCGCCGCACGCGGGCGACCACGGGTACAAGACGATCGCCGACATCATGCGCTCGCTCAACCCGATCGAGGGCGAGTTCTACCGCGAGGCGCTGCAGGTCAGCCGGTACACCCGGGAGATGTTCTGCCTGATGGAGGGCCGCCACGTGCACCCCTCCACGCTCTACCCTGGCGGCGTCGGCACGGTCGCGACCGTGCAGCTGTTCACCGACTACCTCACCCGGCTGATGCGCTACGTCGAGTTCATGAAGAAGGTCGTGCCGCTGCACGACGACCTCTTCGACTTCTTCTACCAGGCGCTGCCCGGCTACGAGGAGGTCGGCCGGCGGCGGATCCTGCTCGGCTGCTGGGGCAGCCTCAACGACCCGGACCACTGCGACTTCACCTACCGCAACATGACGGACTGGGGACGCAGGATGTTCGTCACCCCCGGCATCGTCGTGGACGGCAAGCTCGTCACCAACGACCTGACGCAGATCAACCTCGGCATCCGGATCCTGCTCGGCAGCTCCTACTACGAGGACTGGCAGGGCAAGGAACTCTTCGTCACCCACGACCCGCTGGGCAACCCGGTCGACCCCCGGCACCCGTGGAACCAGCACACCATCCCGCAGCCGCAGAAGCGCAACTTCGACGACAAGTACAGCTGGGTGATGTCCCCGCGCTGGTTCGACGGCAAGGACCACCTCGCCCTGGACACCGGCGGCGGCCCGATCGCCCGGCTCTGGTCCACCGCGCTGTCCGGGCTGGTCGACATCGGCTACATCAAGGCCACCGGCCACAGCGTGCAGATCAACCTGCCCCGCTCGATGACCAAGCCCGAGGTCACCTTCGAGTGGAAGATCCCGCAGTGGAGCAACGCCCTCGAACGCAACCGGGCCCGCACCTACTTCCAGGCCTACGCGGCCGCCGCCGCCCTGCACTTCGCCGAGAAGGCGCTCGACGAGGTCCGGGCCGGGCGCAGCCAGACCTGGGAACGCTTCGAAGTGCCGGACGAGTCGATCGGCTGCGGATTCACCGAGGCCGTGCGCGGCGTGCTCTCGCACCACATGGTGATCCGCGACGGCAAGATCGCCAACTACCACCCGTACCCGCCCACCCCGTGGAACGCCAGCGTCCGCGACAGCTACGGCACGCCCGGCCCGTACGAGGACGCGGTGCAGAACACCCCGATCTTCGAGGAGAACTCCCCGGAGAACTTCAAGGGCATCGACATCATGCGCGCGGTGCGCAGCTTCGACCCCTGCCTGCCCTGCGGCGTGCACATGTACGTCGGCGGGCGCACCGTACAGACCATGCACGTGCCCACCGGCCTGAGCGGGCTCACCGCATGACGGCCGAACAGACCGGGCTGCGGATCCAGGAGGCCCTGGACGCCCTGACCGGCAGCGGAGCCGAGCAGGCGGGCGAGCAACTGGTCCGCGACCTGATGGACTTCTACGGCCAGGGGCTGGCCAGGATCGTCCCGGCGCTGCCCCCGCCCGCCCTGGAACGGATGCTCGACGACCCGGCGGTGGCCGGGCTGCTGCTCCTGCACGACCTGCACCCCGAGTCCGTCACCGCCCGGATCGACCGGGCGCTCGCGACCCTGCCCGAGCGGGTCGAGGTGCTCGGCTTCGACCCGGGCACCGGCGTCCTGCGGCTGCGCCGGACCGCCTCCGGCTGCGGCAGCGCGGAGGGCGACGTGGAGGCCGTCCTGGCCTGCCACGCCCCCGAGGTGACGGCCCTGGAGCTGGCCCGCGACCCGCAACTGCTGCAGATCGCCACCCGCCCGCCGCAGACCGCGGAGGCGCGATGAACACCCGCCGGATCTCCCGCGACGGAACCGCCCTGCTGCGCCGACTGCGCGAGCCGGCGCCGCCGCGCCCCGAGCAGTGCGGTTTCTGCGGCCGGGACCTGCCGGCCGGCCACCGCCACCTGGTGGACGTCGAGGAACGGGCGCTGGCGTGCACCTGCACCGCCTGCGGCCTGCTGTTCCAGCAGCCGGCCGCGGCCGGCGGGCGCTTCCGCACCGTACCGGACCGCTACCTCGCCGACCCGGACGGCGGGTTGGACGAGCGGGCCTGGTCGGTCCTGGGCATCCCGGTCGGCACGGCGTTCCTGTTCCGCAACGCCGTCCTGGACCAACTGCTCGCGTTCTACCCCGGCCCGGCCGGCGCCACCGAGAGCGAAGTGGACGAGGAAGCCTGGGAACGCGCCCTCGGCGGCAGCCGGCTGGCCGCCGCTCTGGAACCGGACGTCGAGGCGCTGCTGCTGCGCCGCACCGACCGGCGCGTCGAGTGCTTCCTGGTGCCGATCGACATCTGCTACGAGCTGGTCGGCCGGCTGCGGCGGTGCTGGCACGGCTTCGACGGCGGGGCCGAGGCGCGAGCCGAACTCGACGCGTTCTTCGAACGGTTGGCCGCCCGGGCCCGCCCGCTGCCCGCGACGGTGACGGCATGACGACGCTCGGCTTCTCCTGCACCGGCGTGCGGTCCGACCCGTACGCGGCCGTGCCGACCCTGGTGTTCCGGCTGCGGATCACCGCGCCGGCCGACACCCGGGTGCACGCCCTGGTGCTCCGGTGCCAGCTGCGGATCGAACCCGGCCGCCGGTCGTACGCCGAGCCGGAGGGCGAGCGGCTGACCGACCTGTTCGGCGAGCGGCAGCGCTGGGCGAGCACGCTCCACCCGATCCAGTTCGCCACCGTGCCGCTGCTGGTGCCCGGCTTCACCGGCGAGACCGAGACCGACCTCGCCGTGCCGTGCAGCTACGACCTGGAGGTGGCCTCCGCCCGCTACTTCCGGGCGCTCGACGGCGGGGACGTACCCCTGCTGCTGCTCTTCTCCGGCACCGCCTTCGCCGGCCCCGGCGGCTTCCAGGTCACCCCGGTGCCCTGGGACAAGGAGGCCCAGGTGCGGATGCCGGTACGGGTCTGGCGGGAGGCGATCGACCAGCACTTCCCCGGCTGCGGCTGGCTGCGCCTGCCCGACGAGGTGATGGACGCGCTGCTGGCCTACCGCTCCCGGCAGGCCCTGCCCTCCTGGGAGGCGACCGTGCGTGAGCTGCTGACGGCCGCCGCGATCGAGGAGGTGGCCCGGTGAGCGCCTTCCCGGCCGGGATCGAACGCGGCTTCGCGGCCGCCAGGCAGATCGCCGACGCGGTGCTGCTGGAGGGCTACGTGCTCTACCCGTACCGCGCCTCGGCGGCGAAGAACCGGCTGCGCTGGCAGTTCGGCGTCCTGGTGCCGCCCGAGTACACCGCGCAGGGCGGCGAGCACTCGCACCAGCGCACCGAGTGCGTCATGGAGGCACGTCGGGAGGACCGGCTGGCCGTCGAACTGCGCTTCCTGCGGGTCCAGCGGCGCACCGTCGAACAGGCCACCGACTCCGGCGGCTTCGAGCCGGTGGAACGCCTGGAACTCGCCGACCGGGTGCTCGTGGAGTGGGACGAGGGCGTCGAGGAGCGGATCGAGCTCCTGCTCCCCGTCGACGAGTTGATCGGCGAGGGGGTGCAGCGGGCGTTCCGGCTGCCGGGCGTCGGCGAGACCGAGCTGCTCCGCGAGCACGGCACCGCCGTCGGACGGCTGGTGCGGCGCCGCGAACAGGTCGACGGCCTGGTGCGGTTGACCATCGAGGAACTGCCCGGCCCGTACCGGGCGCAGCGGCTGAAGGCGGTGGTGGAGAACGTCTCCGCCTGGGTGCCGCCCCGGCGGGCGAGCCGTGAGGAGGCGCTGCCGCGCTCCCTGGTCTCCGCCCACCTGCTGCTGGGGCTGGAGCACGGCCGGTTCGTGTCGGCCACCGACCCGCCCGAGTGGGCCCGGTCGGCCGTCGAGGGCTGCCGCAGCCGGCACACCTGGCCCGTCCTGGCCGGAC
Source organism: Kitasatospora sp. NPDC033851 (assembly GCF_055576085.1). NCBI lineage: Bacteria > Bacillati > Actinomycetota > Actinomycetes > Kitasatosporales > Streptomycetaceae > Kitasatospora > Kitasatospora sp. NPDC033851. Next base: position 704,277 of record NZ_JBVIRL010000001.1, on the reverse strand, counting down.
CGGACGGCGAACGCGGGGTGGTGCTGTCCTCGCCGATCATCCTGGAGGACCACCCGCGCGTCGCCCCGGAGAGCCTCGGCACCCTCTACGACGCGACCGAGATCGACGAGATCCTGGCGCTGCGGACGGCGGCCCTGACCGAGGAGGAGAAGCGGGAGGCCCGGGGCACCGACGAGCGGGCCGCGGCCGTGATCGACCTGGCGGACTCCATGCCACCGGAGGTGCTGGAGCGCCTGCACGGCGCCATCCGCGGGCTGCGCGACCTCACCGGCGCCGATGCCGACACGGAGCAGCCCTGGTGGGACCCGGGCAGTGATCCGGCAGTCGACCCCGAGCGGGACCGGGTGCTCGTCGACGGCCGGTCGGTCGGCGCGGGCAGCCGGGTCCTGCTGCGGCCCGGACGGCGGCGCACCGACGCCCAGGACCTCTTCCTCGACGGGCGCACCGGCGTGGTGGAGGCGGTGCTGCACGACGTCGACGGCTCGGTGCACCTGGCCGTCACGCTGGAGGACGACCCGGGCGCCGACCTGTGGCGGGCCCAGGGCCGGTTCCGCTACTTCCAGCCCGACGAGGTCACCCCGCTGGACGGCGCCGACCCGGACGGCGCCGTCCGGGACGGGGTGGGCGCATGAGCGGCGGGACGGTCCTGGTCGCCGGGGTGGGCAACATCTTCCTCGGTGACGACGGGTTCGGCGTGGAGACCGTCCGGCGGCTGGCCGCGCACCCGCTGCCGGACGGCGTCGAGACGGTCGACATCGGCGTGCGCGGCGTGGACCTGGCGTACCGGCTGCTCGACGGCTACCGGACCGCCGTCCTGGTGGACGCCACCTGCCGCGGCGGGGCGCCCGGGACGGTCTACCTCATCGAGGCGGCCGCCGAGCCGCTGGAGGCGCCGATCCTGGACGGACACCGGATGGGACCGGACGCGGTGCTGGCGCTGCTCGCCACGCTCGCCGCCGGCACCGGCGGCGAGCCGCCCGGGCGGGTGCTGGTGGTCGGCTGCGAGCCGGAGTCACTGGAGGAGGGCATCGGGCTCAGCGCCCCCGTCGCCGCCGCCGTCGAGGAAGCGGTCCAGGTGGTCCTGCGGGTCCTGGACGAGGCCACACAGTCGGAGAGGGAGACAACACCATGCTGAGGAAACTGTTCTGCACGGCCCTGCTGGCGGGGCTCGGCGCACTGGTCTGGCAGAGCCTGCCGGACCTCAAGCGGTACCTGCGGATCTCACGGATGTGAGCCGCGAATTGCTGCGAACGGTGCAGCCCCGGGCGCGGTGGCGGCGCGGCTTCGAGCCGTCGCCGCCATCGCGCCTTGTAATGGGGCGCGCCTTGTCGGGAGGCCCGCCTGGTCGTGGGCCCGCCTGGTCGTGGGGCGCGCCGACCGCCCGCCGTGGGAAGGGACCGATGCACGAGATGTCGATCGCCGCCGCCGTCGTCGAACAGGTCGACGCGGCCGCGCGTGACCACGGGGCCGCCGGGGTGGCCCGGGTGCGGCTGCAGGTGGGCGAGCTGGCGGGAGTCGTCCCCCAGGCCCTCGACTTCTGCTTCGAACTGGCCTGCGCCGGAACGCTGGTGGAGGGCGCGGTGCTGCACACCGAGCCGGTCGCGGCGCGGGCCCGGTGCGTGCCCTGCGACACCGAGTGGGCCGTCGGCATGCCGCCGGACCTCGGCTGCCCCAGCTGCTCCGGCGGCGGCGTCGAGCTGCTGTCCGGGCGCGAGCTCCAGATCCTCGACGTCGAGTGGGCCGAGCGCCCGGACGTTCCGGCCGAACAGAAAGGCTGATGCCGATGTGCCGCACGGTCGACCTCCGCCAGGCGGTCCTCGCCCGCAACGACGACAGCGCCCGCGAGCTGCGGGCGGCGCTGGCCGCCCGGGGGACGGTCGCGGTGAACCTGCTCTCCAGCCCCGGCAGCGGCAAGACCGCCCTGCTGGAAGCCGAGTTGGGGCTGGCCCGGCGGCGCGGGGTGCCGGTCGCCGCGCTGACCGCCGACCTCGCCACCGAGAACGACGCGCTACGGTTGGCCCGCTCGGGCGCGCCGGTCAAGCAGGTGCTCACCGACGGGCTCTGCCACCTCGAGGCACGGATGCTCGCCGGACACCTGGACGGCTGGCTGCCGCAGGACTGCCGGCTGCTCTTCGTGGAGAACGTCGGCAACCTGGTCTGCCCGGCCTCGTACGACCTCGGGGAGTCGCTGCGGGTGGTGCTCGCCTCGGTGACCGAGGGCGAGGACAAGCCGCTCAAGTACCCGACCGCCTTCGGGCTGGCCAACCTGGTGCTGGTGACCAAGACCGACCTCGCCGTGGCGGCCGATTTCGACGAGGCCACGTTCACGGCGAACATCCGCCGGGTCAACCCCGGGGTGGAGGTGGTGCACACCTCGGCCCGCACCGGGCAGGGCGTCGGGGCGCTGCTGGAGCGGGCACTGGCCGTCCTGGACGGCGCCGAGCCGCACCGGCCGGTGATGGCTGCCACCCCCCATGAGCACGGGCACGAGCACGGGCACGGGCCTGAGCACGAGCACGGGCACGAGCACAGGCCTGAGCACGAGCACGAGCACGGGCACCGACACGAGCACGGGCACGGGCACGAGAACGCGGTGGTCGGGGAGGCCCCGTGACGGTCGGTCCCCGCGCACTCGACCGCGAGCGGCGGCAGGTCACCGTCCGCGGCCTCGTCCAGGGGGTCGGCTTCCGGCCCTTCGTCTTCACCCTGGCCGGTGAACTCGGCCTGGCCGGCAGCGTCACCAACACCGGCGAAGGCGTCCTGGCCGAGGTCGAGGGCAGCCCCGAGGCGGTGGAGGCGTTCTGCCGGCGGGTGGCCGGCGACGCGCCGCCGCTCGCGCACGTCGCCTCCGTCGAACACGCGCCGCTCACCGCCACCGGCGCGACGGGCTTCGCCATCACCCCGTCCCGGACCGACGGGCCCCGGGCCACCCTGATCCCGCCCGACGTCGCCGTCTGCGCCGACTGCCTCGCCGAACTCGCCGACCCGGCCGACCGCCGCCACCGGCACCCCTTCATCAGCTGCACCAACTGCGGCCCCCGGCACACCATCGTCACCGGCCTGCCCTACGACCGCGCCAACACCACCATGGCCGGCTTCCCGATGTGCGCGGACTGCGCCCGGGAGTACACCGACCCGGCCGACCGCCGCTTCCACGCACAGCCGGTCGCCTGCCACGCCTGCGGGCCGCAGCTCGCGCTGACCGTGCCCGGGCACGCCGACCTCGCCGGGGAGGACGCGCTCACCGAGGCCCGCCGGCTGCTGGCCACCGGGACGGTCCTCGCCGTCAAGGGCATCGGCGGCTACCACCTGGCCTGCGACGCGCGCGACGCCGGCACCGTCGCCCTGCTGCGCCGCCGCAAGCGGCGCGGCGACAAGCCCTTCGCGCTGATGGCCCGTGACCTCGCCACCGTCGACGGCCTGCTGCCGCTCGGCCCGGTCGAGCGGGAACTGCTCACCGGACCGGTACGGCCGATCGTCCTGCTGCGCCGCACCGGAGTGCCGTCGCCCGAGTTCGAGGCGGTGGCCCCACGCAGCCCCGACCTCGGGGTGATGCTGCCCTACACGCCGCTGCACCATCTGCTGCTCGCCGCACCGGGGCCGGACCTGCTGGTGATGACCAGCGCCAACCTCTCCGGCGAGCCGATCGTCACCGACGACCGGGAGGCCCTGGAGAAGCTCGCCCCGCTGGTCGACGGTTGGCTCACCCACGACCGGCCGATCCACGTCCCGTGCGAGGACTCGGTGGTGCGGGTGGTGGACGGCGAACAGCTGCCGCTGCGCCGCTCACGCGGATACGCGCCGCTGCCGCTGCCCCTGCCGGTGCCCGTCCGCCCGGCGCTCGCGGTCGGCGGCGACCTGAAGAACGCCTTCGCGCTGGCCCGCGAGGGCTACGCCTGGCTGTCCGGCCACATCGGGGACATGGACGACCTTGCCACGCTGCGCGCCTTCGACCGCGCGGTCGACCAGCTCGGCACGGTCACCGGGGTGCGCCCCGAACTGCTGGTCACCGACCGGCACCCCGGCTACCGCTCGGTCCGGCACGCCGAGCGGACCGCCGCCGGCCGCCCGGTGCGCCAGGTGCAGCACCACCACGCGCACATCGCCGCCGTGATGGCCGAGCACGGCCTGGACGGCAGCCGGCCGGTGCTCGGCCTGGCCTTCGACGGCACCGGCTACGGCGAGGACGGCGCGATCTGGGGCGGCGAAGTACTGCTGGCCGACTACGACGGGTTCCGCCGCCTCGCCCACCTCGGCTATGTGCCGCTGCCCGGCGGGGACACGGCGGTCGAACGCCCGTACCGGACCGCGCTGGCGCACCTGCGCGCCGCCGGGCTGCCCTGGACCGCCGGGCTGCCGCCGGTCGCGGCCTGCCCGGCGGAGGAACTTCGGCTGTTGGAGCGGCAGTTGGAGCGCGGCCTGAACTGCGTGCCGACCTCCAGCATGGGCCGGCTCTTCGACGCGGTCTCCTCGCTCGCCGGGATCTGCCAGCGGGCCGGGTACGAGGCCCAGGCGGCGATCGAACTGGAGGCGGCCGCCGCCGAGTTCGGTGCGGTGGCGGGCTACGGATTCGGGCTGCCCGCCCGGGCGGACGGCTGGCTCGCCGACCCCGGGCCGGTGCTGGCCGCGGTGGTGGCGGACGTGGCCGCGGGCGCGCCCGTCGGGTTGGTCGCCGCACGCTTCCACGCCGCGGTGGCCGACCTGGTCCGCCGGGTGTGCGCGGCCGTCCGGGAGCGGTACGGCACGACCACGGTGGCGCTCAGCGGCGGCGTCTTCGCCAACGCCCTGCTCTCCTCGGCCTGCGCGCGCGGCCTCGGGGAGGACGGCTTCACCGTGCTGCGGCACCGCCGGGTGCCGCCCAACGACGGAGGGCTGGCGCTCGGCCAGCTGATGGTGGCCGCCCGCTCGGCGGCCACCCGGGAGGAGTGAGAGCGGATGTGCCTGGCGGTACCCGGCAGGGTGACGGAGATCGGGGAGCGGGACGGGACCCGGATGGCGGTCATGGACTTCGGGGGGGTGATCAAGGACGTGTGTCTGGAGTACCTGCCCGACCTCGCGGTGGGCGACTACGCGATCGTCCACGTGGGCTTCGCGCTGCAGCGACTGGACGAGGAGTCGGCCCGGCGCACCCTCGCCCTGTTCGAGGAACTCGGGCTGCTGCAGGAGGAGTTCGGCGACCCGTGGGAGGCGGCGGGCGAGTTCGCCGTGGGGGCGTTCGCAGCGGTGCCGGAGCAGGACGCGGCGGCGGAGCAGGACGCGGTGGCGGGGCAGGACGCGGCGCGAGCGGCTGAGGAGGCCGGACGGTGAAGTACCTGGAGGAGTTCCGCAACCCGGAGCTGGCCGAGGGCCTGCTCGCGGACATCAGGGCCACGGTCACCCGGCCGTGGGCGCTGATGGAGGTGTGCGGCGGTCAGACGCACAGCATCATCCGGCATGCCATCGACCAACTCCTGCCGGAGGAAGTCGAGTTGATTCACGGGCCGGGGTGCCCGGTGTGCGTCACCCCGCTGGAGATGATCGACCGTGCGCTGGCGATCGCCGCCCGGCCCGAGGTGATCTTCTGCTCCTTCGGGGACATGCTGCGGGTGCCCGGCACCGACCGCGACCTGTTCCGGGTCCGCGGCGAGGGCGGCGACGTCCGGGTGGTCTACTCGCCGCTCGACGCGCTGCGGATCGCGCGGGAGAACCCGGACCGGGAGGTCGTTTTCTTCGGCATCGGCTTCGAGACCACCGCGCCGCCGAACGCGATGGCCGTCCACCTGGCCAGGAAGCAGGGCCTGCGGAACTTCAGCATGCTGGTCTCGCACGTCCGGGTGCCCCCGGCGATCGACGCGATCATGGCGTCGCCGGACTGCCGGGTCCAGGGCTTCCTCGCCGCCGGTCACGTGTGCAGCGTGATGGGCACCGACGAGTACCCGGCGCTCGCCGACCGCCACCGGGTGCCGATCGTGGTCACCGGCTTCGAACCGCTCGACATCCTGGAGGGAATCCGGCGCACCGTACGGCAGTTGGAGCGCGGGGAGCACACCGTCGACAATGCCTACCCGCGGGCCGTCCGGCCGGAGGGCAACCCGGCGGCGCGCGCCATGCTGGAGGACGTCTTCGAAGTGGCCGACCGCCCCTGGCGCGGCATCGGCGTGATCCCGCAGAGCGGCTGGCGGCTCGCGCCGCACTACCGGGACCACGACGCCGAACACCGCTTCGACGTCGCGGGGATCACCACGTGTGAACCCGCCGCCTGCCGCAGCGGCGAGGTGCTGCAGGGACTGCTGAAGCCCCACCAGTGCGAGGCCTTCGGCACGGTCTGCACCCCGCGCACCCCGCTCGGCGCCACCATGGTCTCCAGCGAGGGCGCCTGCGCCGCGTACTACCTCTACCGGCGGCTGAGCGCGCCGGTCGCCGCTCAGGAGGCGAGCCCCGTTGGCTGACACCGAAATCCTCACCGGGGCGGCCGCCGACGCCCCGCCCGCGCCCGACTTCGCCGGCTGGAGCTGCCCGCTGCCGCTGCGCGACCACCCCCGGGTGGTGATGGGGCACGGCGGCGGCGGGGCGATGTCCGCCGAACTGGTGGAGAACCTCTTCGCGCCGGCCTTCGGCGGCCCGGCCCTCGCCGGGCTCGGCGACTCGGCCGTCCTGGAGCTCGGCGGGGCCCGGCTGGCCTTCTCCACCGACTCCTACGTCGTCCGGCCGCTGTTCTTCCCGGGCGGCAGCATCGGCGACCTCGCCGTCAACGGCACGGTCAACGACCTCGCGATGAGCGGGGCCCGGGCGGCGTACCTGTCCTGCGGGTTCATCCTGGAGGAAGGGGTGGAGATGTCCGTGGTCGACCGGGTGGCCCGGGCGCTCGGCACCGCCGCCCGGACCGCCGGGGTCGAGGTGGCCACCGGGGACACCAAGGTGGTCGAGGCCGGGCACGGCGACGGCATCTACCTGAACACCGCCGGCATCGGCCTGGTGCCCGCCGGGGTCGACATCCGGCCGCAGCGGGCCGCCCCCGGCGACGTGGTGATCGTCAGCGGGCCGATCGGGTTGCACGGGGTCGCGATCATGAGCGTCCGGGAGGGCCTGGAGTTCGGGGTCGAGGTGCGCAGCGACTGCGCGGCGCTCGGCGGCCTGGTCGAGGCGATGCTCGCCGTCACCCCCGACCTGCACGTGCTGCGCGACCCCACCCGCGGCGGGCTGGCGGCGGCGCTCAACGAGATCGCGGCCGCCGCCGGAGTGGGCGTGACCATCAGCGAGCGGGCCGTCCCCGTCCCCGACGCGGTCGCCAACGCCTGCGCACTGCTGGGCCTGGACCCGATGTACGTCGCCAACGAGGGCAAGCTCGTCGCCTTCGTGCCGCGCCGGGAGGCGGACGCGGTCCTCGCCGCCATGCGCGCCCACCCGCTCGGCGCGGAGGCGGTGGTGATCGGCGAGTGCGTCGGGGAGCACCCCGGCATGGTCGTCGCCCGGACCGGTTTCGGCGGCACCAGGGTGGTGGACCTGCCGATGGGCGAACAGCTGCCGCGGATCTGCTGACGCCACGTCAGTCCTGGCGCCGTGCGCGTCCTGACGCCGTGTGAGCCCTGCCGCCCCGGGAGACCGCTCCCGGGGCGGCGGTGCGTTCCGGGGTGCGTCGCTCGTCCGAAGGGGGTGATTCGGTGGGCGAACGAGTGTACGGCGCTCGCGCCCGACGATCGTCCGGGTTCCGGCCTCCACACACTGTGACCACTCTGTGTGCTCGTTCGAAAGGAACCGCCGGTGGAACCCGTAAGACCCCGACCACGACCGGACCTGTTCAGACGGTCGCTCGGCGCGGCCCTGGCGCTGTCCCTGGCCGCCGGTCCGGCCCTGGTGTCGGCGCACGCGTGGGCGGCCGAGAGCCCGTCGGCACCCTCGGTCCAGGACGGCAGCGACCAGCCGCCGGACCGTTCGCCACGCACCGTCCCGACGAGCCCCAGGAGGGTGCGGCCGGCGGTCAGGACGCCGGGCGTGTACGTCGTCGACGCGGACGCGGCCGTCGGCGCCACCACGTTCGGCGAGGCCTCCGTCGCGATGAACCCCGCCAACCCCCAGCAGGTCGCCATCACCCGCTTCACCTTCCCCTGGAACGGCAACGCCGACCTGCTGTACTCGGCGGACGGCGGGATCACCTGGAAGGACGAGGCCACCATCCCGCCGCCCCCGGGCGTGGCGAACACCTCGGGCGGCCCGAACGACCAGACGATCGACTTCGGCCGCAACGGCACCCTCTACGCCACCTTCCTGACCGGCGGGAACCAGATCGTCACCGGCTCGACCACCGACCCGACCAAACTGGCGTCGTGGAGCTGGAACAACCCGACGCCCACCACCACCCAGATCACCAGCGCCACCGGCACCAACGCCGACCAGCCCTGGCTGATCGTCAACCGCGACACCGGCACGGCAAGCCAGGACAACGTCTACGTCGCCTACCAGGACTTCCGCGGCGGCGTCCCGCACGACCGCGTGAACGTCTCCCACAACGCCAACAACACGCCGCCGGTCAACTTCGACCGGGACAACGTGGCCGGCACCGGCGCGCTCAGCGGCGGCGTCATCAACGGCGGGCTCCGGCTGGCCGCCGACCGGCGCAACGGCACCATGTACGCCCTCTACCAGCAGGGCGGCGGGACCACCCAGCCGGAGAACGTCACCCTGATGCTCAACCGGTCCACCGACGCCGGACAGAACTGGACGCTGGGCGGGAGCACGGACGGCATCGCCGTCTCCACGGACAACACCCGCCAGGGCAACGCCGGTTACAAGTTCGGCGGGGTCAACTCCCTCCAGGGCGGCGTCGACCACGTCGCCGTCGACCCGACCAACGGCGACGTCTACGTGGCCTACGGCGCGGACGTCTCCGGCAACAACCAGATCCGGATCCGCCGGCTCACGGACAACGGCACGGGCGGCATGAACGTCGGCGGCGCCGTCAACGTCTCCGCCTCGACCAACGCGGCGCTGCCCTCCGTGGCGGTCCTCAACGACGGGACGGTCGGGGTCCTCTACCTGACCAACGACGGCACCAACGCCAGCGGCTTCCCCGAGTTCACCGCCCACCTCGCCCGCAGCACCGACCACGGCGCGACCTTCACCGACACCGTCCTGCAGTCGTACACCACCAAGGTCGGCACCGCGAGCAACCCCAACGAGCGGCTCTTCGGCGACTACCAGCAGCTCAAGGCCGTCGGGAACACCTTCTACGGGGCGTTCATCGGCAACCTCAACGGCCTCGGCCAGACCACCGCGCAGCCGACCGACACGATCTTCTTCAGCGTCCCGCAGTTCACCAAGTCGACGCTGTCCTCCTCGTCCAACCCCTCGCTGTACGGCCAGCCGGTGCACTTCACCGCGACCGTCGTGCCCGTACCGGACGGCGGCACGGTCACCTTCGCGGTGGACGGCACCCAGCTCGGCAGCCCGGTTCCCGTCGACACCACGACCGGCACGGCGACCTCCGACGACATCGCCTCCCTCAGCCCCGGCCCGCACAACGTGGACGCCACCTACAGCGGCGACCCGAACTTCGTGGGCGACACGGCGATGACCCTCGTCCAGAACGTCGAGAAGGCACCGGTCGACACGACCCTCACGCCATCGGCGAACCCGTCGCCCTTCGGTCACGCGGTGACCTTCACCGACACCGTGTGTCCGGCGTTCCCCAGCACCAACCCGAGCCTGCCGCCCACCGGGACCGTCACCTTCCGGGACGGCACGACCCTGCTCGGCACCGGCACGCTGACCCCCGGCGGCGGCACCAACTGCGGCCGCACCCAGGTGAGTTTCGCGAACCTGCTGCCGGGCACCCACACCATCACCGCCCAGTACAGCGGCGACGGGAACTACCTGGCGGGCAGCCTGGAGTCGATCACCCAGACGGTGAGCTGCACCAGGACCATCACCGGGACCGTCGGCGACGTGGTCGCGACCGGTGACAGCACCTGCGTCGTCGGCGCCACCGTCAACGGCACCGTCCACAACCCGGGCGGCGGCGCGCTGTTCATCAGCGGCTCCACCGTCCACGGGGCCGTCCTGTCCTCCAACGGCACGCTCTTCGCCCTGTGTGGAAGTACGGTCGGCATCACGACCAGCGTCTACAGCTCGACCGGCTTCGTGCTCGTCGGCGACCCCGGTGACGACGGCTGCGCCGGCAACCGGCTCAACGGCTCCCTGCTGCTCGGCAGCAACCACGGCGGCCTGGAGGTCATCGCCAACCAGGTGACCGGATCGGTCCAGGTCCAGGGCACGACCGGCACCGGTCCGTTCCCCGAGGACACCCGCGCGGAGATCGAGAGCAACACCATCGGCGGGATGCTCTCCTGCGCCGGCAACACCCCGCCGCCCACCAACGACGGACACCCGAACACGGTGACCGGGCCGAGGCTCGGGCAGTGCTCCAACCTGTAGTCCTGTTCCCGCAGACCGAGTGATCGCGAAGGGGCCCGCCCGTGCGGGCCCCTTCCGCTTGATCCGGATACGCTGGGCAGTAGAGGCCCCGGGCCCGTCCGACCGCCCCGGGCAGATCAGCGCGGCATGGTGCGGAGGTGCGTGGTGCCGGAGGGTAACGGGCCGCGACGGCGCGAGTGTTGCGGAGCACACGCCCCGCACGGCCACTGACGGGACGCCGCGGCCGTGGGCTCCGCGGACACCGAGGTCGAGGTGGTGGTGACCGTGCCCAACCACGGCATCGGCCTGTGGATGGTCGGTGCGTTCGTGCTCACCTTCGTGGGCACCCGGGTGGTCACCCGGCTGATCCGGGCCGGGCGCGGGCCGTTCCGCAACGTCGAGGTCGGCGGCACCCATGTGCACCACCAGGTGTACGGCATCCTCGCGATGCTGGTGGCCGGCGCGATGGAGTTCGCCTACCGCCCGGACACCCCCGGGGTGCAGGTCCTGGCCGCGCTGTTCGGCGCCGGCGCCGCGCTCACCCTCGACGAGTACGCGCTGTGGCTGCACCTGGAGGACGTCTACTGGACGCGCGAAGGCCGCAAGTCCGTCGACGCGACCTTCCTGGCGGTGGCGGTCGGACTGCTGCTGGTCGCCGGGTTCAGCCCGTTCTCCGACACCGGCCAGGGCGCCGCCGCCCATCTGACCTTCGCCGTGCTGCTGCTGGTCAACCTGCTGTTCTCCGTCGGGGCGATCCTCAAGGGCAAGACGGCGGTCGGCGTGATCGGGCTGCTGGTGCCCCTGATCGCGCTGGTCGCCTGCCTGCGGCTGGCCAAACCCGACTCGCCGTGGGCCCGCTGGCGCTACCGGCCGGGCTCGCGCCGGGCCGAGCGCTCGCTGCGCCGCTACCCGCCCGGGCGGCGGACCCGGATGGACGCCCTGAAGGACTTCGTCGGGGGCGTCCCCCGGCAGTGAGGCCCCGGGGCAGCCCGTCCGTCGGTCCGCCCGTCCGTCGGTCCGCCCGTCCGTCGGTCCGCCTGTCCGTCGGTCAGCCCGGCAGAGCCAGGAATCGGCGCAGCGAGCCGGCCATGGCCCGGACGAAGCGCTCCCGGGTCTCCTCGGGGACCAGGTCGAGGGACAGGTAGGGGTTGAGGTCCTCCAGCTCGACCAGGAGCAGGCGCCCGTCGGGCGCCCGGCAGGCGTCCACCCGCTGGATCCCGTGCTCGAGCGTGTTCCAGTCGACGAAGCGCCGGGCGAACCCGAGGTCGGCCGGGCTCGGCTCGTACGGCTCCAGCACCCAGCGGCGGGCCGGGTCGGGGGCGTGCAGGGCGTACTGGAAGGCGTCGTCCACGAAGTAGAACGAGACCTCGTACCGGAAGTCGATCCGCGGCTGGACCAGCACCTCGCCCCACGCGGGACCGTCCGGACCCTCCAGCTCTTCGGGGGCGAGGAAGCGCAGGCCTATGCTGTCGGCGCCCTCCTTGGGCTTGACCGCGTAGCGGTCGGCGGCGGGCAGCCGGGCGAGGTCCTGCGGCCGGTCGACGGTGGGGATGACCGGGTGGCCGGTCTCGGTCAGGTCCAGCAGGTACTGCTTCCCGGCCATGTCCCCCCGCCCGGTCAGCGGGTTGTAGACCCGCACGCCGTCGGCCAGGGCCCGGTCCCGGAAACGGGCGTACTCCTCCCGGTAGTGCAGCACCGGCCCGCTGTTGCGCACGACGACCGCGTCGAAGCGCGCCATCAGGGCCCGGGCGTCGAGCGGGTGGCACAGGGCCAGGTCGAACCACTCCCGCAGCCGGGAGGTGAGGAAGACGTCCTCGTCGCCGTAGCGGCGGCCGCGGGCCGGGTAGGCCAGGTCGGTCACGTACAGCAGGCTGGGCCGGGCGGGCACGGGCGCTCCCTCGGGTGGTGGTGGGGGACCGAAATCTACCGGTCCACCGGCCCCGTCGGCCGTGGACCCCGGGGGCCGCCGGTCCGGCGCGGATGCGCGTTGCGCCATCGGAGTGCAGGGTGGACGGGTACGGTCCGGCCGGCGGACTCCCGGGGGACCCGAGAACGATCGAAGGAGGCCGCCATGCCGACCAGGAAGATTTTCGGCCGGGCCCTGGCCCTGACCGCCCTCGCCGCCCTGCCGGCCGCCGCTTTCACACTGCCCTCACCGGCGGCCGCCGCCGTGGCCTCCGCCCCGCAGGCGGTCGCCGTCGCCGCGCCGACCTCCTTCGTCGACCTGCCCGGCAGCCCGCTGCCGTCCGACCACGCGGCGCACCGGATCACCGTCACCTACCGCAACCCCACGGGGGCGGACCAGACCATCGCCCCGCAGATCCTCGTCGAGTCACCCGACAACGGGCCCTTCCTCACCCCGGGGAACGTCAAGCTCGAGATCCTGGTCGGCGGCGCCTGGAAGACCGTGCCACTGGCCAGCCAGACCGGCACGCTGTACACCGGCCTCACCTCGGCGAAACTGGTCCTCCACAGCCACCACACGCTGACCCAGTACTACCGGCTCACCGTGCTGAAGGCCTCCCCGGGCACGATCCAGCCGAGGGTGGCGCTGTACGGCTGAGGCGGTCCGGGGTCCGGGCGGTGGCGTGTTCACCAGTCGCGGCGGTCGGCCGGGGTGCCGAGGCCGGCGCGGAGGTGGCGGACGAGGGCGCGGCGCAGCTCCCGGTCGTGGTCGGTCTCGACGGCGAGGTCGAGCTGGACGATGTCCACGCCCGCCGAGCGGAGGAGCCCGATCCGGGCCGCGACGGCGGCCGGGGAGCCGGCGTAGGCGGCGCTGAGGGAGCGGCGGACGTAGGCGGCCACCTGCTCGTCGCCGTGGGCGGGGTCGGAGTGGCCGCGCTCGCGGTCGCGGTCGAGTTGGACGGCCTCCCGCCAGCGGCCGCCGGCGCCGCCGGAGGTGAGGCGCAGGGCGTCCCGGCGCAGTCGGCGGACCCGGTCGCGGGCCTCCTCGTCGGTGTCGGCGAGGACGACGGTGACGTGCCGCCAGATCCGCAGGGACCGGCCGTGGACGGCGGCCGCGGCGCGGGCCTGGGCGATCCGCCGCCGGGTGTCGGGCAGCGGCAGCGGGCTGACGGCGTACACCTGCGCGTAGCGGGCCGCGAGGTCGAGGCCCTGCGGTGAGGAGCCGCCGAAGGAGAGCAGCTCGCCGCCCGGTCTCGGGTGCAGGCCGGGGCGGGCGGCGGCCACGGTGTAGAACTCGCCCTTGTGGTCGATGTCCCGGTCGGCGGTCAGGTAGCGGGTGAACAGGTCGAGGTACTCCTCGGCCCGGCGGTAGCGCTCCGCCTTGTCGAGGAGGTCGCCGTCGCGGGCCGTGTCGCGGTCGCTGGAGCCGATGATGACGTGTGCCGCCGCCCGTCCGCCGGAGAGGCGGTCCAGGGTCGCCAGGGAACGGGCGGCGACGGTCGGCGCGGTGGTGCCGACCCGGTGGGCGACGGCGATGCGCAGCCGGGTGGTGGCGGCCAGCGCCCAGGAGGCCACCAGCCAGGGGTCGGGCCACGAGCTGGACTGCACCACCAGGGCGCTGTCCAGCCCGTCCTCCTCGTTCTCGCGCGCGGTGCGGGCGACGTACGCGGGGTCGGCGGTGCGGTCGCGGCCGTCGGGGGCCCAGCGCAGGGCCTGGCGCTCCTGCGGGGTGTCGCCGGGGACGGGTGCGGCGCGGACCCCGCCGCGGATCTCCAGGGGCACGGGCTCTCCTCGGATGGGAATCGGACGGAACGGCGGCGGGTCAGCGGGCGGCCGGGCCGAGCCGGGCCAGGGTGTCGAGCAGCTTGGCCCGGCTGACGAACACCTCGGGCGGCAGCGACACGTACAGCTGGATGGTGGTGACGCCCGGGCGGTGGTAGGCGAGGATGCGTTCGCGGCACTCCTCGGGGGAGCCGCTGACGAAGAGTCCGTCGACGACCTCGTCCGGCAGGGCCTTCTGGGCGCCCTCCGGATCCCCCTCGGCCCACCGGCGGTGGGTCTCGGCGAGCAACTCGCCGTGGCCCAGCCACTCGTGGAACTTCCGGTACGGCTCGCGGTTGAGGATCCAGGCGAGGAAGGGCCGGCTGGCGCGGTGGGCGTAGTCGGTGTCCTCGGTGGGGCAGACGAAGACCTTCACCACCAGCTCCTTGCCTGGCGGCTGCGGGCCGACGGTCTCCAGGATCTTCGGCACGTCGTGCGGGAACAGCAGGTTGGTGATGGCGCCGTCCCCCTCGGTGAAGCCGAGCCGGAGCATGTTGGGCCGCAGCGCGCCCAGGATCACCTTGACCGGGTCGGCGGGCGGGTGCGGCAGCCGGTAGCCGGTGATGTCGAAGGTGTCGAACCCGCCGGTGACGTACTCGCCGCGCAGTGCCCGGGTGACGAAGCGCAGCACGTCCCGGGTGCGCTTGAACGGCTCGTCGAAGGGGATGCCGTTGATGTCGGTGACGTGCGCGGGGACGGAGGCGCCGATGCCCAGCAGGAGTCGTCCGGGGGCGAGTTGGGCGAGTGTCGCGGCGGTCTGGGCGAGCACCGCCGGGCCGCGGGTGTGCACCGGGACGATACCGGTGGCGATCCGCAGGGACGGGGACCACGCCGCCGTGGCGGCCAGCGGGGTGAAGGCGTCGGTGCCGCCGCCCTCGGCGCTCCACACGTCGGTGTAGCCGAGGTCGGGCAGCCGTTCGACCAGGAAGCGGTGCCGGTCGATGGTCAGGCCCGGCAGGGGCAGGGTGATGCCCCACTTGGGCGGCTCGGTGTCGGTGTGGTGGTGCGGCGGGTGCGGGGTGGTCATCGGACGGTTGTCCTTCCAGTGGTGCTCGGGGGTGGTGCTGGGGGTGGTGTCGGAGAGGGGGCGTCGGTCAGCCTCAGCCGACCCGGACCGTGGTCAGGTCGAGGAACCAGGACTGCGGCTGCACGAGCCCGTGGACCTTCGGCGAAAGGGCCCGCGGGTTGCGGTCGTTGACCACGAACAGCCAGGGCGCGTCCTGGGTGACGAGGGTGAGGGCCCTGCGGTAGCCGGCCTGCCGGGCGGCCTGGTCGGCGTCGGCGGCCGAGGACGCGAGCAACCCGTCGACCTGCGGGTTCGCGTAGTGGCCGGTCCAGAACGGGCTCGTGGAGCCGATGAACAGCGGCAGCAGTGCCTCGGACTGGAACAGCGTGGTGGACTGCGCGACGGCGTCGGAACCGAGCGCGACCTGGCCCTTGGCCTCGGCGCCGATCAGGGTGGTCCAGTCGGTGGTGCGCAGTTCGACCTTGATGCCGACGGCGGCGAGGTCCCGCTGGATGGCCTCGGCGATCGGCACCGGCAGCAGGTTGCCGCTGCCGCCGGTGGGCACCGTGACGGAGGTGCCGAAGCCGTTCGGTACGCCGGCCTCGGTGAGCAACTGCCGGGCCTTGGCCGGGTCGTAGGAGTAGGCGTCGCCGGCGGGGTCGTAGGCGGCGGTGGCGCGCGGCGCGGCCTGGTAGGCCGGGTCGGCGGTGCCGTGCAGCAGATTGTCGGCGATGGCCTTGCGGTCGATCGCGTAGTTGGCGGCCTTGCGGACCAGCGGGTTGTTCCAGGGGGCCTTGGAGGTGTCCAGGATCCAGTACCAGAGGTGGTCGTAGCTGTTGGTGGCGATCGTGACGCCGTCGGCCTTGAGGCTCTCGATGTCGTCCGGGTTCGGGTACTCGATCCAGTTCGCGCCGCCCGAGCGCAGGGCCGCGGTGCGGGCGGCGGCGTCCGGCAGCGCCTTGATCACGAGGCGGTCGAGCTTGGGGGCGCCGCGCCAGTAGTCCTTGTTGGCGGTGAGCTCGATCTGCTGGCCCTCGGTCTGCGAGACGAAGGAGAACGGGCCGGTACCGACCGGGTGTTGGGCGAAGTTCGCCGAGCCGGCCTTGCGGACGGCGGTGGGACTGGCGATCAGGACGTGCGCGAGGTCCTCGGGGAAGTGGCCGTTGGGTTCCTTGGTGACCAGTTCGACGTGGTCGGCGTCGGTCTTGCGGTAGGAGGCGATGTCGCCCGCGTACTCCGCGGCGGCGGCGCCGAGGGCGTCGGTGTACTCGGGGCTGCCCTTGTCGAGGTAGCGCGCCAGGTTGAAGACCACGGCGTCGGCGTCGAAGGGGGTGCCGTCCTGGAACTTCACGCCCTGGCGGAGGGTGAAGGTCCAGGTCCTGCGGTCGGCCGCGACCTGCCAGTCGGTGGCGAGGGCGCCGGTGACGGTCGGCGGCTTGTCGGTGCCCTTGAGCAACTCGTAGCGGGTGAGGCCCTCGTAGAGCTGGAAGGAGACCAGCCGCTTGCCCTCGAAACCCGCGCCGCCGATCACGGTGTCGGTGTTGGGCAGCTTGCCGGTGGCGCCGATGACCAGGGTCCCGCCGCGGCCGTCGCCGCCGCCCGCCCCGGTGGAGCCGCCGCCGGACCCGGCGCAGCCGGCGGCCGCGGTGAGCAGGACGGCGGCGGCCGACAGGGCGACGGCTCTGGAACGGGTACGGGCGGTGCGCGTCATGGTGTTTCCTCGTCGGTTCGGTGGTGCGGAGCGCGGAGCGGTGTCGGTCAGGGCGGGGAGCGGTGTCGGTCAGGGCGCGGAAGGGGCTGTGCCGGTGGCGGAGGGGACGGTGCCGGTGGCGGCTTCCAGCAGCGCCCGGGTGTACGGGTGCGCGGGGGAGTCCCAGAGGCGGTCGACGGGCCCCTCCTCGACCACCCGGCCGTGCCGCAGCACCAGCACCCGGTGGGCGAGGTGGCGGACGACGGCGAGGTCGTGGGAGATGAACAGGTAGGCCAGGCCGGTGCGTTCGCGCAGCTCGGTGAGCAGGTCGAGCAGTCGGGCCTGCACACTGCGGTCCAGGGCGGAGGTCGGCTCGTCGCAGACCAGCAGCTCGGGCCCGGTGGCCAGGGCCCGGGCGACGGCCACCCGCTGCAGCTGCCCGCCGGACAGCTCGCGCGGGTAGCGGGCGGCGAGCGCGGGCTCCAGACCGACCTGGGCGAACAGTCGGGCGACGGTTGCGGCACGCCCGGCGCGCGGGGCGCCGTGCTGCCGCAGCGCGAAGGCGACCGCCTCCCCGGCCCGCAGGCTCGGGTTGAGCGAGCCGCGCGGGTGCTGCGGGACGAACTGCAGCCGGCCCCGCAGCGCACGGTCGGCGCGGCCGCGCAGCCGGTACGGGTCGCGGCCGTCGAAGCGGACGCTGCCGGAGTCGGGGGCGAGCAGGCCGAGGGCGAGGCGGGCCACGGTGGACTTCCCGGAGCCGGACTCGCCGACCAGGGCGACGGTCTCGCCGGGGGCGATGGTGAGGCTGACGCCCTCCAGCGCCGTCCGGCCGCCGTAGCGCTTGCCGACGGCGTCGAGGGTGAGCAGGGGGCGCGGGGGCGTCTCGGCGCCGGAGACGGTGTGGCGGTCGGGCGTGTCGCGGTGGTCGGGCGTGTCGCGGTGGTCGGTCGTGCCGTGGAGGTCGGGCGTGTCGCGGTGGTGCAGGCTCATCGGCGGGCTCCCGGTTCGGCGGCCACCAGGGCGGCGGTGAAGGCGTGGCCGGGCTCGCCCAGCACCCGTTCGGCCGGGCCGAGTTCGACGATCCGGCCGGCCCGCATGACCGCCACCGTGCCGCCGATCCGGCGGGCCACCGCGAGGTCGTGGGTGACCAGCAGCAGCGCGATGCCGCAGTCGGCGCGCAGGGTGGCGAAGAGGTCCAGGATCCGGCCGCGGACCAGGGCGTCCAGCGCGGTGGTCGGCTCGTCGGCGATCAGCAGTTCCGGGCCGCAGCAGATCGCGAGGGCGATCGCGGCGCGCTGGCGCAGGCCGCCGGAGAGCTCGTGCGGGTACGCCCGGGCGACCCGCCCCGGATCCGGGACGCCGGCGGTGGCGAGCAACCTGGGGACGGCGGCGCGGGCGGCCCGGCGGCCGTCGGCGATCCGGTGTCGGCGCAGCACCTCGGCGAGTTGCGGGCCGATCCGGCGCAGGGGGTCGAGCGAGGCGCTCGGGTCCTGCGGCACGTAGCCGATGCGCCGGCCGCGGACGTCCGAGAACGCGCGCTCGTCGAGTGCCCGCAGGTCCGTCCCGGCGAGCCGGACGCTCCCGGTGACGGCGGCGCCGCGCCCGGGCAGGCCGAGCACCGTACGGGCGACGGTGGTCTTGCCGCTGCCGGACTCGCCGAGCAGCACCAGGGCGCCGCCGGCCCGCAGGGCGAGGGAGACCCCGTCGACGGCCCGGACGCCTCCGGGGTACTCGACGCCCAGACCGTCGATCTCCAGCAGTGGGCTCATCGGATCACCTGCTTGGCAGTTCGTCGCGTCACGGCCTGGGTGGCGCGCGGCAGATGGGCTGTGGCGTCGCCGACCCGGGTGCGCAGCGCCTCGCCGAGGGTGTTGAACACGACCGAGACGGCGAGGATGACGAGGGCCGGCAGCACCGCCACCCAGGGGTGGGTGAGCAGCGAGGGCCGCAGCTCGTCCAGCATCGCGCCCCACTCGGCGGTGGGCGGGGCGACCCCGAGCCCGAGGAAGGACAGTCCGGCGGCGTACACGACGGCGAGCCCGACCAGCGAGGAGGAGTACACCAGCACCACCGGAGCCACCACGGGGGCGGCCTGCCGGAGCACCAGCGCGCCCCAGCCGGCGCCGCTGACCCGGGCCGCCTCCAGGTACTCGGAGGTGCGGATCCGCCGGGTCTCGGTGAACGCGACCCGGGCCACCGCCGGGGTGAGCACCACGGACAGCGCGAGCACGGTCGCGCCCAGGCCGGGGGTGAGCAGCGAGGCGACGGCGATCGCCAGCAGCACCCCGGGGAAGGCGTAGAGCACGTCCAGGGTGCGCAGCAGGGCCTGTTCGGTGAACCGGCCGCCGAGGCCGGCCGTGATGCCGAGCAGGGTCCCGGCGACGGCGGCGACGGTGACCGGCACGAGCCCTCCGGTGAGCGAGGCACGCCCGGCCCAGATCAGCCGGCTCAGCAGGTCGCGGCCCTGCCCGTCGGTGCCCAGCGGGTGGCCGGGGCTGCCGGGGTCGAGCAGCCGGTCCGCGAGCCGCCCGGCGGCCGGGTCGTACGGGGCGACCAGCGGCGCGGCGAGGGCGAGCAGGACGAGCAGCACGGCGAGGCCGCCGGGGACGACCAGGCCGAGGCTCCGGCTGGTCCGTCCGGTCCACGGGGTCGACGTCATGTCAGGTCCTCACTCGCGGGTCGATCGCCGCGTGCGCCGCGTCCACCAGGATGTTGACGCCGACGAACGCCACCGCCACCACCAGCACCCCGCCCTGCACCAGGGGCAGGTCACGGGCGGTGAGCGCGTCGTACAGCAGCCGGCCGACGCCGGGCCAGGCGAACAGGGTCTCCACGAAGACCACCCCCTCCAGCAGGTAGGCGAGTTGCAGGCCGCCGATGGTCAGCAGCGCGGGCGAGGCGTTGTGCACGCAGTGCCGCAGCACGGCGGCCGGGCGCAGGCCGCGGGCCCGCAGCGAGTCGGCCAGCTCACCGGCCAGGACGGTGCCCAGCGACGCCCGGAACACCCGCGCGGTGAGCCCGAGCGGCACGAGCGCGGCGGCGACCGCCGGCAGGACCAGGTGGCGGGCCAGGTCGGCCGGACCGCCGGAGCCGAACGCGTCGTGCGTGCCGCCGGCCGGCAGCCAGCGCAGCCCGACCGCGAAGACGGCGATCAGCAGCAGCGCCACCGAGTACTGCGGGGCGGACACCGCGAGGGTGGACAGCGCGCCGGAGATCCGCCCGCCGGGGCCGCGCGGACCCACCGCACCGAGGGCGCCGAGCGCCACCCCGCCGACCAGCACCAGCAGGAACGCGGCCGCCGTCAGGGTGAGCGTCTGGCCGAGCGCGGGGAGCAGCAGGTCGGCGACCGGGCGCTGGCCGGAGACGGACGTGCCGAGGTCGCCGGTGAGCGCGTGGCCGAGCCAGTCCGCGTAGCGCACGGGCAACGGCTGGTCCAGGCCGAGCCGTTCGGTGAGCACCCGACGGGCCTCGGGCGGTGCGCCCGGGCCGAGGAAGGCGGCGACCGGGTCGCCGGGGACGAGCGCCACGGTCGCGAAGACGACGGCGGTGACGCCGAGCAGCGTCGGGACGGCCAGCAGGAGCCGGCGCACCAGGAACCGGGTCACCGGTCGACCCTCCGGGGCGGGGCGCCGGACGGGCCGGCGGCGGGCCGGTGGGGCGGGGCGGGCATGGCGCTGCTGCTCCTTCGGGAGTCGTGCGGGAGTCGTGCGGGACTTCTGCGGGAGTTCTGCCGGAGTTCTGCCGGAGTCCTGCGGGAGTTCTCGGACGGGGGTTCGGGGATGCCGGGCCGTCATCTCGGCTGCGTGGCAGCGGCGTTCGGAGTGCGGGCGGGGCTGCCCCTGCGACGTCGGGACACCGTCGCCGCGACGGCCGAGGTCGCTTGGAGGAGCGTTGCGGACGCACGGCCCCGACAGCCAGTCAGGTCCTGATGCTGTTACCTCCGGTCACAGGATCCGCGGTGGCCGGAGTGACACTGCCCCGGCCGCCGAGGCCCGGTCCCGTCCTTGACCTGCACAAGGAACCGGACCTAGGGTTTCCCGCATGGCTATTCGGCGGACCGACTTCACCTTGGTCGGGATCGGCGGCTCGTGGCACCGCAGGTGCTTCGACGAGTTCTGTCGATCGCGCGCACCGCGCTGACCGCCCCCGGTCCACACCCGCCGCGGTCGGCGCTCCCTCCTCACCCCGGATCCCTGCCCGACGCCCGTCCGCGTCGCCGGCGGATCCCTGTCGCAGCACATCGCGTCCACGGGGCCGACCAGCCACCAGCTAGGGGGACCGCATCGCCATGCCCTACCACAGACGTCCAGCCTCCGCTCCCGGAGGTGCCCGATGGCAGCAGTGAGCACCTTCGCCGCCCCGGCCGGCCCGCGCGGCCGCCGGCTTCCCGCCCGCCGCGCCGCCTGTGGCGGCACCGGCCCGGGGGACGCGCCCGCCACGGGACCGGCCCGCCCGCACGCCGAGATCGACAACCCGCTCGACCTGATCGCCGGTCACCAGCTGCTGGCCGAACCGGCACCGCCGGCCCCGGGCCGGGTGGACGCCGGGTGCGGCTGCGGCCACCCGAGTTGCGTGGACGAGGAACGCGACCGCACCGCGCTCGCCCGGGTGTTCCTGGTCGAACGGCACTCGGTGGCCAGCGCCGGGCTGCGCAGCGTGCTGGCCACCGCGCCCGGACTGACGGTGGTCGGCTCCACCGGCGACCCGCTGCGCGCCGTCGCGGCCGTGCACCGCATCGCCCCCGACATCGTGCTGCTCGGCCGCGGCGCGAGCCTGGAGGAGGACCTGGCGGCCGTGGTGGCGCTGCGCGGACCGGACGGGGCCCCCGACGCCCGGGTCCTGCTGCTGCGCCGGGCCGAGTCGACCGCCGAGGCGAGCCGGATGCTGCTGGCCGGAGCCGGCGGCTGCTTCCCGCTCGACCTGGCCGGGGAGCGGATCATCGGCGCGGTCCAACTCGTGGCAGCCGGCGGGTCGGTGTTCCTGCCGGCACCGCCGCCCGCCCGGATCCACGCGGCGGCTCCCGGGCGGCACCTCGGCGAGCTGCCGCCGCAGCAGGCCGGGCTGACCGAACGCGAACGGGAGGTGCTGGTCAAGCTCGGGCACGGGCTGAGCAACGCCGAGATCGGGCGCGAACTGGCCCTCGCCGAGGCCACCGTGAAGAAGCACCTCACCCAGGCCATGCGCAAGATCGGGCAGCCCGACCGGCTGCGCGCCGCGCTCTACGCCCACCGGCACGGGCTCGCCGGGTAGTTCCGTCGCCGTACACGTCCGTCGCCGCACACGCACCGCCCGAGGGCGGGCCCCGCCAGGACGCGGGGCCCGCCCTTCGTCGTGCCCGGGCTCCTGGCGGGTGCGGTGCGAGGCGACCTTCGGAGCATCCGAACGGCGACGATCGGCGCCCTGACCGGCGCCGTTCGGGGCTACCGGGGCGCGCGGACCGCTTCGTAGCGTGGCGGGAACGACGACGACACGACGGTCCGACGGATCGTTCAGCCGAAGGGAGATGGCCCGATGGGGGGTGTGTCCGACGGGACCGGCGGTCCGACCGGCGCCGGTGGCCTGGGGGGTGGCCGGGCCGGTGGCCGGGCGGCCGGCGAGGCCGGCCCGCGTACGGTGGTCCTGCCCGCCGGGAGCCGAAGCCCCGGCCCGGAGCAGCCGAGGTCCCCGTACCGCGCGATGCCGGACGCCGAGCGGTCCGCGCTCTGGCGGCAGCGGCTGCACGAGGCCGAGGCCGGGCTGACGCGGTACCTGGTGTCACGCGGGGACGAACTGCACCTCACCGACTGGTTCGTCCTGCAGTCCGAGCTGTTCGCCGACCTGCCCGAGCCGGACGCGCCGGCCGTCGAGTGGCAGCGGGTGTTCTTCCGCGACCAGGCCCTGATGGAACGTTTCCTCGTCGTCCGCTACGGCGAGCAGGTGCTCGGGGACTGGGCCGGGTCCAACGCCGAGGTGCACCGCGACGTCGAGCCCGACCACGGCCGGGGCGCCGCCGACCCGATCCACCGGATCGCCCGGCAGGCCGAACTGTACGGCTCAGACTACGAGTTCGACGACGACGCACCGCCCGGACCGGAACACGCGGCGCTCACCATCACGCACTGCGCGATCTGGGACTACCGCGAGAAGGCCCGGCGCTCGGGCGTCCGGCTGACCCTCGCCTCGCCCTGCACCTACTGCACCGAGGCGCTGTCCGCCAACATCCGCGCCAAGGGCTACCGGCCCGCGCACCGCCTGACCCACGGCCCGACCGGCCACGGCTGCCGCTGGGAGTCCACGACCGCGACCGGCCCCGCTGAGATCGCCGGGCCCGCCGAAGCCACCGAAGCCACCGGGCCCGCCTCGACGGACGCGACCGCCGAGCCCACCGGGCCCGCCGCGCCCACCGCCACCGACGAACCCGGGGAGTCCTGACATGTGCGGCATCACCGGTTGGATCGACTGGGACACCGACCTGCTCCACCAGGCGCGGACCGTCCGGGAGATGACCGCCACCCTGGCCTGCCGCGGCCCGGACGCGGACGGCGTCTGGCTCTCCCGGCACGCCACCCTCGGCCACCGCCGGCTGTCCGTGATCGACCCGGACGGCGGCGCCCAGCCGCTCGCCGACCGCCCCGGACCGGACACCGCGGCCGTCCTGAGTTACAACGGCGAGCTCTACAACCACCGCGAGCTGCGCACCGAACTGGAGGCCCTCGGGCACGTCTTCCGCTCCCGCTCGGACACCGAGGTGGTGCTGCGGGCCCACCTCCAGTGGGGCAAGGACGCACCGGCCAGGTTCAACGGCATCTTCGCCTACGCCCTCTGGGACGCCCGGCGCGAGGAACTGCTGCTGGTCCGCGACCACCTCGGCATCAAACCGCTGTACTGGCACGCCCACCGCAGCGGCGTCCTGTTCGGCTCCGAGCCGAAGGCGGTGCTCGCCAACCCGCTGTTCCGCGCCGAACTGGACGCCGAGGGCATCGCCGAGCTGTTCGCGCTGCCCGCCGCGCCGAGCGCCGGCCACGGCGTCTTCCGCGGCCTCCACGAGGTCCGGCCCGGCCACCTGGTGGTCGTCGGCCGCGCCGCCACCCGGGAAGTGCGGTACTGGCGGCTGGAGTCCGCCGAGCACCGGGACGACGCCGCGACCACCCGGGCGACCGTCCGGGAACTGCTCGCCGACGCCGTCGAACGGCAGCTGATCAGCGACGTGCCGCTGTGCACCCTGCTCTCCGGCGGCGTCGACTCCAGCGCCGTCACCGCGCTGGCCGCCGCCGCCCGCGAACGGGCCGGCCAGGGCAAGATCACCAGCTTCTCCGTCGACTTCCCCGGCAGCGCCGAACGCACCCCCGACGCCTGGCGGACCACCCGCGACGCCCCCTACGTGGAGGCCGCCGCCGAGCACATCGGCACCCTGCACACCACCGTCCTGGTCCCCGACGACGACCTGCTGGACGCCCGCGACGCCGTCCTGCGCGCCCGCGACCGCCCCGGCTGGGGCGAGATGGACGCCTCCCTGCACCTGCTCTTCCGCGAGGTGCGGCGGCGCTCCACCGTCGCGCTCTCCGGCGAGGCCGCGGACGAGATCTTCGGCGGCTACCCCTACTTCCACGACGCCGACGCCCTCGCCGCCCCGACCTTCCCGTGGCTGCACGGCAGGGCCACCCCGGCGGACCTGCTGCGCCCGGACGTCCGGGCCGAGGTGCGCCCCGAGGAGTACACCGCCGCCGCGTACCGGCGCTCGCTCGGCGAAGTGTCGCGGCTGCCCGGCGAGTCGGCCCGCGACGCCCGGATCCGCGAGGTCTTCCACCTCGCGCTCACCCGCTGGCTGCCCCCGCTGCTGGACCGGGTGGACCGGGTGTCGATGTCGGTCGGCCTGGAGGTCCGGGTGCCGTTCTGCGACCACCGCCTGGTGGAGTACCTGTGGAACGTCCCGTGGGCGCTCAAGGCACCGGACGGGCGGGCCAAGGGGCTGTTCCGCGACGCCGTCCGGGACCTCCTCCCGCCGCAGGTCGCCGACCGGCCCAAGAGCGGCTACCCGTCCACCCCCGCCGTCCGCTACACCGAGGTGCTCACGGCCCGGGCCCACGAGCTGCTGGCCGACCCGAACGCGCCGGTCTTCGAGCTGGTCGACCGCGACCTGGTGCGCCAGCTGCTCGCCGGGGGCCGACCGCTGCCCAGCCCGCGCACCGCGCCGAACCCGGTCGGCGGCCTCGACCACCTGGTCCAGGTCGACGAGTGGCTGCGCGCCTACCGGGTGGGGCTGCGATGAGCGGCGCCCTGACCCGAGCAGCCGGGAAAGCCGCCGGGCACGCCACCGACCAGGCCACCGAGGAGGAGTTCCGGGCCGCCTCCCGCGGCTGGACCAGCGGGGTCGCGGTCGTCACCACCCGCGCGGGCGAGGAGGTCTTCGCCAAGACGGTCTCCTCCTTCGGCACCCTCTCCCTCGACCCGCCGCTGGTCACCGTCGCGATCGGCCGGCACAGCCCGCTCGTGGCCGCCGCCCGGGCCTCCGGGCGGTTCGGCCTCTCGATCCTGACGGACCGTCAGGCAGCCGTGGCCCGGCGGTTCGCCACCCCCGGGGCCGGACGCGCGCTCGGCGCCTTCGCCGCCGTACCGATGCGGACCGCCGGCACCGGCGCCCCGCTCGTCGAGTCCGCCCTGGCCTGGTTCGACTGCCGGCTGCACGCGGCCCTGCCCGGCGGCGACCACACCATCCTGGTCGGCCGGGTCGCCGCCGCGGCCCGCGATGACGGCGAACCCCTCCTCTACCACGACGGCCAGTACCGCCTACTGGCCCCGAAACCCTTGAACACCACCGGAGTTGGCGCATGACACTGCTGGACACCGCCGCCGGTCGCGGCGCGCCCGCCACCGCCCGAGGCCTGCTCACCGGAGACCGCTACCGGGCCGAACTCGACGACGGACGTGAGCTCTACCTCGACGGCCGACGGATCGCGAACCCCGCCGAGCACCCCGCGTTCCGCCCGGCCGTGGACGAGCTGTCCCGGCTGCTCGACCTCCAGCACGACCCCGACCACCGCGACCTGCTCACCTGGCAGGACCCGGACAGCGGCCTGCGGCTGGCCCGCGCCTACCAGCCCCCGCGCACCCTCGACGACCTCCGACTCCAGCGCCGCAGCGCCGAGTTCTGGCACGCCGAAGCACTCGGCCAGCAGGGCCGCTCGCCCGCGTTCATGGCCTCCATCGCCGTCGGCGTCTACGACTTCCGGCACCGGCTGGCCGGGGCCGACCCGCGCTTCGGCGCCAACGCCGAAGCCTGGTACCGCCACTGCGCCACCAACGACCTCGTCCTGTCGCACGCCCTCGGCGACCCGCAGATCGACCGCTCCGCCGACCCGCTCGACGACCCCGACCTCGCCCTGCGCGTCATCGAGGAGAACGACCGGGGCATCGTGGTCCGCGGCGCCAAGCAGCTCACCACCCTCGCCCCGCTCGCCCACGAGGTGCTGGTCTACCTCTCCGCCTCCTTCACCGAGGGCCGCGGCGAACAGTTCGTCACCTGGTTCGCCCTGCCGCTCAACACCCCCGGACTGGTCACCCTCGCCCGCGAGCCGCTCGGCAGCGCCCCCTGGGGCCACGCCCACCCCCTCGGCGCGCGGTACGACGAGCAGGACGCGATGCTCTTCTTCGACGACGTCCTGGTGCCCTGGGACCGCGTCTTCCTGCTGCGCGACGCCGGCCTCGCCCGGCTCGGCCTCGGCCGGATCAACGCCTGGAGCGCCTACATCGGCCACATCCGCTACCGCGAACGGCTGCGCACCCTGCTCGCCACCGCCACCCTCGTCGCCGAGTCGATCGGGGTGGACGGCTTCCGCAACATCCAGGAGGACCTCGGACGCCTCGCCGGGTACGCCGAACTGACCGAGTACTTCCTGGACGCCGCCGAAGCCCGCGGCGGCCCCACCGACGGCGGCCTGTTCGCCCCCGGCGACACCGCCGCCTCCCGGGTCTGGTCGGCCGAGGTGGCCGGCAGCGCCGTCGAGATCGTCCGCCGGATCGGCGCCTCGGGCCTGCTCATCCAGCCCACCGCCGCCGACCTCGCCCACCCCCGGCTGCGCCCGCACCTGGACCGCTACATGCGCGGGCGCGGCATCGACGCCGAACGCAAGTCCCGGCTGTTCCGGATCGCGTGGGAGCTCACCGGCGACGGCTTCGGCCAGCGCCAGGACCTCTACGAGTACGTGCACCGGGGCGACCTGACCCGCAACCGGATCAACATCTTCAAGCGGTACGACCAGAGCGAGGCCCGCGAGCGCCTGCTGCACCTGGTCGACCGGCCCGCGAGCGCCGAGGAGAACCAGTCGTGAGCACGTCCGCCGTCGAGATCCAGGCCCGAACCCTCGCCGGGTACGCCGACGCCAGCCGGCTGCGCCAGGTCCAGGACCGCGACTGGGTGCTCGACCAGGTCACCGGAGCCCCCGAGACCCTGATCGACCTCGGCAGCGGGATCGGCCAGCTGCTGCAGGCCGCCCTGGAACGGTTCCCCACCCTGCGCCGCGCCGTCGGCCTGGAACGCTCCGAACACCGCATCGCCGAGGCCGCCGACCGGCTCCGGCCGTACGGCGAGCGGATCGCCCTGCACCGGGCCGACCTCACCGCGCCCGAGCCGCTGCCCTTCCGGGCCGAGGTGATCACCCAGACCTCGGTGCTGCACTGGCTGTACCCGGACGAGGAACGGATCTTCGCCTGGGCCGCCGCCCACCTCGCCCCCGGCGGCAGGTTCCTGCTCACCAGCTACCACCCCGCCCGCGACGAACACGGCCTCGGCGGCGAGGACGAACTGGTCCGCGACGCCCTGGTGGCCCTCGGCACCCCGGACGACGAGGTGCCCGGCGCCTTCGCGCGCGGCGGCGTGCTGCCGATCGCCACCCGCACCAGGACCGTCGAGGACCTCGCGGCGGTGATCGGCCCGCACCTCGCGGTGGCCGGCCACCTGGAGCGCGACGCCGTCGTCACCGTCGACAGCGCCGAGCAGTACGAGCACTTCCACGCCGCCACCTTCGGCGACTACTACAGCCGCCTGGTACCGGCCGACCGGCGGGCCGCGTTCTTCCGCGCCGTCGGCGAGAGCGCCTGGCGCCGGCAGCGGGAGCGCGGACACGTCAGCCACATGGCCGTCCGGCTCTGGACGCTGACCCCCCGCTAGCCCGCTTCCGTTAACAGCATGTGTAGCCCGCCGCTCACCCCTGGGACGAGCGGCGGGCTGCGCCTACGCTGGGGCCATCACCCCCGAGAAGACGAAGCCGAGGAGCCCACCCGTGTCAACTCCCCCCACCGGACGGGAACTCGGCGCCTTCCTGCGCGCCCACCGCGAACTCCTCAAGCCCGCCGATGTCGGCCTCACCGCCACCACCCGCCGCCGCACCCCCGGCCTGCGCCGCGAGGAGGTCGCCTCCCTGTCCGGGGTCGGCCTGGCCTGGTACACCTGGGTCGAGCAGGGGAGGGTCGCCGCGTCCCGGCAGGTGCTGGAGGCGATCGCCCGCGTGCTGCGGCTGGACGACGCGGGCCTGCGGCACGCCCTGCGCCTGGCCGGCTACCACGAGCCCGCCCCGGCCGCCGGCCCGGACGGCGCCGACCGGATCGCCGAGGCCATCCAGCCCGTCCTCGACTCCTGGCCCGCCAGCCCCGCCGTCCTGCTGGACC
Source organism: Kitasatospora sp. NPDC033851 (assembly GCF_055576085.1). NCBI lineage: Bacteria > Bacillati > Actinomycetota > Actinomycetes > Kitasatosporales > Streptomycetaceae > Kitasatospora > Kitasatospora sp. NPDC033851. Next base: position 675,823 of record NZ_JBVIRL010000001.1, on the reverse strand, counting down.
GCCACTTCGACCTGCGCGGCTGGAACGCCGCATGGGCGGCGCTCTGGGGCTCGCCCGAGTTCGTCCCCGCCGACCGGCGCAACCTGATGTGGGTGATGGCCGCCCACCCGCGGGTGCGCGCGGTGCTGCGCGACTGGGAACCGCTCGCGATGAACGTCTTCCAGCACTTCCGCGCCCAGGCGGGCCCCGCCCTCGCCGCCCCCCGCACCCGTGAGGTCTACCGGCACCTGGACGAGGACGCGCCGGAGCTCCGCCACTGGTGGGGATGCCACTCGGTGGCGGAGCTGACCGTCCGCACCGTCACCGTCGAACCGGTCGGCCTCGGGCCGGTCCGGCTGACCCTGTCCTCCTTCCACCCGGTGGACGACCCCTCCGCGACGGTGCTGCTGTTCACCCCGACCGACGCCACCGACCGGGCGCGGATGACCGAACTGGTCGAGCATCCGTTGCGCGCGGTCGGCGGCGTGGAGGGGGAGCGCCGGGTCGGCTGAGCCGGACCGGCCGGTGTCTCAGGCCTTCGGCGCGGTGGGGGCGGGGGAGGCGCTGGTGGCTGTGGCTGTGGGGGAGGTGCCGGCGGTGGTGGCGGCGTGGCGCATCCCCAGGCTGACCGCCAGACCGCCGAGCGCGGCCAGCAGCGCGAGACCGGCGCCGATGAGTAGCGTGCCGTCCGCGACGTCGCCGAACGTACCCACCGCCCAGGCGCCGAGCCCGGTGCCCGCGTACATGGTCGACGTCAGCCATGCACTGGAGGTCGCACGCAGGTCCGGGGCGATGGTGCCCGCCAGCGTCTGCTGGTCCGTCACGAAGCCGCCCGAGGCCAGGAACCACACCGTCACCCCGGCCAGGGCGAGCACCAGGCCAGGCCCCTTGGCCGCCACCGCGATGCCCACCGCCAGCAGGACGCCCCACAGCGGCAGCAGCGGCAGGTCGGACCGCCCGGCGGTCCTGGCCCGGTCGCCGAGCCGCCCGCCGACCAGCGAGCCGGCCACGCTGCCCGCACCGACCAGCACACCCACCAGGCCGAGCGCCTGGACCGACAGGTCGAAGCGCTGCACCAGCACCGCGCCGAGGAAGGTGTAGGCGCCCAGGTTGGCCGCGTTGAACACCGTGTTGACCAGCAGGGCGCGGCGCAGCGTCGGATCGGCCCAGCCCGCCAGGATCGACCGTACGGCCCCCACCCGCGGCGCGGGCGCCTGCGCCGTACGGTCCCTGACCTGGCGCAGCAGCAGCGGCACCGCCGCGGCGGTGCCGACGGCCAACGCCCAGAACGCCGAGCGCCAGCCCGCCAGCCCGGCCAGGAAGCCGCCGAGCGGCACACCGATCACCTGCCCGCAGGAGAACAGCGCCATCCCGAGGCCCAGCGCCCGCCCGCGCACCGCCTCCGGCGCGGTCTCGGCGATGTGCGCCCAGATCGCCGGCCCGGCCGCGGCCGCCGCCAGCCCGGCCACCGCACGGGACACGACCAGCAGCGTCAGCCCGGTGGACAGGGCCGCCGCCGCGTTGGACAGGACGAACAGCAGGGTGCCCACGACGAGGGTGCGGCGGCGGCCGAACCGGTCGCTCAGCAGCCCGAGGAAGGGCGCCGCGACGGCGTACACCAGCACGTAGGCGGTGACGCTGGAGGCGGCGGCGGCCTCACTGGTGTGGACCGAGTCCGCGATGGTCGGCAGCAGCGGCGAGACCAGGAAGGTCTCCGTGCCGAACAGGAACAGCAGGAGGAACACCCCGGCGTAGCGCCACCGGTCGAAGCCCCGCGCGGCCGTGTCCAGGGGCGGGACGTCCTCGGCCCGGTCGGGCAGGGGCGGGTCGGAGATGCTGCTCACGGCGAAGTACCACCTTCACGTACGGTGGCGCGGCCGGGCCCTCGGACGGCGGGCGGAAGCGGCCGCGCGACGGCTGACAGGACGTCCGATACGGCCATCCTGCGGACCGTCCCGAGGCCCAGCCAGACAGGCGGTGATCCTGTGACTCCAGCTCACAGGCTCGGCCCGGCACGCGGCTCCGGCGGGTGCGGTGGAACAGCACCGGCGGGGGCTACGCCTGGCCGTCGGGCGTGCCGACGGTGAAGAGGCTGCGGAAGTACGAGGGGTCCACCCCCTCGTCCACCATCCGCCCCTCGGCCTCCACCCAGGCGTGCGCGCCGAACGGCGGCCGGGCCCGGACCCCCACCACCCAGGTGGGCCAGGTGCCGTGGGCCCGGCAGATCAGGACCGTCGCCAGTGAGCGTGGCAGGCAGCCCTCGAAGGCCGCGCAGCGCAGGCTGACCGCGACGACGGCGTTGCGGGCCGCCTCCGCCTCGGCGTAGCTCGCCGGGTGGGCGCCCTTGCCCAGCCGGGTCAGCAGTGCCCGGATCCTGGCCGGCGGCTTGCGGGCGAGCAGCCGGGCCAGGCCCACGGCCACCTTGGCGACGAGTTTCTGGCGGACCGTCAGCTTTGGTCCCGTCCTGGCGGGCACCACCGTGTCGCTCACGCGACCACGACCTTGAGCGCCACCAGCTTGGTGACCAGCCGCTCGACGTCCTGCCGGGCCCGGTCCGATGCGACGTCGAAGGTGGCCGTCAGCCGCTCGGCGGCCTGCGCGACGGTGCCGCCGTCCACCAGCGCCTGGAAGGCCGCGGCGGCGGTCCCGTTGAGCTGGAAGTAGCGGCCGTCCCGGCCGTCCAGCAGCACGATGCCGTACTCGGTGTCGGCGGTGGACACGTCCGGGTGAAGCGTGAAGGTCATGCTGGTCTCTCTCGTCGTGGTCGGGCGCGTTCCGGCGGTCGGGCGCGTTCCGGCGTTCCGGCGGGGCGGAGGGCGGCGGTTCCGGCAGGGCTGGCTGGGCGGAGCGGGCTCAGGCGAGCCGGTCCCTGGCCCAGAGTTCGGTGCTCAGAGCCACGGGCATCCGCCCCGCGTGCGTGGCGCTCGCGTACGGGCGGCGGCACAGTTCGCGCAGCGGGGCCGGGTCGACCAGCCCCAACTCCGCCAGCCGGGAGGTCTGCCAGAGCCGGTCGAGTTCGAGCCGGTGCCGGGCGAAGCCCTCGGCGGCGATCATCGCGCCGTCCGCCTTGGTGCGCCGCTCCAGCACCCGCCGGGGCAGCACGCCGGCCATGGCACTCTTGATCAGCGGCTTGAACTCCCAGGGCGTGACCCGCTCTTCGGGCCGCGCCGCGAGGCAGGCCGCGATCACCCGGTCGTCCAGGAACGGCGAGGAGCCGCTGTACCCCGGCTGGGCGACCACCTGGTGCAGCGACCGGACCAGCAGCCCGGCGTCCTGGATCGCGGCCAGGTCGCTGTGCCGGCCGCGGCTCGGGTCGAGCGGGCGGGCGCGCTCGGCGGCGGCGCGCAGTTCGACGGTGACCAGCTCCGCCGCTTCGGGCGTCAGCCAGTCGGGGAAGGCCGGTCCGCCGCCCCAGTCGAAGACGCGGTTGCGGCGCCGGACCCGGCCCGAGGTGAGCGCGTTCAGCTCGGCCGTGAACCAGGAAGGGTAGGAGCTGCCGTCCAGCAGGGTGCGCAGTGAGGCCCCGAGGTCCAGCCGGCTCAGCTGGCGGATGGTCCGGAGCCGCCGCAGGGCCATCAGCGGATGCCGGCGCAGCAGGTCGTGGTAGTAGGCGAAGTGGCCGGTCAGCGTCTGGTCGCCGCCCAGTCCGTCCAGGTGCAGGGTGGATCCGTGCTCGACGGCGAGCTCCCGCATGGCCCGCAGTCGGGGCGTGCTCAGCAGGGCGACGCTGGGCTCGTCGGTGACTGCCTCGAGGTCGGTCAGGCCCGCGAAGAAGCCCGGCACCTCGTGGCTCCCGAAGACGACGTGCTTGAGGTGGGGCAGTTCGGCGGCAGCGAGCTCGGCCCAGTGGAGGTCGTCGTCGGCCTGGTCGTCGTTGGCCATCGTGAACCCGACGACAGGCGTGTCCTGCGCGGCCAGCGCGAGCAGCGAGGTGGAGTCCAGGCCGCCGGAGAAGTCACCGGTCAGCCGGGTGGTGAGGGCGAGCCGTGCGTCGACGGCGGCGGCCAGTTCCGTGCGCAGCGCCACCGCGGCCTCGGCCAGGGAGAGTTCGGCCTGCGGTGACCGCCACCAGGGGTGCACCGTGGCACCCCGGCCGTCCGCCGGTACCGACAGCCAGCTGCCGGGCGGGACGGTTTCGACGCCCTGCCAGAGCGAGCGTTCGGGCAGCGGGTGGGGCAGGTTCTCCAGCAGGCGCAGCGCGAGTGCGCCCACATCCGGTGTGGGGCCGATCAGTTCGGCCAGCAGGTCGGTCCGGTCGGCGGCGATGGTCAGCCCGTCCAGGCTGCCGTGGCTGATCCGGCGCAGCCCCGAGGCGGTGCCCTGTACCCGCAGTCGCCCGCCCACCGAGGCGATCAGGTGGTAGCTGCCCGACCAGCGCAGTGACAGCTCGTCCAGCTGGGCCGGGTCGGTGATGCGCTCCACCTGGGCGTCCAGGTCGGCCTGGGTGGCGGAGCAGACACCCACGACGGCGAGAACGGTGTCACCCGCCTCGGCCTTCAGGAACTGTCCCGCGCTGATCCGGCCGGCCAGACAGGGCCGGCCGGATCGGTGCGACATGAGCGGCGTGGCATCCGGTGGAAGCCGGTCGGCGGCGGCGACTGCCCTCTGCTGGTCCGGGAGGACCACGAAGTACTGCTCACCAAAATCCACCGAACCGGCTCCCCCTTGACGGATTGGCGCGCCACGTCACTCATGGCGCGGATTTACCAGAAGCTACGCGGGATGGTGGTCACCCACGGTTCGCCGCCGACGAAACCCAAGTAGCCGGTGTCCTCGGCGAAAGAGCCCACCTCGAAGACCTCGGGGGTCTCGTAGGCCTGGAGCTCAGGGGTCTCCACGGAATTGTTGTCCATGACAGTCTCCTCCCTCATGATGCGAAACACGTCCGGGTGGGACAGAACGCTCGGAGAGCGTTCCTTGTTCGCGGGGGTCGGTAGTGCGGCGGCCGAGGTCAGAGCACATGCAGGGCGGCAAATCGACCGATAGCGCCCGATGCTGCTCACCCAAGGACCGGAGCCGACGACAACCGATGTCCAGTCAGCTGGTGCGAAATGCTTTCAGGACCATTTTCACCCCCGTGACGGTCTCCCTGACGCGGATCCGACAGTACCCACGAGATCTTCGGTAGGCAACCGTCAACATGGTGAGTTGACGTCACATCAGGTTCTCGCGGCGGCTCGTCCCGGAGGCCGTGCGGGGGAAATTCGCTCTCGGTGACGGCCCCGCTGCCTCTACCCTGCCTCCATGACCGAGGTATCCCGTCCCGTCCGTGTCCGATTCGCTCCGAGCCCCACCGGCATGTTCCACGTCGGCGGTGCGCGCTCGGCTCTGTACAACTGGGCGACGGCACGACAGCGGGGCGGCACGTTCGTCCTGCGGATCGAGGACACCGACGCCGCCCGCAACAAGCCCGAGTGGACCGCGGGCATCGTCAGCGCGCTCGCCTCGATCGGCATCCACCAGGGCGATCCGGCCTTCGAAGGCCCCTCCTTCCAGTCCGCCGCCGTCGAGCGGCACCGCGCGGCCGCGGAGAAGCTGTACGCCGCCGGGCGGGCCTACTACTGCGACTGCACCCGCGAGCGGCTCGCCGAGCGGACCGGCTCCGCCCAGCTCGGGTACGACGGGTTCTGCCGGGAGCGGGGCCTGGGCTTCGAGGCGGGCCGGGCGCTGCGCTTCCGCACGCCGGACGAGGGCGTCACCGTCGTGGTGGACCTGATCCGCGGGGAGCCGGCCTTCCCGAACTCCGCCCTCGAGGACTTCGTGATCGCCCGCGGCGACGGCAGCCCGGTGTTCCTGCTCGCCAACGTCGTCGACGACCTCGAACAGGGCATCAGCCAGGTCATCCGCGGCGAGGAGCACCTGTCGAACACGCCGAAGCAGCAGCTGCTGTGGGAGGCGCTCGGCGCGACCCCGCCGGTGTGGGCGCACCTGCCCGTGATCGTGAACGAGAAGCGGCAGAAGCTGTCCAAGCGCCGCGACAAGGTGGCCCTGGAGGACTACCTGACGGAGGGCTACCTGCCCGAGGCGATGGTGAACTACCTGATGCTGCTCGGCTGGGGGCCGAAGGACGACGTCGAGATCCGCCCGTACGCCGAGCTGGAGCAGCTGTTCCGGGTGGAGGACGTGAACGCCGCCTCGGCGTACTTCGACGTGGCCAAACTGCGGGCCTTCAACGGCGAGTACCTCCGGGCCATGGGGGTGGCGGAGTTCACTGCGGCGTGCGGGCCGTGGCCGGCCGCGCCGCGGGCGCCATGGCCGGCCGACGCGTTCGACGCGCGGGCCTTCGCCGCGCTCGCCCCGCTCGCGCAGTCCCGGATCGCGGTCCTGGGCGAGATCGTCGAGCAGGTCGACTTCCTGTTCCTGTCCGAGCCCGTCCGCGACGAGCCCTCCTGGGCGAAGGCCATGAAGGACCGGGGGAGTGCCCTCGCCCTGCTGCGCACCGCCCGGGAGCGGCTCGCCGCGGTGGCGGCCTGGGAGGCGGCGGCGCTGAAGGAGGAGCTGGCGGCGGTGGCGGCCGAGCACGGGCTGAAGCTCGGAAAGGCGCAGGCGCCGGTACGGGTGGCGGTGACCGGCCGGACGGTGGGCCTGCCGCTGTTCGAGTCGCTGGAAGTCCTGGGCCGTGAGCGGACATTGGCCCGCCTGGACGCCGCCGTCGAGCGCCTGGCCCGAGGTGCCTGACTCCGACCGCTCGCCGACGTCGCGCGGAAGGGCCCGTCGGTCGGGTCCTTCCGCGCGACGCGCTCGGGCGGTCCGGTGAAGCGCGCCGGTCGAGCCGGTCAGTGCCCGGCGACCAGCTCCTCCAGTCGCGTGACCAGTGCCGCCGGGCTGGGCCGGGAGGCGATCTCGGCCTGCACCTCGCGGGCGGCCTGTCGGTGGTCCGGCGCGTCGAGCAGCCGCAGCAGGCCGTCCTTCACGGCGGTCGCGGTCGCCTCGTGCGGGGCGAGGGCCAGGCCGACGCCCCGGGCCGCGATCACGGCGGCGTTCGCCGGCTGGTCGGCGAGCCGCGGCACGACCAGTTGCGGGACGCCGTGGACCAGCGCGGTCAGCGCGGTGCCGGCTCCGCCGTGGTGGACGATGGCGGCGCAGGTCGGCAGCAGCGTACTGAGCGGCACCCAGCCGGCCACCCGCACGTTGTCCGGCACCGGGCCCAGGGCCGCCGCCTGGTCCTCTCCCATGGCGAGGATGAGTTCGACGTCCAGGCCGCCGCACTCCTGCAGGAACGCGCTGAGCTCGTCGAGCTCGCCGGAGAGCGGCAGCACACTGCCCAGGGTCAGGCAGACCCGCGGCCGGGACGGCGCCGCCAGCGCCCACTCGGGCAGCAGCCGGCTCTCGTTGTAGGGCACGTACCGCATCGACCACTCGGCCGCGTCGTCGTGGCCTCCCATGCTCGGCGGTCGGACGTCGATCGCCGCGGCCGCGGCGGCCGGCTCGTCCAGGCCCAGCTTGGCCCGCGTGGGTTCCAGGTACTGGGCGATGGACCGGCGGTACGTCGTCGCCTGCTCGTCGCTGCCAGCCCAGGCCAGCCGGACGCTCTGCTCCACGTACGGGACGCCGAGCGCGGTGGCCACCAGCGGCCCGGCGCCCTGCTCCAGGGTGGACAGCACGAGGTCGGGCCGGAACTCCTCGGCGACCTTCAGCAGGCCCTCGGCCATCTCCTCGCCGAACAGTCCGAGCCCGCCGCGTCGGGGCCGCGGTTCGCCGGGCGGCGTCATGTTGATCGCGTGGCTGGCCGCCATGAACTCGCCGAACACGTCGCGGCCGGGGCACACGTCGACCGCCGGGAGTCCGGCCGCGACCAGTGTTTCGGCGGCCTGGCCGTTGTTGGCGACCAGGACCTCGTGCCCGGCGGTCCGCAGCGCCCAGGCGAGCGGCACGGTGGGCAGGAAGAGGCCGGAGCCCGGGGCGGCCATGGACAGTACTCTCATTGCAGGTTCCCTTCCGAAGCGTGCGCGTCGTCGACGAGCAGCCGGGGCGTTCCCGGGCTGCTGCCGTCGAGGCGTTCGACGAGGCCGGTCGTGGTGATGAGCAGGGCGGGACGCGCATCGGCGAGCATGAATGCGATGCGTTCGGCCGGATAGCCGGGGTCGATCGGCAGGTAGGCCGCGCCGGTCTTCAGGACGGCGAGCATGGCCACCACCATCTCGGTCGACCGCGGCACCGCCAGGGCGACGATGGCCTCGGGCCCGATGCCCCGGCCGCCGAGGTCGGCCGCCAGTCGGTTCGCCCGGTCGTCCAACTCCCGGTAGGAGGTGGCCTGCTGACCGTAGCGGACGGCGACGCTGTCCGGTGTGGCGGCGGCCTGTGCGGCGAACAGCTCGGCCACCGAGCGGTCCGGCACCGGACGGGCCGTGTCGTTCAGCCCGACGATCAGCCGGTGCCGTTCCTCCGCCGTCAGCACGTCGATGTCGCCGACGGCGGCGTCCGACGCACCGGTGGCGAAGCCGCCGAGCAGGTGGACGAAGCGGTCGGCGACGCGCCGGGCCGCGGCGCCGGTGAGGAGGTCCGGGCGGTAGCCGAAGCAGAGCACGAGGGTCTCGCCCGGGTGGGCGATCAGGCTCAGCGGGTAGTGGATGCTGTTGTGCGCCTCCGTGCCCGTCACGCGCACGCCGGCGACGGAGTCGACGGTCCGGTCCAGCGGGTAGTTCTCGAACACCACGAGCGAGTCGAAGAGGTCACCGTCGATGTCCGACAGGCCCTGGATCTCGGTCAGTCCGAGGTACTGGTGGGCGCCGAGCCGGGACTGCTCCTCCTGGAGCCGCGCGAACAGTCCGCCGAGGGTCTCCCGCGGGTCGATCCGGACCCGCACCGGCACGGTGTTGACCAGCATCCCGACCATGGCCTCGACGTCGCGCAGCTCGGGTGCCCGGCCGGCCACCGTGGTACCGAAGACGACGTCGTCACGGCCCGTCAGACGGGACAGCAGCAGGCCCCAGGTGCCCTGGACCACCGTGTTGACGGTCAGGCCCAGCAGCCGGGCGCGTTCGGCGACGGCCGCGGTCAGGTCCCGGGGCACGGTGACCAGCACCTGCTCGGTCGGCACTGCCGTACGGCTGTCCGCGTTCGGCGCCACCCGGGTGGCCTCCTCCAGGCCGGTCAGCGCCGCGCGCCACGCCGCCCGGGCCTGCGGAGCGTCCTGGTGGGCCCGCCAGGCGAAGAACTCCTGCAGCGGCACGGCGGCCGGCAGCGCCGACGTGCCGCCGCCGGCGCCGTAGACCTCGAAGAGCTCGCGCAGCAGCAGCCCGGTGGACCAGCCGTCCAGCACGGCGTGGTGGTTCGTCAGCACCAGCCGGAACCGGTCGGACCGGCGCCGGATCAGCGTGAACCGCAGCAGCGGGGCCGCGGCCAGGTCGAACCGGCGGGTGCGGGCCTCCCGGGTGATCCGTTCGACCTCGGCCTCCCGGTCGCCGTCGGCGACCGCGGTGAGGTCCGCCTCCTCCCACGGCAGCGGCACCTCCGACTGGACCACCTGCACGGTGTCGCCGGTGGCCCGGCGCCGGAAGCTCGCCCGCAGGGTCGGGTGGCGCCGTACCACGGCCTCCACCGACCGCCGCAGCACGGCGGCGTCGAGCGGTCCTTCCAGGTCCAGCACCACCTGGACGTTGTACAGGGCCGATCCGTCCTCGTCGTACGCCGCGTGGAACACCAGTCCTTCCTGGACGGGCGTCAGCGGTAGGACGGTCTCGATCCTGGGCGTGCGCTTCGTTGCCGTTGTCACAGGTCCCCCTCCAGGGCCAGTTCTTCCTGAAGCTGGTCGATCTCGTCCTGGGAGAGCGAGACCAGTGGCAGGTCGGAGGGGCTCTGGCCCCCCGAGTCGGGCCGCTGGGCATGGTCGACCAGGGCCCGCAGGACGCGGAACCAGGTGGCTCCCAGGTCCTCGACCTCCGCGGCCGTGAACAGCTCAGCCGCCCAGGACCACTCGGCCACGAGCACCGGCTCCGCGCCGTCGTCCTCCCGGACGAGCGTGTTGACCTCCACCGCGTGCGCCAGCGGCAGGCCCGGGTCGGCGCCGCCGGTGAACCCGCCGACCTCGTGCGCCGGCGCCCACGCGCCGGACCCGGCGGGCGTGCCGAACCGGCCGAGGTGGTTGAAGCCGATCTGCGGCACCGGCAGCCCCGCGAGCGCTTGCCGGGTGCGCGGGTTGAGGTGGCGCAGCAGGCCGTAGCCCAGACCGTGGTCGGGGATGGCGGCCAGCTGCTCCTTGACCCGCTTCAGCACCCGTCCGGTCTCGGGCCCGGCCGCCCACAGGTCCGGCCACTCGACGGCGCCCGGGTCCAGCCGGACCGGGTGGACGGTGGTGAACCAGCCCACGGTGCGGGACAGGTCCACGCCGCCGACCGCGTCCTCCTCCCGGCCGTGGCCCTCGACGTCCACCAGCACCGGCGCGGCGGGACGGCCCCGCCGACGGGACCAGTCCTGCACGGCCAGGGCCACCGCGGTGAGCAGGACGTCGTTGACCGTGGCGTGGAAGACGGTGGTCACGTCGGTCAGCAGCGCCTTGGTGGCGTCCGCCGGCAGCGTCAGCTCCACGGTGCGCCGGGAGGCCACCACGTCCCGGGCCGGGTCCGGCGCCCGGCGGCCGAGCGGCGCGTCGGCGCCGTCCAGCATCGCCGTCCACAGGCCGAGTTCCGCCGTCCGCCGGTCGCTGCCGGCCTCCTCGGCGAGCAGCCTCGACCAGCGGCGCAGCGAGGTGCCGACCGGGGCCACCGCGGTGTCGGCGCCGCGCCGCAGCGCGTCGGCGGCCTCCGCCAGGTCGCCGAGCAGGATGCGCCAGGAGACGCCGTCCACCGCGAGGTGGTGCACGGCCAGCAGCAGGTGTCCGGGCGCGGCCGGCCCGGCGTCGAGCCACACGGCCTGCCACACGGTGCCGTGCTCGGGGGCCAGCCGGTCCCAGGCGCGCTCGGCCTGGCGCCGGGCGGCCTCGCGCAGCGCGTCCCCGGTCAGCCCGGCGACGTCGTGGCGGGCGAACCGGTCCGCGAGGTCTTCGCCCGGCTCGGTGATCTCCAGGTCCCAGCGGGTGTCGTCGTCCTTGCGGTGCAGCCGCAGCCGCAGGGCCTCGTGACGGTCCACCACCGACCGCAGCGCCGCCGTGAGCGTCGGCTCGTCGATGCCGGCGGGCAGCCGGACGAACATCGACTGGTTGAACCGGTCGACCGGGCCGCCCAGTTCGCGCAGCCACTCCATCACCGGAGTCGGTGCCAGCGGCCCCGGACCGGCCTCGGTGTCCTCCTCGGCCACCGGGTCGGCCTGCTCGCGCGCCACCCTGGCCAGGTTCGCCGGGGTGCGGTGGTCGAAGACGTCCCGGGGGGTGAACTCCAGGCCCTGGCGCCGGGCCTGGCTCACCAGCTGGATCGAGGTGATGCTGTCCCCGCCGAGCGCGAAGAAGCTCTCGTCGGGCCCGACCAGCGGCACGCCCAGGGTCTGTGCGAAGAGTCCGCACAGCAGTTCCTCGCGCGAGGTCCGCGGGGCCCGGCCGGTGTCCGGGGCGTGCTCGCCCGGGTCGGCCGCCGGCAGGGCGGCCCGGTCCAGCTTTCCGTTGGCGGTGACCGGCAGCCGCTCCAGGAGGACGTAGCCGGCCGGGACCATGTAGCCGGGCAGCTCGCTCGCGGTCCGCTCCGCGAGGTCGGTGACGTCCGGTTCGGCGCCGGGACGCGGGACCACGTAGGCGATCAGCCGGGTGGTGCCCGCCGAGGTGTCGCGGGCCAGCACGACGGCCTGGGCGACGTCCGGATGGCGGGCCACCACCGCCTCGATCTCGCCGAGTTCGATCCGGTGGCCGCGGACCTTCACCTGGGTGTCGGTGCGGCCCAGGTAGTCCAGCGCGCCGTCGGGCAGCCGACGGGCGAGGTCGCCGGTGCGGTACATCCGGCTTCCCGGCGCGCCGTACGGGTCGGCGACGAAGCGGTCGGCGGTCAGCGCGGGCCGGTTGAGGTAGCCGCGCGCGACACCGGTGCCCGCCAGGTACAGCTCGCCGGGCACCCCGGCCGGGACCGGGCGCAGCCAGCGGTCCAGCACGTAGGCCCGGGTGTGCGGCAGCGGGCGGCCGATGGGCGGGGCGAGCACCTGGTCGTCGGCGCACGTCCAGTCGGTGGCGTACACCGTCGCCTCGGTCGGCCCGTAGAGGTTGACGATCTCCGTACCGGGCAGCGACTGCCGGATCCGCCGCACCAGGGGCTCGGGCAGGGCCTCACCCGCCAGGACGAGCCGCCGGGCCGCGAAGGTCGGCGACGGGTCGGCGAGCAGCGCGGCCAGCGCCGACGGGACGCCGCTGATGAGCGAGCCCTGCCAGGGCCGTTCGGCCAGTTCCAGCAGATCGCGGACGATCTCCAGCTGCCCGCCGGCGGCCAGCGGGGCGAACAGCTCGAACACCGAGACGTCGAAGGAGAGCGAGGTGGCGGCCAGGACCCGCTGCAATCCCTCGCCGCCGAAGCGCTCCACCGCCCAGCCCACCAGCGCGTTCATGGCCGCGCGCGACACGGCGACGGCCTTGGGGCGGCCGGTGGACCCGGAGGTGTAGATGACGTAGGCGAGCGAACCGTCGGGCGCGGACGGGAGGGCGCCGGACGGGACGGCCGCGTCGCCGGGCGTGCCGGGGTCGTCCAGCGCGAGCCGCGCCAGTCGGTCCGCCGGCGGCAGCCCCGGCACCTCCTCGCCGCTGGTGAGCACCAGCACCGGCGCGGCGTCTTGGACCATGAACGCGGTCCGCTCGGCCGGGTGCCGGTGGTCCAGCGGCAGGTAGCCGGCGCCGGTCCTGAGCACGGCCAGCAGCGCGACCATCAGTTCGGCCGAGCGCGGCACCGCCACCGCGACCAGGTCCTCCGGTCCGATGCCGCGGGCCCGCAGGTGCCGGGCCAGCCGGTCGGCCCGCTCGTCGAGCTCGCGGTAGGTCAGCGTTTCGGCCGCGCCGACCACCGCGATGCGGCCGGGTTCCCGCGCCGCCCAGTCCCGTACGGCCTCGGCCACGGCGACCGGGGCCGCCGGGCGGCCGGTGTCGTTCCACTCCTCGGTGAGCTGCCGTGTCTCGGCCGGCTCCAGGGCCTCGATTCGGTCCGCCCGGGTGTCCGGGCCCGCTTCGGCGATCTCCCGGAGCAGCCGGGTGTAGCGCCGCACGATCTGCTCGGCGTCGGCGGCCGCGAACAGGTCCGGCCGGTACGTGAACTGCAGGTCGAGCGAGGGGCCAGGGGTGGCGATCAGGGCCAGCGGGTAGTGCACGTCGTTGTGCGTGCGGACGGCGCCCACCCGCAGGCCGGTCCGCGCGCCGCGGTTCAGGGCGTCCGGGTCCAGCGGGTAGTTCTCGAACACGGTGAGCGTGTCGAAGAGTTCGCCGTCGACGCCGGTCAGGCGCTGGATCTCGGCGATCCCGAGGTGCTGGTGGGCGGCGAGGCGGGACTGCTCGTCCTGCAGCCTGGCCAGCAGCGCGCCGATCGGCTCGTCGGGGCGCAGCCGCAGCCGCACCGGGACGGTGTTGATGAAGCAGCCGATCATCGTCTCGGTGCCCGGCAGCTCGGGCGGCCGTCCGGAGACGGTGGTGCCGAAGACGATGTCCTCGCTGCCGGTGAGTCGGCTCAGCAGGAGCCCCCAGGCGGCCTGCACGACCGTGTTGAGCGTGACGCCGTACTCCCGGGCCCGCCCGGTCAGCGCGGCGGTGACGGATTCGGGCAGCCGGACGGAGCGGGAGTCGGGCTGGACGGAGGCGTGCACGTCACCGTGCGGAGCCAGCCGGGTCGGCGCGTCGAGTCCGCCGAGCGCCGCCTGCCACGCCTGCTCGGCCGCGGTACGGTCCTGGCCGGCCCGCCAGTCCAGGTAGGTGCGCCAGGAGCCGGCCGGCCGCGCCGGTGCGTCGGCGCCCCGGGTGCCGTAGTGGGCGAACAGCTCCTGCAGCAGCAGGGGCATCGACCAGCCGTCCAGGACGATGTGGTGGTTGGTCACCGCGAGGGTGTGGCGGCCTTCGCCGAGGCGCAGCAGCGTCAGGCGCAGCAGGGGTGCCTCGGCCAGGTCGAAGCGGCGGCTCAGGTCGTCCCGGAGCGCCGCCTCGGCCTGGGCGGCCCGCTGCTCGGGGTCGAGCCCGCTCAGGTCCAGGTACCGCCACGGCACCGGGACCTCGGCCCGGACCACCTGGACCAGGCCGCCGCTCGCCCGGTGCCGTACGCAGGTGCGCAGCACCGGGTGGCAGCGCAGCAGGGCCTCGGCGGCCTCGCGCAGCGTCCCGGGGTCGATCTCGCCGTCCAGGTCGAGGGCGATCTGGACGTGGTAGACGTCCGGCGCGTGGTCGTCGTACACGGCGTGGAAGGCCAGGCCCTCCTGGAGCGGCGTCAGCGGCAGGACGTCCTCGACGTCGGGGCAGACGGCCTCGATCTCGTCGATGTCCTGCTGGTCGAGCCGGGTGAGCGGGAAGTCGGACGGCGTGTGGCCGCCGGCGCCCGGTCGGCGGGCGTGGGTGGCCAGCGCGCGCAGGGCGGTGGACCAGGTGTCGGCAAGGTCGCGGACCTCGTCCTCGGTGAGCAGGTCCGCGGGCCAGGACCACTCGGCGGACAGCCGGGGGCCGTTCTTCCCGTTCTCCCCGTCGTGCCCGTCGTGCCCGTCGTGCCCGTCCTTCCGGCCCTCGCCGTCCTCGCCGTCCTCGTGGACGAGCGCGTTGATCTCCAGCGTGTGGGCGAAGGGCGTGCCGGGGTCGGTGTGTCCGGCCAGTGCGCTGCCGTCGCGCACCGGAGTCCAGGTGCCCCGGCCGCGGGTGGTGAGGGAGCGGCCGAGGTAGTTGAAGAGGACGTCCGGGCTGCCGAGGTCGGCCAGGGCCGTGGCGGCCTGCGGGTTGAGGTGGCGCAGCAGCCCGAAGCCCAGTCCCTTGCCGGGCACCGCCGCCAGCTGCTCCTTGACCGAGCGCAGCGCCGTTCCGACGGCCTGGCCAGTAGCCCAGGTCTCGGCCGGTTCGGTCACGCCGGGGTCGAGGCGCACCGGGAAGAGGCTGGTGAACCATCCGACGGTGCGGGACAGGTCGGCTCCCGGGACGGTCTCCTCCTCGCGGCCGTGCCCCTCCAGGTCGACCAGCACCGGCGCGGTCTCGTGCCCGCGCCGCCGGCGCCAGTCCTGCAGGGCCAGGGCCAGGGCGGCGAGCAGGACGTCGTTCGCGCCGGCGTGGAAGGCGGTGGTCACCTCGGTGAGGAGCGCCGCGGTGGTGTCGGCGTCGACGGAGGACACCAGGGTGCGCCGGGTGGCGAGGACGTCCCGGGTGGGATCGAGCGCGCGTGCGCCGAGCGGGGCGGTGGCGCCGGAGAGCGTCTCCCGCCAGTGGTCGAGCTCGCCGACCACGTCGGCGGTGCCGGCCCGCTCGGCCAGCTGCTGCGACCACTGCCGCAGCGAGGTGCCCACCGGGGCGGGTGCGGGGCGCCCGCCCTCGGCGAGGGCGGCGTAGGCGTCGGCCAGGTCGGGCACCAGGACGCGCCAGGACACCCCGTCCACGGCCAGGTGGTGGACGGCCAGGAACAGCCTGCCGCGGCGGGTCGGGCCGGCGTCGAACCAGACGGCCTGCACCAGGACGCCACGCTCGGGGTCGAGCCGGTCGAGGGCGGCTTCCTCCCAGGTCCGCAGCTCCGCCTCGGTGGGTTCGCCGGTCTGGGTGACGGCCACCCGTTGCAGGCACCCGGCGGCGTCGACGGCGCCGGCCGGCCGTACCGTCAGCGACCACGCGTCGTCGACGTCCCGGTCCAGCCGCAGGCGCAGCGCGTCGTGGTGGTCGAGCACGGTCTGCAGGGCGTCGCCGAGGGTCTCCAGGCGCAGTCCGGCGGGCACGTCGAGACGCATCGACTGGCTGAACCTGCCGACCGGGCCGCCGAGTTCACGCAGCTGGTGGACGATCGGCAGCAGCCGAACGGGACCGACTCCGGTGCCGGGCACCGGGGCCTGGGTGTCCTGGGTACGGGCCACCTCGGCGAGCCGGGCGACCGTCCGGTGTTCGAAGACTTCGCGCGGGGTGAACAGCACTCCGGCGCCGCGCGCGCGGCTGACCAGCTGGATCGCGCCGATGCTGTCGCCGCCGTGGTCGAAGAAGCTGTCGTCGGCACCGATGCCGGGCAGGCCCAGGACCTCGGCGAACAGCCGGCTCAGCAGTTCCTCGCGCGGACCCCGGGCCGGTCGGCTGCCGCCGGTGGCGCGGAACTCCGGTGCGGGCAGGGCGCGTCGGTCCAGCTTCCCGTTGGCCGTGGTGGGCAGCGCGTCGAGCACCATGACGGCGGCCGGGACCATGTAGTCGGGCAGGTTCTCCCGCAGGTGCTCGCGCAGGGCGGCGGCGAGCCGGCCGGCCTCGCGGCCGACCGCGGGGTTGTTGGTCAGGGCCGGCGGCGCCGCCGCGGCCGGGAGGAAGACGTCGGTCAGGGCCGCGGTGGCGGCGTCCGTCCGGGAGCTCAGGAAGAGCACGTCGAGTTCGCCGTCGGAGCCCTCGCCGGACCAGGTGACCACCGTGCGGTAGCCGAGGTCTTCGCCGAGCGCGTGGAAGGCCTCGGGCAGCGGGCCGGCCGGGACGTCGCCGTCCACCGCCTGCCGGACGTCCGCCATCGGCGCCCCGGCGAACAGCTGCCGGGTGGCGGAGACCTCGGGCGCCAGGCAGGCGTTGGGCACGCCGGTGATCCGCAGCCGGGCAGGCGCGTCGGTGGCGAGCCGGTGCCGCAGCGCGGTCAGGTCGGCGACCTCGGTGCCCCAGTCCGCGTCCGGCACGTCGAGCAGCGAGACGGGCCGGTGCTCCGAGCGCTTGTGCAGGACCACGTCGTAGCGGTAGCGGCTCAGTTCGGTGTCGTAGTCGCCGCGCTTGACCCGGATGTCGACGCCGGCGAGGTCGTCGGTCTCCTGCTGGAGCGCGGTGAAGAACCGCGGGTCGACCAGGAGTTCGTTCTCCTGCCGGGTCCGCTGTTCCACGGCCCGGCGCACGGCCTGCGGGTCCGCGTCCGCCGGGCTGTGCGCGAGTTGCACACCGGTGGCGAGGTACTGACGGAGCCTCAGATCGCGGACGTCTCCGAGGAACACGGCGCCGCCGGGGCGCAGCAGGCCGAGCGCTCCGCGCAGGACGGTCCCGAGGTACTCCGCGGTGGGGAAGTACTGCGCCACGGAGTTGATGACCACGGTGTCGAAGAAGTCCTCGGGCAGCCCGGCCGGGTCGTCGGCCGGCTGGGTGCGCAGCTCCACCCGCCCGGCCAGGTCCGGCCGGGTGTCGAGGTGCCGGCGCAGCGCGGCGATCGCCGCGGGGGAGAAGTCGGTCGCCCAGTACCGCTCGGTGTCCGGCGCGAGCCGGGCGAGCAGCAGGCCGCTGCCGACGCCGATCTCCAGTACCCGGCGGGGCCGGAGGGCGCGGATCGCCTCCACCGTCCGGTCGCGCCACTGCCGCATGTCCTCCAGCGGCAGCGGGCGGTCGGTGTAGCTGCTGTCCCAGCCGGCGAACTCCTCGCCGAAGGCGGCCTCGGACTGCGCGCCGTACATCGACTGGTACAGCTGCTGCCACTGGTCGACGTGCTCGCCGTGGGTCCGCTCCTGCACGGAGGCGAGGCGGTTGCGCTCGGGCACCACGTAGCCGACGAGGTACTTTCCGGACGAGCGGTCGTCGCGGGCCACCACCACCGCCTCGCCGACCTCGGGGTGCTCGCCGAGGACCGAGGCGATCTCGCCGGGTTCGATCCGCACGCCCCGGATCTTCACCTGGTCGTCGGTCCGGCCCAGGTAGGCCAGCTGCCCGTCGGCGTCCCACCGGGCGAGGTCGCCGGTGCGGTACATCCGCTCACCGGGCCGGCCGAACGGGCAGGCCACGAAGCGCTCCGCGGTGACGGTGGGCCGGCCGAGGTAGCCGCGCGCGAGGCCGGTGCCGGCCAGGTAGAGCTCGCCGGGCACGCCGTCGGGCACCGGCTCCAGGGCCTGGTTCAGCACGTACACCCGGGTGTTGGCGATCGGGAGTCCGATCGGCGGGGCGCCGGTGCGTGCCGGGTCGCACTGCCAGGACGTCACGTCGATGGACGCCTCGGTCGGTCCGTACAGGTTGTGCAGCTCGCAGTCGAGGACGGCGAAGAACCGGTCGGCGAGTTCGGCGGGCAGCGCTTCACCGCTGCAGATCACCCGGCGCAGGCCGGTGCACCGGGCGGTCTCGGGCTCGGCCAGGAAGGCCTGGAGCATGGCGGGGACGAAGTGGACGGTGGTGACCTGCTGTTCGCGGATCACCGCGGCGAGGTAGCCCGGGTCGCGGTGCAGCCCGGGGTCGGCCATCACCAGGGTCGCGCCGCTCACCAGGGGCCAGAAGAACTCCCAGACGGAGACGTCGAATCCGCAGGACGTCTTCTGCAGCACCCGGTCCTGCGCGGTCAGCCGGTAGCGGTCCTGCATCCACTGCAGCCGGTTCGCCAGGCCGGCGTGGGTGTTGACCGCTCCCTTGGGCCGGCCGGTCGAGCCGGAGGTGTAGATGACGTAGGAGGGCGAGTCCGGCGTGAGCGGGCGCGGGCGGTCGGCCTGGGTGACGTCCCGGCCGGGCGCCGCTTCCAGGGCCGTCGCCGGCTCGGCGTCGTCGAGCAGCAGCTGCGGGGTGGCCGTGGCATGGGGCAGCCGGGGCACGGTGTCCTGCGTGGTGATCAGCAGCGCCGGCCGGGCGTCGTCGAGCATGTACGCGATGCGGTCGGTCGGGTAGTCCGGGTCGACCGGCAGGAACGCGGCACCGGACTTGACCACGGCCAGCAGGGCGGTGACCAGGTCCACGGACCGCGGCACCGCGAGCGCGACGACGTCCTCCGGGCCGAGGCCGCGGGCGAGCAGCAGCGCCGCGAGCCGGTTCGCCCGCTCGTTCAGCTCCCGGTACGAGAGGCCGTGCGGCCCGTGCACCACGGCCGGGGCGTCCGGGGTGGCCGCCACTCGGGCCTGGAACAGGTCGACGACCGTCTCGGGGCCGGTCGGCCGCCCGGTGTCGTTGCGGCCGACGAGTAGCCGTTCCAGGTCGTCGGTCCGGAAGACGTCGAGCTCGTGGCACGGGGTGTCCGGGTCCGCCTCGGCCATCTGTTCCAGCAGTCGCAGCAGGCCCTGGCCGTGCACCCGCAGATCGGCGCGGCGGTAGAGCTCGGTGTTGCCGTCGACGTCGATCCGTCCGCTTCCCCGCCGGACGTCTCCGTAGAACACGAAGGCCAGGTCGTCGACCGGTCCGTTGGTCAGGTTGTGGATCGTCGTCGCGCATCCGGCGAGATCCACGTCCTGGTCGAAGAACTGCAGGTTGACGTGCGGCCCGACCAGCGGGCTGCTTTCCTCTCCCGCGCCGAGGTCGTTGCGCAGATCCTCATATCGGTAGCGCTGGTGCCGAAGGCCGAGCAGCATTTCCGCGGAGACGTTCTGCAGCAATCCGGACAGCGGCAGCTCCGGTCCCGCCATAACGCGCAGCGGCACCACGTTGGACATCATTCCGGGAATACCGCGTATGGCCTTGCCGAACCGGGCGGTAACGGGCAGCCCGAGCACGACGTCCGTTTCACCGGTGAGTCGTGCGGTGTAACGGGCGGCGGCCGCGGCGTAAACGGCCGCAGGTGTCACGCCGCAACGCTGCGCCAGTTTGCCGAGTGCCTCGCTCAGCTCGCTCTCGATTTCCACCGTCTCGCGGGTCCGGCCGCCCTGACGATTCGGCTCGGCCTGTCCGAAGGTCGCCGGCGCCGGGCTGTCCGCCAGTTTCTCCATCCAGTACGCACGGTCCGTGTGGAATGCCGCGGACTCGCGATAGGCACGATCCGAGCGCAACATCTCCCCGAAATGGCCAAGGCCGTTCACATCGGCCCGGCCGGTCGCCAGCGCGGTGTACCGGGAGGCGGCTTCCCGTACGAACAATGCGCCGGAGAAGCCGTCGATGGCCACGTGGTGGGCCCGCAGGTACCACAGGTGACGGTCCTCGCCGATCCGCAGCAGCGCGAAGGAGTACATCCGGCCGCTGTCCGGGGCGAGCGGCACGGCGAGCTCGTCCTCCATCCAGGCCATCGCCGCCCGGTGCGGCTGCTCCTGGTCGCGCAGGTCCAGGCAGGGCATGACGAGTTCGGCCGAGTCGTCGACCACCTGCACCGGCTCCGGGCCGGACGCCACGATGCGGGCCCGCAGGGTCGGGGTGTCGGCGAAGGTCCCGCGGGCCGCCCGCACCAGCAGGTCGACGTCGAGCGGGCCGACGATGTCGGCGTACAGCGCGACGCTGTAGTCGAGGCCGTCCCGCGCGAAACGCTGGGCCAGCCATATTCCGGTCTGCGCGGAAGTAAGAGCGAATTCTTGACGCGCTGTTGCGGGCATGCAGAGTCCTTCGCAAAGCTGTTGGCGGTTGCAGTCAACTCACGAACAGGCGAGGTCCCGAGGATTGGATGGCGGTACCGCGTTGCGGCGGGCGCGCGCGTCCGGCTGTTTCCTTCGGGATCTCCGCGAGTTCCAGCGAAGCTTCAGCGCGAAGGCCCGGCGCGGTCCCAGCATCGACAAAACTGCACGATCACGTGCACATCCCCCGTCCCCCGTGTCTCGTGCCGTGCGTCCCGTTCCTCGACGTTCTCGAACAACAGTCCCGCAGGCACCGTTCCGCAGCGTACCCCGGCCAATAGAGTTCGCAAAGGCCTGGCCGGAACGCCGCCCTCCTGGCCGGAACCGTGCCCTCCGGTCGGGAAATCGGCGAAGACGGCACCGTCGGCGCCGTTCTCCCAGGTCAGACGACCCGTACCGACGCGCGGTCCTGACGTACCGTCGAAGATCACTCTTGACACTGCCGAGACAGGCTACCTAGGCTCCAGTTCCGTTGGCGTCAATTCGGGCTGCCCCTTCCGGTACTCGAATTCGACGATTCAGGGCGGTACGGGGGACTCCGTCTGAGTGGCCAGGCAAGCACGGCAGCCGGCCACTTTCAGCTCCTTTCGTCGCCGGCCCTCGTTAACCATTTCCTGCTCGCGGGGGCTATCTCATGACCGATCTCGCAGCTTTGACGAGCCTTTCCTACGACCAGCGCACCAAGGCGTTCCTGGAGTACCTGGACCGCGGTCGCGCCGCCGGCCCGGTGGCCAAGAGCTACCAGCCGGGTGTGTGGGAGGTGTTCGGCTACGACGAGGCACTCCAGGTGCTCGGCGACCACCGGACCTTCTCCAGTGACATGAACGACATGATCCCCGAGGACGAGCGGGAGCTGGCCAGCGCCGCCCAGGGCAACTTCCTCGGCGTCGACCCGCCCCACCACACCCGGATGCGTGAACTGGTGCGGCGCGCGTTCACGCCCAACGTCATCGCGAGTCTCGAACCGATCATCATCGAGACCGCGAACGAACTGCTGGACCAGATCGAGCTGTCGGCCGACGGCACCGGCACCTTCGACGTGGTGGCCGAGTACGCCGCCCCGCTGACCGCCCGGGTGATCGCCAAGCTCTTCGGCATCCCCGAGAAGGACCACGGGATGTTCACGGTCTGGGCGGACGCCCTGCTCGGCGCCAGGCCGGCCGGTGAGCTCGGCCGGGCCGACGAGTCCGCGGTGCGCGAACTGGGCGAGCTCGTCCGCTTCGCCTCCGCCTACCTCCTCGAGATCATCCACCAGCGCCGCGCCGAGCCCCAGGACGACCTGATCAGCGCCCTGGCGCAGGCGGAGGTCGACGGACGCTCCCTGGACGACCACGAAATCGTCGGCGTCATCGGCATGTTCGTGATCGCCGGACACCTGCCGTCCTCCGTGCTCGTCGGCAGCACCGTGATGAGTCTGGACAGCCACCCCGATGTCCTCGCCGAGGTCCGCTCCGACGTGGACCTCCTGCCCAAGGTCGTCGAGGAGGTGCTGCGCTGGCGCCCGCCGCTGGTGCGGGACCAGCGGGTGACGGCGTGTGAGACGGAGCTCGGCGGGGAGCGCATCCCGGCCGGCGCGGTGGTGTGCGTGTGGCTGCTCTCCGCCCAGCGCGACGCCGCCCACTTCGGCCGGGCCGAGGAGTTCGACATCCACCGGCCGAACCAGGGCCGGCACGTCGCCTTCGGCAAGGGCATCCACTACTGCCTGGGCGCGCCGCTGGCCCGCATGGAGGCGCGTATCGCGCTCACCGCCCTGCTGCAGCGCTTCGAGCAGATCGAGGTGCTGCCGGAGTCCGGCATCCAGTTCCACCCCTCGATCGGCGTCCTCGGCCCGGTCCGGCTGCCCGTCGCCGTGCGCCGCGCCACCCAGGCCGGCTGACCTCGCCGGGCCCGGGCCGCGACCGGCCCGGGCCCGGCGACCTCCGCACCGCTCTGTGCTCCACCCTGCCGTCCTCAGCGAGGGATCCCCATGGCGAATGACCGTCCCGCCCGCCCGCACCCGCTCAGCCCCGCGTATGTGATCTACACATC
This sequence comes from Kitasatospora sp. NPDC033851, assembly GCF_055576085.1. Taxonomy (NCBI): domain Bacteria; kingdom Bacillati; phylum Actinomycetota; class Actinomycetes; order Kitasatosporales; family Streptomycetaceae; genus Kitasatospora; species Kitasatospora sp. NPDC033851. The sequence goes on along the minus strand of NZ_JBVIRL010000001.1, from coordinate 653,527 downwards.
CGGCTCGACCGGACTGCCCAAGGGCACGGTGATCCCGGGCGAGAACCTCGTCAACCTGCTGACGGACTTCCAGCAGCGGCTGGACTTCGGCCCCGACGACCGCATGCTCGCGGTCACCACCTTCGGCTTCGACATCGCCAACCTGGAACTGCTGCTGCCGCTGCTGTCCGGCGGCGAACTGGTCCTCGCGGGGCAGGACGGCGCGCACGACCCGCAGACGCTCAAGCAGCTGATCACCGACGCCGGAGTGACGGCCGTCCAGGCCACGCCCACACTGTGGCGCAGCATGCTGGACCACGGTCCGGACGGCCTGGCGGGGCTGAAGGTGCTGGTCGGCGGCGAGGCGCTGCCCGAGGGCCTGGCCCGGGAGCTGGGCGAGGCGGCCGCCGAGGTCACCAACGTCTACGGCCCGACCGAGACCACCATCTGGTCGACGGCGGCCACCGTCGACCCCGGAACTCCCGGCCGTCCGCCGATCGGACGCCCGCTCGCGAACACCCGCACCTACGTGCTCGACCGCGCGCTGCGCCCCGCGCCCACCGACGCCACCGGCGAGCTGTTCATCGCGGGCGCCGGCGTGGCCCGCGGGTACCTGAACCGGCCCGGGCTGACCGCCGAACGCTTCGTGGCCGACCCCTTCGGCCCGCCCGGATCCCGGATGTACCGCACCGGGGACCTGGTCCGCCGGCGCGACGACGGCAGCCTGGAGTACCTCGGCCGGACCGACGGCCAGGTCAAGGTCCGGGGCTTCCGGATCGAGCTCGGCGAGGTCGAACACGCGCTCACCGACCACCCCGAGGTGGCCCAGGCCGCCGTCGTGGTCCGGGACCTCGGCTCCGGCGGGCCGGTCCTGACCGGCTACGCCGTGCCCGTCCCCGGCACCGCCCCGGACCCGGCCGTGCTGCGCGACCACCTCGCCCGCCGGCTGCCCGGCCACATGGTCCCCACCGTCCTGACCGTCCTCGACGCGCTGCCGCTGACCCCCAACGGCAAGCTGGACCGCAAGGCGCTGCCGGCCCCCGACCTCGGCCCGGCCGGGCCCGGACGCCGGCCGCGCACCCCGCAGGAGGAGATCCTCTGCGAGCTGTTCGCCGAGGTCCTCGAAGTTTCCCGGGTGGGACTGGACGACGACTTCTTCCAGCTCGGCGGCCACTCCCTGCTCGCCACCCGCCTGGTGAACGCCCTGCGCTCGCGACTGCGCGTGGAGATCCCGGTGCGCACCCTCTTCGAGGCGCCCACCGTCGCCGCCCTCGCCGCGCGGATCGACGGCTCGGCCGGCGCGCGCACGCCCCTCGCCCCCGCGGCACGACCCGCGCGGATCCCGCTGTCCTTCGGGCAGCGCCGGCTCTGGTTCATCAACCGGCTGGCGGACGACGGCTCCGCGTACCACATGCAGAGCGTGCTGCGGCTGCGCGGCGAACTCGACCGCACGGCGCTCGCGGCGGCCCTCGCCGATGTCGCCGCGCGCCACGAGGCCCTGCGCACCGTCTTCCCCGAGGTCGACGGCGAGCCCCACCAGCTCGTCCTCGACCCGCAGGAGGGTCGCCCCGTCCTGACCGTGACGGAGAGCGGCGAGGCGGACCTGCCCGGCCGGCTGCGCGCCGCCGCGGCCGAGGCCTTCGACCTCACCCGCGAAGCCCCCCTGCGCGCCCACCTGTTCGCGCTGTCGCCGACCGAGCACGTGCTGCTGCTCGTCCAGCACCACATCGCCGCCGACGGCTGGTCCCTGACCGTGCTCGCCCGTGACCTCGCCGCGGCCTACCGGAGCAGGAGCCGTGGCCAGGAGCCCGGCTGGCGTCCGCTCCCGGTCCAGTACGCGGACTACACCCTGTGGCAGCGCGAGGTCCTCGGCCGGCCCGACGACCCGGCGAGCGTCCTCGCGGCGCAGACCGGCTACTGGCAGGACGCGCTGCGCGCACTGCCCGAGCAGACCGTGCTGCCCACGGACCGGCCGCGCCCGCGCGAGGCCGGCTTCCACGGCGAGACGGTCGCCCTCAGCCTGGACGCCGAACTCCACCGGCAGCTGCTCGACCTCGCCCACCGGCACAACGCCAGCCTCTTCATGGTGCTGCAGGCCGCGCTGGCCGCCCTGTGCACCCGGCTCGGCGCGGGCACCGACATCCCGATCGGCTCGCCCATCTCGGGGCGGACGGACGCCGCCCTCGAGGACCTGATCGGCTTCTTCGTCAACACCCTGGTGCTGCGCACCCGTACCTCGGGCGACCCCCGCTTCACCGAACTGCTGACGGCGGTCCGGGACAACGCCCTGGCCGCCTACGCCCACCAGGACCTTCCCTTCGAGCGCCTGGTCGAGATCCTCAAGCCGGAGCGCTCGCTGTCCCAGCACCCGCTCTTCCAGGTCTTCCTCGCGCTTCAGAACACCCCCGACGCCGACCTCCGCTTCGCCGACCTGGACGTGACCCTGGCCGAGGAGCCGCTGCCGTCGGCCAAGTTCGACCTGGCGTTCAACCTCTCCGAGCGCTTCCGCGAGGGCCGGCTGGCGGACGGCGTCCAGGGCACCGTCGAGTACCGCACCGACATCTTCGACCGTGCCACCGTCGAAACCGTCGTCGAGCGGCTGACCCGCTTCCTCCGGGCCGTCGCGGCCGACCCGCGCCGGCGGATCGGAGCCGTGGAGATCCTCGGCGAGGACGAACGCCGTCGGCTGCTCGCCGGTACCCCCGCGCAGGTCACCGGCGCCGAGGAGGTGCTGCACGTCCGGTTCTCCCGCACGGCCGCGGAGCACCCCGACGGGGTCGCCCTGCGCGCCGGGGACCGGGAGCTGACGTACCGGGACGTGGACCGGCGGGCCGACGCGTTGGCCCGCTCCCTGAGGGCTCAGGGCGTCGGACCGGAGAGCCGGGTCGCCGTCTTCCTGGAGCGCTCCCCGGAACTGGTCGTGTCGATGCTCGCCGTCTGGAAGGCCGGCGGGGTCTGCGTCCCGCTGCACGAGGCGTACCCGGCGGAGCGGCTCGAATACGTCATGGCGGACACCGCGGCGTCCGTGCTGCTGACCGACCGGGCCATGCTCGCCCGGGAGTTCCGGCACGAGGCGCGGGTCGTCGTGGTGGAGGCCGGCCGGCTGGCGGCGGATGCCGCCGCGACCGGCCCCGACCTGCCGGTCGTCCACCCGGACCAGCTCGCCACCATCATGTACACCTCCGGCTCCACCGGTCTGCCCAAGGGCGTGGCCGTCGCGCACCGGGACGTGGTGGCCCTCGTCGACGACCCGTGCTGGGACTCCGGCAACCACGAGCGCGTGCTCATGCACGCCCCGTACGCCTTCGACATCAGCGACTACGAGCTGTGGGTGCCGCTGCTGGCCGGGAACGAGGTGGTGCTCGCCCCGCCCGGACCGCTGGACACCGCCGCCATCGCCCGGCTGATCGCGGACGAGAAGATCACCGCCGTGCACTTCACCGCCGGGCTCCTGCGGGTCGTGGCCGAGGACGCGCCCGAGTGCCTGGCCACCGTCCGCGAGGTGCTCACCGGTGGCGACGTCGTCTCGCCGATCGCGGTCCAGCGCGTCCTGGAGCACGCGCCCGGAGCGGTCGTGCGCCAGCTGTACGGGCCCACCGAGATGACGCTGTGCGCCACCCACCACGAGTTGCGGTCGCCGTACACCGCCGACGTCCGGGTGCCGCTCGGGCGGCCGCTGGCCGGCACCCGGGTCTACGTGCTGGACGAGTGGCTGCGGCCGGTCCCGCCGGGAGTGACCGGCGAGGTCTGGCTGGCCGGGACCGGTCTCGCCCGCGGCTACCTCAACCGGGCCGGCCTGACCGCCGAGCGGTTCGTCGCCGATCCCTTCGGGGCGCCCGGAAGCCGGATGTACCGGACCGGCGACCTCGCGCGCTGGAACGGCAGCCGGCAGCTGGAGTTCATGGGCCGCGGCGACGACCAGGTCAAGATCCGCGGCTTCCGGGTGGAGCCCGGAGAGGTCGCCGCGGTGCTGGCGGACCACCCCGAGGTCTCCGAGGCCGAGGTGCTGGCACGCACCGACCACCGCGGCGAACGGCAACTGGTCGCCTACGTCGTCGCCGGCGGCCTGCGGCCCGCCGAACAGGAGGCCGGGGCGGTCCAGCACGTCGCCGAGTGGCGGCAGATCTACGACGGCATGTACGACGGCGCCCGCTCCGCCGCCTTCGGCTCGGACTTCTCCGGCTGGGAGAGCAGCTACGACGGCCGGCCGATCCCGCTGGACGAGATGGACGAGTGGCGCCGCTCCACCGTCGAGCGGATCCGCGAACTGCGCCCGCGGCACGTGCTGGAGGTCGGGGTGGGCAGCGGCCTGATCCTGTCCCAGCTGTACGACGAGTGCGAGTCGTACTGGGCCACCGACTTCTCCGAGCAGGCGATCCGCACGCTCCGCGCCCACCTGGGAGCCCACCCCACCGTACGGTTGAGCACCCAGACCGCCGACGACCTCACCGGCCTGCCCGCCGGGCACTTCGACACGATCGTCATCAACTCGGTGGTGCAGTACTTCCCCGACGCCGACTACCTGCGGCGCGTGCTGACCGCACTCACCACCCTGCTCGCCCCCGGCGGTTCGCTGTTCGTGGGCGACGTGCGGAACCTGGACCTGCTGCACACCTTCCACACCGGCGTCGAACTGGTGCGCGCCGACGACGCCGAGGACGCCTCCGAACTCCGGCGCCGGGCCCGGCGCCGGGCGGAGCGCGAGAAGGAACTCCTGGTGGCGCCCGGCTACTTCCACAGGTTCGCCCGGGCCGCCGACGGCCTCGCCGGCGCCGACGTCCGCGTCAAGCGCGGCCACGCCCACAACGAACTGACCCGCTACCGCTACGACGTCGTGCTGCACGCCGCCGTGGACGCGCCGGTGCCGCCGGTCGAGGCGACCACCCTGCGCTGGACGCAGGACGTCACCGACCTGGCGGACCTCCAGGCCCACCTCGCGCAGCACCGGCCGGCGAACCTGCGGGTGACCGGCGTGCCGGACGGCCGTACCGGGCCGGAGACGGCGGCCGCCGCCGCCCTGGACGCGGGCGAGCCGCTCGCCCGGGTGCGGGCCCGGCTCGCGCAGGCCGTCGGAGTCGACCCCGCGCTGCTGTACGAGCTGGGCGACCGGCTCGGCTACCGGACGGCCGTCACCTGGTCGCCGTCCGGCCCCGGCGGCCTGCTCGACGTGCTCTTCGCCGACGCCTCCGGGCCCACCGGCCCGGTCCTGCCGACCGGATGGGCCGAGCCCGCCACCGAGGACGAGACGGCCCGCGACACCAACGCGCCGCTGCTGTTCCAGCAGGCCGGGCGGCTCGCCAAGGCCCTCCGGGCGCACGTCGGCACCCGGCTGCCGGCGTACATGGTTCCGGCGGCGTTCATGGTGCTGGAACGCCTTCCGGTCACCGCGAACGGCAAGCTCGACCGTGCGGCCCTCCCGGAACCCGACCGGGAGGTGCAGGCCGGTTCGGGCGCGCCGCGCTCGCCGCGCGAGGAGACGCTCTGCGCGCTGTTCGCCGACGTGCTCGGGCTGCCCGAGGCGGGCATCGAGGACGACTTCTTCCAGCTCGGCGGGCACTCGCTGCTGGCCATCCGGCTGGTCAACGCGATCCGTTCCGCGTTCGGCGCCGAACTGGACGTGCGGACCGTGTTCGAGGCCCCCACCGTCGCGGCGCTCGCCGAGCGGCTCGACCGGGCCGCCCCGGCGCAGGCCCCGCTGGTCCCGATGGACCGGCCGGACCCGCTGCCGGTGTCGTTCGCCCAGCGCCGGCTGTGGTTCCTGCACCGGCTGGAGGAACACGGCGGCGCCTACAACATTCCGATCGCGCTGCGGCTGTCCGGCCCCGTGCGGGAGCGCGAACTGCGCCTGGCCCTGCACGATCTGGTGGTGCGACACGAGTCGCTGCGCACGGTCTTCGCCGAGGTGGACGGCGAACCGGTGCAGCGGATCCTGGACCCGGCGCAGGCGCGGCCCGACCTCGCCGTGGTGGACACCGACGCCGACGCGCTCGAACGGTCGCTGCCGGCCGAGGCCGCCCGCGGCCACGACCTCGGCGCCGAACTCCCGTTGCGCGCGACGCTCTTCCGACTGACGCCCACCGATCACGTGCTGCTCGTGGTGCTGCACCACATCGCCGGCGACGGCTGGTCGATGGACCCGCTGGCCCACGACCTCGGCACCGCCTACGCGGCGCGCCTGGCCGACCGGGCACCGGAGTTCCCGCCGCTGCCCGTCCAGTACGCCGACTACGCGCTGTGGCAGCGTGCCGTGCTCGGCAGCGAGCAGGACCCGGACAGCCGGATCAGCGGCCAGATCGCCTACTGGCGCGACAGGCTGGCCGGGCTGCCGGAGGGCCTGGAGCTGCCGACCGACCGGCCGCGGCCGCCCGAGTTCAGCTACCGGGGCGCGGAGGTCGCCTTCCGGCTGCCGGCCGAACTGCACGCGGACCTGCTCGGCCTGGCCCGCGAGCACGGCGCCACCCTCTTCATGGTCCTGCACGCCGCCCTCGCGGCGCTGCTGACCAGGCTGGGAGCCGGCACCGACCTGCCGATCGGCACCCCGGTCGCCGGGCGCGCCGACGCCTCGCTGGAGCGGCTCGTCGGTTTCTTCGTCAACACCCTGGTCCTGCGCACCGACACCGGCGGCAACCCGGCCTTCGGCGACCTGCTCCGGCAGGTGGCCGCGGACGACCTGGAGGCCTACGCCCACCAGGACGTCCCGTTCGAGCGGTTGGTCGAGGTGCTGGCGCCGCCGCGGTCCTTGGCGCGGCACCCGCTGTTCCAGGTGATGCTGGCGCTGCAGCCCGGCGGCGGCGACGCGGTGACCCTGCCGGGGCTCGACGTCACCGGGCAGCGGATCCCCCAGCGGACGGCCAAGTTCGACCTCGACGTCCAGTTGCGCGAGACCCGCTCACCGGCGGGCGAACCGGCCGGTGTCGAGGGCACCATGGGCTACTGCGCGGACCTGTTCGACGCGGCGAGCGCTGCCGCGCTGGCCGACCGGCTGATCCGGTTCCTGAGCGCGGTGGCCGGCGACCCGGCCCTGCCGATCGGGGACGTCGACATCCTGACGCCCCAGGAGCGGCCCCGGCCCGCCGACGCGCAGCCGTCCGGCCCGGCGCACTTCGACCCGGTGCCGCTGCGCTTCGCGGCGCAGGCCCGGCGCACGCCCGCGGCGCCCGCGGTCAGCTCTGCGGGCCGCACCCTGTCCTACGCCGAACTCGACGCCGAAGCCGACCGCCTGGCCCGGCTCCTGGTCGCCGGCGGCGCCGGTCCGGAGCGCGTGATCGCCGTGGCGCTGCCGCGCTCGGAGCGGATGCTGGTCGCGGTGCTCGCGGTGCTGAAGTCCGGCGCGGCGTACCTTCCGGTGGACCGTGCCCAGCCGGCCGAGCGGATCGCCTTCGCCTGCGCCGACGCCCGGCCGATCCTGATGATCACCGAGGGCGAGCCGGTGCCGGGGATGCCCGAGCCGTCCGTGCTGCCCCGGGTCCGGCTGGACGACCCCGCGGTTCTGGCCGCCCTCGCCGACGCGCTCTCCGCCGACGCCGACGCCCGCTCCGCCGTGGAGCGGTGCGCGGCGATCGCGGCGGACTCGCCCGCGTACGTCATCTACACTTCCGGCTCCACCGGGCGGCCCAAGGGCGTCGTGGTTCCGCACGGCAGCATGGCCCGGCTGCTGGACTGGGCGGCGGACCGCTTCGGGGCCGAGGGACTGGCGGACGTCCTGGCCGCCACCTCGCTCTCCTTCGACGTCTCGGTGTTCGAGCTGTTCGCGCCACTGCTGACCGGCGGTCACGTCGAGATCGTGCGCGACCTGCTGGAACTGGCCGAACGGCCCTGGTCGGGCAGCCTGGTCAGCGGCGTGCCGTCGGTGTTCGCCGCGCTGCTCGCCGGTGGCGAGGTCGCCTTCTCCGCCCGGACCCTGGTGATGGCCGGCGAGGCACTGCCGGAGCACCTGGTCCGGGAGGTGCGCCGCCTGCTGCCCGGCACGCGGCTGGCCAACATCTACGGCCCGACCGAGGCCACCGTCTACGCGACCGCCTGGTACTCGGAGGACGAGGAGGCCACCGGCGAGGAGACCGCCGCGCCGCCGATCGGCCGGCCCCTGCCGCACGTGCGCGCCCACGTCCTGGACGAGCGGCTGCGACCGGTCCCCACCGGGGTCCGCGGCGAGCTGTACCTGGCGGGCCCGGGTCTGGCCCGCGGCTACCTCCGCCGTCCCGCGCTGACCTCCGAGCGCTTCGTCGCCGACCCCTTCGGCGGGCCGGGCGCCCGGATGTACCGCACCGGCGACCTGGTGCGCCGCCGCCCGGACGGCGCCCTGGACTACCTCGGCCGCACCGACGACCAGGTCAAGGTGCGCGGCTTCCGGATCGAACTCGGCGAGATCGAGAACGTCCTGACCCGCCACCCGGCGGTGACCGCCGCCGCGGTCAGCGCCGTGGCCGACCCGGCCGGCGAACGGCGCCTGGTGGCCCACGTGGCCGTGCGCCCGGGCAGCGGGGCGACCGGCGCGGAACTCGCCGCGCACGCCGCCGCCGCGCTGCCGGAGTACATGGTGCCGACGGCGTTCGTCCTGCTGGACGCGCTGCCGACGAACGCCAACGGCAAGCTCGACCGCAACGCCCTCCCGGCCCCGGACCTCACCGCCCGCGCCGCCGGCGGCCGGGCGCGCGACCCGCGCGAGGAGCTGATGGGCGAGCTGTTCGCCCAGGTGCTCGCGGTGCCCTCGGTCGGCCCGGACGACGGCTTCTTCGCGCTCGGCGGGCACAGCCTGCTGGCCACCCGGCTCGGCAACGCCGTCCGCTCCGCGTTCGGGGTCGAACTCCCGCTGCGCGCCGTCTTCGAGACGCCGACCCCGGCCGGCCTGGTGGCTCGGCTGGACACCGCGGACAGCGCCCGCCCGGTGCTCGTCCCCGCCGACCGCCCCGCGGTGATCCCGCTGTCCTACGCCCAGCAGCGGCTGTGGTTCCTCAACCGGCTCGACGGCGGCTCGGGGGCGTACAACATCCCGCTGGCCCTGCGGCTGTCCGGGGAGCTCGACCCGGCGGCGCTGGACGCCGCACTGCGGGACGTGGTGGAACGGCACGAGGCCCTGCGCACCGTCTTCCCGGACCACGACGGCGACCCGCACCAGCGGATCCTCGCCGCCGAGGACGGCCCGGTCGCCCTCGTCACGGTGCCGGTCACCGACGCGGAGCTGCCCGCCGTGCTGACCGCCGCGACCCGCGCCGGCTTCGACCTCGCCGTCGAACCGCCGCTGCGCACCGCGCTGTTCCGGCTCTCGCCGACCGAGCACGTCCTGCTCCTGGTGCTGCACCACATCGCCGGCGACGGCTCCTCGTACGCCCCGCTCGCCCGCGACCTCACCACCGCCTACCGGGACCGCTCGGCGGGCCGGGCCCCGCAGTGGGAGCCGCTGGCGGTCCAGTACGCGGACTACACGCTCTGGCAGCGGGACCTGCTCGGCACCGAGGACGACCCGGACAGCGCCATCGCCCGGCAGCTCGCCCACTGGCGGAACGCCCTGGCGGACCTGCCGGAGGAGCTGACGCTGCCCGCCGACCGTCCGCGCCCCACGGTGCCCGGCCACCGGGGCGGCCACGTGCCGCTCGACCTGGACGCGCGGCTGCACCGGAAGCTGACCGAGCTGTCCCGGCGCGAGGGCGTCACCACCTTCATGGTCTTCCAGGCCGCGCTCGCGGCGCTGCTCACCCGGCTCGGCGCCGGGACGGACATCCCGATCGGCAGCCCGCTGGCGGGCCGCGGCGACCAGGCGCTCGACCAGCTGGTGGGCTTCTTCGCCAACACCGTGGTGCTGCGCACCGACACCTCCGGCGATCCGGACTTCGTCACGCTGCTGCACCGGGTCCGCACCGCCGCGCTGGCCGCCTACGCCCACCAGGACGTGCCGTTCGAGCGGCTGGTCGAGGTGCTGAGCCCGACCCGCTCGGTGTCCCGGCACCCGCTCTTCCAGGTCCTGCTGGTGCTGCAGAACACCGAGCCGCCGCGGTTCGACCTGGACGGCCTGACGATCACCCAGCCGGAGGTGGACCCCGGCACTGCCAGGTTCGACCTGGACGTCTCCCTCGGCGAGAGCCACACGCCGGAGGGCCTGGCGGCCGGCGTGCGGGGCAGCATCCGGTACAACGCGGACCTGTTCGACGAGGCCACCGTGACCGCGCTGGCCGGCCGCCTGGTGGCCCTGCTGGCCGCCGTGGCGGACGACCCGCGGGCGCCGATCGGCTCCCTGGACGTGCTGCTGCCGCCCGAGCGGCTCGACCTCGAGCGGTGGTCCGCCGCTCCGGAGCCCCCGGTCCCCGCGCGGACGATGCCGGAGCTGTTCCAGGGGCAGGTGGCGCGCACGCCGGACCGTACGGCGCTGCGCTCCGGCGACGACACCCTGTCGTACGCGGAGCTGAACCGCCGGGCCAACCGGCTGGCGCACCACCTCCGTTCGCTCGGGGTGGGCCCGGAGAGCACCGTGGCGCTGCTGCTGCCGCGCTCGCCCGAGCAGGTGACCGCCGTGCTGGCCGTGCTCAAGGCGGGCGGTGCCTTCCTGCCGGTGGACCCGGACTACCCGGCCGAGCGGATCCGGCACATGCTGGCCGACGCCCGGCCGTCCCGGGTGCTCGCCCTGCGCTCGACGGCCGACCGGCTGCCGGAGCCGGCCGCCGCGCTGGTGCTCGACGACCCGCTCACCGCGCGGACGCTCGACGCGGCACCGGACACCGACCCGGCCGACCAGGACCGCACCACCGCGCTGCTGACCGCCCATCCGGCGTACGTCATCCACACCTCGGGCTCCACCGGCCGCCCGAACGGGGTGGTGGTGACCCACGAGGGCATCGCCAACCTGGCGGCTCGGCAGATCGACCGGTTCCAGGTCACCGCGGCGGACCGGGTGCTGCAGTTCGCCTCGCCGAGCTTCGATGGGGCCTTCTCCGAACTGTGCATGGCGCTGCTGTCCGGTGCCGAACTGGTGCTGGCCACCAGGGAGGAACTGATGCCGGGCCGCCCGCTGGCCGAGCTGATCGCCCGGCACCGCATCACCCACGTGACCCTGCCGCCGGTGGCGCTGTCGGTCCTGCCGCCGGACGGGCTGGCGACGGTCCGCACCCTGGCCGTGGCCGGCGACGCGATGCCCGCCGACGCGGTGCGCCGCTGGGGCTCCGGACGGCGCCTGATCAACGCGTACGGGCCGACCGAGACGACCGTGTGCGCCACCATGAGCGAGCCGCTGACCGGCCAGGACCGCCCGTCGATCGGCCGTCCCATCGGCGGCGCCGGCGTGCGGGTCCTCGACGAGCGGCTGCGGCCCGTGCCGCCGGGAGTCGCCGGGGAGCTGTACGTGAGCGGTCCCGGCCTGGCCCGCGGCTACCTCGGCCGGCCCGGGCTGACCGCGCAGCGGTTCCTGCCCGATCCGTTCGGCCCGCCGGGCTCGCGGATGTACCGCACCGGTGACCTGGTCCGCTGGGACCGCGAGGGCCGCCTGCACTTCCTCGGCCGCGCCGACCACCAGCTCTCGGTGCGCGGGTTCCGGGTGGAGCCGGGCGAGATCGAGGCCGCGCTGCTCGACCATCCGGCCGTCGCCCAGGCCGTGCTGACCGTCCGCGAGGACGGCCGGGGCGAGCCGCGGCTGATCGGCTACGCCGTACCGCACGGTGACGCGCCGGACCCGGCCGCACTGCGCGCGCACGCGGCCGAACTGTTGCCCGCCCACATGGTCCCGGCCGCGGTGATCGTCCTGCCGGCCCTTCCGGTCACGCCGAACGGCAAGCTGGACCGGGCCGCGCTGCCGGAGCCGGACTTCTCCGGACAGCCGGACCGCGCCGCACGCAGCCCCCGCGAAGCCGTCCTGCGCGAGCTCTTCGCGGAGGTCCTCGGCGCCCCCGCCCTCGGGGTCCACGACAGCTTCTTCGACGCCGGCGGCCACTCCATGCTGGCCGCCCGGCTGATCGACCGGGTCCACACCGCGCTGGGCCTCGACCTCGGCCTGCGGCTGCTGTTCGAGTCCCCGTCGGTCGCGGAGCTGGCGGCCGCCCTGGACGCTGCCGCGGACGGGTCCCGGCGCGGCGACGACTGGGACGTCCTGCTGCCGCTGCGGCCGGACGGCGCGGGCGCCCCGGTGTTCTGCGTCCATCCGGCGGCCGGCCTCGGCTGGTCCTTCGCCGGACTCGCCCGGTACCTGGACGCCCGGCACCCGCTGTACGCGCTGCAGTCGCCGGGGCTGGACGGCGGCCCGGACCACCTCCCGGCGACGGTGGCCGACACGGCGGCGGCGTACGTCGCCGAGATCCGCCGGGTCGCTCCGCAGGGTCCGTACCACCTGCTCGGCTGGTCGGCGGGCGGTCTGATCGCCCACGAGATGGCCGTGCAGCTCCAGGCGGCCGGCGAACAGGTGGGTCTGCTCGCGGTGCTGGACGGCTACCCGCTGGCCGACCTGGCCCCGGTCGCCGTCCCGTCGCCCGAGGAGGTCGCCGAGGCGGTACAGCGGGAGACCGCCGGCCTGCAGCTCGACGACCGGGTCCGGGACAACCTGGCGGCCGTGTACCTGGGCGTCGCCCGGGCCGCCCAGGCGTTCACCCCGGGCGTCTTCCACGGGGAGCTGTTGCACTTCGCCGCGACGCAGGACCGGGATCAGGGCCGAGGTCAGGACGGGGATCAGGACCGACTCGAGGCGAAGCTCTGGGAGCCGCACCTCGACGGCCCGCTGCGACGGCACGAAGTCGCCTGCGGGCACGAGGAGATGACCCGGCCGCAGGCCCTCCGCGTGATCGGCCCGGCACTCGCGGACCGGCTCCGGGAACTCACCGCATCCGCACACCACACAGGGGGAACCAACCGATGACCAATCCCTTCGAGGACGACGACGCCACCTACCTCGTGCTGCGCAACGCCGAGGGCCAGTACTCGCTGTGGCCCGCGTTCGCCGAGGTGCCGGCCGGCTGGGAGGCCGTCCACGGCGAGGCCGACCGCCAGTCCTGCATCGACCACGTGAACGAGCACTGGACCGACATGCGTCCCGACAGCCTGATCGCGGCGATGGACGCCGCCGCGAGTGGGAGCGCCGCGCTGTGAACACCGACCGCAGCCACTTCGAGAACCTGACTGTCGATCACATCCGGTTCTGCGTCGACGACCTGGACGCCCGGACCGCCGAGTTCGTCCGCGGCTACGGGCTGACCGTCACGGACGAGCCGGACCCGACCGGTGCGGAGCACACCGCCGTCCTCGCCCGGGGCGACATCCGCCTGGTGCTCAGCCGGCCGCCGCACGACGAGCATCCGGACGCCGTCTACACCCGGCGCCACGGCGACGGCGTCGCGGACATCGCGCTGGGCACCGCGGACGCCGCCGGCGCCTTCGCCGAGGCGGTTCGCCGCGGCGCCCGTCCGCTTGTCGAGCCGGTGGAGAAGGACGGGGTCGTCACCGCGTCCGTGGCCGGATTCGGCGACGTGGCCCACACCTTCGTCCAGCGGCCCGCGGCCCGGCCGGCCGCCGACGTGGCGGCGACGACCGACGCGGCGGTGACCGACACCGGCCTGCGGTACGTGGACCACTTCGCCGTGTGCGTGGAGGCCGGCGAACTCGACGCCACGGTGGAGTTCTACGAGCGGGTCCTGGACTTCCGGATGATCTTCGAGGAGCGGATGGTCATCGGCGCCCAGGCCATGAACTCCAAGGTGGTGCAGAGCGGTTCCGGCCTGGTCACGCTGACCGTCATCGAGCCGGACACCACCCGCGACCCGGGACAGATCGACGGGTTCCTCAAGAACCACGGCGGCGCCGGCGTCCAGCACGTCGCCTTCGCCACCGACGACATCATGCGCACCGTCACGACGATGCGCTCGGCCGGCGTCGAGTTCCTCGACACCCCCGACGCGTACTACGGCAAGCTGCCCGAGCGGCTGGCGCTGTCCCGCCACTCCTCCGAGCAGCTCGGCAGTCTGCGCATCCTGGCCGACGAGGACCACGCCGGACAGCTGTTCCAGATCTTCACCCGCTCCACGCACCGGCACCAGACGCTGTTCTTCGAGGTCATCGAACGAGCCGGGGCCACCACGTTCGGCAGCGGCAACATCCGCGCGCTGTACGAGGCCGTGGCAGCGGAGGACGAATGAGGAGCGGCATGCAGGATCCGGCCGCCACGGCGCCGCCCGGCCTGGCCGGCCTGCGGAGCGCGGCGCACGCCGCCACGGCGCCCGAGGTGTGGGACTTCGTCGAGGGCGGCAGCGGCTGGGAGACGACGCTGTCCGCGAACCGGGCCGCCTTCGACGCGGTGACGCTGGTGCACCGGGTGATGACCGACACGGCCTCCGCCGACTGCGGCGGCCGGCTGCTGGGCACCGACGCCGCCATGCCGCTGCTCGTGGCGCCGATGGCCTACCAGCGCCTGCTGCACCCCGACGGCGAACTCGCCACCGCCCGGGCGGCCCACGCCGCCGGGGTGCCGTTCATCCTCAGCACCCTCAGCAGCCACCCGATCGAGGCGGTCGTCGAGACCGGCGCCGACGTGTGGTTCCAGCTGTACTGGCTGCGCGAGCGCCAGGCACGCGAGGCGCTGGTCGACCGGGCGGAGCAACTCGGTTGCCGGGCCCTCGTGGTGACCGTGGACGTGCCGGTCATGGGCCGGCGCTGGCGGGACGTGACCAACGGGTTTACGCTGCCCCCGCACGTCCGGGCCGCGCTGCTCGAGCCCGGACTCGACGACCTGGCGCACCGCCCGGCGTCCGGGGTGTCCGCGGTGGCCGCACACACCCGCGCGCTCTTCGGCGTCCCGACCCTGGCGGAGCTGGAACAGCTGCGCCGGCGGACGGAACTGCCCCTCGTGGTCAAGGGCATCCTGGACCCGCAGGACGCCCGACGGGCGGTGGAGTGCGGCGCGGACGCCGTGGTGGTGTCCAATCACGGCGGGCGCCAACTCGACGGCGCCGTACCGAGCATCGCCCAGCTGCCCGCGGTGGTCGAGGCGGTCGGCGGGCAGTGCGAGGTCCTGCTGGACAGCGGGGTGCGCACCGGCACGGACGTCCTGCGCGCGTTGGCACTCGGGGCGGCCGGGGTGCTACTGGGCAGGCCCGTCCTGTGGGGCCTGGCCGCCGACGGTGAGAAGGGAGTCTCCGAGGTGCTGTCCGTCCTGCACGACGAGCTGCGCGAGGGCATGCTGCTCGCCGGCTGCGCCGACCTGGCCGCCGCGGCCGCTCTGCACGCCCGCAGGTGGGTGCCCGGTGACTGACGACCGCCGCGCACCGGAAGCCGCCGGCCCGCAAGCCTCCGCCCCGGACCTCGCCGCCCTGGACGTCGCCGACCTGGACCTCGCCGACCTGCACGCCTCACTGGAGGACCCGGCGCTCGCCTCCATGACCTTCCTCAACGAGGTCACCGCGCGCTACCCGAACGCCCTGTCCTTCGCGCCGGGCCGGCCGACGGAGACCCACTTCGACGTCCGGGCGGTCCACCGCCACCTGGAGCGGTTCTGCGACCACCTGTCGACGGACCTCGGCTACGGCCCGGCCGAGGTGAGCCGCACGCTGTGCCAGTACGGACGGACCAGCGGCATCGTGCACCACCTCATCGCACGCCACCTCGAGGTGGACGAGGGGATGCACGTCGGTCCCGAGTCGATCGTCGTCACCGTCGGCTGCCAGGAGGCGATGTTCCTGGCCCTGCGCAGTCTGCGCCGGGACGAGCGCGACGTCGTCCTGGCCGTGGCACCGACCTACGTGGGCCTGACCGGCGCGGCACGACTGGTCGACATGCCGGTGGTGCCGGTGGCGAGCGGTACCACCGGCATCGACCTCGCGGACCTGGCCGTGACGCTGCGCCAGGCCCGCGAGCGCGGACTGCGCCCCCGCGCCTGCTACATCGTGCCGGACTTCGCGAACCCGTCCGGGCTGCGCCTGGACCTCGGGACCCGCCGCGAACTGCTCGACCTGGCCGCCCGCGAAGGGATCCTCCTCCTGGAGGACAACCCGTACGGAATGTTCCACGACGGCTCCGGGCGCCTGCCCACGCTGAAGGCGCTCGACACCGACCGGACGGTGGTCTACCTCGGATCGTTCGCGAAGACCGTCCTCCCCGGCGCCAGGGTCGGCTACCTGGTGGCCGACCAGCGGGTGCGCGACGGGCGCGGGCAGGTCGGCGGATTCGCCGAGCAGCTCTCGCGGATCAAGAGCATGGTCACCGTCAACACCTCGCCGATCTCGCAGGCCGTCATCGGCGGCGCCCTGCTGGAGAACGACTTCAGCCTGGCCCGGGCGACCTCCGGCGAACAGGAGATCTACCGACGCAATCTGGCGCACGTTCTGCGCGGCCTGGAAGCACGGTTCCAGCGGTGCCCGGACGTTTCCTGGAACACCCCGCACGGCGGTTTCTTCGTCGTCGTCAATGTGCCGTTCACCGCCGACGACGAATTGCTCGAAAGGTCCGGTCAGGAGTTCGGCGTGCTCTGGACTCCGATGTCGCATTTCTACGACGGAAAGGACGGCAAGAACCAGCTCCGGCTGTCCTGCAGTTCACTCTCCGGTGAACAATTGGAAGAAGGGTTGAACAGGCTTGCGACCCTTTTTGCCGACCTCGGTGTGCGTCATGTTGACAGGGACACCGCCTCGATGCCTGACTGTAGTAGCGTGAGCGCGGAGATCACAGTCGGGAGTTGAGTTGTTACACTGCAAAGCTGTCTGCAAACGCTACGGTGCAGGACGGTGGATCCTCAGCGATGTGGACATGAAGGTCTCCGCCGGCGACGCCGTCGCAGTGGTGGGCACCAACGGTTCCGGGAAGTCGACCCTGCTGAAGATCCTGGTCGGACTCTCCCAGCCCACGTCCGGCACGGTCTCGGGCCGACCGCCGACCGTCGGCTACGTACCGGACCGCTTCACGGCGCACGAACGCATCTCGGCGATCTCCTACCTCACCCACATGGGCCGCATCCGAGGCATGTCCACCGCCGCCGCCCGCGCCCGCGGAGGCGAACTGCTGGAGCGGCTCGCCCTCGTCGGCGGCCCGACCGCGTCGCTGCGCACGCTCTCCAAGGGCAACGCGCAGAAGGTCGCGCTGGCCCAGGCCCTGCTCGTCCGGCCCGACCTGCTCGTCCTCGACGAGCCCTGGTCGGGCCTGGACGCCTCGGCCCACGGCGTCCTGGGCGAGTTCATCGACGAGGTGGCCGGCCAAGGCGGCGCGGTGGTCTTCACCGACCACCGCGAGGCGATCACCGGGACGCACGCCACCGGCGCCTACGCCATCACCGACGGCCGGGTCACCTGGCGCGGCGGTGTGCACGCCGAGGGCCCCGCCCCGATGGTCGAACTGGTCCTGACCGTGCCGGCCACCGGCGCCGTCCCGGCCCGGCTGGACTGGTACGCGCTCCCGGGCGTGGTCGACGCCGCCCGCCGGGGCCAGGGCATCATCCTGCGGGTGACCCGCGAGCACTCGGACACCGTACTGCTGACGGCACTGCAGCACCGCTGGTCGGTGGAGGCGGTGGCCAGGGCCGCGCACGACCACGGCTCCCGTACCGACGCCAGGAGTGTCGCCCTGTGATCCCCCTGGTCCGCTACATGTTCACGGTGCTGCTGCTCTCCCAGCGCTACCTCGCGCCGCTGCTTCTGTTCATCGGCCTGGCCGCCGTGCTGACCAGCAGCGACACCGGCCCGCTCGCCGCCACCTACTCCGCGGTGGCCGGGGCCATGCTGCTGTGCTCCACCTGGCTCACCATGGCGCTGATCGGCCTGGAGGACCCGCCGCACCGCGCGATCGTCGTCGTCAGCGCGGGCAGCCATCGCAGGGTCCTGCTCGGCTCGGTCGCGACCGCCGCCGCCTGGTGCCTGCTGCTGACGGTGGGCGGCCTGGCGCTGCCGCTGCTGTTCGGCACCCACACCGTCCGCTTCGCCGATCTGGTCCTCGGCACGGAGGCCCAGCTGATCTGCGCCTTCACCGGCATGGCCATCGGGCTGGTCTGCTCACGGCTGGTGTTCCGGCGGCAGGGCTACGCGCTCGTCGTCGCCCTGGTGCTGCTGCTGGCCGTCATGCTCGGCAAGGGCGTGTCGCCGGTCAACATCATGCTGACCGACCTCCAGCACACGACGAACTCGGCGGACGCCCTGGGCTCCACGGGTGTGCTGGTCGCCGCGGCCGCGGTGCTGCTCGCGGCGGGAACGGCCGTCACCCACGCGATCACCGTCAAGAAGAGCTGAGCCGAGAAAAATCCTGAAGGGACGTCCCGCGCGGGTGCGGGACGTCCCTTCGTTCGCTCACCCGCTCACGCTGCCGACTCGCTCGCGACACCGGGGATCTCCCGCACCGAGCGCAGTTCGGAGCGGAGCAGCACGACCGTCGCGGCCGCCGACGCCAGCCCGGTCAGCACGAGCGCCCATCCGGTGCCGGCCTTCGGGCCCAGGGCGCCGCCCAGGACATCGGTGGCCACCCCGCCCAGCAGGGCTCCGAGCGGCATCGCGCAGAAGTTGATGGTCCGTGACGTCGCGTGCACCCGGCCGAGCAGATCCGGCCTGATCACCGACTGCCGCAAGGTGGTGATCGTGGCGTTCCACACCGGCACCCACACCGAGGCTGCCGCGCCGACCACCACCAGGGTCGGCACGGCCGGCAGCCACAGGGCCAGCGGGGCGGCGGCCCACACGGCTCCGGAGGCGCAGGCGGCGGCGAGGGTCGTCCCGAGGCCGAAGCGGGCCAGCAGCCGGTCCGCCATCCACGCGCCGCCGACCCCGCCGAGGCCCACCAGGGTGAAGAGCACCCCGACCGTCCCGGGCGGGAGCCCGAGGGTCCGGTAGGCGAAGAGCAGCGACACCGTCGAGGCGGCCGCGTTGCCCAGGTTCCGCAGCACGGCGGCCACCGTCGTGGGGCGCAGCAGCGGGTGCTGCCACAGGGCCGCGACGCCCTCCTTCATCTCGGCGAACATCGAAGCCCCCGGCTGCCGTGGCGGCGCCGGGGGCTCCGGGGTGCGAAGGCTCATGAGCGTCAGGATCGGGAGGACGAAGGTGGCGGCGACCACCGCCAGCGCCGTCGTACCGGAGAGGTACTGGCCGAGCAGGCCGCCCAGGGCGGGCGCGCCGAGCATGGCGAGGGAGGTGGACACCTCCAGCCTGGCGTTCGCCCGCGGCAGCATCTCCCTCGGCAGCAGGGTCGGCAGGTGCGACTGGTTGGCGACGTCGTAGAGGACGCCGAACGAACCGGCGGCGAGCGCCGCCACGCACAGTTCCGCCATGCCCAGCACCCCGGCGGCGGCGGCCAGGGGGATCGCGGCGAGCGCCAGCATCGTGCCCGCGGTCGACCACATCATGGCCGGCCTGCGCCGCCGCCGGTCCATCACGACACCGGCGAAGAGCGCCAGCACCGGATAGGGAGCAGTGCCCACGGCATTCAGCAGGCCGACGCCGAGATCGGACGCGTGGAACAGGACGATGGCGGTGGTCGGAAAGAGAAAGATCGCCACCTGGTGGCCCATGACGCTCACGGTCTGGCCGAGCCAGTACGCGCGGAAATCACGGCGGGCCGAAAGGTTTGTCCGTTCGGTGGAAAGGTTCGGATCGCCGGCCGCCACGCGATCCGCGAGCGCGTCGTTATCCGCCCTTTCCGCCCTTTCCGTCCTTTGCGGGCTGGTCATTTTCCCTCCCCGTTCCGGTCGGTGTCCACCGACACGTCCGGGAAATTCAAACACGCGACATCGGAAACGTCGACCGGGTCCTGGAAATGCGGGATAAAGCCGGTGAACCCGATTCGGAAGACGATTCGGCCCGGGTGCGGGACGAACGAGGCTCCCCGGCGGTCGAGTGAGCTGTCTGACGTCTCAACTGTTCCGCCGGGGAGCCTCGTTGGTCACCCGTCCTGCCGTACGCGCTCGTCGAGTGGGCGGTGTCGGGCGATCAGCGCACCGGCAGCGTCAGCTCGGCCGGGTCGGCCGTGGTCGAGCCGAAGGTCACCTGGGAGCCGAGCGGGGTCTCCCCGCCGTACAGGGCGTCCCGGGTGCCCAGCACCAGGGCCAGGCGGTGGCCGGCCGGCACGTCGTACGCCGTGGCGAAGAGCGGGACGTCCAGCGGGAAGGGCTGCCCGGGCGTCCGTCCGGACCAGCTCTGCGGCGCGTGCGAGACCAGCCGGCCGATGCCGAGCGCGTCCACGTCATAGAGGTAGGCGACGACCGTGCCCTGCGGGGTCGACGCGGTGACCGTGCTGTGCACCCGGGCGACGCCGCGCAGCGACAGGCCCTGCGGGTAGGGCTGCGACGTCCGGACGACGGCGGCCGAGCGGGCCAGCAGCGGGACGGCCACGGTCGGCGGCTGGTGCACCGCCTGGTCGACCAGCCCGGACAGCAGGGCGACGCCGCCGCTCGCGCCGGAGGGGGTGCCGCCGAGCACGGTGCTCTGCCACGTGACGGAGGCCGGATCGCCGTGGGCGTCGGCGCCGAGGGTGTCGGCGCCGACCGCGAGGCGCTCGGTGCGGGAGCTGACGGACTGCCAGTCGGCGTGGCTCTCGGGCACGCCGGAGGGGCGGACGTCGAACTGGACCGGCTGCGTGCGGGTGCCCGGGGCCGGGGCTCCCTTGACGTACTGGTCGAGCCACGAACGCGCGCTGTCCCAGGTGGCGTTGTCCAGCCCGAGCAGTCCGGTGAACTCCTGGCTCGCGTGGTCGCCGGGGCGCAGTTCGAGGCGCTTGGGCACGGTCAGCCGCTGGTAGAAGTCGGCGACCTGGCTGGGGTTGAAGAAGCTGTCGCCCCAGGCGTTGGCCATCAGGACGGCGGTGCCGTTCGCGTTGATCCGGTCCAGGTAGCGCGCGGGGGAGCGGGTGTCCGCCCAGTCGATGACCTGGGGCAGGTCGCGGTCGGCGAAGAGGTCGTCCAGCACCCGCGCGAACTCGGGGCTCTTGCGGCCGGTCGGAGCCTGGATGCCGGCGAGCACGGCCGCCGCTTGCAGGTGCCGGGTCTGCCCGCTGTAGAGCGAGTCGGTGAGGTCGCCCCAGCCGCTGAGCGAGGCGACGGCCTTGATCCGCGGATCGAAGGCGGCGCCGAGCAGGGTCAGGCCGCCGCCCAGCGAGAGCCCCACCATGCCGACCCGGTCCGGGTCGGCCGGGGTGTGCGCGAGCGCCCAGTCGATCACCGTGGAGATGTCCGCGACGTCCTTGGGCCCGGCGACGTCGACCTCCCCGCCGGAGCCCCAGAAGCCCCGCACCGTGTAGGTGACGACGACGTATCCTTCGGTGGCGAGCGCACGGCCCTGGGCGACGTACTCCAGGTCGTTCTGCCCCCAGCTGGCCGGCTGCACCACCAGCGGGTAGCGCCCCTGGGAATCGGCCCACGGCGTCCCGGGGGCCGGGGTGAACACGTCGGCCTTGAGGACGACGCCGTCCTTCGCCGGGATGTCGGCCAGCCGGAACGACCCGACGCCCACCGCGGCCCCGGACGGCGCCTCCGCGACGGCGGGCTGTGCGACGGCGGGCTGTGCGACGGCGGCCCCGCCGAGGGCGAGCGTCGCCGCGAGGACGGCGCTCGCCGTCCGGCGTCCACGGCTGGGGGTGGGTCGTTCCATGACGTGCTCCATCTGTGCTCGTACTGCTTGACTGCCGGAGCGTAGCCAGCTGACGAAACCTCAGGGGAGATGATGATCAGCCAAATTACCAGCCAGTAACACCGGTGATGCCCGGACGGTCCGGGAGAGCCGAGAGCCAGGACATTCCGATCACATGCCGGCTCCGGGGCCGCCCGGCTGGCGGCCGGGAAGCGAGGCGGGACGATGGAGTGAACCCCATCCATCAGGTGCGGCGGGAGGAGGTGGCCGGATGGACGCCGGGCACGCGGAGCCGTCGGGTGCCGTCCCGCCGGAGCGGGATCCCGGACTGGAGGCCGGTGGGCTGCTGGACGTCCTGGGCGTCGCCGCGGTGGTGCTGGACGCGGAGGGGCGGATCGTGCTGTGGAGCCCGCAGGCCGAGGACCTCTTCGGCTACCCGGCCGCGGAGGCCCTCGGGCACCCGGCCGCCCGGGTGCTGGTCGAGGAGCGGCTCCTGGACCGGGTGCTGGAACCGTTCGCGAAGGTGATGGCCGGCGGCGGGGCGTGGGCCGGGGTCCTCCCGGTCCGACACAAGGACGGGTCCACGCTGCTGGTCGAGTTCCGCAACATGCGCCTGGAGGACGAGAGCGGCCGGTCCTACGCGCTCGGCCTGGCCTCGGACCAGGCCACGCTGCGGCGCCTCGAACGGGACCTCGCACTGTCGCTGCGCCTGGTGGAGCAGTCCCCGATCGGGCTGTCCGTGATGGACACCGAGCTGCGCTTCGTCCTGGTCAACCCGGCGCTGGAACGCATCAACGGACTGCCCGCCGCCCGGCACCTGGGCCGCACCGTCCGGGAAGCCCTGCCGTTCCTGGACACCGAGGCGATCGAGGCGGCCATGCGGGAGGTGCTGGCCACCGGGTCGCCGCTGCTGAACCAGTTCACCACCGGACACACCCGCGCCGACCCCGGCGTCGAGCACGCCTGGTCGGCGTCCTTCCACCGGCTGGAGGACCCCGCGCACCGGGTGATCGGCGTCGCCGTCTCGGTCGTCGACGTCACCGAGCAGCACCGGGCGGCCACCGCCGCGGCGGCGGCCCGGCGGCGCCTGACCGTGATCGCCGACGCCTCCGAGCGCATCGGCACCACCCTCGATCTC
The DNA here is from genome assembly GCF_055576085.1 of Kitasatospora sp. NPDC033851. Classification (NCBI taxonomy): domain Bacteria; kingdom Bacillati; phylum Actinomycetota; class Actinomycetes; order Kitasatosporales; family Streptomycetaceae; genus Kitasatospora; species Kitasatospora sp. NPDC033851. The sequence continues at coordinate 630,916 of NZ_JBVIRL010000001.1, read as the reverse complement.
GACGTCACCGCACGCGAGCTCGCCGACGTCCTCGTCCCGGAATTCGCCGACATCGCGGCCGTCGACATCCTGGAGGACATCCTCACCGACAGCGCGCCGACGGAGGACCGGAAACGTCCGGCCCTGTTCCGCGCCCTCGCCGTCAAGGCCGCCCACCCCACGCCCGCCGTCGAGGCCGCCGATCCGGTCGGGCAGATCGCCCGCTACGACGCGACCCGCCTGGTCACCCGCTGTGCCCGTACCGGCCGCCCGATCCTGCTGGCCCGCGTCACCGACCGTGACCTGCCGCGCATCGCCCGCGACGCGGAGGCGGTCGAGCTGCTCCGGCAGGCCGGGATCCACTCCTACCTGGCCGTGCCGCTGCGCGCCCGCGGCCAGGTCCTGGGTGCGCTCGATCTCAAACGGGCCCGCAACAAGCAGCCGTTCGACCATGACGACGTGGTCCTGGCCGGTGAACTGGCCGCCCGCGCCGCCGTCGCCATCGACAACGCCCGCTGGTACCAACGCCAGCGCCACGCCGCGCTCGCCCTCCAGCGGCACCTGCTGCCCGGCCCGCCCCCGCAGCCGCCCGGGCTGGAGGTCGCCTACCGCTACCAGCCGGCCTCCGGCGTCGGCGAGGTCGGCGGCGACTGGTTCGACGTCATCCCGCTGACCGCCGACCGGACCGCGCTGGTCGTCGGCGACGTGATGGGAAGCGGCATCACCGCCGCCGCCACGATGGGCCAACTCCGCACCGCCGCAAGGACACTGGCCGGCCTCGACCTGGAGCCGGCCGCCGTCCTCACCCACCTCGACAGCATCGCCGCCGGTCTCGGAGAGTCCATCGCCACCTGCGTCTACGCCCTCTACGACCCGCGCCACCACCGCTGTCGCATCGCCATCGCCGGCCACCTGCCCCCGGTCCACACCCACCCGGGCCGCCGGCCGGTCCTGCTCGACCTGCCCACCGGCGCACCCCTGGGCGTCGGCGGGATCGCCTTCCACGACACCCCGATCGACCTCAGGACCGGCGACGAACTCGTCTTCTACACCGACGGGCTGGTGGAGACCCGCGACCACGACATCGACGTGCGGCTCACGGCCCTCACCGACCTCCTCGGCCGGCCCCGCAGTTCCCCGGAGGAGACCTGCGACCTCCTCCTCGGCGCCCTGCACCACCAGGGTGGGAACGACGACATCGCCCTCCTGGTCGCCCGGGTCCGGCCGCTGTCGCACGCGGCCGGACCCGCGCGTCGCTGAACCGGTGCGTCGATGAACCGGCGCGTCGCTGAACCGGTGCGATGCCTCGGGCGGGGCGGGTGGACGGGTGCGTCAGCTGTCCCGGCGGCTGTCCCGGCGGGAGAGACGGCTCCGCACGGAGTCCAGCGTGGTGGCGATGAGAAGCGACTCCTCGAGCGGGACGAGGTGGGCGGAGGTGTCGCCGTCCGCCGCGGCGTCCATCGCCTCGACCATGAGGCGGTACGGGTCCTGGGCCAAATAGTGGCGCCGGCCCCCGACGGTGGACGTGAGCGTGCTGGGGGCGGCGCCGGCGCAGAAGGCCGGTGGGGTGAGGGTGATCGAGCCGCTCGTGCCGGTGGTGGTGAAGGTCTCGGCCATGCCGCCCACGAGCGAGCAGCCGACCTCGGCCGTCCCCCGGTCGGGGAACTCGAGCAGGAAGCGGGTGGCCGAGTCGGCGGAGCCGGGCCGCCAGTGGTCCTGCTCGGCCCGGACGACCCTCGGGGTCCGCCAGCCGAAGGCGGCGAGGGCGGCCGAGACGGCGTAGTAGCCGACGTCGTAGAGGGCGCCGCCGCCGAGGGCGGCGTCGAGGCGGTAGTTGCCGGGAGCGGGGGCGAGGCCGTCGAACCGGGCGGTGACGGTGTGGACGGTGCCGATCGCGCCGCGGGTGATCATGGACTCGAGGTCGCGGGTGCGCGGGTGCCAGCGGTTCCAGGCGGCCTCGACGAGCAGTCGGCCGGCGGCGCGGGCGGTGGCCGTCATGGCGGTGACCTCCGCGGCGGTCAGCCCGAGCGGCTTCTCGCACAGGACGTGCTTGCCCGCGCGCAGGGCGCGGTCCACCCACGGGCGGTGGGCGCTGTTGTGGAGCGCGACGTAGACGATGTCGACGGCGGGGTCGTCCAGCAGCTCCTCGTAGCGGGTGTACACCCGCGCGGGGTCGAGCGCCCGGGCCCGCCGGGAGTCGGTCGCGGCGACGGCGTGCAGGCGCGGCCCGTCGGCCGCGTGGACGGCGGGTGCGAGGCTGGAGGCGGCGATCGAACCGGCGCCCAGGAAACCCCAGTTGGCCATGGTCAGTCCTCCTCCGTCGTTGCCGTTGCCGTTGCCGTCGTCGTCCTCGTGGTCGCTGTCGTCATGGCGGAGGCCAGGTCCAGGACGAGGGAGCTCCAGCCGAAGGAGCGCGCGCCGTGCCCGGCGGCGTCCTCCGGCCCGTAGCACTCCCGGGTGCCCGAGGCCGCGACGAGCGCGCAGGTGCGGGCCGCGAGGGTGTCGGCTTCCGTGCGGTAGCCGCGCTTGCGCAGCCCCCAGTACAGGTACCAGTTGAGGTTGACCCAGCTGGAGCCGCGGAAGATGGCGCCGGTGCGGAACGAGGCGTCGTACGACGGCTCGGTGGCGGCGACGCTGGGTATCGGATGGGGACGCCAGAACTCCCGCTCGTTCAGCAGGTGTTGTTCGATGACCCGGCGGGCGGCGGTTTCCGGTACCGAGTCGAGGAGGATGGGCAGGAGCGAACTGGCGGTGAGGACGTCACTGCGTTCGCCGGCGACGAGGTCGAGGTCCTGGAAGGCGCCGGTGGCCTCGTCCCAGCAGTGCCGCATCAGCGCGGTGCCGATCGCGCGGGACTCCCCGGCCAGCCGCTCCGCCGTACGCCCGTTCGATTCGACCGTTCGGGCGAGCCGGGCCAGGCAGGCCAGCCCGTCGGCGTAGACGGTGTTGACGAGCACGTCGTTCCAGACGAACAGCCTCCGGTCACGGAGCGGGGTCTCGGGCGTGCGGGAGGGGGAGGCGTAGGCCGTGATGAGCGACCGCATCGCGCGGTGCCAGGCGGTGTGCACGGCGTCCTCGGCGGCCGACTGGATACCGAGGGCGGCGTCGTACTTGGGACTGCTGTCCAGTCCGGACTCGTCGGGCTGGTAGATCTCGAGGAGTCCGGTGCCGGGGCTCGTGCGATGGTCCCTGAGCCAGCCGAAGAAGGCGAGCGTCGGTGGCAGGACGCGACGCAGCCAGAGGTCGTCGCCGGTGGCCCGGTACACCCGCTCGACGGCCCGGGCCACCACGGGCGGTGCGATGGTGACGGACCGCCACCCCTCCCAGAGGTCGATCCTGAAGTCCGCGGTGGCGCGCGGCCGGAGGTCGTCCTGCCACAGGACCATGTGCGGGAGGAAGCCGGTCGGGGTGACCGCGCCGAGCAGGGAGCGCAGTTCGTCCCGGGCCCGGACCGCGTCGACGTGGGTGAGGGCGATGGCGTGGAAGCTGCTGTCCCAGGCCCACTGGAAGGGGTAGCTGTCGGGGGAGGGGCAGGTGAAGTCGTAGGGGCGCTGGGCCGCCCGGGAGAAGCCGGTGCGGTGGTTGCGGGCCAGGGTGTCGCGGGCCACTGCGGAGCTCTGGGCGATGCTCGCGGAGCTCTCGGCGCGGCTGTCCGCGCTCTCGGTGCGCTCAGTGACGGACATGCGGGGTGACTCCCGTGGAGGACACATGGGCAGGGGCGGTCGTGGGGGCGGGGCGCCGTCGCCGGGCGGCGAGCAGCAGTGCGGCGAGCGGCAGCAGGCAGCCGGCGAGGCCGAAGGCCGAGCGGACGCCGAGGCGGTCGGACAGCGTGCCGAGCAGCAGGGGCGCAAGCATGATGCAGGTGCTGACCGCGAGTTGGACGCGGGCCGTGGCCTGGTCGGTGCGGCCGGGCGCAGCGCTCACCGCGAGCGCGAGGGTCAGCGGGAAGAGGTTGGCGACCCCCAGTCCGCCGATGATCAGGCCCAGCAGGGCGAGCCAGGTGGTGGAGGCGAGCCACAGCAGGAGGAACCCGGTGGCGGCGACGGTCAGGGAGCCGGCGACCAGCGCGGCCGAGCGGGCGGAGCGGGCCCCGGCCGTCAGCCTGCTCCCCGCCAGGCGGCCGGCCAGCTCGCCGCCGTAGAACAGGGCGAGCGCCGCCGACGCCTGACTGTCCGTCAGATGGACGGCGTTGGTGAGAAGGGGCGCGGCGTAGTAGGCGAGGCAGAACTCGAAGCCCACGACGAGACCGCACAGGGCGGCGCGGAGCGGGAACGCGCCCGTCGGCCGGTCGGCCTCCGCCGGGTGGACGGCGGTGGTGGTCGGGGCAGTCGTTGCGTCGGGTGCGTCGGGTGCGTCGGGTGCGTCGGGGACGGCGGGGACGGCGGGGGTGCGTGGGCGCAGCGGCTCGTTGCGGAGCGCCGGGTACATGGCCGCCAGTGCGAGGACGGGCAGCACCAGGCACCAGTTCCAGGCCGCCCCGGCACTCTCCAGGCCGCTGATGACCAGGGGCGCGGCGAGTGCGCTGACGCTCGCGGCGGCGTTGGCCTCGACCAGGGCCCGCGCCCGGAGTGACTCGTCCGCGCCGTGGTGCTCGGCCAGCACCGCCAGGGCCGTGGTCTGCAGCAGCGCCCCGCCGATGCCGCCCAGGACGGCCGCACCGAGCGTGACGGCGGCCGACAGCGCGGTCGCCAGGAGGAGCGACCCCAGGGCGAGGGCCGCGAGCGCGGACCAGAACAGCATCCGGTGGCCCACCCGCGTCCGGAGCCGGCGGAACAGCAGGTTGGTGAGGATTGCACCGGCGGCGAAGGCCGTGGAGTGCAGGCTCATCAGCGCGTAGCTCAGCCGCAGGTCGTGGCGCAGGAGCGGCAGCAGTGGGCCGAGCGCGTACAGGAGGTAGGCGTACACGGCCAGTCCGCCGTAGGCCGTGGTGGTCAGCCGGTCCCGGACGAAGGCGGGGGGCCGGTGAACCGGGGCGACCGGTAAGTCGGTGCCGGGGTCGGTGCCGGTCACCCCGGTATCCCGGTCTGCTCGGCGAAGGGACCGTCGGCCCGGACGGTGTCGGCCCGGACGGCGTCGGCGGGGACCAAGCCGACGGGGACGGAGTCGGCCGCGGCGGCCGTGCGGCGCACGTGGTCGAGGAGGACGGACGGGGCGAGCAGCGAGGTCTTCATCGAGGCGCCCCGCCCGTAGCCGGTGAACGCCTCGCGGACGGCGTCCTCGTCGTCGATACAGGCACGGGTGGTGATCAGTGGGGCGGGGTCGACCAGGCCCGACTCGACGAGCCGCAGGGCCACGGCGGTGACGTGCGCGGAGCGGGCCATCGGGAACGAGCGGACGTCGAAGGGGGTGGAGAGCAGCTTGAGGCCCTTGGCCAGGATCATCCAGGTGTTGAGCCGCTGCGGGACGGCCGTCGCGCCGTAGATGACGTACGAGCCGCCGGGGCGCAACAGGCCCATCGCGATCTCCCGGATGTCCTTGTCCGGGGCGTCGGCCTGCCCGGCCGAGCGGGCCGGCGCAGAGATGTGGGGCAGCGCGTCGAACACGTAGTCCGCGTACTGGTCGTGGTGCTCGCGCACGTACGCTTCGAGCTCCGGCGCCTGGGTGTCCGTGTTGAAGGCGTGGGAGGCCCCGTGCCGCAGCGCGACAGCCATCCGGTCGCTGTTGCGGTCCAGCACGGTGATCGAGCCGGCGCCGAGGTGGCGGTGCAGCACCTGGACGGCAAGCTGGGCGCTGGGGCCGCAGCCGAGGACGACGCAGGTGTCGCCCGGCTTCGGCGGGTTGAGTAGTAACGACCGCAGGACCGAGGTCAGCGGCTCGATCACGGAGGCCAGGTCCGAGGGCACGTGCGCCGGCAGGACGACGGCCGCGGCCTGGTCGGCGTCGTAGAAGTTGCGCCCGGTGTACCAGGCCGTCTCCACGCCGAGCCGTCCCGGGAAGAGCGGCCGCAGCGCCCGGTACTCGGCCATCCCGCCGAAGTCGGTCTGTCCCCAGTAGGTCACCCGGTCGCCCGGTAGTACGTCGTCCCGGAGTCGCTTGCCGACCTCGACGACCCTTCCCACGTATTCGTGTCCGGGAATGATCGGCCAGGCTTCCGGAAAGAGGTGGCCGCGGAAGTAGGAGACGTCGGTCGAACAGATGGAAACCGCCTCGGTCTGCAGCAGGATTTCGTCCTCACGGCATTCCGGATCAGGCACCAGGGTGCGGTTGATTTCCCCGGGAGAGGTCATCAGGTACGCGTACACGGCTTTTCCCTCCACGCATGAAAGTGTCTTCCACTACTGGAATCGGATCGGGTCGTATCGCCCGCTCGGGCCGTACTGCCCGCCGATCGTGCAGTTCCCCGTCGGAAATTTCTCCCACGTGGTCGACATCCGCGTCATCCGTGCGGCCCGAGAGCCGCACGGATGACGGGATGACCAGGTGATCTCGGCAGATCGCCTCAGGAATCGCCTCAGGAATCGACCTCGAAGGCGACGTCCAGGGCGTATCTGTCGCCCACGTACCGGGATTCGGTGAGTTCCAGGGGCTGTTCGTCCTGGTCCACGATGAGGCGCTGTTCGACGAGCAGGGCGGTGCCCGGAGCCACCGCCAGCAGCTCCGCCTCCCGCTCGCCGGCCGCGGCGGCCCTGATGGACGCGTGTCCGCGGGTCGGCGTCCGGCCGAGCCCGGCGAGCGCCTCGTGCATCGACGCCGTGCGGAAGTCGACCTCCAGCAGGGCGGCGAGGGCCTCGGGGAACACCGCCCGCTCCAGTGCGGTCGGGACCCCGTCGGCCAACCGCACCCGGCTGACCTCCACGACCTGTGCGGATTTCCGCAGCCGGAGCCGGTGGATCTCCTCCGGCAGGGCAGTCCGGAGACTCGCCGAAATCAGTTGTGACGAGGGCTTGCGGCCCTGTCTGCGCATTTCCTCGCTGAATCGGACCAGGTTTTCCGCGCGACGGTGGGTCGGCGGTTCCGCGACAAATGTCCCGCGCCCGGGGATCCGGTACACCAGGCCTTCCGTGACGAGCCCTTGAACGGCCGCTCGGGCAGTCATGCGGCTCACCCCGAATTCCTCGCACAAATCCGTCTCCGACGGGAGCGGGTCGTGCGGTCGATGCTCGGCGATCCGGTTTCGGAGGGCCTGTTCGATCCGGTGGTACCTGGGCGCGAAATCCGTTTCCAAAAGGGGCCCTCCGAAATTGAGAATACGCCGTCTAGCTGTCTAGTCAACCAGCGTAGACCAGTACAGAGCGGGACATTCCACGGTGAAATACGCCAAGGGCAAGAGGCGTGCACTGTGATGTCCGCCACATGTGTTCCTGCCCCGATCTCCGGGTCGGCTGTATAGACAGCTAGACAGCCTGAGGTTACCGTCGGACTGTCCGCGCTGTCGCGCCCTGACCGGTGCGACGCGAAACGCCTCACCCCTAGGACAGGCTCATGGACTCCACCGGCATCGACGTCCGGCAGCTCGCCAAGATGATCGACCACTCGCTCCTGCGGCCCGAACTGACCACCGCCGAGGTGCTGCGCGGCTGTGAGCTCGCCGCGGCCTACGACGTCGCCTCCGTCTGCGTGCGCCCCGCCGACGTCCCCCTGGCGGTCAAGGCGCTCGCCGGCACCGCCGTCGAGGTCGGCACCGTCATCGGCTTCCCCCACGGCGGTTCCACCACGGCGGCCAAGGCGGGCGAAGCCGTCGACGCCCTGGCGGCGGGTGCGACCGAACTCGACATGGTGCTCAACATCGGCCTGCTGCGCGGCGGGGAGGACGACGCGGTGCGGGAGGACATCGCGGCGGTCGTCGATGCCACTGCGGGTGCCGGCCTCACCAAAGTGATCTTCGAGAACGCCTACCTCGATGACGAGGACAAGCTGCGCGCCTGCCGGCTCAGCACGCTGGCGGGCGCGGACTTCGTCAAGACCTCGACCGGCTTCGCGCCCGGTGGCGCGACCCTGGAGGACGTCCGGTTGATGCGGGCGAACGTCCCCGCCCACATGAGGGTCAAGGCAGCCGGAGGGGTCCGCACCCTCGACCACATGCTGGAGTTCGTGGCCGCCGGCGCCGAACGCTTCGGTGCGACCGCCACCGCCACCATCCTGGACGACCTGGCCGCCCGCCAGGCCGCTGCCTGATCCCGCACCCGGCCGCCCCCGCCCCGGGCGGCGGGCGGACGACCCTGGGTCAGCCGTCGGACGTCGGCCGGGTGTTCGGGGCGGTCGGGGCGGTCGGGGCGGTCGGGGCGGCCGGTAGGCGGGTGCGGAAGGTGGTCACGCCGGTCACGCCGGTCACGCCCGTCACGCCGAGGACGGTGAGGGTGCCGCCGTGGAGGGCGGCGATGTCGCGGGCGATCGGCAGGCCGAGGCCGGCGCCGCCGTCGTCGCGGCTGCGGGCGTCGTCGAGGCGGGTGAAGCGTTCGAAGATCTTCTCGCGGTCGGCGGGTTCGATCGGGGGCCCGTCGTTGGCCACGTCCAGGACCGCAAGGCCGGTGGCCCGGTCCGTGCCGAGGCGGACGGTGACCGCGTGCCGGGCATGGCGTTGGGCGTTGTCGAGCAGATTGGTCAGGAGCCGGCCCAGCCACAGGGGATGGCCGGACACCGTGACGGGGACGGGCGTGTGCACGGTCACGGGGTGGGGTTCGGCGCCGCGGGCCGCGATCGTGGTGTGCACCAGCGCGGCGAGGTCGACGGGTTCCCCGGGCCGGTCGCGGCCGGAGGAGTCGAGGCGGGCGAGCAGCAGGAGGTCGGCGGCGAGGGCCTGGAGGCGTTCGGTGTCCTCCAGCGCGCCGGCCGTCAGGTCGGTGCGCACGTCGGGGTCGGGGTGGGCGAGGGCGACCTCGAGCTGGGTGCGCAGCACGGTCAGGGGGCTGCGCAGTTCATGGGAGGCGTCGGCGATGAAGCGGCGCTGCCGGACGCCCGCGGCTTCGAGGCGTTCGAGCATGGCGTTCATGGTGCCGGCGAGGCGGGCGATCTCGTCCTCGCTGCGGGGTTCGGGGACGCGGCGGTTCAGGTCGCGGTCGCCGATGGCGGCGACCTCGGCGCGGATGGCCTCGACCGGCCGCAGGGCACGGCCGGTCGCCCGCCAGGTGAGGACGCCGACCGTGATCAGCAGGACCGCGCTCAGCGCGGCGAGCGCGGCGGTGGTCAGGTCCTCGGCGGCGTCGACGGTGCGCAGGGACGCGCCGACGTGGACGGTGACGCTGCCGCTCGGAGTGGCGGTGGTGATCGTGGTGACGCGCTGGTGGTGCTGGTCGCCGAGGGTGCGGAGGTTGAAGGTGGTGTGGCCGTCGCGGTGGCCGGTGGGGGCGACCGAGGGGTGACCGGTCAGGTTCTGACTGGCGGCGACCACCGTGCCGTGCGCGTCGACGACCTGGATGAAGTCGGTGCCGTGGTCGAGGGGGAGCTGGCCGGGGAGCCGCCCGTCCTCGGCGAGGCGGGCGACGGCCTGGGCCTGTTCACGGGCGCCGTCCTCGACGGTTCGTTCCAGGTTGGCGCGCAGCAGGAGGACGACGGCGGCGGAGGCGACGGCGAGGACGACGGCGACGCTGAGGCAGGCGGCGAGGGTGGTGCGGGCGCGGACCGAGCGCGGTGTCAGCCGGTCGGCGAGGGCGGCGGCCCCGGGGTGGCGGGCGAGGCGCCGGTGCAGTGCCGCGCGGATCCGGCGGCGCGCCGTGGTCGGGTCAGCCACCAGCGGGTCAGGCATGGTCGGGTCAGGCATGGTCGGGTCAGCCACCGTCGGCCGCCAGCCGGTAGCCGGTGCCGCGCACGGTCTGCACCGCGGCCCGCCCGAACGGGGTGTCGATCTTGCGTCGGAGCGCGCTGACGTGGACCTCGACGGTGTTCGGGTCGCTGTCGGGGCCGCCGTCCCAGACGGCGTCGAGGATCTCCCGTTTGGACACGGCTTCGCCGGCCCGTCGGGCGAGGTGGTCGAGGATGGCGAACTCCCGGGGGGTGAGGGCGACGCCCGTGCCGGCCCGCGTGCAGGTACGGGCGGCGGAGTCCACGACGAGGTCGCCCAGGACGGTGCGCCGGGGCGCGCGGCTGCCGATCCGGCGGGCCAGCGCCCTGAGCCGGGCGACCAGCACGACGAACGAGAACGGCTTGGACAGGTAGTCGTCGGCGCCGGTGTCCAGTGCCTCGGCCTCGTCCCACTCGCCGTCCTTCGCGGTGAGCATGAGGATGCCGACGTCGCTGCCGGAGGCCCGGAGGCGTGAGCACACCCGGTAGCCGTTGAGGCCGGGCAGCATGATGTCGAGCACGACGACGTCGTAGGCGTGGTCCATGGCCTTGGCGAGGCCGGACGGGCCGTCGTGGGCCGTGTCGACCGTGAACCCTTCGGCGGTCAGCCCGTGCTGCAGGGCCAGGGCCAGCCGGCGTTCGTCCTCCACCACCAGTACACGCATGCCCACCAGGGTCGCAGGTCGCCGGAGCGGGTGGCCGGGGGTGCCTCCTGGTCTTCAGCCGATCTTCAGCAACGCCCCGCCATCATGACGCAGTCGCCCGGGGACGGTCCGGGCCGGGTCGAGGAGCGGTGCGGGTACGTGAGCGAGCCCAGAGAAGGCGTGGAGTCCCAGCAGAACGACGTGACGAGCGGCGCGGGCAAGGCGCGTGCGGGCCTGGGGCGGGCCGGCCGGTGGGTGCGCGGCCGGTGGGTGCGCGGTCGGTCGGCGCGCTGGGTCGTGGCCGGTGCGGCCGTCGTGGTGATCGGCGGTGGCGCGGCCGCGGTGGCGGTCCACCACGAGCACGAGGGCCACGGCGGCGGCCGGTGGGCGGCGGCGGGTGACCAGGAGCGGTACGACGGCCGGGACGGCGGTCAGGACGAAGGCCGTGACGGCGGCCGCGAGGGTGGTCAAGGCGGCGGGCAGGGCGCCGGCCGGGATCGCGAGGGTCACCGGGGTCACGAGGGCCGCACGGCCCCCGGCCACGGGAACGAGGACGGCCGGGCCGGGCACGCCGCACCGGCGCCGCTGCCGTCGACCAACGCCGCCGACGCGCTGGCGAAGGCCGCGTCCGTCGTCACGGGCGGCAGGGTCGAGTCCTTGACCACGGTCGCCGAACAGGGCGGTGGCCGGGCCTGGCGGGCCGTGGTGATCGGCGCCGACGGCGTGCGGCATGCCGTGACCGTGGACGGGGCCACCGGCTCGGTCACCGGCAACACCGTGCTGGGCGGCTGACGCATCGACCGGGCGCGGCCAGGCCGCGCCGTAGCGAGGCGCGGCCACGCCGTGCCGTAGAGAAGGGAGCGCCGCCGTCATGGGCGCCACGACAACCCCCCGAGCGGCCCACCGCGGCCCGGCCGTCCCCGGGCGGCCCGTCCCCGCACGGTCCGTGTTGAGCAAGGTCCCGCAGGTCACGGCGGTGTTCTGGGTCGTCAAGATCCTCACCACCGGTATGGGCGAGACCACCTCCGACTACCTCGCCCGGGTCCTGGGGCCGGTCCCTGCGGTCGGCTCGGCGGGGCTGCTGCTCGTCGCCGCGCTGTTCGTGCAGGCCCGGGCCCGCCGCTACGTCCCGGCGGTGTACTGGACGGCGGTGATCATGGTGAGCGTGTTCGGCACCATGGCGGCCGATGTCGCGCACGTCGCCGTCGGGGTGCCGTACGTCGCCTCCGCGGTGGCGTTCGCGGTGCTCCTCGCCCTGGTGTTCGCCGTGTGGCGGCGGACGGAGGGGACGCTCGCGGTGGAGACGGTCGGGGGCGGGCGGCGCGAGGTCTTCTACTGGTGCGCGGTCATGGCCACCTTCGCCCTCGGCACGGCCGTCGGCGATCTGACCGCGGCCACCCTCGGGTGGGGCTACCTGCCCTCCGGGCTGCTGTTCGCCGCCCTGATCGTCGTGCCCGCGCTCGCCCGCCGCTTCTCCGGGCTGTCGCCGGTCCTGACCTTCTGGTGGGCCTACGTCCTCACCCGGCCGCTCGGTGCCTGCTTCGCGGACTGGGCCGGTGTCAGCCGGGAACGCGGGGGTCTGGACCTCGGCACCGGGCCGGTCAGTCTCGTCCTCGCCGTGGTCATCGTGGCGGCCGTGGCGTGGCTGAGCGCCGCCGAACGGCGAGCGCCCCGGGCGTCGGCCTGAGGTCCCGTCCGGCGGCCTGATGTCCCGGCCGGCGGGCTGCCGCCCCGTCCGGTGGCCTGTCGGCCGCGGCCGCGCGGTGCGGAGCCCGCGCGGTGTGGTGGGTGTCAGGCCGCCGCGCGTGACTGCCAGTAGGTGAACTGCTGGAGCGGATCGCCGATGAGTGTCCACGGCCAGGCGGTGACCGTGTTGTCGATCCGGCGGAACGCGTCACCGCTCTCGCTCGGGCGGCCCGCCTGGACCAGGGCGAAGGCCAGCAGATTGAGATCGGCCAGCGCCGCAGCGTGGACCAGTCCGCCGTGCCGCGGCCACTCGTGCAGAGCGGTGTCGAGCGCCTTGACCGCCCGGTTGTGCGTCCACTGGCGGCGGACCAGCAGGGCCTCGACGCCGCCCCCGGCCGCCGTGCGGGTGTGTTCGTCCACGAGCGCCGTCAGTTCCACCCCGGCGGTCGGCGCGGTCGGCGGCGCCGAGGCCCGGACCGTGTCCACGAAGTTGAGCTGGGCGCTGCGTGACCCGCACTCCTCCGGTGACAGGTAGCGCAGCATCTGCAGGTGGGCCTCGCGGTTCCACGGGTCGCGTGCGGCGGCCTCGTGCCAGACGGCGATCAACTCACGTGATTCGGCACGCATCAGGCGCAGAATTCCGAGCAGTACCACCCACGGCGTCGGATCTTCGGGCAGGAGGTCGGCCGCGTCATAGCAGTTCTCGGCTGCCGCGCGGGGATCTTCCATCCGTCCCGCGTACCGGCCGCGGAAGAGTTCGACCCACGCCTCGAAAATCAGCGCGTCCGCATTCCGCGGGCGACGCAATCGCCAGTTGCGCGCGAGGGCGGAGGGCGCCGCCGTCTCGGCGAGCACGCCCAAACGGTGCCCGCGACGGTCCCAGTCCGTGCCGGTGTCCCGCAGCAGCCGTTCGACCTGGTCGGCCTGGATGGAGCTCTGACCAGGCAGGCCCGAGGACTTGAGCTGTCGCCGGACACGGCCGAGTTCGACGTCGTCGAGCTCGGGGCGCAGGCCGGGGGAGGCGGCGCGAATTCTTCGGAGGAATGACACGGGCCGCAGCCTAGGCCCCAAGAGGATTTTCGGACAGCCCCCGGAATGAATCGGAATGAAATCGTCGGCCCCCGGTGAATTCGGTGAACCTACCGCTCCGTACGGCGATCGATCGAACGGTAATGGCCGGGCAGCTGTCTGCGGCATTACCTCGGTAAGGGGGCGCCGATTCCCGGCCGCGCGCAATTCCGGCCGCCTCGCGGCCCCTCGCGCCCCTCTCGGGAGCGGGGGCGGTGCGCTCGGCGGTCGCGGAGACGACGGCGGGCGCGTGGTAGTTGACGCCCAGCCAGTCCGGTGGCTGGTGAGCATGGCGCTCCGGCTCGGCGGTGGCGACGTGCTCGCGATGTCTGGACAGCCGTGCGGGAGTCGGCCAGTGTTCACCACCATGACCATCCCGCTCCCTGAGCACCGCCTCGGCGCCGCGCGCAGCGCGCTCTTCGAGGCGGTCACCGCCGTCGGAGACGATGCCGTCGCCCTGCTCGCCGGCTGCCGTGGCGACACCCCGATACCCGGCGCCGAGTGGACGGTCGCCGAGGCCGCCGCCCACCTGGCGATGGCCAACGAGCTGATGGCGGCACTGGCCGCCGGCAGGGAACGGCGCTACGGGGACGGCACCCCGGGCTCGCTGGCCGCGGCGAACGCGGCCTCGCTGGCCGCGCGGCCGGAGCGGGACCCGGGCGTGCTCGCGGGGGAGATCGCCCGGTGGGCAAGGGAGTTCACGGCGGCAGCCGGCCCGCGGGCCGGCACCGAGCCGGTGCTGACCCCGCTCGGCCCGATGGACCTGGACACCCTCGGCGCCTACCTGCTGACCCACATGCTGGGCCACCTCTACGACATCGCCGTCGCCCTGCGGCGGCCGCACCCGATCGACCGGCACCGCGTCCACCTGACGATGCCGTTCCTGCGGGCGGCCATGCCGTGGGTGGTGGACGCCCGCGCCGCGGCCGGCCACCACGCCTGCTACCGGCTGCGGGTGCGCGGCCTGGGCGGGTTCACGGTGACCTTCACGGACGGCGCCGCCGTGGTGAGCCAGGAGCCACCGCGGCGCCCGGACTGCACGATCCTCATCGAGCCCGTGGCGTTCCTCCTCATCGCGCTGGGCCGCTGCACCGCGACCGCCGCCCTCACCCGGGGCAAGGTGCTCGCCTGGGGCCGCCGGCCGTGGCTGGCCCCGGCCTTCCCCGGGCTGTTCGCCGCTCCCTGAGCACGGCCGGCGGGCCTGCAGCGCCGACCCGTACCCGGCCCGGTCTGAGTACCGCTACTCAGGCGGCCGGGCGGCGGGCTCCGAGAGGATGGCGGAACCACTTCGCCGAAGGCCACGAAGGAACCCGCCCATGCTCAGCCGGATCGCCAGCGCACTGGTGCCCGTCCTCGGTCGTCTGACCGTCACCTGCGAGGTGGCGGGCCCGGTCGCCCCGGGCAGCATCGTCGCGGCCAACCACAGTTCGCTCGCCGACCCGGGCGTGGTGCTGGCCGCACTGCGCCGGCTGGGCACCGAGCCGGTCGTGATGGCGACCGCCGGGCTGTGGCGGGTGCCCGTGCTCGGCGGAGTGCTGCGGGCCGGCGGCCACATCCCGGTCCATCGTGGGACGGCCCGGGCGGCCGAAGCCCTCGACTCGGCCGCGGCGGCGCTCGCGGCCGGCCGGGTCGTGCTGATCTACGGCGAGGGCGGCCTGCCGAAGCACCGGGACTCCCGTGACGCGGAGCCCGGCGCCTTCCGCACCGGCCTGGCCCGGCTCGCGGCGGCGAGCGGCGCCCCGGTGGTGCCGCTCGGCCAGTGCGGCGCCCGCCGCCTGAGCTCGGGCAGCACCGCCAAGCAGCTCGCCGGGTTCGCCACCGCCCCGCTGCGGCGCCCCGTCCTGTACGTCCACCTCGGCGCCCCGGTCCACCTGGAGGGCGACATCACCGAGGCGACGGCCACCGCCCACCGCGCCGTCACCGCGGCCTGGCGCACCGCGGAGCGGCGACGTGGTGGACGAGACGGCCAGGAGTGAGGTCACGCCGGTCGAACGGGCTCGGGCGTTCTTCCGGCCGCCGCACGAGAACGGCTGAGCCGTCGGCTCTGCCGGTGGCGAATCTGCGGTGGGCAGAGAAACCACGTTCGGGGACCTCCCCGGGGCAAGAGTGGAGCCGACGGCATCCCCGCCTCGACAAGGAGACCTGATGACTCCACTCACCTCGCTCCCGCCCCGCGCGGACGAGGGCGGCACCCCGCCCAGCCCCTTCGACGACCATCTCGCGGGTCAGCTGCTCGCCCAGCGGATCGTCCTCCTCGGCACCCAGGTCGACGACGTGTCGGCCAACCGGGTGTGCGCGCAGCTGCTGCTGCTGTCGGCGGAGGACCCACGCACCGACATCTGCCTGTACATCAACAGCCCCGGCGGGTCGGTCACCGCGGGCCTCGCCATCTACGACACCATGCGGCTCATCCCGAACGACGTCTCGACCCTGGCGATGGGGTTCGCCGCCAGCATGGGCCAGTTCCTGCTGACCGTGGGGGCGTCCGGCAAGCGGTTCGCGCTGCCGAACGCGCGGATCATGATGCACCAGCCCTCGGCGGGCATCGGCGGCACCGCCGCGGACATCGAGATCCAGGCGGAGAACCTGCAGTTCACCAAGAAGGCCATCGAGCGGATCACCGCCGAGCACACCGGGCAGAGCGAGGAGACGATCGCGCGGGACGGCGACCGGGACCGCTGGTTCACGGCCGGGCAGGCCAGGGAGTACGGGATCGTCGACCGGGTGGTGGAGTCGTTCGCCGACATCCGCCCGGCCGCGTCGCGCCGACGGATGGGGCTGTGACATGGGGTCGTACACGGTTCCCTACGTGATCGAGCGGACCGCCCAGGGCGAGCGGTCCTACGACGTCTTCAGCCGGCTGCTGAACGAGCGGATCATCTTCCTCGGCACCGAGATCGACGACGGGGTCGCCAATGTGGTCATCGCGCAACTCCTGCACCTGGAGTCGGAGAACCCGGAGCGCGAGATCTCGATCTACCTCAACTCGCCCGGGGGATCGTTCACTTCGCTGATGGCGATCTACGACACGATGACCTTCGTGCAGGCGCCGATCTCCACCTTCTGCGTCGGCCAGGCGGCGTCGACGGCGGCGGTGCTGCTGGCCGGGGGAGATCCCGGGCGACGGTTCGTGCTCCAGCACGCGCGGGTGCTGCTCGGCCAGCCGGCCAGCGGCGGTCGGCAGGGGACGGTCTCCGACCTCAGCCTCGCGGCCAAGGAGATGGTCCGCATCCGCTCGCAGGTGGAGGAGGTCCTGTCCCGGCACACGCAGCACGACGTGGCGACGCTGCGCGCGGACATGGACCGGGACAAGGTGCTCACCGCCGAGGAGGCCGTCTCCTACGGGATCGCCGACGAGGTACTGAGCCGACGGCACGCGTTCGGCTGACTGCGCGCGGCCGTGGCCGGTGCGGCGGTGGGGCGCCCCGCCGTACCGGCCGTCGTACCGGCCGTCGTGCCCGCTGTCGTGCCGGCCTCCGGTTCGGTCAGGCGGCGAGGCAGAGGCCGTCGTACCGCGCCGTCGGCGACGTACGGCCGCGACCCACCTGGCTCCGGCTCACCTGACTCTGGCTCACCCGGCTCCGGCCCACCGGGCTCGGGGCGTACCGGGCCAGTTCGTCCTGGGCGAGCGAGAGCAGGTCGGCGAGACCGAGCCCGAGGGCCCGGGCGGCGGCCGCGAGCACCTCGGAGGAGGCCTCCTTGCGTCCGCGCTCCAGCTCCGACAGGTACGGCACCGAGATCCGGGCCGCCTCCGCGACGTCCTTCAGCGTGCGCTCCTGCGCGAGCCGCTCGCGCCGCAGCGCATCGCCGACGAGGTCGCGCCACAGGGGTTCCTTCGGCGCGGGTGTCAGGGGTGCCCGGGGAGTTCCGGCCGGTCGTTGCGGGGCGCGGGTCGCCCCACCGGAAACGGGCGGCGAGGCCTGCGGGCGCAGGGGGATGACGCGGGCTTCGTTCGGCGCATGAGTGCTCACCCCTTCAGCCTAGGGATTCGGGGCGCCGGGGGAAGGGAGCGGCGTTCTGCCCTGGGTGAAGCCCCGGGGAAGCCGTGGGGGAACTCCTCCCGGCCGCTGCGCCCAGGATTCGGGTCCATCGGCAGGCCGGGCGCCATGGTGAGTGGCCGTCAAGCGGGAACGCGCCGCAGCCCCGATCGCCGTCTCCTCTGTGGGTTCGGCGTGCGGGGCTTGCGGTGCTGGGGCTCGCGGTGCTTCAGGCTGCGGTGGTCAGAGCGGCCTTCTGCGGCTCGGGACGGACGGCCTGGGCCGGCAGTCGGCGCTCCAGGCGGAGCAGGAGGCCGGCTCCGGCCAGTGCGGTGGCGGCGAGCACCAGCCAGGGCAGCCGGTTGTCGAGGGCCAGCAGGCCGGTGAGCAGGGAGGGGGCGAGCGCCGCGGAGAGCGACCAGGAGAGCTGGTAGGTGGCCATGTACCGGCCGCGGACGGCGGCCGGGGCGGTGGCGGTGACCAGGGCCGAGGCGGCGGGGTTGTGGACGATCTCGCCGAGGGTGATCACGACCACCACGGCCAGCAGGCCGGCGGTGGTGAAGCGTCCGGCGGCGGGCACCAGCAGCGCCTGGGCGAGGAATCCGGCGGCGAACAGCGCGGCGCCGGTGGCGGCGGCCCGGTTGCGGGTGGTGAACCGGCGGACGGCGAGCCCGGCGGGGACGCCGAGGGCGGCGCAGAGCACGGTGTTGACGGCGAAGGCGAGGCCGGGCAGCGCGGCGGAGGCGTGCAGGGCACCGGTCACGTACACCGGGAGCAGTACCGCGAGCGAGGCGTAGCCGAGGGAGATCAGCAGGTTGGCGGTGGCCAGGCCGAGGAACGGCCGGTCGGCCAGGACCGCGCGGTAGCCGACCTGTCCGGTGTCGCGCGGGGCGGGGCTGTCGACGGCCTCGGCGCTGCGGTCCGGGACGCGGCGGACCAGGGCGGCGGCGGCCAGGAAGCTGGCGGCGTTGAGCAGTGCGGCGACGGTGTAGCCGCCGTCGCCGGCCAGGCCGACCAGCAGGGCGGCGAGCATGCTGCCGGCGCCGAGGCCGGCGTTGGCGAGGCTGCGGCCGAGGGCGTTGATGCGCTCCAGGCTGGTGCCGGAGGCGAGTTCGCCGATCCTGGCCTGCTGGACGGCGGGGTAGCCGCGGGTCGCCACGGCGGTGACCAGGGTGACGGCGACGAAGGCGGGCAGGGCCGAGGCGAAGGGGTAGACGGCGAATCCGGCGGCCCGGATCAGGTGGAGGGCGATCTGCATGCGGCGGGCGCCGAACCGGTCGACGGCGGTGCCGACGAGCGGGAGCGCGACCATCGCCAGCAGGCCGGTGGCGGTGAGCACCAGGCCGATGACGGCCAACGGCAGGCCGGTGACGTGGCGGAAGAAGACCAGGCTGAAGGGCACGTACATGCCGTTGCCGAGGGCGTCGATGGCCAGGGCCGCCATCAGGCTGCGTTCGCCGGGGAAGCCCGGGCTCCTTTTTGAAAGCATGTAAGTAACTTAGCAGTAAGCTAGTTAAAGTCAAGCTTCTTTGTGACAAGCAATCTTGTGCCACACTGAACCCATGACGAGCACCGCAGATTCCGCCCCGAACCCGCGCCCCACCACCGCCGACCCGGTGGACGCGATCGCCGCCCAGTGGCGCCAGGAGCGGCCCGACCTGGGGGAGAGCCTGCAGGCCATGGAGGCCTTCGGGCGGATCTACCGGCTCGCGCGCGGCATGGGCGATCGCATGGAGCGCGCGTACGCCCCGTTCGGCATCGGGCGCGGCGAGTTCGACGTGCTGGCCACCCTGCGCCGGGCCGGTGAGCCGTTCTCGCTCTCGCCGCGCGAGCTGACCGCCACCCTGATGCTGACCACGGGCGGCATGACCGGCCGCCTGGACAAGCTGGAGCGGGCCGGCCTGGTCACCCGTTCCCCCGACCCGAACGACCGCCGCGGCCTGCGGATCAGCCTCACTCCCGAGGGCCGCTCCACCATCGACGGCGCGGTGACCGCCGGCCTCGCCGTCCAGCGCCGCGCCGTGGACGCCCTCGGCCCCGAACGGGCCGCCCAACTCAACGACCTGCTGCGCGAACTGCTGACCTCCCTGGACGACTGAAGCCGGCACCAATCCACCCGCCGTCCGCCACGGTGGCCTTGTGAGCGCTAACGGACGCCCTCGGGCCCGACGGTGGCGGCGATCCGGCGTACGCCCGGGCGTTCTGTCCGGGCGTCCTGCCCGGGTGTCCTGCCCGGGTGTCAGGCCTGCACCGTGGGCCGGACGACGATCTCACTGACGTCGACGCCCTCGGGCTGTTCGATGGCGTAGCCGATCGCGGAGGCGACGGCGGAGGGCGGCATGGCGATCTCGTCGCGCTGCCGGGCCAGCGCGGCCGCCGCTTCGGGACTGGCTCCCTTGCCCACGCCCTCGGTGTCGGTGAAGCCCGGTGAGACGAGGGTGACGCGCAGGTCGGGCCCCGATTCCTGCCGCAGGCCCTCGGTCAGGACCTTCACCGCCGTCTTGGTCGCCGCGTAGACGGCCTGGGGGGACTTGACGACGTAGGCCGCGGTGGAGGCGATGTTGACGAACTGGCCGGAGCGCTGTTCCCGGAAGACGGGCAGCGCCGCCGCGATCCCGTTGAGCAGGCCGGTGATGTGGGTGGCGACCATGGCGTCCCAGTCGTCCTGACGCAGCTCGTCGAACGGGGACACCGCCATGGTGCCGGCGTTGGAGACCAGCACGTCGAGCCGGCCGTACCGGTCGAGCGCCGTGTCCGTCAGGCGCCGCAGGTCCTCGCGGCGCGTCACGTCGACGACGGTCCCGACGGCGCTGCCGCCCTGCGCCGCGATCTGCGCCACGACCGCGTCCAGCCGGTCCTGGCGTCGCGCCCCGAGCACGAGCCGGGCCCCTCTCCCGGCGAGATGGATCGCCGTCGCCGCTCCGATGCCGCTGCTGGCTCCGGTGATCGCCACGACCTTGCCTTCGATTCCCGACATGGGCACTTGTTCCTTTCCGCAGGTGAGCAGCCGGAAGGGCGACCCATGGCACAAAATGGGGAGCCCTCCACTTGACCTCACGTTAAGTGGAGAGGTCCCCATTTTGCAATCGGGCGAGATGACCGACGGCAGCTCAGGCAGCCTGCCGCCCGCCGCCCGCTACGCGCTGACGCACGACGCGAAAGGAACAAGATCGGCCGGCGGGTGCGGACCGGCTGTCACGGACTGGCTGTCACGGACTGGGGAAAGGCGAAGACGCCGTCCGGGTCGTAGTGGTGGGCCACGTCCTTCAGGCGGGTCAGGTTCCTGCCGTAGTAGGCGTTGCCCCAGTCCGGCAGCGTGTTGTCGATGTAGTTGACGTACGCACCGTGCGCGCCGAGCCCGGCCAGTCCGTCGCGGATCGTGTCCACGGTGGCGCGGACCCGGTCCTCGCTGAGCGGCGTGGCACTGGCGTAGACCTGGGCGCTGGCGAGCGAGTCGCGGTGGGGGAAGGCGGTGGCTCCGGGGGCGAGTTCGCCGACGGCGCCGCCGAGGGAGTCGAGCAGCAGGTCGACGCCGGGGCGGCCGGCCATCAGCGCCGTGACCTTCGCCGGATCCAGCGGTGCCGGGCCCAGCATCCGGGAGACCGCGACGAAGCCGGCCCGGGGCAGGACGCCGCCCTCCCAGGTGGGGTGGCACTGGGCGATGGTGTCGTTCGAGCAGCCCGCCATGAACTTCATCGCGCCCAGGTAGTCCTTGGGGGAGACGGTGCGCGAGCTCGGGGTGGTGCCGGCCGCCTTCACCAGGCGGTCGAGCAGGACGTCGGCGCCGTCGGGATCGCCCACGTAGCAGCCGACGATCCGGCAGGTGGGCGGGGAGCCGCCGGAGATCTGGCAGCTGGCCCAGAGTTCGAACGGGGCCCCGGCCACCCACTGCTGCCAGGCCCCGAGCACCTGGGTCACCGAGCCGGCCGGGAAGCCGAGCACGAAGACGGTCAGGCCGGGCGCGGGGGCGGTGGCGAAGCTGAACCGGGTGACCACTCCGAAGTTGCCGCCACCGCCCCCGCGCAGCGCCCAGTGCAGGTCGGGCTCCTGGGCGGGCGAGGCGGTGAGCAGGCGCGAGTCGGCGGTCACCATGTCGGCGGCGGCCAGCCGGTCGCAGGTGAGCCCGTACCTGCGGGTCAGCACGCCGATGCCGCCGCCGAGGGTCAGGCCGCTGACCCCGACGGTCGGGCAGCTGCCGCCCGGGAGCAGCCGGCCCGCCTGGGCGAGCGCCGCGTACACCTCGATGAGGCGGGCGCCGGCGCCGACCTCGGCGGTGCCGTCGGGGTGCACCCGGACGTCGGCCATCCCGCGGAGGTCGATCACCAGGCCCTGGGCGGGGATGCTGTAGCCGAGGTAGCCGTGGCCGCCGCTGCGGGCCGCGATCGGGATCCCGTGCCCGCGCGCCACGTCCAGGCAGGCCCGCACGTCGTCGGCCGACACGCACTGCGCCACGGCGGCCGGGAGCTGACCGTCGTTCAGTTTGTTGTAGCCGAGCCGGGCGGTCCCGTACCCGGGGTCGGCCGGGAGCACCAGCCGACTGCCCAGGCGGTCCCGCAGCGCCCGCCAGTCCGGGGGTGCGTCCGCCCAGACCCGGGACCGGGCCGGGAAGGCGGCCGGCGCGCGGGCGGGAGTGGCGCCGGCCGTCACCATGGCGGCGGCGCCGAGGGTGGTGAGGAAGCGTCGTCGGTCGATGGTCATGGCGCGCCCTTCTCCGGGGTGGCCGGCGCACGGGGGTGCCGTCCTGCCGATCGTCACGCAGGCGCTACGAGCGGGCCCGCCGGACTGCGCCTTCCGACGCACCGGCGAGCGGGAGGCGCCGGCACCCCCTCGCCGATCGTCAGCCGTCGGGCCGTGGGTGGCATCGGGGGCATCGAAGGCGCATGGTTCCGGCCGTGCTGAGGTGATCGGCCGTCCGAGGTAGCGCTGGGTAGAGATGGCATGTACGCTGCGTGTCGCTGGTTGAACAGCATGCGGGCCCAGCCGCTGCTCCGTGGGGGGAGTCGCGCCCAGGCCCGGTGGCCGGCTGGGGCCCGGTTGAACTCGTGGGGGAGTTTCAGCCGGGCCCGTCGCCAGATGTCGGTGATATGCCCGCCGAGCTTCCGCTCCAGACCTGACAACCGTCCAGCGGGCGACCGGTTTCGGGCGCGTCCGTCCAACGGCGGGGTGGCTACGGGGCCGGTGATGCCGACGTAGCAGCGGTGTCATCGGGCGCCCCGGCTCGGTCGTGTCGGCGGACGCGACGGGACGTACGGTGCCGGCCGGGCCGCGATCGGGGGTGCCGTGGTGTCCTGGTCCAGCGTTCCGCGCGGGACTATGGGCGTATGGCCAGAACCACGGGCCGCCCTCTCCGGCCGCCCCCGCGCCGATCCGAAAGCCGTCGTGGGCGGCGAGACTCACGCCCGCTGCCGTGGGGGTCGTCGCCGCAGCGCCTGCGGTCGATGATGAGCATCCGGAGTGTCGCCGGGCAGATGTTCGTCCTGCAGGTGCTGATCGTGCTGTTGCTCGTGGTGGCGGCCGTCGTCGCG
The DNA here is from genome assembly GCF_055576085.1 of Kitasatospora sp. NPDC033851. Lineage (NCBI taxonomy): Bacteria > Bacillati > Actinomycetota > Actinomycetes > Kitasatosporales > Streptomycetaceae > Kitasatospora > Kitasatospora sp. NPDC033851. The sequence goes on along the minus strand of NZ_JBVIRL010000001.1, from coordinate 608,320 downwards.
CTGCTGATCCAGTCCCGCAGCGACCGGTTCGACGCGGCGCGTGACCGCTCGCTCGCCGCTGCCCAGGCCTTCGCCCACGGCCCCGGCCTGGTGGCGACGATGCAGGGCCCCGATCCCAGCGCGGTGCTCCAGCCGCTGACCGAAGCGGCCCGCAAGGAGGCCCACGTCGACTTCATCGTGGTGACCGACCGGAACGGCATCCGCTACACCCACCCCGAGCCGGAGCAGATCGGCAAGAAGTTCGTCGGCACGATCGGGCCGTCGCTGCAGGGCCGGGTCACCGTCGAGCAGGTGCACGGCCCGCTCGGCCTGGAGTACCAGGTGGTGGTCCCGGTGGAGGACGATCACGGTGCGGTCGTCGGCATCGTCTCCTCCGGGATGAAGGTCGCCAACGTGAGCAGTGCGTTCGACCGCCAGCTCCCGGTCGTCCTGGGTGCCGGCGCCGTCGCGCTCGGCCTGGCCACGGCCGGAACGGCGCTGGTGGGCCGGCGGCTCCTGCGCCAGACCCACGGTCTGGGGCCGGAGGAGATGACCCGGATGTACGAGCACCACGACGCGGTCCTGCACGCGGTGCGCGAGGGCGTGGCCATCGTCAGCGGCGACGGCCGGGTCCTGCTCGCCAACGACGAGGCCGGCCGACTGCTGGACCTGCCCCCCGATGCCGAGGGACGTGCCGTCACGGACCTCGGTCTCGACCCGCGGACGACCGGACTGCTGCTCTCCGACAGTGCGGTCACCGACGAGGTGCTCCTCGTGGGCGACCGGCTGCTGGCCGTCAACAACCGCCCCATCGCCGCCGGCGGTGGCCCGCCCGGCCCGCCCGGCAGCGTGACCACCCTGCGTGACTCCACCGAACTGCGCGCCCTCGCCGGGAAGGCCGAGGTCGCCCGCGCCCGGCTCAGGTTGCTGTACGACGCGAGCATGGCCATCGGTACCACCCTGGACGTCCGGCGCACCGCGGAGGAGCTCGCCGGGCTGGCGGCTCGGGAATTCTGCGACTACGTCACCGTCGACCTCGCCGAGGAGGTCCTGCGCGGCGAGGAACCGCGGACCCTGGCGGTCGGCTCGACGGTGGAGCTGCGGCGGGTGGCGGTCACGGGCCTCCGGGACGATTCGCCGCTGTACCCCCAGGGGACGCTGGTCCGGTGGGCGGGCAGTACCCCGCAGGCGGCGGGCTTCGTCAGCGGGCGATCCGCGCTGGTCCCCGAGCTGGCGACCGATGCCGGGTGGCGCCGGCAGGATGCCGAGCGCACGCAGGCGGTGCTGGAGTTCGGTCTGGCGTCGCTGATCGCCGTTCCGCTGACGGCGCGGGGTGTGCTCACCGGCATCGCCTGCTTCTGGCGTGGCCGGGGCAGGGGCCCGTTCGAGGAGGAGGACCTGTCCCTGGCCGAGGAGCTGGCCGCCCGGGCCGCCGTGTCCGTCGACAACGCCCGCCGCTTCACGCGCGAGCACACGATGGCCGTCACCCTGCAGCACAGCCTGCTGCCGCGCGCGTTGCCCGAGCAGAGCGCCCTCGACGTCGCCCACCGCTACCTGCCCGCCCAGGCGGGGGTCGGCGGCGACTGGTTCGACGTCATCCCGCTGCCGGGTGCCCGGGTCGCGCTCGTCGTCGGCGACGTGGTCGGCCACGGCATGCACGCCGCCGCGACCATGGGCCGCCTGCGCACCGCCGTCCAGACCTTCTCCACCCTCGACCTGCCGCCGGACGAGCTGCTCGGACACCTGGACGAACTGGTCGCCCACATCGACCAGGAGGCGGCGGCAGCCGGGGGTGAGCTCGCGATCACCGGCGCCACCTGCCTCTACGCGATCTACGACCCCAGCACCGCCGGCTGCGCGCTGGCCCGGGCGGGACATCCCCCGCCCGCCGTCGTCCGACCGGACGGCACGGTGGAGCTCCTCGACCTTCCCGCCGGTCCGCCGCTCGGGGTGGGAGGGATGCCCTTCGAAGCCGCGGAGGTGAGTCTGCCGCAGGGCAGCAGCCTGATCCTCTACACGGACGGCCTGGTCGAGGACCGCACCCGCGACATCGGTGTCGGCCTGGAGGTCCTCACGGCCGCCCTGGCCCGCCCGGGCCGGTCGCCCGAGGAGGTCTGCGAGGCCGTGCTCGAGGCCCTGCTGCCCGTCCGCCAGACCGACGACATCGCCCTCCTCGTCGCCCGCACCCGCGTGCTGGACCCCGACCGGACCACCGAGTGGGAGGTGGCCTCGGCTCCGGAGGCGGTGGCCGAGGCCCGGGCCGAGGCCACCCGACGGCTCGTCGCGTGGGGCCTGGACGAGGCCGTGTTCGTCACCGAACTGGTGCTCAGCGAACTGGTGACCAATGCCATCCGCTACGGGACCGGACCGATCAGGGTGCGGCTGCTGTGCGACCGCACGCTGATCTGCGAGGTCTCCGACACCAGCAGCACCGCCCCGCACCTGCGCTACGCGGTCGAGGAGGACGAGGGCGGCCGCGGCCTGTTCCTCGTCGCCCGGCTCACCGAACGCTGGGGCGTCCGGTACACCCCGGAGGGAAAGATCATCTGGGCCGAGCAGTTCCTGCCGCGGACCTGAGGGACGGGCCGGCGCGGCTGGTGGACGATGTCGGGAGGGGCGTTCAGGAGTCGAAGCCGAGGCCGACGCGGTCGAGGGTGCGCAGCCAGAGGTTGCGGTGGCCGGCGTTGGCGTCGGCGCGGGTGAGGGCCCGCTGGGTGATGCCGATGCCGATCGAGCGGGCGGGCTCGGGTGGGAAGGGCAGCGGCTTGCGGCGGACCAGCTGCAGCGCGGTGCGTTCGGTGCGGGCGCCGTCCAGGAGGTCGAGCATCACCTCGGCGCCGAAGCGGGTGGCGCCGACGCCCAGGCCGGTGTAGCCGGCGGCGTAGGCGACCCGGCCGTCGTGGGAGAGGTCGAAGAAGGCGCTGAACCGGGTGCAGGTGTCGATCGCGCCGCCCCAGGCGTGGCTGAACCGGACGCCTTCCAGCTGCGGGAAGGTCCGGAAGAAGTGCCGGGCGAGGGTGGCGAAGGTCTCCGGGCGCTGGTCGCGTTCGGCGCGCACCCGGCTGCGGTACTGGTGGACGACGTCGTAGCCGCCGAACAGGATGCGGTTGTCGGCGGAGAGCCGGACGTAGTGGAAGTGGTTGGCGCTGTCGGAGAAGCCCTGGCGGCCCTGCCAGCCGACCGAGCCGAGCTGCTGTTCGGTCAGCGGCTCGGTCATCAGCGCGTAGTCGTAGACCGGCACGGTGTACGGGCGGTGGCGGCGCAGCAGGGAGGGAAAGGCGTTGGTGGCGAGCGCGACACGGCGGGCGCCGACGCGGCCGTACGGGGTGCGGACGGTGATTCCGCGCGGGGAGCCGGTGAGGCCGGTCGCCCGGGTGTGCTCGTGGATGCGCACGCCCTGGTCGAGGCAGGCCCGTCGGAGCCCCCAGGCGAGGCGGGCGGGGTTGAGCATGGCGACGCCGTCGCGGTCGCGGAGGCCGCCGAGGAAGGTGGAGGAGTCGATCTCGGCGCGGACGGCCTCGCGGTCGAGGACGTCGAGCCGGCTGCCGTAGCGGGCGGCGAGGTCGGCGAACTCCCGCAGGCCGTCGACCTGGTAGGGCTCGGTGGCGACGGTGAGGGAGCCGGTGCGCTCCCAGTGGCAGTCGATGCCGTAGCGCTTGACGGTGTCCTCCATGGCCTGGAGGTTCGCGGCGCCGAGCCGTTCGAGCGTGTGGAGTTCGTCGGGCCAGCGCTGGTGCCCGTTGGCGAGGCCGTGGGTGAGGCTGGCCTCGCAGAAGCCGCCGTTGCGGCCGGAGGCGGCCCAGCCGGTCTCCTGCGCCTCGATGAGGACGACGTCGAGCGAGGGGTCGCGCTCCTTGGCGATGAGCGCGGTCCACAGGCCGCTGTAGCCGCCGCCGACCACGAGCAGGTCGCACCGTACGTCCCCGACCAGGGCGGACGCAGCCGACGGCCGGTCGGGGTCGTCGAGCCAGAACGGTACGGGCTGGGCGTCCTGGAGGGCGCGGACGGGGTCGGCCATGGCGGGCGGCTCCTTCGGTGCATGGAGGGTCGGGCCTCCGGATGCCGCCATCAGACCGCCGCGTCGCGCATAACGTCAATGGCGTTGACATAAGGCTGTTGACATAAGGCTGGAGCGGGCGTGAGCCTCAGGCGGCCGTGATCTCGATCCGGTCCAGGATCTCGGCGGCGATCGCCTCGGCGTCCGGCTGGTAGCGGTGCGCGAGGGTGTGGAACAGCTGCTCGGCCGCCTCGGCGGGCCAGTCGGCGGGCAGGTGCTCGGCCGGCAGGTGCGGATCGCCCCGGACCACGTCCAGCCAGTCGGTGTGCAGCAGCAGCTGGCGGGCCAGGCGGTCCTCGGGCAGCTGGACCTCGGGCAGGTGGGTCTCGGCGGGGTCGCCGGCCTCGGGGTCGTGCCAGCGGTCGAGGAAAGCGCGGTAGCGGGCCGCGATGGCCGGGACGTCGAAGGCGGCGAGCAGGTCGGCGGCGTCGGTGGGGGCGGCGGCCCGGCCGTGGAAGACCCGCAGGTGGCCCTCCAGTCCGAGCCCGTCGACCAGGGCGGCCACGTCGACCTCGCCGGGCGCCGTCCAGAGCCCGCTCTGCAGCGGTGCGAACCCGCCCCAGACCAGCCGGGAGCGCAGGTCGTGGCGCTCGCGGCGCCAGGCGTCGGGGAGCGAGAAGCCGACGACCGTCCAGCTGCCGTCCCAGGCCCGGTTGACGGCGCCGGTGCGCCGGATCCGGTCCTGGCCGTCGGTGAGCACGGCCTTGGCGCGCCCGGTCAGGGCGAAGTACATTTTTCGCCCCCGGCGATGACGGTCCAGCAGGCCCCGGCCCACCATGCGGGTGAGGGTCGAGCGGACGGCCTCCTCGCTGATGTGGACCCGGGCGAAGGCGTCGATCACGCTCCCGGAGGACAGGGCGATGTCCCGGCCGAGCACGTGGATGCCGAAGAAGCTCAGCATCAGGGACTGCGGTCGCGGCGCAGCGGTGTCCTGGTCGGCGGGCACGGTCTTCCTCCTGGAGTCCGGACGGGGATGGGGCGGGCATCGGGTGGGTGTCGGGCAGGGTCAGGGCAGGGTCGGGTGGGTCGGGGCAACAGCGTAGTCAGCGGCAATGTTCGGCAGTCTGTTGACCGTCGACAGAATTATGCCTACTTTCTTCAGCAGCCGCCGGTGGCGATGCCTGGTCGCGAACACGCGCCTCCGCCCCGGCCGGGCGAAAGGACTTCCCCATGGATCGCAGGGACCGCATCGACCTCTCCGGCAAGGTGGCCGTCGTCACCGGCAGCGGACGCGGGCTCGGCCTCGCCTACGCCAGGGCGCTGGCCGCCGCCGGAGCGGCCGTGGTCGTCAACGACGTCGACCCGCAGGCCGCCGCTGACGCTGTCGAGCTGATCGCCGACGCCGGCGGCCGGGCCGCCTCGCTGGCCGTGCCGGTCGGCACCGCCGAAGCCGCCGAGGCACTGGTCGCGTGCGCGGTCGAGCACTTCGGGCGACTGGACGCGATGGTCACCAACGCCGGCGTGCTGCGGGACAAGGTGCTCTGGAAGATGACCGACGAGGACTTCGACACCGTCGTCCGGGTGCACCTGCGCGGCACCTTCACCTGCGTGCGCGCCGCCGTCGAGCGGATGCGCGAGCAGGGCGAGGGCGGCCGGATCGTCGTCGCCGGCTCCCCGGCCGGGCAGCGCGGCAACTTCGGCCAGACCAACTACGCCGCCGCCAAGGCCGGGATCGCCGCCATGGTGCGCACCTGGGCGATGGAACTGGCCCGGGCCGGCATCACCGCCAACGCCGTCATCCCGGTCGCCGCGACCGCCATGACCAAGACCATCCCCGTCTTCGCCCCGCACATCGAGGCGCTGGAGCAGCACGGCACGCCCTTCCCGGAAAGCCTGCGCAAGGGCGAGGGCTTCGGCACCCCCGAGGACGTCGCCGGTCTGGTCGCCTTCCTCGCCTCCGAGGCCTCCGCCGGGATCACCGGCCAGTGCGTCGGCGTCGGCGGCGACAAGCTGGCCCTGTGGTCGCACCCGGAGGAGGTCGCGGTGGCCTACGCCGACGGCGGCTGGAGCGCGGAGGCGATCGCCGCCGCCTGGCCGGTCTCGGTCGGCCGGGTGCAGCAGACCTACGGCATCCCGGCCCCGCAGCTGTGACGGGCACCGCAGCCGTGACGGGAGCCGAGCCGAACGGCGCCGCGATGAACCTCGACGACCTCGTGGCGATCGACGTCCACACCCACGCCGAGGTCTCCGCGAAGGGCGCGGCCTCCCTGTCGGCCGAACTGGACGGCGCCGCGGGGGCCTACTTCAAGGCCGAGCACCGCCACCCCACCCTGCCGGAGATCGCCGCCCACTACCGCGAGCGGAGGATGGCCTGCGTCGTCTTCACCGTCGACGCCGAGTCCGCCACCGGCACCCCGCCGGTTCCGAACGAGGAGATCGCCGAGGCCGCGCTGGAGCACCCCGACGTGATCATCCCCTTCGCCGGGGTCGACCCGTACAAGGGGAAGGCCGCGGTGCGCCAGATCCGCCGCCTGGTCCGGGAGTTCGGGGTGAGGGGCTTCAAGTTCCACCCGAACATCCAGGCCTTCCACCCCAACGACCGGCTCGCCTACCCGCTGTACGAGGCGATCGAGGAGGCCGGCGCGATCGCCGTCTTCCACACCGGTCAGACCGGGATCGGCGCGGGCGCGCCCGGGGGCGGCGGCATCCGGCTGAAGTACTCCAACCCGATGGACGTGGACGACGTCGCCGCCGACTTCCCCGGGATGCCGATCATCCTCGCCCACCCGTCCTTCCCCTGGCAGGACGAGGCGTTGGCGGTGGCCACCCACAAGCCGCAGGTGTACATCGACCTGTCCGGCTGGTCGCCGAAGTACTTCCCGCCGCAGCTCGTCCGGTACGCCAACAGCCTGCTCAAGGACAAGGTGCTGTTCGGCTCCGACTACCCGCTGATCTCCCCGGACCGCTGGCTCGCCGACTTCGCCGAGCTGCCGATCAAGGACGAGGTCCGCCCGAAGATCCTCAAGGAGAACGCGGCGCGGCTGCTCGGCCTGTCGGCCGGCCCCGACGGGAAGTGAGGGAGCCCATGCGCGCACCCGCGTGGAACCAGGGCATCGGCTCCTGGCCCGGTCGCCGCGCCCGCCGCTCGCCCCGGCGCACCGCGCTGGTCCACGAGGGGGCGGCCGTCGACTACGCCCGGCTGCACGAGCGGTGCACCAGCCTGGCGCACGCGCTGCGCCAGGCGGGCGTCCGGCGCGGCGACCGGGTGGCCTTCCTCGGCCCGAACCACCCGGCGTACCTGGAGACCCTGTTCGCCGCCGGCCTGCTGGGCGCCGTCTTCGTGCCGCTCAACACCCGTCTCGCGGCGCCCGAACTCCGGTACCAGCTGGCCGACTCGGGCAGCGTAATTCTCCTGACGATACGTCAGGACAGCGGGGTCGTACGCCTGTTGGCCGACGGGGCCGAGATCTGGCAGGCGGAGGGTGAGGCGTACGAGCAGTTGCTCGCAGCCGCGCCCCGGGAGCCGATCGACGAGGAGGTCGGCCCGGACGACCCCTGCCTGATCATGTACACCTCGGGCACCACCGGCCGGGCCAAGGGAGCCGTCCTCACCCACGGCAACATCCTCTGGAACAGCCTCAACGTGCTGGTCGACACCGACCTCGCGAGCGACGAGGTGGCCCTGGTCAGCGCGCCGCTGTTCCACACCGGTGCGCTCAACATGAGCTGCCTGCCGGTGCTGCTCAAGGGCGGCACGGTCGTCCTGGAGTCGACCTTCGACGCCGCCCGCACCCTGGAACTGGTCGAACGCCACCGCGTCACCTGCATGTTCGGCGTACCGACCATGTACGACGCGGTGGCCGCCGCCCCCGGCTGGGCGCGGGCCGACCTGTCCAGCCTGCGGAACCTGCTGTGCGGCGGCGCACCCGTGCCGGCCCGCACCGCGCGCGCCTACCTCGACCGCGGGCTCGCCTTCGTCCAGGGCTACGGCATGACGGAGGCCTCGCCCGGCGCGCTGATCCTGCACCGCGCCGACGCGCAGGCCCACGCCGGTACGGCCGGGGTGCCGCACTTCTTCACCGAGGTCCGCGTGGTGGACCCGCTCGGCGAGGAGACCGAGCCGGGCACGGAGGGCGAGGTGCTGGTCGCCGGGCCCAACGTGACCCCCGGGTACTGGAACCTGCCCGACGCCACGGCGGAGGCCTTCCACGAGGGCGGCTGGTTCCGCTCCGGTGATGTCGCGGTGGCCGACGCCGAGGGCTACGTCCGCCTGGTCGACCGGGTCAAGGACATGATCATCTCGGGCGGGGAGAACATCTACCCGGCCGAGGTGGAGGACGCCCTGCTGGAACACCCGGCTGTCGCCGAGTGCGCCGTCATCGGGGTCGCCCACCCGGTCTGGGGCGAGGTCGGACGGGCCGTGGTGGTCCTGCGCGAGGACGCCGCCGTCGAACCCGCCGACCTGCTCGCCCACCTGGACGGGCGGCTGGCCCGCTACAAGATCCCGAAGTCCGTCGTCCTCGCGCCCGAACTGCCGCGCAACGCCACCGGAAAGCTGCTCAAGGGCCCGATCCGGGCGCAGTTCTCCGACTGACCGACCCCTTGCACCGTCCGCACGACCGACGAGGAGCACCCGTATGTCCACCACCGTCCACGGCATCGAGGAGATCAGGGCCCAGGCCGGCGCCGACCTCGGCCACACCGCCTGGCGCGAGATCGCGCAGCCGCGCGTCGACCTGTTCGCCGACGCCACCGACGACCACCAGTGGATCCACACCGACGTCGAACGGGCCAGGACCGGCCCGTTCGGCGGCACCATCGCGCACGGCTACCTCACCCTCTCGCTGCTCATCCCGCTCTGGAGCGAGCTGCTGGTGGTCGAGGGCGTCTCGATGGCCGTCAACTACGGCCTCAACAAGGTCCGTTTCCCCGCGCCGGTGCCGGTCGGCGCGAAGATCCGCGCGCACGGCGCCGTCGTCTCGGTGGAGGACGTCAAGGGCGGCGGCGTGGAGGTCGTGGTCGACCTCACCGTGGAGATCGACGGTTCCGCCAAGCCCGCGTGCGTCGCCCAGGCGGTCTACCGCTTCTACGCCTGAGCCTCGTTCCGGAGAACCCCGAAGGGGGCGGCTGCTGTCGACAGCAGCCGCCCCCTTCGGGGTACTCGCGTCAGACCAGCGGCAGCCCGACGTAGTTCTCCGCCAGCGAGGCGGAGCCGGCCGGGGAGGAGGCCAGGTAGCGCAGGTGGGAGAGCCGGAGCCGGCGGTCGAACTCGCTCTCGCCGGGGGCCGGGTGGAGCAGGGTGGTCATGGTGTACGAGAAGTGCTCGGCGCGCCAGACCCGGCGCAGCGCCGTCTCCGAGTAGGCGTCGAGCAGCGACTCGTCCCGGTCCAGGGACCAGCGGCCGATCGCCCGGGCGAGCAGGGTGACGTCCGCGACGGCCAGGTTGAGGCCCTTGGCGCCGGTGGGCGGGACGATGTGGGCGGCGTCGCCGGTCAGGAACAGCCGGCCGTGGCGCAGGGGTTCGGCGACGAAGCTGCGCATCGGGGTGACGGACTTCTCGGTGATCGGGCCGCGGGCGAGCCGCCAGTCGCCGTCGACCGCGAAGCGGGTGTCCAGCTCGTCCCAGATCCGCGCGTCCGGCCAGTTCTCCACCGTGTCGTCCGGGTCGACCTGCAGGTAGAGCCGGCTGACCTGCGGGGAGCGCATGCTGTGCAGGGCGAAGCCGCGCTCGTGGTGCGCGTAGATCAACTCCTCGCAGGAGGGCGGGACGTCGGCCAGGATGCCGAGCCAGGAGAACGGGTACGTCCGCTCGCTGACCGTCAGCAGGCCCTCGGGCATCGCGCGGCGGCCGATGCCGTGGAAGCCGTCGCAGGCGACCACGAGCTCGCAGTCCAGGGTGTGTTCGGCGCCGTCGTGCCGGTAGCGGATGCCGGGCGCGGCGGTGTCGACGCCGTCGACGGAGAGGGCCTCGGCCTCGAACAGCACGGTGCCGCCGGCCGCCTCGCGCAGCGCGATAAGGTCCTTGACCACCTCCGTCTGGGCGTAGACCATCACGGACCGGCCGTCCGCGAGCGAGGGGAAGTCGATCCGGTGGGAGCGACGGTCGAAGCGCAGCTCGATGCCGTGGTGCGGCAGGCCCTGGCGGTCCATCCGCTCGCCGGCGCCGGAGGAGCGCAGGACGTCGACGGTGGCCTGTTCGAGGATGCCGGCGCGCTGACGGCGCTCGACGTAGGCGCGGTCGCGCAGTTCCAGGACGACGTTGTCGATGCCCTGGGTGTGCAGCAGGTGGGAGAGCAGGAGGCCGGCCGGGCCGGCGCCGATGATGCCGACGCTGGTGCGCATGCGGGTGTGCCTTCCGGTGGTGTCGGTCAGGGGCGTCAGTGGTCGGCGGAGTCGGCGAGATGCCCGAGGTCCGTGAGGTCCGTGAGGTCCGCGAGGACGCGCTGGGCGGTGGCGAAGGCCGCGTTGGCGGCCGGCACCCCGCAGTAGACGGCGGTCTGCAGCAGCACCTCGCCGATCTCCTCGGGGGTGAGGCCGTTGCGGACGGCGGCGCGGACGTGCAGTGCCAGCTCCTCCAGATGGCCGCGGGCGGTGAGGGCGGTGAGCGTGACGCAGCTGCGGGTGCGCCGGTCGAGGCCGGGGCGGGTCCAGATCTCGCCCCAGGCGTAGCGGGTGATGAAGTCCTGGAACCCGGCGGTGAAGTCGGTGGTCCGGGCGGTGGCGCGGTCCACATGGGCGTCCCCCAGGACCTGGCGGCGTACGGCGGTGCCCGCGCGGTGCCGGGACTGGTCGTCGCCGGGGGTGCTGAAGTGGCCGAGCAGGGCGGTGAGGACGGCCTGCGGCTGTTCGACGGGCGCGAGGTGGGAGGCGTCGGCGAGTTCCAGCAGGCCGGCGTCGGGGATGCCGTCGGCGAGTTCGCGGGCGTGGGCCGGTGGCGTGGCCGGGTCGCGGCGGCCGCCGATCACCAGGGTCGGCGCGGTGATCCGGGCGAGTTCGGCGCGCAGGTCGTACGCGGCGAGTGCCTCGCAGCAGGCGGCGTAGCCGCTGCGGGCCGCGCGGCAGAGGTCCGCGACCTGTGCGGCGGCGGCCGGTGAGCCGGCGAAGGCGGGGGTGAACCACCGGCCGGGTGCGGTCGCGGCGAGTGCCTCGGTGCCCTTGGCGCGGACGAGTTCGGCGCGTTCGCGCCAGCCGTCGGCCGGGCCGAAGCGGGCCGAGGAGCAGACCAGGGCGAGCGCGGTGACCCGCTCGGGGCGGTGGACGGCCAGGTGGGCACCGATCGCGCCGCCGAGCGAGAGACCCGCGTAGCCGAAGCGCCGTACGCCGAGGTGGTCGGCGAGGGCGAGGACGAGGTCGGCCAGGTCCGCGACGGTGGTGGCGCGCAGGTCGGGCAGGATCCCGGCGGGGGTGCCGCCGTGGCCGGGCAGGTCGAAGCGGATCACCCGGTGGTGGCGGGACAGCACGGGCAGTTGGGCGTCCCAGACGGCCAGCGAGGTGCCGAGCGAGGGGCCGAGGAACAGCACCGGGGCGTCCGGGGGGCCGTCGATCCGGTGGTGCAGGGGTGCGGTCACGAGGGGTTCTCCTGGGCGGGGGGAGCGGGACGGCGCAGCAGTGCGCGGTCGACGAGCGGGCCGGCGGCCCCGAGGTAGTGGGCGGGGTCGGTCAGCTCGCGCAGCCGGTCGGCGGTGATCAGGCCGTCCAGGGCGGCTTCCTTCGCCAGGACCTCGGCGAGGTTCGACTCCTCCTCGGCGGCCCGGCGGGCGGCGCGCTCCACCAGGTGCCGGGCCGGGCCGCGGCCGATGACCGCGCCGAGTTCGCCGGTCAGGCGTTCGCTGACCACCAGGCCCCGGGTGAGGCGGAGGTTGTCGCCCATCCGGTCGGCGAACACCCGGAGGCCGCCGCAGAGTTCGGCGGCCCGGTCGGCCGCGCCCCCGGTCAGCCGGAGCAGTTCGCGCAGCGGCTGCCACTCGGCGTGCCAGGCGCCGGCCGGGCGTTCGTCCTCCGCGACGAGTGCACCGAGCAGGACGGCGGCCAGGGCCGGGGCCTGCCGGGCGGCCGAGGCGATCAGGGTGGCCGCCACCGGGTTGGCCTTGTGCGGCATCGCGGAGGATCCGCCGCCCCGGCCCTCGGCGAGTTCGCCGATCTCGGTGCGGCTCAGCACCAGGACGTCGGCGGCGAGTTTGCCGAGCGCGCCGGTGGTGAAGGCCAGCGCGGCGGCCAGGTCGGCGATCGGGGTGCGCAGCGTGTGCCAGGGCAACTGCGGTTCGGTCAGGCCGAGTTCGCGGGCGTAGGTGGCGATCAGGGCGATCCCGTCCGGGGCGTCGAAGGCCGCCAGGGTGCCGGCCGCGCCGCCGAGTTGGGCGGGCAGCCGGACGGCGGCGAGCCGGTCGGCGGCGTCCAGCACGAGGCTGCGCCAGCCCGCCGCCTTGAGCCCGAAGGTGGTCGGGACGGCGTGCTGGGTGAGCGTGCGGCCGGCCATCGGGGTCAGCCGGTGTTCGGCGGCGAGCCGGCCGAGAGCATCGGCGGTCCGGTGCAGGTCGGCGGTGATCACCGGAAGGCAGCGGGCGGCGACCAGCATGGTGGCGGTGTCCAGGACGTCCTGGCTGGTCGCACCCCGGTGGACGTACGGGGCCGCCTCGGCGGGTACGGCCGCGGTGAGGTCGGCGACCAGCGGGATCACCGGGTTGCCGCCGGCCCGGGCGCGGAGTGCGAGGCTGTGCGGGTCGAAGCGCTCAACGTGGGCGGCGGCGGCCGTCACGGCCTCGGCGGCCGCCGCCGGGGCCTGGCCGAGGCCGGCCTGGGCACGGGTCAGGGCGGCCTCGGCGTCCAGCAGCGCGCGCAGGAAGGCCCGGTCGCCGGTGGCCGCCTCGACCGCCGTACCGGCCCGGACGGGGGAGAGCAGGCCGAGGTCGGCGCCGTCGGGAGCCGAGGGGGTGTCGGCCGAGGGGGTGTCGGCGGAGGGGGCAGTGGAAGTCCCAGTGGAAGTCTCAGTGGAAGTCAAGGAAGACCGTCTCCTCGGGCCCCTGCAGCCGGACGTCGAAGCGGTAGGCGCGCGGGGCCGTCTCGCGGGCGAGCAGGGTGGGGCGGCGCTCGGGGGCGAGCGCGGCCAGCAGTGGGTCGGCAGCGGATGCGGGCCCGGGCAGGTAGATCCGGGTGTACAGGTGGTGCAGCAGGCCGCGCGCGAAGACGCACAGCGACAGGTACGGCACCCCGCCGGGCGGCAGGGTGCGGACGGCCCACCGCCCGTCGGCGTCGGTGGCGACCCGGGCGAAACCGGTGAAGGTCACCCCGTCGCGCCCGGCGAAGCCGCCGCTGGTCGGGTCGCGGCGCAGCGAGCCGGGGGCGCCGGTGCGGCTGCCGTCCGGGGCGGGCTGCCAGAGCTCCAGCAGTGCGTCGGGGATCGGCTCGCCCGCGCCGTCGTACACCGTGCCGTGGAGGGTCAGCGCCTCGGGGTGTCCGGCGGGCGCGGACTCGGGGCCGCCGGGGAAGGGCAGCGCGTAGCCGTAGAACGGGCCGACGGTCTGGGCGGGGGTCGGGTGGAGCGCGTGGCCCGGCTGCAGGGGGATCTGCGGCGCGTGGCTCTGCTGCGGGGGGATCTGTGGCGTCGGGTGCTGTGGCGTCGGGTGCTGCGGTGTCGGGTGCTGGGGCGAGGGCATCAGCGGCCTTCCTCGAACCGGGTGGCGCCCGGCCCGTCCAGGACGATGTCCCAGCGGTAGCCGAGCGACCACTCGGGGACGGACAGCTCGTGGTCGTACGCGGCGACCAGGCGGGCGCGGCCGTCGGGGTCGGTGACGGACTGCAGGATCGGGTCGTACGGCAGCAGCGGATCGCCCGGGAAGTAGAGCTGGGTGACCAGGCGCTGGGTGAACGCGGTGCCGAACAGGGAGAAGTGGATGTGCGCGGGGCGCCAGGCGTTGGTGTGGTTGCCCCACGGGTAGGCGCCCGGCTTCACGGTGGTGAACCGGTAGCGGCCCCGGTCGTCGGTCAGGCAGCGCCCGACGCCGGTGAAGTTGGGGTCCAGCGGCGCCGGGTGCTGGTCGCGCTGGTGGGCGTAGCGGCCGGCCGCGTTGGCCTGCCAGATCTCCACCAGCTGGCCGGTGACGGGCCGTCCGGTGCGCTCGAGGACCCGGCCGGTGACGGTGATCCGCTCGCCGAGCGGTTCGCCGGTGTGCTGCCGGGTCAGGTCGTGGTCGAGGTCGGTGACGTCGGTGCGGCCGAAGGCCGGGCCGGACAGCTCGACCGCCTCCGGGTCGTGGACCGGGACGAGCGGCTGCCGGGGGTGGCGCAGGGCGCTGCTGCGGTAGGGCGGGTAGTCGCGGTCGGGGTGGTGGGCGGCGCTGCGGGCGGCCTCGGCGCGGGCGGCGATCTGCGCGGAGATCTCGTGCTGGGTGGGGGTGGGGGTCATACCGGATTCCCTTCGTGAGCCGGGCGGGTCATCGCGGCACCTCGATCCGCACCGGCGCAGCGGTCCGTCCCCGTAGGTCCTCGGCGCTCACGCCGGGCGCGGTCTCCACCAGGACGAGCCCCTCGGGTGTCACGTCCAGGACACCGAGGTCGGTGATGATCCGGTCCACGCACCCGCGGCCGGTCAACGGCAGGGTGCACTCGGGGACGATCTTCGGCGAGCCGTCCTTGGCGGTGTGCTCCATCAGCACGATCACCCGCCGGGCGCCGTGGACCAGGTCCATCGCCCCGCCCATGCCCTTGACCATCTTCCCGGGGATCATCCAGTTGGCCAGGTCCCCCGCCGCCGACACCTGCATGGCGCCGAGGACCGCCGCGTCGATGTGACCGCCGCGGATCATGCCGAAGGAGAGCGAGGAGTCGAAGAAGGACGCGCCCGGGAGCACCGTCACCGTCTCCTTGCCCGCGTTGATCAGGTCCGGGTGCACCTCGTCCTCGGTCGGGTACGGGCCCACGCCGAGCAGCCCGTTCTCCGAGTGCAGGACGACGTCCACGTGCGGCGGCAGGAAGCCCGGCACCAGGGTGGGCAGGCCGATGCCGAGGTTGACGTACCAGCCGTCGGCCAGCTCGCGCGCGGCACGGGCCGCCATCTCGTTCCTGTTCCAACTCATGCGCTGCGCACCGTCCTTCGCTCGATGCCCTTGGCGGCGGCCTGCTCCGGGGTCAGCGCGACGACGCGCTGCACGAAGACGCCGGGCAGGTGGATCTCGTCGGGCCCCAGCTCGCCGGGCTCGACCAGCTCCTCGACCTCGGCGACGGTCACCCGGCCGGCCATCGCGGCGAGCGGGTTGAAGTTGCGGGCCGCCCTGGCGAAGACGAGGTTGCCGTGCCGGTCGCCCCGGGCCGCGCGGACCAGGGCGAAGTCGGTGGTGATGCCGCGCTCCAGCACGTACGCGCGGCCGTCGTACTCGCGCACCTCCTTGGGCGGGGAGGCGACGGCGACGCCGCCGTCCGGGGCGTAGCGCCACGGCAGGCCGCCCTCGGCGACCAGGGTGCCGACGCCCGCCGGGGTGAAGAACGCGGGGATGCCGCTGCCGCCCGCGCGCAGCCGCTCGGCGAGGGTGCCCTGCGGGGTGAGCTCCAGCTCCAGCTCGCCGCTGAGGTAGCGGCGGGCGAACTCCTTGTTGTCGCCGACGTACGAGCCGGTGACCCGGCCGATCCGCCCGGCCGCGAGCAGCACGCCGAGGCCGCCGCCGTCCACGCCGCAGTTGTTGGACACCACGCTCAGCCCGCCGCAGCCGCGTGCGTACAGCGCCCGGATCAGGACGTCCGGGACGCCGCTGAGGCCGAAGCCCCCGACGGCGAGCGAGGCGCCGTCCCCGATGTCGGCGACGGCCTCCTCGGGTGAGGCCACCAGTTTGTCCATTCCTTGCCCCTGTTCGCCTGGTGAACTATCGTTCGGAATCGTGAGTGCGCAGAGTGTGCGCCCGGGTCCGATGCCTGTCAATGGGCGTGTGAGGAGAATCCGTTGCAGCCCGAAGTCGCCTCCGAGCCTGCTTTTGTGCCCACCGCCTCCGCTGCCGCGCCCACCGCCGCGCCCGCTGCGGTGCCCGCTGCCGTGCCCGAGGAGGCCGTCGGCCCGCTGGAGCGCGGCCTCGCCCTGCTGCGCGCCATGGCCGCCGACCCGGCCCCGCGTCAGCGCCCCAGCGATCTGGCCCGCGCCACCGGCCTCGCCCGTTCCACCGTCGACCGGATCGCCACCACGCTGGTCCGGCTCGGGTACCTGCGGTCCGACGGGCGCGACCTCGTCCTGGCGCCCCGGGCGGCCGAGTTCGGCAACGCCTACCTGGCCGGCAGCCGCCTTCCGGAACTCCTCGGCCCGCTCGCCGTCGAACTCGCCGACCGCCTCGACGAGTCCGTCTCGATCGCCGTCCCCGACCAGGACGGCGCCCGCTTCGTCGTCCAGGCCACCCGGCGCCGCACCATGGCCGTCTCCTTCCGCATCGGCGACCTGCTGCCGGCCGAACGCTGCGCCCCGGGTGCGCTGTTCGCCGCCGGGTGGGACGACGCGCAGTGGGACGCGTGGCTGCGGCGCCGTCAGGGCGACCCGGCCCGCGGCGGCGGTCCGGCCGACGGGGCCGCTCCGGCCGGCGAGGGCTTCGCGGTGGTGCCCGCGCGGGACGTCGACGAGGCCGAGTTCCGGGAGCGGGCGCGGTCCGCCGGTGCGCGGGGCCGGTCGGTCGACGACCAGCTGATCGAACCCGGGCTGGTCGCCGTCGCCGTGCCGGTCCTCGACCCGGCCGGTGCGGCCGTCTGCGCGGTCAGCGTCGTCAGCCACACCAGCCGGCACGACGCCGACTCGCTCGCCGCGTACGTCCTGCCCCAACTCCTGGATTCGGCACGGGAGATGGAGCAGCGACTGGCCCGACCGGTGCCGGTGGCGGCCGGGCTCGCGCCGCTCCCGCCGGGCCGTCGGCTCAAGGAGGAGCTCGGCTCCGGCTTCCTCCAGTCACTCGCCCGCGGGCTCGACGTGCTGCTCGCCCTCGGCACCGCGCCCGGCGGCCAGCCGCTCGCGGCCGTGGCCCGCGCGACCGGCCTGCCGCGCGCCACCGCCCGCCGGTCCCTGATCACCCTCCAGCACCTCGGCTACGTGGCGGCCGACGGCGAGGGGTTCCGCCTCCTGCCGCGCGTACTCGACCTCGGCTACGCGAGACTGTCGGGCCTCGCTCCGGCCGAGATCGCCGAGCCGCACCTGATCGACCTGGTGCGCAGTGTCCACGAATCGGCCTCGATGGCCGTCCTGGACGGCCCGGACATCCGCTACGTCGCCCGCGTCCCCACCACCCGCATCATGCGCCTCGACCTCGCCGTCGGCACCCGGCTCCCGGCGTACCCGACCTCGATGGGGCGGGTCCTGCTCGGCGCCCTGAGTGAGGAGGAACTGGCGTGCCACCTCGCTCATATGACGCTCAGTCGGTTCACCGAGAGCACCGTGACGGATCCCGGCGCACTCACCGCGGCCATCCGGTCCGCCGCCCGCGACGGCTACGCCCTGGTCGACCAGGAGCTGGAGGAAGGGCTGTGCTCCCTCGCCGCCCCCGTCCACGACGGGCGCGGCCGGGTCGTCGCCGCCGTCAACCTCGCGCTGCACGCGGGCCGGGGCACCCCGGCCGAGACGCTCGCCACCTTCCTGCCGCCCCTGCGGGAGGCCGCCGCGGCGATCGCCGAGGACCTCGCCACCGTGCGCCGTTGGTCCGTCAACTCGGGCTCCTGAGGCGGAGTTCGCCCTGCGGGGCGGCCGGTGCCGGATGGTCGGGCACGCCCGTGTCGCGACCCTAGGCGTCGGCCCTCGAATGTGCTGACATATCCATGTCAAATCAGGGGCTCCGCTCGGCCCGCACCACACCGCGCCGGCCCCGACTCCGTGCACGATCGAAGGGGAAGCCCATGCTGCTCCGCGCGCTGGCCGTCGCGACCGCCGTCGCCGCATCGCTGTCCGGCCCGTCGGCCTTCGGCGTCGACTCGCTCCCGACCCCGCCGGACCGGATCGTCATCGACGTCGCCACCGTCAACGGCTCCGGCTGTCCGGCGGGAACGGCCGCCGTGGCCGTCTCCCCGGACAACACCGCCTTCACCGTCACCTACAGCGACTACCTCGCCCAGGTGGGGGTGGGCTCCAAGCCGACCGACTTCCGGAAGAACTGCCAGCTCAACCTCCGCGTGCACGTACCCCAGGGCTTCACCTACGCGATCGCCTCCGCCGACTACCGCGGCTTCGCCCACCTGGAGAAGGGCTCGACCGGTACCCAGCGGGCGAGTTACTACTTCCAGGGCCAGTCCGAGACCGCCTACCAGAACCACCGCTTCGCCGGCCCGAGGGACGACAGCTGGCAGGCGACCGACACCGTCGACATCGCGGCCCTGGTCTTCGCGCCCTGCGGCGAGGAGCGCAACTTCAACATCAACACCGAGCTGCGGGTCGCGGCCGGGAGCTCGGACCCGAACCACACCACCAGCTTCATGACCATGGACTCGACGGACGGCGACATCAACACCGTCTACCACCTCGCCTGGAAGCACTGCCCCTGACGGCAGTACCCCTGACAGTCGGGCCGGCGACCGGCCGGCTGTCCGTGTCCGGCCCCGGCGGAGCCTGTGTCTCCCCGGGGCCGGACCGTGTCGGGGCGGGCGCGGGGCGCCGGCTCAACCGCCGTCGCGCAGCAGCGAGGAGGCGCGGATGTCCAGCCGGGTGGGGACGAGCGCGCCGGTGGGTTCCCGGCTGCCGCTCTCCAGGGCGGCCATCAGCAGCTCGATGCCCTTCTCTGCGATGAGCGCGGGTTTGAGGCTGAGCGTGGTGACCGGCGGGTGGGTGTGGGCGGCAGAGGCCTCCTCGCTCGCGCAGACCAGCAGCAGGTCGCCGGGGACGGTCAGTCCGGTCCGCCGGACGGCGTCGAGGACGAGCGGCGGCGTGGCCTCGGCGAGGACGAAGAGGGCGTCGGGCCCGGCGCCGGTCGATCGCCCGGGGCCGTTCAGCAGCCGTTCGAGGGCGGCGACCACCGGCCCGTCCCCGGGCCCGTCGGTCCGCACGAGCCGGGGCTCGGCGCCGTGCTCGCCGCACCAGCGCCGGTAGGTGTCCGCGACGGCCGTGTGGAAGCGGGTGACGGTGCCGGGCAGGACGACGGCGATCCGGCGCGCGCCCTGTTCCCGCAGGTGGTCGAGGACTTCGCGGATCGCGCCGTCGGCGTCCACGTCGACCCAGTGGGTGCCGGGGCGGCCCTCGACGGAGCGGTCGGTGCACAGCGGGATGCGGGCGGCGATGAAGTCCTCGACGAGCGGGTCGTCGTCGAGAGGGTCGGCGACGATGGCGGCGTCGAGCGGCAGGTCGGCCCACTCCTCCGGTGCGGAGCGGGCGGGCAGCAGGACCAGGGCGTAGCCGTGCCGGAGCGCCGCGTGGGCGGTGGCGCTGGTGAGTTGGGCGAAGTAGGGGGAGCTCATGTACGACCCGGGGTCGCGCGCGTACTCGCCGACGGCGTAGCCGATCAGCCGGGCGTGGCCGGCGCGCAGCAGCCGGGCGGCGGCGTTGGGCCGGTAGCCGAGGCGGCGGGCGGCCTCGCGGGCGCGTTCGCGGACGGTGTCGGACATCCGGCCGGTGCCATTGAGCGCGGCGGAGACGGTGGTCTTGGAGAGGCCGGCCTCGCGGGCGACATCGACCAGGCGGATCCGGGGTGCGGAGGTCGGGTCGCCGCCGCGCGGGGTGTGCGTCATGTGCCGATGCTGCCAGTCCGGACGGGCGTTCGTCAGTAGTCGACGCAGGAGTCGCGGCAGAGTCACGACCTTTGGAAAATCGTTCCCGCAAAGGCTTGTGCGGGAACGTTCCCGCATCAATACTCCACTGCAACTCCCAGCCCCCCACGACTCAGAAAGGGGTGGGCTTGCCGTGCGCCTTCTCCCGCGCCGCTCCAGATCCACCACCTTGCTCGCCGCCGGTTCGCTCCTGGTCGCGATGACCGCGACCGCCTGTTCCGGTGCCACCGCCAAGCACGCCGCGAACGCCGACGGCACCTCCGGCTACCAGGTCGCCGCCCTCACCCCGCCGCCCAAGGGCTCGCTCCCGTCGTTCAGTTGGTCGCTCTACGCCGAGCCGCAGTCGCTCGACTACGCACTCGCCTACGACTACCCGCCGAACACCGTGCTGGCCAACGTCTGCGAACAACTCTTCCGCGTCACACCGGACATGAAGATCGAGCCCGGCCTCGCCCTGAAGTCCGCCAACCCGGACCCGCTGACCTGGGTGTACACCCTGCGCGAGGGCGTGAAGTTCCACGACGGCGCGACGATGACCGCCGACGACGTGGTCGCCTCGCTGACCCGGCAGATGGACCCGGCCACCGGCTCCTCCTGGGCCAGCGCCTTCAAGAACGTCGCCTCGATCACCAAGTCCGGGCCGCTGGAAGTCACCATCACGCTCACCAAGCCCGACGTGCTGCTCAACGAACTGCTCGCCGCCTCGCCCGGCACCATCGAGAGCGCCGCCTACCTCGCCAGGGCCGGCAAGGACTACGGCAGCCCGAAGGGCGGGGTGGACTGCACCGGCCCGTACGCGATCGACACCTGGGCCCAGGGCGAGAGCATCACCCTGAAGAGGAACCCGGCCTACTGGGACAACTCCCTTGCCCCGAAGGCCGACAGCGTGAAGTTCGTGTTCATCGCGGACGCCTCCGCCCGCGCGAGCGGCTGGCTCTCCGGCGCCGTGGACGGCGGCTACATGGTGCCGTCCAGCTCGCTGGTGCAGATCCAGGGCTCCTCCCGAGGCAAGGTCTACTTCGGCCCCAACACCGCTGCCGCCGACCTCGCCGTGCTCGACCTCCATGGCGCACTCGGCGATCTGAGGGTCCGTCAGGCACTCTCCATGGCGCTGGACCGCGACGGCATCATCAAGTCCGCCGCCGGAGGCATCGGCGTTCCCGCCAAGGCCCCGGCCGCACAGGGGGCTTGGGGGATCGCGCCGGAGCGTACGGCCGGCTACTTCGCCGCCCTGCCCGCCCCGGTCCACGACGTGGACGGCGCCCGCAAGCTCGTCCGGGACGCCGGCGCGAGCGGCAAGAAGGTGGTGATGGCGACCAGTTCGCTCGCCCCCGAGATCAGCGTCGTCGGCAACGCCGTACAGGCCGCCGGCCGGCAGATCGGCCTGGACGTCGAACTGCGGCCGGTCTCGCCGGACGCCTACTCGGCGCTGTTCACCGACCCCGCCGCCCGGGCCGGCCTCGACCTGGTCGTCACCAACGGCTACGACAACACCCCGGATCCGCTGGAGTTCTACCAGTCCCTGCACACCGGGGACTTCGGCAACTACGCCAACTGGTCGGACCCCGAGTTCGACGCCCTCTACGACCAGGCCGTCGCCGCGACCGACCCCGGCGCCCGCGCCGACCTCACCGCCAAGCTGCAGCAGATCGCCGTCCGCGAACTGCCCTCCATCCCGCTGTACGAGGCGCCGTTCTCCGTCTTCCTCGGCAGCCGGATCACCGGTGCCCCGGCCGGCATCGCCCAGCTCTACTACCCGTGGGCCGCGACGATCGGCTCCGCGCGCTGATGACCGGATACCTGCTCGGCCGGCTCCTCGGGCTGGCGGCGGTGCTGCTGGTGACCTCCTTCCTGGTCTTCAGTGCCGTGCACCTCGCCCCCGGGGACCCGGTGTCCTTCCTGCTCAAGGGCCATCCGGCGACACCGGAGGCCAGGGCCGCCATCGCCGCCCAGTACCACCTGGACGAGCCCTTCCTCGTGCAGTACCTGAAGTGGCTCGGCAACGTGCTGCACGGCGACTTCGGCCGCTCGGTCCAGTTCCGCCAGGACGTCGGCTCGCTGATCGGCTCCCGGCTGCCCGGCACCGCGCTGCTGGTCGGGTACGCGGCGGTGCTGGTCTGCGTCGGCGGCGTGCTGACCGGCGTGCTGGCGGCGCTGCGGCCCGGCGTCGCCGACCGGGTGGTGCTGATCGGCACCGGTGTGGCCACCGCCACCCCGCCGTTCGTCACCGCGATCGGCCTGGTCTCGCTGTTCGCCGTGCAGCTCGGCTGGTTCCCCGGCCCGGGCTCCACCGGCACCGGGTTCGGTGACCGGCTCTACCACCTGACCCTGCCCGCCGTCGCCCTCGCCGTCACCCTCGCCGGACTGCTCGCCCGGGTGACCCGCTCGGCGATGCTGGACGAACTCGGCCGCGAGCACGTGGAGGTGGCCCGCTCGCGCGGCGTCCCCGAGCCCACGGTGATCCGTCGGCACGTGCTGCGAGGCGCCCTCGGGCCGATCGTCACCGTCGGCGGGACGACGCTGGCAGGGCTGCTGGTCAGCACGTCGATCGTGGAGACCGCCTTCAACGTGACCGGCGTCGGCCAGCTGCTGGTGCAGTCCGTGACGGCCAAGGACTTCCCGGTCGTCCAGGCCGTCACCCTGCTGACCGTCCTCGGCTTCGTCCTCGTCAACCTGGTGGTCGACCTGCTCGCCCCGCTGATCGACCCGCGCGTGTCCCTGGCCCGAGGAGGTGCCGAATGACCGCCACCGCGCCCGTCCGACCGCTGCGCCGCCCGTTGCCGCGCCGCCTGCAACTCCTCGGCAACGGACCACTGTTCACCGCCGCCGTACTCCTGCTCGGCGCGCTCGTCCTGGTCACCGCCCTGGCGCCGCTGATCGCCCCGTACGACCCGGAGGCGCTGGACCTGCAGTCCTCGCTGCTCGGCAGCAGCGCCGACCACCTGCTCGGCACCGACCAGTCGGGGCGGGACGTACTCTCCCGCCTGCTGTACGGCGCGCGCACCGGACTGCTCGGCCCGCTGCTGGTCGTCGGCCTCTCCACGGCGCTCGGCCTGCTGCTCGGCACGGTGGCCGGCTGGCGCGGCGGCTGGGTCGACGCCCTGCTGTCCCGGGCGCTGGACCTGGTCTTCTCGGTCCCCGGGCTGCTGCTCGCGATCATGTTCGTGGCCGTCGGCGGAACGGGCCTGACCGCGCCCGTGATCGCCATGTCCGTCGCCTACACCCCGTACGTGGGCCGCCTGGTGCGCGGGCTCGCCCGGCAGGAGAAGGCCCGGCCGTACCTGGAGTCCTACCGGGTGCAGGGCTGGTCCGGGTGGACGATCTGTACCCGGCACCTGCTGCCCAACATCGCGCCGACCGTGCTCGCGCAGTCGGCGATCAACTTCGGCTACGCCCTGATGGACCTCGCCGCACTCTCCTTCCTCGGCTTCGGCGTACAGCCGCCCGCCGCCGACTGGGGCGCGATGATCAACGACGGCGAGGCCGCGCTCCAGCAGGGCGCCATGCTGCCCGCACTCGCACCGTCGGTGTGCATCGTGCTGGCCGTGGTCGCCTTCGGCATCGTCGGCGAGGGCATCGCCGACCGGCTCGCCCGACGGGAGCGCTGACATGAGGAGCGCCGACATGAGGAGCGCCGACATGAGGAACGCTGACGTGACGTCTCGGCAGGACCGCCCGCTGCTGGAGATCGACGGCCTGAGCGTCCTGCTGCCCGCCGGCCGGGCCGCCCGGCCGATCCTGGACGGCGTCTCGCTGCACGTCGCCGCGGGGGAAACCGTCGGCCTGGTCGGCGAGTCCGGCTCCGGCAAGTCCGTCGCCTGCCGCAGCATCCTCGGCCTGCTGCCCGAAGGCGCCCGCGCCGAGGGACAGGTTCGGGTCCGCGGCCGCGACGTGCTCACCCTGGACCGCCCCGGCCTGCGCGAACTCCGGGCCCGCCAGGTCGCCATGGTGTTCCAGGACCCGCGCGCCGCCGTCAACCCGCTGCGCCGGATCGGCGACTTCCTCACCGAGGGCCTGCGCGCCGCGGGCACCCCCGCCGACCAGGCCACCGCCCGGGCCGAGCAACTCCTCGACGCCGTCGGCATCGAGGACCCGCGCGGCGCCCTGCGCCGCCACCCGCACGAGTTCTCCGGCGGCATGCTCCAACGGGTCGTCATCGCCGCCGCCCTCGCCGGCGAACCCGAGCTGCTGATCGCCGACGAACCCACCACCGCCCTGGACGTCACCACCCAGGCCGAGGTGATCGCCATCCTCACCCGCCTACAGGCCGAGCGCGGCACCGGACTGCTGTTCGTCACCCACGACCTGGAACTCGCCGCCGCCGTCTGCGACCGGATCCACGTCATGTACGCCGGCCGGATCGTCGAGACCCGGGCGACCGACGACCTGTTCGCGCACCCCCGCCACCCCTACACCGCCGGGCTGCTCGCCTGCACCCCCCGGATCGACCCCGACGCCCCACCCCCCGAACCGGTCCCCGGCCGCCCGCTCTCGCTCGCCGAGGCACCACCCGGCTGCGCGTTCGCCGCGCGCTGCGCCTTCGCCGAACCGCGCTGCTCGGCCGAACGGCCTGCGCTCCGCCCGTGCGGCGACGGCCTCGCCGCCTGCCTGCGCGCCGACGAGGGGATCCTGCCGTGACCGACTCAACCGGCCTGGTGGTCAGGGGACTTCGCAAGAACTTCGGCGCCCGCCCGGTGGTGGACGGAGTCTCCTTCACCCTGCCGCCCGGCGGCTCGCTCGGCATCGTCGGGGAGTCCGGCTGCGGCAAGACCACCACCGCCCGCATGCTCGTCGGGCTGGAGCGACCCGACGGGGGCACCGTTCACCTGGACGGCGCGGACCGCTCGGCGCGGCCCCGGGGCCGCGCCGAGCGACTGGCCCGGGCCCGCGGCGTCCAACTGGTCTTCCAGGACCCGTACGTGTCCCTCGACCCGCGGATCCCGGTCGGCGCCTGCGTCGAGGAGGTGCTGCGGCTGCACTGCGCGCTCGATCCGGCCGCCCGCCGCCGCCGGGTCGCCGAACTCCTCGACCAGGTCGGCCTCGGCGAGCGCGAGGCCGCCGCCCTGCCCCGTCGGCTCTCCGGCGGACAGCGCCAACGCGTCGCCATCGCACGGGCGTTGGCCGCCGAACCGCGGGTGCTGATCCTGGACGAGGCGGTGGCCGCGCTCGACGTGTCGATCCAGGCGCAGATCCTGGACCTGTTCGCCGGGATCCGCCGCGAGTCCGGGATCGCCTTCCTGTTCGTCAGCCACGACCTCGCGGTGGTGCGGCACCTGACCGACGAGGTCGCCGTCCTGCGGGCCGGACGGGTCGTCGAGACCGGGCCGACCGTCCGGGTGCTCACCGATCCGCAACACGCCTACACCCGGCTGCTGTTGGACTCCGTCCCGCGCCGCGGCTGGGATCCGGGCCGGATCGCCGAGGCCCGCCGGGCGCTGGCCTGACCGGCCCGGACCGCCCGAGCCGGCCGGGCCCCTGCCGCGGGGGAGGGGCCCGGCCTCACCTCGGGCGCCGGGCAACGGGCGGCGCGCCGGGCCCGTCGGTGCGGGCGCGGGTGCCGGTCAGCCGGTGCGGTGCAGGTCGCACTGCTGCTGGAAGGCGGAGGGTGCGTCGCTGCTGACGATGGCGATCTTCGGCGGCGGTCCGGCCTCCGCGGGGGCGTCCTCGGCGGTGCAGACGAGTTGCTGGATGGCGGGCGCGGACAGCTGTGCGGCGGGCCAGGACAGCCGCAGGGTGACGGTGCCCGGGGCGGCCGTCGCCTGGACACGGGCGTTGGGGGGCAGGTCGCTGTAGAGGCCGGCGTGCTGCTCGGCCCGGTCGGGGCCGGTGACCAGGGTGTCGAGGGTCTGCTGGAGGCTCTCGCGCTGGGCGCCGGGCCGGATGGTCAGGCGGATGCCGTGCTGGTCGAGGAAGTAGAGCCTGGTCCCCGGCTGGATCCCGGTGGCCGGCCGGCCGCTCTTCACGGGGTCGGTGGTGGCGATCGAGCAGCCGCCGAGCAGCGACAGCACCGGCAGCAGCGCGGCGGCAGCGGCCAGGGGCAGGAGGCGAGGGCGAGCGGTCATGTCCGGTCCTCCGCGACGATCGTGGTGATGCCGCGCGGCAGGACGAGGGTGAACACCGCTCCGCCGCCCGGGGAGTTGGCGGCCTCGATGAGCCCACCGTGCAGCCGGGCGTTCTCCTGGGCGATGGCGAGGCCGAGCCCGCTGCCTTCGGAGCGCCGACGGGCCCTGTCCGCCTTGTAGAACCGGTCGAACAGGTGCGGCAGTTCGCCGGGCGGGATGCCCGGCCCCCGGTCGGTGACGGTCAGCACGAGGTCGTCGTCGGCCGCCCGCAGGGTCAGCCGGACGGGCGGGCGGCCGTGGCGCAGCGCGTTGCCGACGAGGTTGGCGACGATGACGTCGAAGCGGCGCGGGTCGAGGCGTACGGGCAGGGCGGCGGGCAGGGCGAGTTCGACCCGGTTGCTCCAGCCGCGCAGGTCGAGGGTGTCGCGGACGGCGGTCGCCGCGTCGACGTCCTCGGCGCGCAGCGGGGCGGCGCCGGCGTCGAGGCGGGAGATCTCGATGAGGTCGTTGACGAGCCGGGTGAGGCGGTTGGTCTCGTTGCTGATCATCCGGAGTGCGGTGGCGGTGTCGGCGGGGAGGTGTTCGGCGTCCTCGTCGAGGATGTCGGTGACGGCGAGCATGGCGGCGAGCGGGGTGCGCAGTTCGTGGGAGACGTCGGCGGCGAACTGCCGGCCCTGGGACTCGACGGCGCGCAGTTCCTCGATGGTGCCCTGGAGGGTGCGCGCGGTGTGGTTGAAGGTCTTGGAGAGCTGGGCGAGTTCGTCGTGTCCGGTGACGGTGAGGCGGGTGTCGAGCTTGCCCTGGGCGAGGTCGTGGGCGGCGTCGCCGAGCGCCCGGACCGGTCGCAGGACCTGCCGGGCGGCGACCACAAGGACGTCGGCTATCAGGAGAAGGAGATAGTCGACGGCCTGCGGATGATCCGGGAGGCCACCGGCGGTGCCGCGGTGGACTACTACCGGGCGCCCGGTGGCGCGTTCACCCCCGAGAGCCGGCAGATAGCGGCGGCCAACGGCCTGCGCCCGCTCGGTTGGAACGTCGACACCCGTGACTTCGAACGTCCCGGCGCCGACAGGATCGTCGAGACCCGCCAAGGAGCAGCTGCGCCGCGGCCCCACCGTCCTCCTCCACGACGGCGGCGGCAACCGTGCGCAGACCGTGGAGGCCCTGGAGCAGCTCCTGCCCTGGCTCAAGGCCAACGGCTACACCTTCAGCTTCCCCGAGCGGTGAGCCGGAGCGGTGAGGCCGGAGCGGGTGAGTCCGGAGTCGCCGGATCCGCCGGATTCACCGTGCGGCGCCGGGGCAAATGCTTGACAAACTCAACCTTTCATCCTTAGTGTCGCTCTTGTCCATTGCTTCACGTGATGAAACTTCCATGTGTGCACGTTGCGCACCACCCCTCAAGGACCGCGAGCCCCCCATGCACGACAGCATTCCTTCAGTGGTCGCCCGACTGCGGGCCGAGTTCGACTCCGGCCGGACCAGGCCGCTCGCCTGGCGCCTGGACAAGCTGGCCGCCCTGCGCGCCCTGCTCACCGAGCAGGCCGAGGTCTTCCAGCAGGCCCTCCACGCCGACCTCGGCAAGAACGCCACCGAGGCGTACCGCACCGAGATCGGCTTCACGCTCAACGAACTCGACCACACCGTGACGCACCTGGCGGAGTGGCTGCGCCCGAGGCCGGCCGCCGTACCGGAGGTCTTCCGCCCGGCCGACGCCCGGGTCGTCCGCGACCCGCTGGGCGTGGTGCTGATCATCGCGCCCTGGAACTACCCGCTCCAGCTGGCCCTGGCCCCGGTGGTCGGCGCCCTGGCCGCCGGGAACACCGTCCTCGTCAAGCCCAGCGAGCTCGCCCCCGCGACCTCCGCGGCCATCGCCGAGCTGCTGCCGCGCTACCTCGGCGAGGAGACCGTCGCGGTCGTCGAGGGCGCCGTCCCGGAGACCACCGCCCTGCTGGAGCAGCGCTTCGACCACATCTTCTACACCGGCAACGGCGCGGTCGGGCGGATCGTCATGGCTGCCGCCGCCAAGCACCTCACCCCGGTCACCCTGGAGCTCGGCGGCAAGAGCCCGGTCGTGGTCGATCCCGGCGCCGACCTCGCCGTCACTGCCCGGCGGATCGCCCGCGGCAAGTTCCTCAACGCCGGCCAGACCTGCGTCGCCCCCGACTACGTCCTCGCCGTCGGCGACACGGCCGCCACCCTGGAGCGGGAACTGGCGGACGCGGTACGGGAGTTGTTCGGCGAGAACCCGGCCGAGAGCGCGGACTACGGGCGGATCGTCAACGAGCGCCACTTCGACCGCCTCAGCGCGCTGCTCGGCGACGGGCGGACCGTCATCGGTGGCGAGCACGACCGCGACACCCGCTACCTCGCCCCGACCGTCCTCACCGACGTCCCCGCGACCGCCCCGGTGATGACCGCCGAGATCTTCGGCCCGATCCTGCCCGTCCTGGCCGTCGCCGACCTCGACGCGGCGATCGCGTTCATCAACGAGCGCGACAAGCCGCTCGCCCTGTACGCCTTCACCGAGTCCGCGGACACCAAGCGGCGGCTGACCGAGGAGACCTCCTCGGGCGCGCTCAGCTTCGGCCTGCCGGTCTCGCACCTGGCGATGCCCGACCTGCCGTTCGGCGGCGTCGGCGAGAGCGGCATGGGCCGCTACCACGGCGAGTACTCGATCGAGACGTTCAGCCACGCCAAGGCCGTCGTCGACAAGCCCCTCGGCTGAAACCGCGTCGCCCGCACCGACGGCGACGGCTCGGCGCGATCACCGCGCCGAGCCGTCGCCGTCCGTCGTGCAGGCCCAGTGAGGGCCGGGGGCGGCCCGGGGGCGTCGGCCGCCGGGGGCGTCAGCCGACGGTCAGGGGGAACGGGCCGGCCAGCACCGAGTAGCCGTCGTTGGCGAGGTAGTACGCGTCGTACGTGCCCGCGCCGTTGAGCTTGCCGGTGGACAGGGTGACGGCGCCGCTCTGGTTCGGCGTGTAGGCCCAGGTCAGCGCGGACCGCGAGCCGGGGGTGACGCCCGCCGGGTAGACGCCGACCCAGTTCTTCGCGCTGACCTGCGAGGTGTTCGGCAGGGCGTAGCGGAGGGTGGCGTTGCCTCCGTTGGTCACGGCGGCGAGGTCGCCGGTCAGGGTCGGCCGGGTCGCGGTGGACGGCGCGAAGGCGGCGTTGAGGGGCGTCGCGTAGGTGTCGTTGCCGGTCAGCCCCGGCAGCCCGAGGGCGGCCTCGACGGTGCGGCCGATGCCGTAGTGGTCGTAGTGCAGCGGGCTGCTGGTGGCGGCCGGGACGGTGCCCTGCGAGCCGACGACGACGGTGGCGAGGTGGTTGTAGCCCTCGCTCTCGCTCTCGTCCCAGGTCAGCAGGAGCAGCGAGCGCTGCTGGGTCCAGGCCGGGGAGGCGAGCACGGGGGCGAGGGTCTGCTTCAGCCAGCCGTCCTGGGCCTTCAGGCTGGTGGCGTTGCCGTTTCCGGAGGCCTCGCCGTCGTAGTAGTCGTCGGCCGCGATCCAGGAGAAGTTCGGGGTGGTGGCGGCCGACTGCAGGTCGGTGGTGAGTTGCGAGGTGTCGAAGAGGTGCGCCGCGCAGCGGGCCGGATTGCCGCTGATGTCCGTGTAGTTGATGAACGGCGCGTCGTCGGGCTCGTAGTAGCTGTCGTTGTTCTTGTTGGTGTTGCAGGGCGTGCCCATGCCCTGCTCGTAGGCCTTCCAGCTCTTGCCGGCCTCCTCGATGGTGTCACCGAGGTTGCGCTGGGGTGAGTTGATGTTGGGCCAGTAGGTGGCGCCCTTGGTGTAGGTGTCGCCGCCGGCGACGGCGAGGTAGTTCTCGTCGCTCGGGTGGTAGACGCCGTGGGAGTCGGTGAGGGTGGCGCCCTGGGACATCAGGCTGTGGATGAACGGCGTGTCCGCCGGGTCGTTCATGATCTGGGAGTAGTCGGTGTTCTCCATCATGACGACGAACACGTGGTCGTAGCCCGGTACGGCCGAGGCGGGCGGCGTGACCGGCGCGGGCGCGGTGACCGGGGTGTCGAGGGTGAGCGAGAGGTTGTCCAGGTAGCCGGTCTCGTTCGAGGTGGAGAGGAACTGGACCTCGACCTGGACGGACCGGGTGCCGGCCGGGACGGCCCCGGTGGCGCTGCGGGAGAGGAACTGGGTGCTCAGGCCGCGGTCGGTCGCGGAGACGGTCGGCAGCTTGGCGGTCGCGCCGAGCGGGCGGCCGCCGCCGTCCCGGAAGTGCAGGCTGACGGCGACGTAGCCGCTGTAGGCGGCCCAACCGCCCAGCCAGCCGGAGAGGTTGTAGTGCACCGCGCCGCCGTCGATCGCGGTGGCCGCCGAGGAGACGTCGACGGTCTGCGCCATCGAGCCGTCCCCGAAGTTGCCCGGCCCGAAGAAGGCCTTGCCGGGCGTCCGGCCGTCGGTCGGCAGGCCGAAGGAGCCCACCGAGTGGCACACGGAGTCGATGCCGCCGGCCTGGACCGTCCAGCCGGGGACGGTACTGGCCGCGCTCCAGTCGTTGGTGCAGTAACCGCCGGTCTCCGCGTCGCCGTTGACGATCAGGTTGCCGCTGCCGCCCGCCGCCTGGGCGGTGCCGGGGGTGGCGACGGTCAGTGCGCCGACGAGGGGGAGGGTGGCGAGCAGCCCGCCGAGGGTGCTCCAGCGCAGTGCCATGGGATACCTCGTGTCGTGGTGAGGGTGGGAGCCATGGCGGTGCGCCATGGGGTGGGACATAGGTATCGGGTCGGGCTGTCCGGCGGAAGAATGTTGGTGGAACTTGGTCAGACAAGTTCGGGCAGAGGGCCTGCACCGGCGAGGGCGGCCGGTCCCGGACGGGCGAGGGCGGCCCGCCGCCGAGGCGGGGTTCGGCGTCGAACCGGGGGTCCGGCGTCGAAGGCGGTGTGCCCCGTCGGTACGGTGATGGCCGGGGCGAGGAGGGGTGGGCATGGTGGGGACGGGAACCGGGCCGACCGGTCGGCGGACGCCGCTCGCCGCGCTGCGCGCCAGGCTGCTGGCCGAGATCAACGCGACCGTGCACGGCCAGGACCTGCACCTGGAACGCTACGACCGCCCGGCCGGCGACCCGGGTCTCTTCGGCCCGGACAGCGTGGTGTGGCGGGTGCACGGGCACCCGGCCGGGATGCTGGTGGGCGGCTTCGCGGCGCTGCTGCTGCAGTCCCTGCACCCCCTCGCGATGGCCGCCGTCGACGCGCACTCGGACTTCCGGGTCGACCCGACCGGGCGGCTGAACCGGACGGCCCGGTTCGTCACCACCACCACGCTCGGGTCGACGGCGGCGGCCGAGCAGGCGATCGCGGGCGTACGCAGGATCCACCCCCGGATCAGCGGCACGGCACCAGACGGCCGCCCCTACCGCGCCGACGATCCGGAGCTGCTCACCTGGGTGCACACGGCCGAGGTGTACAGCTTCCTGACCGGCTACCAGGCCTACGCCGCCACCCCGCTGTCCGCCGCCGAGTGCGACCGCTACTACGCCGAGGCGAGGCGCGTCGCCGAACGGCTGGGCGCGCGCGACGTCCCCCGGTCCCGCGCCGAGGTGGCGGCCTACCTGGCCGGGATCCGGCCCCAGTTGCGGGTCACGCCGCCGGCCCTGGACGTGCTCCGGCTGCTGCGCGGCTTCGGCCGCAGCCGCCGCGAGCGTGCCGCCGTCCGGGTGCTGACGAACGCCTCGATCGACCTGCTGCCGTCCTGGGCCAGGGCCGAACTCGGCGTACGGCGGCCCTGGTTGGTCCGCGCCTGCTGGGACCGCCCGCTGGCGCGGACCGGCGGTCGGATCATGGTCTGGGCCTGTGGCCCCTCGCAGATCCGCGCCGCCGCCTACGCCCGGGCCACCGCCGCGCCGCAGGACACCGGTTGACGCCGGCCGACACCCGTCGGCACCTGGTGCCACCGGTCGACGCCGGAACCGGCTGATCGACGTCAGAGGAGCGCGCACCGGCCGGCGAGGGGGCGGCACCGGCACCGGAGCCGGTGACGGTCTCGGGCCGCCGCCCGGAGCGCCGGAGCGAGCAGGCCGGTGCCGCCTTTCAACCGTGATATCCGGGTTCGGTTGTTTAGGGTTGGTATGCGGGAGTACGGGGTGAATCCGGGCCGGTGTACGGGAGGTGGGCGCTGTGATCCGTGGGGTCCACCTGGAGGCGCAGTGGCGGCAGGAGGCGCTGCGGACGAATCTGTGGCTCGTGCCGATCCTGGAGGTGGTGCTCGCCGGGGCGCTGTTCGCGATCACCGTGTCGCTGGACCAGGCGGCGTACCACGGAGACCTGGAGCTGCCGTCGTGGGTGGTCAGCGGGGCGGCGGACGCGGCGCGGCAGGTCCTGGCGGCGATCGCCGCGTCGCTCATCACGGTGGTGGGCGTGGTGTTCTCGATCATGATCGTGACGCTGACACTGGCCTCCACCCAGTTCGGGCCGCGCATGCTGCGCACCTTCATCCGCGACCGCACCACGCAGCTCACGCTGGGCACCTTCGTCGGGACGTTCGTCTACGCGATCCTCGCGCTGGTCGTCATCGGGCCGGGCCCGTACGGCGACTTCGTGCCGCACCTGTCGATCACCGTGTGCATGGTCCTGGTGCTCGCCGACCTCGCCGTGCTGATCTTCTTCATCCACCACATCGCCACCTCGATCCAGCTGCCCCGGGTGATCGCGAGCATCGCGGCCGAGCTGTCCGAGGCGATCGAGGCGAGCGCGGGCGGGGCGGAGCCGACGGGCGCCGCGCGGGGGCCGACGGCCGCGGAGCTGAGCGGCCGGCTGGACACCGAGGGGGCGGCCGTTCCGGCGCCGGCCAGCGGGTACCTCCAGTTCGTCCGGCACCGCACGCTGGTGCGGATGGCGACCGAGCTGGACGCCGTCATCCGGCTGGACCACCGGCCCGGGCACTTCCTGGTCCAGGGCCACCAACTGGCCACCGTCTGGCCCCCCAGGGCGGCGCCCGAGGTGGCCCGCAGCTTCGCCCGCGCCCACGTCGCGGGCTCGACGCGCACGATCGCCCAGGACATCGCCTTCGCGGTCGACCAGCTCGTGGAGATCGCCATCCGCGCGCTGTCCACCGCGGTGAACGACACCTTCACCGCCCTGACCTGCATCGACTGGCTCGGCGAGGGCCTGTGCCGGATCGCCGCCCGCTGGAGCCCGAACCCGGTCCACCGGGACGACGCCGGGTACATCCGGGTGATGACCGTGCCCGTCAGCTACGAGCGGCTCGTCCAGCGCGCGTTCGAGAAGATCCGACAGGCCGCTCCCGGGATGCCGGCCGTGCTGATCCGCCAGCTCGACGCGCTGGCGGAGATCATGGCCGAGACGAGGACCGAACAGCAGCGGCAGGTGCTCCTGGCCCAGGCCAGGATGATCGAGCGCCTCAGCCGGGAGTCCGTGACCGAGCCGGCCGACCGGGAGGACGTGCGGCGGCGCTACCGCGCGGTGCTGGCGGCGTACGAGCAGGCGCAGCGGGCGGAAGGACCGGCCTGACGTCAGGCCCGCGGCGGCGATCGGCCGGAGGTCGCAGACGCCGGGGAGGCGCGTGGTCGGCGTCGACCACGCGCCTCCCCGGGCGCCGGAGTCCGGCAGGATCGGAGTGCGGAAGGACCGGAGTGTGCGGCAGGATCAGGGGGCGTTCCGGCCCTCCGGGGCGCGGTGCCCGGCCGAGGCCTGCTCCTGGAGCAGTGCGGCGATCTGGTTCACGTCGTCGAAGATGCGGATGACGTCGTTGATGTCGGTGGCCGAAGCGCCGTTCACGCCGACGAAGAACAGGTGCAGACAGCCGTCGTCCGTCTCCAGGTAGCCGGCCAGGTTCTCGGCGTTGTAGGCGATCCGCTGGTTGAGGTCGTCGGCACCCACGATGGTGCCGGGCTTGGCGAAGACCTTGCCCTTGGCCGGGCAGTCGGTCGCGCAGGAGATCGCGAGCGAGCCGTCGACGCCGAGGATCGGCAGGGAGTGGCGGAAGGCGTCCGCGTCGGGGGTGTGCAGCCAGTAGGCGAGGAGCTGGTCGAGGCCGGTGGGGGTGGCGCGGTCCTGGAAGACACCGCCGCGTCCGTCGGCGAGCTGGAACTGGGTCGGGTCGACGTGCGCCACGTCGACGAGGAAGTCGTGTTCGACGCCGAAGCCGTCGAAGCAGTCCTTGCTCCCGCGCGTGACGGCCATGTTGCACAGGGCCAGGTTGGCGCCGAGGTTGTGGCTGACCTTGAGGATCAGCTTGGCGTACTGGCTGTACGGCGGGGAGACGTACGCGGCCACCTGCGGGTCGCCGTCGTAGGAGGCGGGCAGCTTGCCGTCCGGGTTCGGGCCGGTCGGGTCGGCGGTGACGCTGACGCCGGCGCGGGCGAGCGCCTCGATCAGGGCGGTGCGGCCGAAGGCGTTCGGGTCCTGGACGTTGGAGATGCGCAGGACGGGCTGCGCGTCGGCGGCGATGGTGCCGCTGAGGGTGATCTGCGTGCCGTCGGGGGAGGCGGAGACCTGGATGTTCGTCGGGCCGCCGGCCGCCACCGTCTGCACGGTGGAGGTGACCCGGTAGGGGGCGACCTGGGGGCGCCAGGTGAGCTGGGCGGTCTGGCCGGGGGCGGTGGGGGTGGTGAGGAGGTCGATGACGTTGTCGTTGATGATCAGCGGGGTGGGCTGCGGGTCCAGCGCCGGTGGCGTGAACAGCCTCGCGTCGACGACGACGTCACCGTTGACCCGCGTGATGCCCGCGTCGCGGACCTGGTGGGCGATCATGTCCAGCCCGGCGAGCGGGTCCTCGGGGGTGAGGGTGGCGCCGGGCAGGTCGTTGGCGCTGGTGTGGTCGATGGCGGTGTAGTCGACGGTCCCGTCGGGCCTGGTCCGGCCGCCCATCGTGAGGTCGCCCTGGGCGACGAGCGCGAGGTTGCCGTCGAGGGTCGAGCCGGTGCGCGTGCCGGTGGCGAGGAGCGGGGTGGTGAAGTGGTGGTCGGGGCCGAGCGTGTGCCAGGCGCCCGAGATGGTGACGAGCTTGACGGTCGAGCCGGGGACGAAGAACTGGTTCGCGAACCGGGAGTGGAACACCTGGCCGGTCGCGGGGTCGGTCTCCAGCACGCCCCACTGCGCGTGCTCGTATCCGGGCTTGTGCATGATCGCCTCGATGGCGGGCCCGAGGTCGTCGTCGTGCGCCGCGGCCGAGGGCGCGGCGGTGGTGCCCGCCACGGCGGCCAACGTCGCTCCGGCGGCGGCCCAGGCCAGCAGGCGGCCGCGGATCGTTCGTCTCATGTGTGCGTCCCGTCGTCGTCTCTGGGGGTCGGCAAACCCGTCGCAGGCAGGTGCGGACCGGCTGCTCATGGGGCGGATCGTAGGAACCCGGACGACGTACTTCTCGGTACCGGTCGGCGTGCTGACGGTGTGTGGCGGGAAAGTCCACCGGTCAGCCGAACGGCGGGACGGGCCGACGGCGGGTCAGCCGGTGCGGCCGCGGGTGAGGCGGTAGTGCCGTGGGTCGGCGATGCCGTGCAGGTCCTCGGCGGTGAGGGTGTCGCCGTCGCCGCCGAGGATCCGCAGGTGCCGCGGCTCGTGCACCGGGCGCAGCCCGAAGGAGGACGTCAGCTCCAGGTCGAGCCGGCCCTCGGTGCGGGCGAACGACCAGTGGCCGGTGACCTTGCCCTTCAGGCCGGCCCGGAGGTGGGTGCCCGTCAGGTCGCCGCCGTCGACGGAGCCGTCCGGTGCCGCCGCGTCCGCCGGGCCGGCCGAGGGGGTGAGCTTCAGGTCCAGGGACTCGCCGTGCTGGGCGTCGCTCTCGATCGTCCAGCGGCCGGGCTCCACCGCCGCACCGCCCGACGGGTCCGCTCCTGGGCCGCCGGGCGGGGCGTCGGCGGGCCGGGTGCCCAGCATCCGGTGGACCGCGGCGTCCGCCTCCCGGGCGTCATCGCCGGGCGGCAGTTGTTCCACCCGGCCCTGCCCCGGCGGCAGGGCCGTCGCGTCGAGCGGCCAGACCAGGCAGGGCTTGTCGAACGAGGCCGCGTACTCGCGCTGCGCCCGGACGTGCGGGTCGTCGGCGGCGTCCCGGGACCACAGGAGCAGGAACAGGTCGCAGGCCCCCAGCTCCTGCAGTACCGGCTCGGCGGGCAGGCCGTCGGAGAGGTCGCGGGACTCGTCCAGGGCGGTCCGGGCACCCCCGGCGCGCAGCCGGGCGTCCAGGTCGGCGGCCCGGTCGGCATCCGCGGGCGCGTGGGCGAGGAAGACCCCGGGGCGCTTCCGCCCCTCGGTGTCGCCGTGCCTGTCGTCGTGCGTGTCGTCGTGCATCGGTACCTCAGATCTCCGCTTCGTACGTTTCCTGGTCGCGGCCGTGGTGCCAGGGGGCCTTCGGGTCGTAGGAGGCGAGGTAGTAGTCCGCCTCGCAGGTGTACGTCTCGGGGAACAGCTGGTGCGCCCGCTGCCTCAGGATGTCCATGGCCGCGAGCTCGTTGGCCAGCCCCTGCTGGTCCTGTTCGGCCGCCGGCTTGGCCTTCTCCTCGTCCACCAGGGCCTGGGCCGCCGCGAGGTTGTCCTTCAGGAACTGCGGCCACTGTGCGGGATCGTTGCTGTACGTGTAGTGCGGTGTCACCCGGTAGTGGATCAGCTTGGGCCACCCGGCGTTGGGGTTCTTCAGCGGCGCCTTCTCGTCCAGGACGTGGGTGACGGTCGGGTACGCGTCCTGGTACGGCTTCAGCGCGGCCGCGCTCGTGGCGGCCCCCCGGACCTGCTGCCCGGTGGCGGCGAAGCCGATCATGTCGCCGCCGAGGTCGATCGGATGGTTGGCCGCGATCCACTGCTCGTAGTCCGCGGCCAGGCCGTTGGTACCGCTCTGCATCGCGGTGCGGATGGGGTTCTCGACCTTGTGGAAGTGCTCGTTGGTGTTGGACTTGGCGGAGCCCAGGAAGATGTTCCAGGCGGTGTCGTTGGCGCCCGCGACGAAGTCACCGTTGATCGCGTGCATCGCGGTGGCCGCGTTCTGCTGGCCGTTGGCGCGCACCAGGTTGCGGTCGGCCGCCTTCATGACGGTGAAGTCCGAGGGCTCGCCGGGTGACGAACCGCCACCGCCGTTGTTGAGCAGTCGCTCCAGGTACAGCGAGTTCCCGAGGGTGCCGCCTCCGGGGTAGACCAGGCCGGCCCCGTTCAGCACATCGGTCTGGAGGTTGCCGAGCGTCGCGCCGCTGGGCGTCATCGTGGCGAACGGCGTGAAGGCGGCCGCCCGCTGCAGCACGGCCTCCCCGGTGTGCGGGCTCGCGCCGTGCCCGTCCGCGTGCTCCTCGGCCGGCTCCGCCGTGGCGGGCCCGGCGCCGGCCACCGCCCTGCGCATCACCCGGACGGCGCTCGCCTCGGCCTCGCGCTCGAACCGGTCGGACGGGTCGGAGAGCCTGAGCCCGGAGCCGTTGTCGGCGCCCGCGACCGGGCCCCGGCGCTGCTGGAGGACATGGGTGAGCTCGTGGGCCAGGGTGTGCCGGTCGCCGCCGCCCTCCCCGATGACGACGTGGTTGCCGGAGGTGTAGGCGCGGGCGCCGACCTCGGCGGCGGAGGCGCGGGCGGCACTGCCGTCGTGGAGGCGGACGTCGGAGAAGTCGGCGCCCATCCGGCCCTCCATCTCGGAGCGGACGGCGGCGTCCAGCGGACGGCCGGGCGTGCTCAGCACGTCGTGGACGGCGGAGCGCTGCACCGTCGGCCGGGGCCCCACCCCGCCGGCCCGCCCGCCCGGTCCGCCCGCCCCTGCCTGGCGGAGCATCTGGAGGACGGCCCGGTTCCCGGCGGTGGCCTGCACCCCCATCAGGTCCGGCCGGGCGCTCCGGCCGCCGCCGCGGGGAGAGCGGGCCGGTGTACCGGCGCGTCCGGCGGCCTGGGCCCGGGCGTTCTCTCGGGCGTGCAAGGGGGCATGCAAATGGGGCCTCTTCCCGCGAAGGACCAGCGACCCTTCCTGCCTACGCGCTCGGCGGCCGGGGCGCCAGGGCCCCGAGGGCAGACCCTGGTGCCTCCGTGGTACCCCGGGCGGGCAAGCCCGTCGGTTCCGGGGCGGGCCTCAGGTGGCGGAGCCGGCGGCAGCGCCGGTGGCCAGGTCGGTGCCCCAGCGGGCGATGGCCGCCTCCAGGTCCAGGGGGCCCGTCTTCGGCGCTTCGCCGGCCGCCGACCAGTCCTCGCGCGGGACCCGCCACATCACCTCGAACTCGTTGCCGTCCGGGTCCTTGGCGTAGAAGGACATGGAGTGGTGGTGGTCGGTGGCGCCGACCAGCGCCCCGCGCTCGCTGAGTGTCCGGCCGATCTCGGCCAGCTCGCCCAGTGTCCCGACCTCCCAGGCCAGGTGGTAGAGGCCGACCCGGCCCGGCTGCGGGCCGGGTGCGTCGGCGCCGATCGCGAACAGGCCGAGGTCGTGGTCGTTGAGCGTCTCCTGGGCGCTGAGGAAGGCGGCCCGCCCGGGGAACTCGGTGTCGACCTTGAAGCCCAGTGCCTCGGTGTAGAACGCGACCGAGGTCGCGACGTCGCGGACGTAGAGCACCGCGTGGTTGAGGCGGCGTACCGGCATGGGCTTTCTCCTTGCGAAGTTCAAACTCGAACTGAATCGCCTCGACGATAGCTGCTGGTTTGAATTTGAACAACAAGAGGGTGCGGGCGCCGGAGGCGCGGCGAGTCGCATGGTCAATCGCTACGTCCGACGTCTGTGCGCGGTCGTCGCCATCCCGATGGGCACGTCGGCGGCGGCATGGGCGGCATGGGCGGCATGGGCGGCATGGGCGGCATGGCGACGGCCCTGCGGCTCGCCGAGTCCGTCGGCGGGGCGATCCAAGACCGTTCCCCGTCCTCCGGCGCGCCGGAGGATCGCGGCGAAGCTGAATCCCGGCAAACTGAGCCGCGGAGTGCGTCGCGCCGTGCTCGCGTCATCGGCGCAGTGTTCGAACGGACCAAGGTCACCGACGTCAGGCGGGACCGCGGCAAGGTGGTGATCTCGACGCCCCGCGGCAGCGTGCGGGCGAACAAGGCCGTGCTCGCGACGAACGCGTACTCGGGCGAGTGGGCCATCACCCCCGCGCGCCTCTCGGTGCCCATGTGGCTCATCGAGATGGAGACGGAGCCGATCGCCCCGGAACGCATCGCCGCGCTGGGCTGGAGCAGTCGATCAGGGGTGATCACCCAGCACCAGATCATGGAGCACTACCGTCTCACCTCGCGCAACACCATCGTGTTCGGTGTCCGCCGCGTCGAACGGGGTGAGCGGTACCCGCTCCCGGCAAAGGCCCCGGACCGGGCCATGGTCGAAGAGCTCGCCGGCGCGTTCGCCACACGCTTCCCCGGCCTCGCGGACGTCGCCGTGGAACGCGCGTGGGGAGGCTGGATCGCGATGACCTCGTCCTTCCTGCCGATCGCAGGACAGATCGAGGACAACGTCTACTACTCGATCGCGTGCAACGGACACGGACTGGCCCAGGCACCGTACGTCGGGTCGCTCATCGCCGACCTGATCGTGGACGGAACGCGGCACGAGGATCTCGACGGCATCTGGGCGAAGGAACCGAAATTCCCTCCCTTCCTGATGCTGGGTCCGCTCGGCCTGCGCACGGTGTGGGCTGTCGACCGCTTCACCGACATGATCAACGGCAGTCGGCGCCGCGCCCTCCGCGCCGCCGCTCGTCTGCGCTGATCAGCCATCGCGAGCCGGTCGAACCGTGTGAACCGCTACCTCCCCGGCATCGCGGGACCCTTCGGGGTCACGTCCAGCCACGTGTGACCCCCACCTACCCCGGGCCAGGCCGCGTGTCCCCCCGCCGCGGCCTGGCCCGGTCCACCCTTCCGGAAGACACCATGCCGAACCCCTCGGTCCTGCTCGAGGACTCCGCCCGCACGTACCCGAACCGGGACGCCGTGGTCCCCGGCCCGACGCGTCTCACCTGCGCCCAGGGCGGGCGGCAGGCCCCGCAGTCGCCTCTCCGATCACCGAATGCGCAGGTCAGCGGGTGCGGCCGCGCGGCTTCAGGGGCGTGCCGGGGAGCTCGGGGGCCGGGAGGCGGTCGCCGGGGTAGCCGTGGACCTCGCCGTAGCGGTCCGTGGCGGCCTGCCAGTCGGCGCGGGCCTGGACGATCTCCTCGTGGCTGCCGCCGATGAAGTTCCACCACATGACGATCTGCTCCTCGAAGGGCGTGCCGCCGAGCAGGATCGTCCGGGCATCGGTGTCGCCGGTGTTGGTGAGGGTGATGGCAGTGGAGCCGGGGGCGAGGTAGCCGAGGTCGGCGGCGTGCAGCGGGGTGTCGGCGAGGCGGACCTCGCCGCAGTCGACCAGGAGGCCGTGCTCGAAGGCGGGGTCGACGGCGAGGGTGACGGTGGCGTGCGGGCGGAGGGTGAGTTCGGCGCCGAGCAGGGGGGTGAAGGTGGGCACGGGGGAGGTGTCGCCGGCGAGGGTGCCGAGGAAGACCCGGGCCTCGCCGCCGTCCAGGGCGACCGGGGCCGGGGCGTGGTGGTGGAAGTCGCGGCCGGTGTGCCGGTGTTCCTCCGGCAGGGCGACCCACAGCTGGACGCCGTGCAGGGTGGTGGTGGCGGGGGTGGAGACCTCGGAGTGGGCGATGCCGTGGCCGGAGGACATCAGGTTGACCTCGCCGGGTCGGACGAACGCGTGGACGCCGAGGCTGTCCCGGTGCTCGATCTCGCCGGTGAACAGCCAGCTGACGGTCTGCAGGCCGGTGTGCGGGTGCGGGGCGACGTCCATGCCGCCGGTGTGGGCGACGTCGTCGGGGCCGTAGTGGTCCACGAAGCACCAGGCGCCGATCAGGGAGCGGGAACGCTGCGGCAGCGTCCGGCGCACGGTCATCGCGCGCGGGCCGCCGAGCGGGACGTCGCGCGGGGGCAGGACCTCAACGCGGGGGGCGGCGGGCGGCTCGATGAGGTCGGTTTCGGTGGTGCTCACGGTCGGGGTCCCTCCCAGGTGCATGATAGTTCTATATTCAACTATCATGCCATGGCAGAGTGGCGCGCGACAGTGATCAGCCTAAACAGTGATCGGCCCGAGGAGTTCAGGTGAGTGATGTGACGGTGGTCCCGACGGACCGGCGGGTGTTCATCGACAAGCAGAGCCCCCAGGCGTACAAGGCGCTCGTCGCGGCCGCCGAGGCGACGCGCGAGGTGGCGGCCGAGGCCGGGCTGGACCGTCGACTGGTGGAGCTCGTCAACCTCCGGGTGTCGCAGATCAACGGCTGCGCCTACTGCCTGAACGTGCACACCAAGGCCGCGCTGCGCGAGGGCGAGACCACGCAGCGGCTGGGCGTGCTCCCGGCATGGCGCGACACCGAGCTGTTCGACGCGCGGGAGCGCGCCGCGCTCGCACTGGCCGAGGCGACCACCGACCCGGCCGACGCGGCCGCGCAGGAGGCCGCGTACGGGGCCGCGCGCGAGGCGATGAGCGAGGCCGAGATCTCGGCGGTGGTGTGGGTGGCGATCGCCATCAACTCCTTCAACCGGGTCTCCATCATGAGCAAGCACCCGGTCCGCCCGGCCCCGGCACGGTAGCCGCTCCGCCGGAGGGCCTCCGCCTGAAGGCGTGGGCCCTCCTTCGGCGGGTGCGCGGCCGGTTCCTCCCGCGGGGGGAGGGGGCGAGAGTAGAGTGCAGCCGTGACGGACGTGACCCTGAACCTCTGGCGGCAGCCGCTCGACGAGGTGCCGGCCGAGGTGTGGGACCGCACCGACCTGACGGTGCTCATCCTCGCCGACACCGGGATCTCCGAACTCCCCCCGGCCATCGGACGGTTGGCCGCTCTGCGCACCCTCGACCTCGGGCACAACAAGCTCGCCGAGGTCCCCGCCGGGCTGGGCGACCTCACTGGGCTGGGCGACTTCCTCTACCTGCACGACAACGCGCTGACCACCCTGCCGGACGCCCTCGGGCGGCTCACCGCACTGCGCTACCTCAACGTCGGCGAGAACCGGCTCACCGAACTCCCCGCGGCCATCGGCGAGATGACCGCCCTGGTCGAGCTCCGCGCGCAGCACAACCGCCTCGGCGCGCTGCCCGAGGAGATCGGCCGGCTCCGTGCGCTACGCGAACTCTGGCTCCGTGGCAACGAGTTGACCGCACTGCCGGACTCCATGGCCGGCCTCACCGAGCTGCGCGAGCTGGAGCTCAGGGAGAACGCCCTCACCGAGGTGCCGGCCGTGCTCGCCGGGCTGCCGCTGCTGCGCCGCCTCGACCTGCGCGGCAACCGGATCACCGAACTGCCGCACTGGCTGGACGAACCGGGTGCGCTGCCCGCGCTGCCCGCGCTCGAGAAGCTGGACCTGCGGTGGAACGAGGTGCGGCCGTCCGCCCGGGTGCTGGACGCGCTCGGTGCGCGCGGCTGCGTCGTCCTGTACTGAAGCCGCCCGACTGTCGAGGCCGTTCGTCGGACCCCCTCGGAAAGATCTTGCGCGCGTCTTCCGACCTGCTACGGTTGATCGCATGAAGCGCGCTGCACTCGTCACGACGACGCCGGAGAGAGTCCCGGCGCGCTGACTGCTGACCTAGTCCGAAGCCCCGGGGCGAGTGCCCCGGGGCTTCGTCGTCTCCGGCTCCACTCGCCCGCAGCCCCAGAGTGGAGACCACCGCCATGAACGCCCACCCGTCGCACGGCCGGCCCCTGCCCGACCAGCCCCGGGGCTGCCACCCCCAGCACGACCACCGCAAGCTCGGCCGCGAACTCGACCTCTTCGACACCGACCCGCTGATGGGCTCCGGCCTCCCGTACTGGCTGCCCGATGGCGCCGCGATCCGGCACACCCTTGAGGAGTTCATCCGAGGCCGCGAGCGCCGGGCCGGCTACCGCCACGTCTACTCCCCGGTGCTCGGCAAAC
Organism: Kitasatospora sp. NPDC033851; assembly: GCF_055576085.1. Taxonomy (NCBI): domain Bacteria; kingdom Bacillati; phylum Actinomycetota; class Actinomycetes; order Kitasatosporales; family Streptomycetaceae; genus Kitasatospora; species Kitasatospora sp. NPDC033851. The sequence goes on along the minus strand of NZ_JBVIRL010000001.1, from coordinate 565,794 downwards.
GAGAGCTGTACGAGATCTCCGGCCACTGGGCGCACTACCGCGAGGACATGTTCCCGCCCATGGAGCTGGGCTCGGAGGAAGTGGTGCTGCGGCCCAGCCTCTGTCCGCACCATGCCCTGATCTTCCGCTCCCGCCCCCACAGCTACCGGGAACTCCCGCTGCGCATGGCCGAGTTGGGCGGCATGTACCGCTCCGAGCTGTCCGGGGTGCTGGGCGGACTGACCAGGGTCCGGGCGATCCAGCTGAACGACGCGCACGTGTTCTGTACCCCCGAGCAGGCCGCCGACGAAGCCGTCGCCGCGCTGGAGCTGATCCGCGAGGCACACCGGGCGCTCGGCATCGTGCCGGTCCGCTACCGCCTCTCGCTGCCCGGCGACGGCGGCAAGTACGTGGCGGATCCCGCGCTGTGGGAGCGCGCCACCGCGCTGCTCACCGATGTGCTGGAGCGCTCCGGGGTGCCGTTCGAGGCGGCGGAGGGCGAGGCCGCGTTCTACGGGCCCAAGATCGACGTGCAGATCGCCGACGGCGCCGGGCGCGAGTTCACCCTCTCCACCGTCCAGATCGACTTCCACCAGCCCGAACGGTTCAACCTGCACTACGTCGGCCCGGATGGCGCCAAGCACCGCCCGGTGATGGTCCACCGCAGCGTGATCGGCAGCGTCGAGCGGGTGGTCGCCCACCTGATCGAGCTGTACGGCGGCGCGTTCCCGGCCTGGCTCGCGCCCGCCCAGGTCGTGCTGCTGCCGATCTCCGACGCCGAACTGCCGCAGGCCGAACGGCTCCGGCAGCGCTGCCTGGACCTCGGACTGCGCGCCGAGGTCGCCGGTCCCGAGCACGGCAGCCTCGGCGCCCGGATCCGGGAGGCCCGGCTGGTGCCGTACCAGGCGGTGATCGGTGCCAAGGAGGCCGTGGACGACCGGGTCGCGCTGCGCCTGCGGGACGGCCGCCGACTGGAGCCGCTCCCGGCCGAGGAGGCCTGGGCGAGGATCGGTGCCCTGGTGGCCGCGTGCAGCGCCGAGCTGTGGGAGGACGGCGCCGAGGGGTGACCGGGCCGTCGTGCGGGCGAGGGGCCCCGGGGGTCGGACCCCCGGGGCCGGTGGCATACGTACGACTAGTGCGGTGCGCGCTGTCTCGGCGGCGCCGTGGGTGGCGGCCGCCCGTCGAATGGGCGCGGCGGCCGAGTCCCGGGCCGCCGCTGTCCCCCTCTGCCACCTGTACCGGAGGTATCCCGTGCGCATCCCGCGCAGACTCGTCGCCCCCGCCCTCGCCGGCTGTCTCGCGCTCGCCGGGGCGGTGGCCGCCGCTCCGGCCGGCTCGGCCCAGCTCCGCCCGCTGCCCGTGCCCGACGTCCAGTACTGCGCGGCCGTGCTCGGGCACGTCCCCGGCGCGGACGCGGCCTCGCCGGTCCTCGGGCGGGCCTGCTCGCCGGACTCCCGGGCCGACGCACTCGCCCGGGCCGGCGGCCGCACCCGTACGGCGGAGCAACCGGCCGACCGTACGCTGCTGCTGGAGGAGTACAAGGACATCAACTACGGCGGCGGCGTCATCTACACGTTCTACGGGGACGCGGGCGGCTGCGACTCCACCGGCTACCACCTGGTGAACTACATCGACGTGGCGCTCAGCGTGTCCTCGATGCAGGGCTACAACAACTGCAACACCGTCCACCTCTGGTCGCCGCTCAACGACGCCGTACGCGAGCTGCAGGTCTACCACCGCTGACGGCTCGGCCCGCCGGGTGCTCCGGCCGCCGGCCGCCGGGGTGGTGCCCGGCGGCCGGCGCGTGCCGGGTCGCCGGGAAGGCGCAACCCCCGTGACGTCGAGGTGCTGTCCGGGCAGCGATCGCGTCCTTCGGAGAACCGGCTCCCGCGCTCACGCCCCGGCTCCGATCGCGACCACGCCGAAGGTGAGCACACCCGTCAGCAGTGCGCCGACGAGCGTGACGATCGCCCAGGGTCCGATGGAGTCGGCGTGGCGCCCGAGCCCGAGGAGCTGCCAGAGGGTGTCCCGTAGCGCCAGCGAGACCGGCAGCGCCGAGGCCGCCGCGGTGGTCGCGATCCGGGCGGCGCGGCGCGCCCTCGTGGTGGGCGGGGGAGCGGCGAACCGGAGGGTAGCGTTGCAGGTCACCGTGAAGGCGAAGGTGCCGCCGGCGAAGACCGCGCTCTCCACCGCGAAAAGCAGCACTCCGGGCCAGCCCTCGCCGGATGCCAGCCCCGTGGCCACCAGCAGGCCGGCGGCGAGGGCGGCCGCAGCGGCCAGCGCGGTGAAGCGCCGGCGGGTGAAGCCGAGCACATCGCTGCGGTCGATCAGTGTGGTGAGCCGCCGTCCCACCCGCGGGTGACGGCCGGTGAGCAGGTTCACCAGGGGCAGGACGTCGTCCAGCCAGTCCCCGCCCCCGCATGTCGTTCCGGGCAGCAGCCGGACCGCCCGGCGGTGCAGGAACAGGCCGGCGGCCGTCATCGTGGTGAGCGCCGGCAGGGAGGCGACCAGCCAGGGGGTGCCGTCGTTCCAGAGCCCGCGGTTCGCCCGCGCGGCCACCGCCACCCAGTCGGCGGCGAGCGTGGCGGTGACGAGCAGCGTGCTGACCAGAGCGGTCAGGAGCAGTTGCTCGACCCGGTAGCGCGGCAGTGGCCGGTCACGGCGACACAGCAGCATCCGGACCGTGCCGAGTGCGCCGAGTAGTGGGACGAAGAAGAGGGTGAAGGTCACCACCGCGTCGTACGGGTCGTCCTGCCAGGGGCTGCCCGCCCGGACCGCGCGCACCTGCGTCGTCTTGAAGGCGAACGCGGTGAAGGCGGCGGCGCCGGCGGTGGACGTCCACAAGGCCGCTGCTGCGGCGCGGCGGGCGGGGTGTCCGATGTCCAGGTGATGGTTCGTCATGTCATCGCGCATGGCGGTGATAGTACACATCACGTAGTACGTGGCGCGTAGTTCATGCCGCGTAGTATGGTGCTCCGTCAGAAGCGGAGGAACAGGCGGAAGAGCAAGCAGAGGAGCAAAGCGACATGCAAGCCAACGACGCCCAGACACTGGTGCTCTGCGCGCTGGCGGACGGGCCACTGCACGGATACGCCATCAACACCGCGATCGAGGAGCTGACCGGGGAGCGGCTGGGGCCCGGCAGCCTCTACGGGGCGCTGGCCAGGTTGGAGTCGAAGCGGCTGATCGAGCCGCTCGACGGTCAGGGACGCCAGCGCCCCGTCCAGCTCACCCCCCTCGGCCGCGAGGTGCTGGAACGCGAGCTGCGGGCGATGGCCCGCGTCGCGAACGCGGGACTGCGACGCCTGGGGGTGAACCCCGCGTGAGCGTCGTCGCCCGAGGCCTGGTCAGGCTCTACCCGGACGCCTTCCGCGAGCGTTGGGGTTCGATGGTGGAGGACGAGGCCCGGGGTGCGGGCTGGAAGTCCTGGCCCGACCTGGTCGCGGGCATCGTGGACATGTGGCTGCACCCGGCCCTCTGGCCCGCCGACTCCCCGACGCAGCGCCAGCGGCGGGTTGCCACCATGGGCATCACCGTCGCCCTCGCCGCCTGGTTCCTCGGCCACCTGGCCGCCGAACAGGCCGGCCCGTTGCCCGCCGACGGCATCCGCGACGGGGTGACGCACGGCTGCACCACCCTGCTGCTGCTCGGCATCGCCCTGGTCGCCCCCCGGCCACGGCGGACGGCGGCCGCCGCGCTCACGCTGCTGGGCTGGGCGCTGCGCCGCCTCGCCGTGCCCACGGCCCTCGGCACCGCCGTGGTCGTCCTGGTGCACAGCGGCGTCGACGCCGACGCCTCGCCGCCCACCCTGCGCACCGCCCTGCTCGCCGCCTGGTGGATCGCTCTCGGGCTCGGCGCGATCCAGATCCCCCGCATCTTCACCGGCGTCGGCGCGGACGCCGTCGTGCCGCCCGGCACCGGCCGCCTGCGCGTCGGCGTCTGGACCCTGGCCGGGGCCAGCGCCACCGGCGGAGCGACCATCCTCGGCCGCTCCGTCACCGGTGACGGGTTCCACCCGCTCGGCACCGCGATCGGCGTCGGCCTGCTGCTGCTCACGGCGGTGTGCGCGGGTACCCTGCGCGACCTGCGCGAACTCCCGTCGGCCTGCTGAGCCCGGAGCGCCTTGGTCAACTGCCGGCACTGCCGAGGGTGTTGTCATGCAGCGCCCAGCGGCCGGCGACCGCGACCGGCCGGCTGCCGTGACCGGCCGGCCACCGTACCCGGCCGCCCGGCATCGCCTTGGCGTGCCCTCCGGCGGGGCTGCCCGACGCCACGGCCCGGACCGAACCCCATGAACCCGGCGCCGCCCGAACGGGCGGGCCTCCCCGACCACTTGGACGGTGCTCATGCCTGACCTGCTCCGTGCCCTCTACACTCGCCGCCTGCGACGCAGGGTCATGGCGGGCCCGCTGCCCCGGCACGTCGGACTGATCATGGACGGCAACCGCCGCTGGGCCCGACACATGGGCATGGCCAACCCCAGCATCGGCCACAAGGTGGGCGCCGAACACGTCGAGGAGGTGCTGTCCTGGTGCGAGGCCCTGGCGATCACGCACGTCACCGTGTTCGTGTGCTCGACCGAGAACCTCCAGCGCCGGGGCGACACCGAAGTCGCCTACCTGATGCGGCTGATCGAGCAGGTGGTCGTCGACCGCCTCATCCGCCCGGACGCCCGCTGGCAGGTCCACCTCGCCGGAACGACCGACGCCCTGCCCGACAGTACCGCGCACGCCCTCAAGGAGGCTGTCGAGGCCACCCGGACCAGCACCACCGGCGCCCACCTCACCCTGGCCGTCGGTTACGGTGGCCGCCAGGAGGTCGTCGATGCCGTCCGTGACTTGATGTACGCGCGCGCCGAGTCCGGCGCGTCACTGACCGAGGTCGCGGATGCCCTGACCGTCGACGACATCGCCCCGCACCTCTACACCGCCGGCCGGCCCGATCCCGACCTGGTCATCCGCACCAGCGGCGAGCAGCGGCTGTCGAACTTCCTGCTCTGGCAGAGCGCGTATTCGGAGCTGTACTTCTGCGAGGCCTACTGGCCCGCGTTCCGCGAGGTCGACTTCCTGCGTGCCGTCCGCAGCTTCGCCGCCAGGCAGCGGCGCTACGGCAGTTGAGCTGGCGGCCACACCTGGACGACGGCTCCGGGGCCCGGGCCGAGCGGGACGGTTCTCTCAGTACGACTGGAGCTCGATCAGGTGGCCGTCCGGGTCGCGCAGATGGGCGGTCCGGAGGTTCGGGCCCCACTCCGGGCGGTCGGTGGCCTCGACGGCCAGGGTGCCGCCGTGGCGCAGGCAGAGGTCGAGGGTGGCGTCCACGTCGTCCACCCGGAAGACCAGCATCGCGGCGTCCTGCGCGGGTGCGGCGGGGCGGGCCGGCTGCTCGGCGGTGCCGAGCGTGGCGGCCATCGCGGCGCGGTCGTAGAGCACCAGGACGGCCTGGTCGGCGAGGTCCCAGTTGGCGTACGGGCCCCCGGGTGCGGCCTTGACCAGGGTGGCGCCGGTGAGCGGCGGGAGGATCGCGCCGTAGAAGGCGAAGCAGTCGGCGAAGCGGGTGACGAGCAGGCGGGGGTACAGGGCGTCCACAGTCGAACTCCTGGGGGCGATGGGTTGGGGCCGAAATTAGTGGGTTGCAACCCACTATAGGGAGAGACCCTAGACTTCCGCCATGGTCTCCGAGAACCCGCCCCCCGCTTCCGAGCTCCCTGCTTCCGAGCTCCCTGCTTCCGAGCTCCCTGCTTCCGAGCTCCCTGCTTCCGAGCCCGAGCGCGCGCCCGAGCTCCCCCCGACGCTGCTGGACCTGAGCACCTACCTGCTCTCCCGGGTCGGGAAGACGGCCCGTGGCCGGCTCGCCGAGCGGCTGGCCGAACGCGGCCTGCGGCTCTGGGACATGGCGGTGCTCGCCTCGCTCGCCGACTTCGGCCCCCAGGTCCAGCGGGACCTGGTACGGCGGTTGGGCCTCGACCCGAGCGACCTGGCCAAGGTGGCCGACCAGCTCGCCGCCGCCGGGTACGTCGAGCGCGCCAGGGACCGGGCCGACCGGCGCCGGGTCTCGGTCTCGATCACCGACGCCGGACGGGCGCTGCTTACCGAACTCGACGCTCAGGCGCGGGCGGTGCAGGACGAGGTGCTCGCTCCGCTGGACGCGGGGGAGCGAGAGGTGCTGCAGTCGCTGCTGCTGCGGGTCCACCGGGGGTCGGGAGAGCCGCGCAGGGGACTGTGAGCGGGGAAGCGGCGCTCAGCCGACGGGCTGCCCGGGGCGGCGCGCGCCGGCGAACTCGCCCGCCCAGCGCGGGACGTCGAGCACCTGCTCGACGCGGGCGATCAGCGTCCCGGTGCGCTCGGCGTGGATCATCGCGCCGTCGCCGACGTAGACCCCGACGTGGTGCAGGGGTGCGTCGGGACGGGAGAAGAACAGCAGGTCGCCGGGGGCGAGCGCGTCGCGCTCCACCGGTGCGCTGCGGTTGAACTGCGCGACGGTGTAGTGCCCGAGCTCGACGGTGCCGTGGCTGGCCCGGTACCAACAGTAGAGCGACAGGCCGCTGCAGTCGAAGCCGACCGTCTTCTCGCCCAGGCACACGCCGTTGAGGTAGCCGTTCTCGTCGTCGCAGAAGCCGAGGCTCGCGCCGAGCCGGTCTCCGCCGCCCCAGGCGTACGGCACACCGATCTGGGCCGCGGCCACGGCGGCGACCCGCAGGCCCAGTGCGTCGCTCGGCGGCGTGCTCCTCTCGGGCGGCGCGGTGGGGATCGCGTGCGCCGCCGGGGCGAGTGCCGGGACCAGGCCGGCCCCGAGCGCGAGGCCGAGCATGCGGCGCCGGCCGACGCCGGTGTCCTGGTCGCGGTCGGACGGTTGGGGTTCCATGGGGCGGCTCCCGGACGGTGGTTGCGGGTGGAAGTGCGCGTAGCGGCACCAGGATTCCGTTCCGGCGGGGCCGTCCGCCATCACCCGCAACGGTGAATCGTGGGCGCACCGGCCTTGGAACGGCGGGAAGTTCCTCGCTAAATGGTTTGACGGTCGTTCAGGTGGAGCCAACGATGGGCGCGAACGTTCGGTCGGGACCGTAGGAGGACCTCATGAGCAGCGCCGTCAAGCTGATCCGCGCCACGCGTCTGACGCCGGCCGTCGACTACGCCTACGGCGCGGTGGTCGAAGCCCCGGCGCGCTCGCTGTGGCTGGCCGGGGCCTGCCCGCTCGACGAGGAGGGCCGGACGGTCTCCGTCGGCGACTACGAGGGACAGGCCCACCAGGTGATGCGTAACCTGATAACCGTGCTGGAGGACGCGGGCGCCGGGCTCACCGACATCGCCCGGACCACCGTGTACGTGGCCTCCGGGGACCGGGCGGACCTGGTGAGGGTGTGGAACGTCTACCGCGCGTACATGGGGGAGCACGATGCGCCCAGCACGCTGCTCGGCGTCTCGGTGCTCGGGTACACCGACCAGTTGGTGGAGGTCGAGGCGGTGGCCGTGCTGCCCTGAGGGATGGCCGTGCCGCCCTGACCGCGCGGAAGCCCGGCGTGCCGAGGCGGGTCAGCTCGCGGCGAGCAGGGCGTCCAGCTTCCGGTAGCCCTCGACCACTCCGTGTTCCATGCCGCTGGCCAGGATGGCGTCCCGGGCCACCAGGCTGTCGACCACCGACAGCACGGTCACGCGGGTACGGCCCTCCCCGGCGGGTTCGAAGGTTGCGGTGTCCAGCGAGACGCCGTCCGGCACGCCCTCGTACGTGAAGGTCTGGACGAGCCGGGTGGTCGGCCGGACCTCGTGGAAGGAGCCGTAGAAGGCGGCGATCTCCTGACCCTCGCGGTGCATCGAGTAGCGGTAGTGGCCGCCAGTCCGCACCTCCCAGGTGTCGATCTTCATCTCGAGGTCCTTCGGGCCGAGCCACTGGGCGACGAGCTCGGGCTCGGTCCAGGCCTGGAAGACCCGCTCCTGCGGGGCGTCGAACTCGCGGACGATCCGGATGGTGGGCAGCTGCGGGTCCGCCTCGATCCGGGTCTCGGGGCCGGTGGTGGAGGTCATGACGGGACTCCTTCGCTCTGCTGGGGCTTCGGTCGGTCGTTGCCTTCGTGGTCTTCGTTGTCTTCGTCGTTGTCGGTGCGGGGGTGGGCGGTGTGGTCGGCCATGTCCGCGAGGAGGGCGTCCAGGCGGCCGAACCGCTCCTCGGCCTGGCGCCGGTACCGTTCGATCCAGCTCGTCATCACGTCGAACACCTGCGGCTCCAGGTGGCAGGGACGGCGCTGCCCGTCCCGGCTGCGACTCACCAGCCCGGCCTCCTCCAGTACCTTCAGATGCTTGGAGACGGCCTGCATGGTGATCGCGTAGGACTCGGCCAACTCACCCACGGTCGCGTCCCGGATCGAGAGCCGGGCCACGATGTCCCGCCGCGTCGGATCCGCCAGGGCCACGAACGCCCGGGACAGCTGGTCGACAGCCACCTGCACACCCCTGTTCATCCTCAACCGATTGGTTGAGAACAACGCTACGCCGCTCCGCCCGCTTGTTCAACCGTTTGGTTGTGGAAGCCGCTGATCGGCAACGGGTGTGGCGCCGGCGGCCGGGCACGGGTCCTCCTCGACCGGGGGAGGTGCCGGCCGAGGAGGGGTGAACGGACCGAACCGGGGCTGAACGAGTACGGGCTGAACGAGGAGGCGCCGACCGAGAGGTCAGGCCACCCGGGTCTGCGCCCAGCTGTAGAGGCGGCGGGCGCTGTCGCCGAGGCGGGTGGCGTAGAGCGTCTTGCTCTGGCCACCCGCGAGTTCGTCGCTGGTGGTGGTGACGCCGACGACGGTGCCGATGCCGGTCCGGGTGTCGAACTGTGCGAGGTGGGGGCCGCCGCTCGCCCCGTGGGACATGTCGCAGGGCTCACCCCACAGCAGGGGGGCCTTGGGGCCGGGCTGGGCCGGTCCGGCGCAGTGGATCATGCGTGATCCGGTGTAGGTGGCGCTGGGGTTGTTGAGTCGGTCCTTCGGGTACCCGAAGGTGTGGATGAACTCGTCCTTGACGGGCTTGGTGAACGCGATCCGCTGGCTTCCCGTGACGTCCGCGATCCGCCGTCCCCCGGCTGAGGGGTTGGCCACGAGCATTCCCGTGTCGTAGCCGGCGACGGCGACACCGTCCGAGGTCGTCGTGCTCGGATCGGCGTCCCAGCGGGAGGACGTGGCCACGCTCCTGATGGTGAAGCCGCCGAGCGGTTTGGTTCCGTTGCGGTAGCCGGGCACGAAGTAGAGGTTGTGGTTCCACGTGGCGTCGGTGGCGGGAGCCCCGACGGCCCGCAGACAGTGCGCGGCCGAGATGACGGTGCTGTGGTTCGCGCTGTTGACGACCGTTGCGGTGCAACTGCCGTCGTAGCCGTCGGCGAAGGTGAAGAAGAGACGGCCGACGCTCGTGTTCACCGCTCCGCCGTGCGTCCAGGTCGATCCGGGATCCAGCGTGTTCGCGGGAAGCGGATGTGGATCGTCAGGCGTGTTGTCGTCCTCCGGCACGGGGGTGATCTCGGGGACCATGGCGCCCGCCAGCTTCATCCGCATCGGCGTCCAGTAGGTGTCGATCCGGCTGCGCTCCTGTTCGGTTGTGGCGCCGGAGTGCGTCGTGACGGATTCCTGCTCCGCGGCGAAGGCCGTGTCCGGCAGCAGCACCGCGGCGGTGGTCGCACTCAGCAGGAGGGCTCCCGCGGCGGCGAGCTTGCTGGGAAATGCTCGGTGGAGGGCTGACATCGTTGCCAATCTTGGGTCGGGTCGGGTTGGCCGAGTGGGGTTGGTCGAGATGGGTTGGTCGGGCGCGGCTCGATTCGGGAGGCGGTCGTGACCACCGGATCGGGGCGTGCCGGCGTCGACGCCTCAGGAGCGTTCGGCGGCCTTGTACAGCGGCTTCGTGATCGCGGAGGTGAACTGCGGGCCGACCAGGTGCCGGAGGCAGGCGGCGTTGCCGTGGTCGCAGACCTGGCCCGAGGAGTCGAAGAAGGCACTCAGGGTGTCGTCACCCACCACCGTGCCGATCCCGGAGGACGGGTCGAAGTCGGCGATGCGGGGACCGCCGCTGGAGCCACCGCCCATCACACAGGGAGCGCCCCACTCGCCCCGGGGCTCCGGGTGCTCCTTGGTGCCGGGGTACTCGCGGGTCTGCCCCACGCAGTAGGCGAGCCTGGCCCCGGTGTACTCCGGCAGGCCCGCGCGCCCGGGATCGCCCGAGGCCTCGCGCGGATAGCCGAACTCGTGGACCGACGCGTTGCCCGGCCGGTCGAAGCCGATGCGCTGTGCGGCGCCGACGGCGTCCTGCACCCGTTGGCCGGCGGCGTTGGTGTTCAGGACCAGGAACGCCTGGTCGTACGCGTCGTACGTCAGGGCGTTCTGCTCGTCGTTGCGGAGCCAGGTGGCGTCGGCGACCCCGGCGCGGGCGACGAACGTGCCGTACGGTGCGAGACCGTCGTGGTAGCCCGGGACGAACAGCTCGTTCGACAGCCACTGATTGTCGTTTCCCAGGAGGTCGGGGCTGTTGACGCAGTGCCCCGCCGTGACGACGGTGCTGCGGTTGGCGCTGTTCACGACGGTCGCGGTGCAGCTTTCGTCCTCACCGTGGTTGGTGAAGAACAGCCTGCCGACCGTCCTGCTCAGGGTGTCGGCGCCGGTCCACGGAGCTCCGTCGGGGGCACTCCTGGGCGGATTGCCGGACGACCGCGTGATCAGGGCGGCCATCCGCTCGGGGGTCCAGTAACCGAGGACGGCCTGCTGCTGCGCGGCCGTGACCGCCTCCGGATGGACGACCACCCGGCTTGTGGCGGGCCCGCTCCTCGCTGCGGCCCCGTTCTTCGTTGCGGCTCCTGCGGCTCCTGCGGCTCCTGCGGCTCCTGCGGGCGCGGCCAGCGCCGTGCCGGCTGCCAACACGAGTGCTGTCAGGACGACTTGGGCGCGCGCTCGGCTGCGGATCCTGGTGTGGTGACCGCCGATCCGGTCATGGATAGGTGACATGTCAGGCACCGTAGGGACGCGACGTCAGAATCCCGTCTACGGCGAGTCTCATCCCTTCATCGATGACAGCAGAATCCGGTAAAGAGCGTTTCATTCCTGTATCGGTCGCAGCTGCTGCCCTGCTCGCCCCCTGCGCTGGTCCGGGGCCGTCCGTGATCCGGCGCTGTGGGAGCATGATCGGATGCCCGAGCAGCCTGATGCCCAGCCTGATGCCCGGATCGACCTGTCGGCAGACCTGCAGGCCGACCCGATGTCCGGCCGGTGGCCGCTCGCGCCGTCCGGCGAGACCGACTGGCTGGGGGAGCTGTGCGGTGACGGCGTGCTCGGGTTCATGGCGCCCGCGATGCCCGACGCCGTCTGGGTGCTCAACGCCATGTACGAGCACGAGCGGGGGCCGAGCGAGCTCTCGTACAACGACTACCGGCAGGCCCGGTTGGCGGACGGGAGCGCACAGCCGCGTGTGTTCATGGGCGTGGACCTCGATGCCGTGGGTGTCGTCACGGGTGGTGACCTGGGCCGCGCCGAGCACCCGGGGCCGGGCTGGCACCGGCTGCGCTGGGCGGAGCTCGCGGAGCGGACCGGCGATCCCGTGGTGCCCGAGGGGCTGCTGCCCTCCAACCGCTGCTTCCCGTCGGCGAAGAAGGACGGCAGCTGGCCGCTCGGCATCGTCCCGCCCACCGAGGGGAGCCTCGACCGGGAGACCTGGAACCGCCTGATCGCCGTCCTCACCGCGTACGGTCCGGCCGGCCCGGACACCCGGTGCCTGGCCTACTACAACCCGCTGATGCTCGGGGACTTCGACAACGTCCATGTGCGCGCGGGCCGCCTCGGCGACGCCGAAGCCCTCTACGACACCACCGACGTCGACGCCAGCCCCTCCAACCTCTGGGCCGCCGACCGTTCCTGGGTGCTGTGCACCGACTACGACCTCTGGGCCACCAAGGTCGCCGGACCCCCTGACCTCATCGAGGCCCTGCTGGGCGACGCCGAGCTCGAAACCTTGCGGCTGCCCTGGGCGACCTGACACCGGGCCGGACCCGCGAACCCACGTGGACCGGCACCGCACCTGCGCGCGAGGCTTGCGTGGTGACTCCGAACCTGGCCCCCGCAACCTGAGCCGGGACGACGTGGGCCCCGCCCGTCCCGCTGGACCTGGCCGCCGTCGAGGAGCAGCGCATCCTGTCGGAGCGCGCCGCCCGGCGCCTCATCCTGCACGTGGCGGAGTTGTAGGGCCTGGCACCAGAAGTCGGCCTGGCCGACTTCTCACGCGCAGACGCGTTCGCCGGAGACGTGTGCGGACTCGCTCCCGTCCGGGAACCGCGCCAGGTCGGGGGCGACGGTGCCGTCCGCGCGGCGGACCCGGGCGTGCAGGAGGCCCAGCGCGGCCCACGGCGTGCTGACGGCGTAGAGGGTGCGCGGGCCGTGGGTGCCGGGGAAGCGGGCGATGCGCCGGGCGGTGAAGTGCAGGTCGCCGCAGGCGATGTCCTGGACGTCCTCCTGGTCCGCGTAGAGGAAGCTCACCCACCGGCCGCCGGTCACACTGGCCGGGCCCAGGAGGGCGTTCACGGCCGGCGTGCCGTCGTCCGGGAGGGGGTTGCTCGTGCAGCCGACCTCCCGGATGTCCTGGTCCCCGAGCTCGAACTCCTTTCCGTGACAGAACCGTCCGTCGGGGAGGGGCCAGAAGTACCAGATCGTGCCGCCCTCGTCCTGGTAGTGGCCCCACTGTTCTCCGGGCGGATTGTCCTGGGCGGTGGCGCGGATCCGTTCCAGGCCGGCCGCGACCCTGTCTGCGAGCGGCAGCCTGACGGCGGTCGCCGGGATGGTGACAGGGGCGGCAGGGCCCGTCGTCGTGGACGTGCTGCAGGAGGCCAGGGCGGCGAGTGCCAGCCCGGTGGCCGTCGCCATGGCGGCATGGCGACGCAGCGGGTCGAGCTTCATGGTTCCCCCCGGGTACGGCCGTTTCGGCCGTTTCGGCCGCTGCGACCGTACGGTCGACTGACCCGTACGACGCCGCGCTCGAGGGCGGCGGTTGCGGAGCGGCACCGGGTGCGGAGATCGGCCGTAGGCTTGCGGCGAGCTCCGGAATTACCTTTAAAGAAACCAATCGTTCGGTTTTTACGGATGGAAGAAGTCCTTGGAAGAGGCCTCACTGCCGCGGTGGGCGAGGCCTGTGGTGACGGACCTTCAGGTGGGGGCTCGGCGGGTGGTGAGGAAGGGGGAGGGGTCGGGCGATTAACCGACATCGTCTTGCCGGTTGCGGGTTGGGCGCAGCTAAGATACGGGGTGTTTGGTTTTGTTTTCCGGCATCTCAGGGCGGGGTGGTTGCGGTGGTACGGCAGGAGCGGGCGCTCCGGACGCGTCGGCTGATCCTGGAGGCGGCGGCGTCGGTCTTCGACGAGTTCGGGTACGAGGGCGCGACCATCGGCGAGGTGGTCTCCCGGGCCGGTGTGACGCGTGGTGCGGTGTATTTCCATTTCGCGTCGAAGCGGGATCTCGCGCAGGGCGTGGTCGAGGAACAGTTCTCCCAGGACGGAGTTCCCGAACGGAGCTGCAAGCTCCAGGAGTTCGTGGACACCGGGATGGTGGTGGCGCATCTGATGCCACGTGACCCGCTGCTGAGCGCGGGTGCCCGGCTCTCGCTCGGGCAGGACGTGTTCGACGACCTCGGCGGCGGTGCCATCCCGGGGTGGATCGGCCGGATGGAGGCGCTGCTGCTGGCGGCCGGCGAGCGCGGCGAGCTGCTGCCGCACGTCGTTCCGGCGGACACCGCATGGCTGATCATCGCGGCGTGGACGGGGGTTCAGATCCAGTCCCAGAAGCTTTCCGGGCGGGCTGACCTGGAGCTTCGGGTGTCGGGGCTGTTCCAGCACCTGATGCCGAGCATCGCGGTGCCCGGCGTGCTCGGATCGCTGCGGATGGGGCCGGACCGGGGTGCCCAGGTGGTCGCCGAGATCGCGGCGGCCCGTGCGGACGAGGGCGGCGGGGACGAGGGCGACGACGTGCCGGTCGAGGCGCAGGCGGGCATCGGCGTCGGCTGACGGGAGCTCAACCTGCCTCCTGTGCAGGGGGGCTGGGGGAGGATGGGGCGCGCGGGCGGCGGCGGGACCACGGGGTCACGCCGCCTTTGGTTTGCCCTGCGAACACTACCGAGGGTGGTCGTGTGGCTTCTTGCAGTGCCCAGGCAGCCCGCCTTCAAAAACAAACAGCACGTTCGGTTTTGTATTGACAAACCGCGCGTCCTGTTTTTCACTGGTGGCAGTTGCCCCCAGGGGTGTCGACCCGGGTGCCGGCCGCAGCGACGAGCTTGCGGCGTTCCGTGTGATTGGGGTGGTCATCGTGGAAATTCGGGTGCTCGGGGCGTTGGACGTCCGGGTGTGCGGGCTGTCAGTGGTGCCGTCGGCGCCGAAGCCGCGTCAGGTACTGGGGCTGCTGGCCCTCCGCGCGGACCAGGTGGTTCCGGCGGGGGTGCTGGCCGACGAGCTGTGGTCCGGCCGTCCGCCGCGCAGTGCGCGCACCACCGTGCAGACGTACGTCCTCCAGTTGCGCGACCTGATCGACCGGGCGTTCGCCCGGGCCGGCGAGGAGGCGGGGGTGTCCTGCGCCAAGGACGTCCTGGTGACCTCGCCCGGCGGCTACATGCTGAACAGCGGCGGCGGACTGACGGACATCCGGGAGTTCGAGCGGCTGGCCGGCATGGGCTACCGGGCGATCGACGGCGAGGACCACCCGCTGGCCGCCCGGATGCTCGGCGAGGCGCTCGCGCTGTGGCGCGGACCGGCCTTCGCGGACGTCCCGGTCGGCGGCCAACTCGCTGTCGAAGCCAAGCGGTTGGAGGAGACCCGGCTCTGCGCTCTGGACCAGCGGATCGACGCCGACCTACGGCTGGGCCGCCACCGCGTCCTGCTCGCCGAACTCACCGTCCTGGTCGACCGCTACCGCACCCACGAGAGCCTGCACGGCCAGTACATGATCGCCCTGCACCGCTCCGGGCGCCGCGGCGAGGCCCTCGAGGCCTACCAGCGCCTGCGGAACACCCTGGTACGGGAGTTGGGCATGGAGCCCTCGGTCGGGCTGCGCCGGCTGCAGCGCTCCATCCTGCTCACGGGGCCGGAACGACCCGCCGCTGCCGAGCGACCCGTCGGTCCGGAGCGGACGGCGCAGACGGAGCGCGAACCCGCTGTGGGCGCGGCCGCGTTGGCGGACACCGCGGCGGCCCGGCTCAGCCGGGTCGGCTGAGGGCGACGGTCGGAGGACTCGGCGCCCGCCCGGGTGCCACCGGGGCTTGGTCGAACGTGCTTGTCGTCGTGAGGGGTTGTGGGACGGGTGGTCCAGCAGAGGTCGGAACGGACGCGCGGGCGGCTGGTGGAGGCGGGGGCGGGGCTGTTCGACCGCCATGGCTACGCGGGTGCCACCCTCGGCGAGATCGCCGCGGCCGCAGGGGTGACGAAGGGGGCGCTGTACTTCCACTTCGCCTCCAAGGAGGAGCTGGCCAGAGCGGTGTTCGAGCAGGCCGAGCGTTCGCTGCGCGCGGCCTGCGGCGACCAGCGCGCCGCCTCCTCCCCGCTCCAGGGGCTGATCGACGCCGGGTACTGGCTGGTCGACGCCCTCGGGGCGGACCCGGTGGTCCGGGCGGCGTTCCGCCTCGGCCGCGAGGACGGCGGCTGGCAGGCGGAACCGCCACCGGGCGGGGCCGAGCGGAGTGGGGTCGAGCGGAGTGGGGTCGAGCCGGGCGGGGCCGAGCGGGGTGACGTCAAACCGGGCGGGCCGAAGGCCGGCGAAGCCAGGCCGGGCGGTCCGAATCCGGGTGAAACCGGAGCGGTGGACGCCCGGCAGACCCTCGCGGGCATGCGCGGCTTCCACCGCGTCTGGGCCGCCGTCGTCCGGGACCTGCTGGCCGGGGCCCGCCGCGCGGGCGAGCTGCGCGACCGCGCGGGCGGGCTCGGCCCGGAGATCCTGGTGGTGACCGCCGCCTGCGGCCTGGAAGTGGTGTTCGCCGACGGCTGCCCCGCGGAGGAGCGCGCCCGCCGGGTCGGCGCCCTCTGGGACTGGCTGCTGCCCTGCCTGGTCCCCCCGGGCGCGGCCGGCTCCTACCGCACCAGGCCGCCGGTACCGCAGCCCGCCTGACCGGCGGCGAACCGCCTGCCCGGCGCGGAGCCCGCCTGCCCGGCGCGCGAACCGCCTGCCCGGCGCGGAGCCCGCCTGCCCGGCGCGCGAACCGCCTGCCCGGCGCGGAGCCGGCCTGACCGGCGCGCGAACTCCCTTGCCGGCACAGGCCCCCGCGCGACCGGCACGTGCCGCCGACCGGCGTTGCGGTAGGGTGGCTGATGCCGAGTATGACCGTGATTCAGGGAGGTGAGACCCATTACCGGAATGTCCGAGCGGGTGCTCCCGGAGCGCGGCCGTGCGGGCGCCTCGCGCGTGTAGCGCGGGTGACGCACCGGCGCGGTGTCGGCCCTTGCGGGAGCCCTGACGGAGTCGTTTCCTCCTCCGTTCGCTTTCCTCCCGTCTTCCCCAAGGGGTTCTCTTGCCGGTTTTCTCCTCCGTCGCTCTCCGTTCCTCGGTGGTCTCCCGGCTGCGTGCAGCCGGTTGCGTGTTCGCCGAGGACGAGGCGCGGATCCTGCTCCGCGCAGCAGCCGCGCCCGCCGACCTGGCCGCCATGGTCCGCGCCCGTGCCGAGGGGCGGCCGCTCGAACACGTTGTCGGCTGGGCCGAGTTCGCCGGTCTGCGGATCGCCGTCGACCCGGGCGTCTTCGTGCCGCGCCGGCGCAGCGAGTTCCTGGCCGCCGCCGCCACCGCGCTGACCGGCCCGCCCCGCGGCCCGGGCGCGGTGGTGCTCGACCTGTGCTGCGGCAGTGGTGCGCTGGGCGCCGCCGTGGCGGCCGGGGCCGGGCACCCGGTCGAGCTGTACGCGGCGGACATCGACCCGGAGGCGGTCCGCTGCGCCCGCCGCAACCTGGCCGGCACCGGGGCGCGGATCCACCAGGGCGACCTGTTCGCCGCCCTGCCGGCCGCGCTGCGCGGCCGGGTGGACGTGCTGATCGCCAACGTCCCGTACGTTCCGACCGGGGACCTCGCGCTGCTGCCGCCCGAGGCGCGGCTGCACGAGGCCCGGCCGGCGCTCGACGGCGGCGCGGACGGCCTGGACGTGCTGCGCAGGGTGGTCGCGGAGACGCCCCGGTGGCTGGCTGCGGGCGGGTCGTTGCTGTTCGAGACCAGTGAGCGGCAGGTGGCGGCAGCCCTCGGGGTGGCGCGGGCGGCCGGGCTGACGGCGGTGGCGAGCCGGCAGGAGGACCTGGACGCCACGGTGGTCACCGCGACGCTGTGCTGAGCCGCGGGCGGGCGCGGCCACCGTACCCCCGTGACGGTGGCCGCGCCCACCCGGGCGGTTCACCCGGGCCGTTCAGCCGGGCGGTTCACCCGGGCGGTTCACCCGGGCCGTTCAGAGGTGGGTGCCGTACACGTGGTCGACCGGGACGGTGAGCAGCACCCGGCGGTCGGAGACCATCGCCTCGCGGTACTCCGCCCAGTCGGGGTGCTCGCCGGCGGCGCTGCGGTAGTAGTCGACCAGCGCCTCGACCTCGGGGCCGTCGGGGTCGGTGCCCGGACCGGTGAGGGTGGCGATGCCCTCGGCGGTGACCCAGGAGCGCCCGTCCGGCCCGGTCACCTCCAGGCTGACCCGGGGGTCCCGGCGCAGGTTGGCGGTCTTGGCCAGCCCGTCCCGGGTGGAGATCAGGATGACGTTCGTCTCCGGGTCGTAGAACGGCATGACGGGGGAGAGCTGGGGCCGGCCGTCCGCCTTGATGGTGGCGAGGATGCCGAGGCGGCTCTGCGCGAGGAGCGCGTACGGGTCGTACGGTGTGGCGGTCATGGGAGGATCATCGGGCTTCACACGGTGTGAAGGTCAAGGCGCGGCAGGCGTGTTGCGTGGGCGGCGCTCAGGATGACACGCGCGGCGGAACGGCCGGCCGCGGTCGGAACAGCGGGCCGCCGTCGGGGAGCCGCGGTCGGGGAGCCGGGTTGTCGGTAGTGGCTGGTACGGTCCGGGCACACCGGACACCTGGACATCCTGCGGGAGTTGATCGACGGCGGGAGCGGGGACCACGACCGGAGCTGAGCCATCGGCCCGGTGCTCGGGCCCGGTGCCGTCCCCATCGTCATCGTCGTGGGGCCGGCACCGGGCCGCGCCGTCAGGCCTCGTGGCGCCGGTCGGCGGTCAGTTTCCGGACGGCCTGCCCGAGTGCCTCCGCCGTCCGCCGCACGTCGGCCTCCGTGGTGCGCCAGTTGCTGAACGCCGCGCGCAGGGCGGGCCGGTCGGCGTAGCGGGTCGGGGTGACGAAGGCGTCGTCGGCCAGCTCGGCGGCGAGGGCGGCGAGGCGCTCGGGGGTGGGATCCGTCGCCAGGGTGAAGCAGACGACGTTCAGCCGCACCGGGGCGAGCAGGCGCAGGCCGTCGATCCGCTCGACCGCCTCGCCGAGCGCCCGCGCGCCCGCGACGTTGCGTTCCACGATCTCCCGGTGGCCGGCGCGGCCGTACGCGCGCAGGGTGAACCAGGCGGCGAGGGCGCGCAGCCGGTGCGAGTTCTCCGGGGTGAGGTGGACCAGGTCGGGGTGCTCGCCGACCGGGCCGAGGTAGGCGGCGGCGTTCCGGAAGACCTGGGCCTGCAGGTCGGGGCGGCGGGTGAACTGCACGGCGCTGTCGTAGGGCACGTTGAGCCACTTGTGCAGGTCGACGCAGACCGAGTCGGCGAGGTCCAGGCCGGCCACCAGCTCCGCGTGCTCCGGCGACAGCGCGGCGAAGGCGCCGAACGCGGCGTCCACGTGCAGCCAGAACCCGTACCGCTCGCGGAGGTCGGCGATCGCCCGCAGGTCGTCGAAGTCGACGGTGTTGACGGTGCCCGCGTTGGCCACCACGATGCACGGCCCGTCGGCCTCGGCCAGCGCCCGCTCCAGCGCGGCCACGTCCACCGCCTCCCGGCCGGGCAGTAGGGGCACGGACCGCAGCGCCGTCCGGCCCAGGCCCAGCACCGACAGCGCCTTGGAGACGGAGGAGTGCGCGCCGCCCGACAGCACCCGGACCCGGCCCAGCGCGCCGACCCCGTCCTCGGCGACGTCCACGCCGAGCCGCTCGCCCAGCCACTCGCGGGCGATCGCCAGTCCGACCGTGTTCGACATGGTCGCGCCGCTCACGAAGGTGCCGTGGTGCGCCGCCGAGAGCCCGAACAGCTCGCGCAGCCAGCCGACCGTCTCCCGCTCCAGGTGCTGACCGGCCGGGTCCAGCGAGGAGTTGGAGTTCTGGTCGACGGTGGAGGTCAGCCAGTCGCCCGCCAGCGCCGCCGGGGTCGCACCACCGGTCACGAACCCGAAGTACCGCGGCCCGGGACTGCCCGACAGGCGCGGCTCCCACCGCTCGGCGAACTCCGCCAGCGCCGCCGGCAACCCGCCGCCCGCCTCGGCGAGCTTCGCCGGACCGACGGATCCGGCGCCGGGCGGGGCCGCCTGCGGGACGACGGGCCGGTCGGCGAGGCCGTCGAGGAAGGCGAGGGCCTGCTGCCGGGTCTCCTCCAGGAGTTCGGGCAACCGCGCGAGATCGGCGGCGAGTTCGGGGTGCATGCGGGTTCTCCGTTGATCGACTGTGCGCCCGAGCGTAGGGAGCGGCGGGCGCGCTGTCCCGGGCCAATCCGGCGCGGGTGGCCTGGCCCGGGCGGAGGAGCCGGGGGAGTTGTCGGTGGGGCGGGCTAGCGTGGCGGGCCATGGACACTCGGCAGGCGGTACGGGATCTCGGTTCCCCGGATGCGACGGTTCGGCGGGCGGCGGCATGGGCCTTGCGCGAGCGCGGCGATGCGCAGCCGGCGGCGGTTGCGCAGAGCGCGGTGCCGCTGCTGGGCGATCCGGATGCCGAGGTGCGGCAGACGGCGGTGCGGGTGTTCTGCTCGTGGGGCGAGGACGTCGTGCCCCTGCTGCAGGCGGTGCGTCGGAACGGGCCCGGGGCCGCGCGGGCGAGTGCGCTGGAGGCGCTCGCGGAGATCGGCGGGGAGGCGGTGATTGGCGCCCGGGATCTGGCGGCGCTGGAGCGGCTGGTGCGGGTGAAGGCGCCCGAGGACGCGCCGGAGCCGCTCGCCTGCTGCTTCCTGTCGTGGATCGCGGTCGCCACCGGCGACCAGGCCGGGGTGATGGACCTGCTCGGCCTGTCCGCGCCGCGCCCGGTGCCGTTCGCGGCCGGTGTGTACGCGGCCGACATCGACGGTCACGGGGGTTTCGACGACGATCGGCACGACGCCTTCCGCCGGGTGTTCGTCACCCCTGAGCTGGCCGGATGGACGCTGGTCGTCGGCGCCTGGTGCGATCCGAGCGATGCCGAGCGTGCCGCCGAGGTCCTGGCGGCCTGCGAGCGGCTGAGCGCCCGCTACGGGCGTGCCCAGGCGTACTGGTGGAGCGCGCAGAACGACGGCTCGGCGGTGCTGGTCGCCGAACACGGCGCGGCCGTGCGGCGGTTCGCGTACATCCCGGGTGAGGACACGCGGCACCTGGAACTCGGCGCGCCGCTCGGGTACGAGCAGCGGCGGCGAGCCGAGCTCGGGCTGCCCGCGCTGGTGGAGGGGTGGGTGGAGCCGGATGGCGACGACGAGGACGACTGGGTGTGGGAGCTGTTGGAGCTGGCGCCGCGCCTGGCAGGTGAGTTGAGCCTCGATCCGCTGTCGCTCGGGCCGGGGACGCCGGTGCGCGGGGCCGGTGTCCTCGCCCTCACCGCGTACGGTCGTCGGATGCGGGCGCCGGCGGGGGCGCTGCTGCTGTGACCCCGCACGGCTCCGCGACGGTGGCCCGGACGGTCTCGCCGTCCGCGCGGGCGGCCCGCCCGGCCCGCCCGGTCGATGCTGTCCGGTCCGTGCCGCACGGGCCGGGACGCTGTCGGGCCGGCGGACCGCCGCGGGTTCAGTGGTCTGCCGCGGGTTCAGTGGTTCGTCTGCCGCCGCGGCAGTTCGGCGCGCCGGACCGTGCCGGAGGCCAGGGCGACGGCCGCGCCCAGGCAGGAGACGGCGCCGCAGCCGGCGAAGACCGGGGCCGCGCCCCAGGCGCCGATGGCGGCGCCGACCAGCGGGTAGCTGAGCGGGGCGAGGCCGAGCATGGTGAGCATCACGACGGAGGTGACCCGGCCGAGGTAGGCGGGGTCCGTCGCGGTCTGGACGAGGGCGCTGTCCAGGCCGCCGGAGACGCCCGCGCACAGGCCGACGAGCGCGGCCAGCGCGGCGGCGGTCCCCAGGCTCGGGACGAGGCCCATCGCGGCCACGCCCGTACTGGCCACGAGCAGGGTGCCCGCCATGGTCAGGCCCGCCCGGGGCAGTCGGCCGACGACGGTGAGCAGCGCGGCGCCGGCGGTGGCCCCGGCGCCGAAACAGGCGACGATCCAGCCGTAGCCGGACGGGCCCCAGCCGCGCTCGGCGTTGAGGAGCACCATGCCGACGTTGAGGGTGCCGGTGAGGCCGAGTTCGCAGACGGCGCCGACGGCGACCAGCGGACCGATCAGGCGGTGGCGGCGGAGGTAGCGCAGCCCGTCGAGGAGGTCCGCGCGTGCGGTGCCGCGGCGGGGCGCCGCCTCGTCCGGGGGCGTCTCGAGGGCACGGACCCGGATGGTCAGCAGGAGCGGCAGGGAGAGCGCGAAGAGCAGGCCCGCCGTGGCGAAGGCGGCCGCCGGGCCGCCCAGGCCCATGGCCAGGCCGCCGAGCGGCGGGCCCGCGATCTGGCCGAGGCGCATCGACAGCGAGCGCATCCCGGTGACCCGGGCCAGCTGGTCGGGGCCGGTGATCCGGGGCGGGAGGGCGCCGACGGCGGGGACGAACAGCGCGTCCACGGCGCCGAACACGAGCGCCACCGCGACCAGCAGCCAGAGCGCGGGCGTGGTCAGGGCGATGGCTGCGGCCACCGAGAGGATGAGCAGGCAGCGCAGGGCGTCGCTGCCGAGGATCACCCGCCGGGGGTCCAGCCGGTCGGCCAGCACGCCGCCGCCGAGCATGAGCACCGCGCGCGGGAGCGCCCCGGCGGCCATGACCAGGCCGACCTCGGTGGGGCCGGCGGCCCGCTGCGCGGACCAGCCGAGCGCGACGAAGTAGACGCTGTCGCCGATCAGGGAAGCGGTGTAGGCGGCGAGCCAGCGCAGCACGTTGCCGTCGCGGTGGGCGGGCGGCGTGGCGGTGCGCAGGGGGCGGGTCGTCTCCGCGAGGGCCATCACGGTCTCCGGTTCGTCTGTGCGGGGGTGCGGGGGCGGTCTGAGTGAGGTCAGGGGCGGAAGGGGAACCCGTACAGGTGGACGGACACGTGCTCGCGCCCCTCGGTGTCGCCGACCGCCCTGGCGGCCTTGCCGCGCTCCCGCCAGCGCCGGGACAGGTCCTGCAACTCCTCGCCCAGTTCGGCGAGTTCGGCCGGATTGAGGTCGAGCAGCCATTCGAGGCTGAAGGCCGCGTCGGTCCACTCCGTGCCCCAGGCGGCGCCCTGGTCCAGGTAGGCGCGGTACTGGGCGGCCCGGGAGTCGACGAGCCCGCGGGCCACCGCGCCGACGGCGGCGGCACCTTCGGGCGTGTCGGAGAGGTCGGACTCCCGGAAGCCCCAGCCCTCCTCGGAGGCGACCTGCCACCACCGCTCCCGGCCGTCGGTGCTCCGGCCGCTCGCCTCGGCGACGAAGCCGTGCTCGGCGAGCTTGCGCAGGTGGTAGCTGACCAGGGACGGCGCCTGGTCGACCTGCTCGGCGAGCTGCGAGGCGGTGGCACTGCCCGCCGCGTAGAGCAGTCGGTAGAGCTGCATCCGCAGCGGGTTGGTGAACGCCTTCAGACGGGACAGGTCGGTGATCCGGTTGGGCTCCGGCTTCTGGGTCATGGGTCCACGGTAGATTCGAAAGAAAAGTTGCGCAATAGAAATTGCGAACCCTGGGGTCCGGCGGTCGGCACGGTTTCCCGAGAAGGTGTGACAGCGAGCCGGCCGTCGGCGCTGAACAGGTACGACCACCTCACCGCCCGGTCCGCCGTGATCGACGGGTGCAGCCGTGGTAGCCCTGTGAACCGACAACACCTGGACTCGACATCGTGCCCGTCACGTCGTACGGCCCATGGCCGACCGCCGAGGAGCAGCCTGACCCTCCGCTGGTCCCGAGGTACTTTCACGGCCCGGCGGCCGGCGGACCGGTCGTCGGAACCCCGACCGACCACTTCGCCCCCGCGGTCGGTCCCGCCGACCACCTCGCCCCCGCGGTCGGTTCCGCCGACCACTTCGCGTGGCCCGACGAGGCGGGCGAGTCGGACACCGCCGAGCTGTCCGCCGTCACCGACACCGCGGACGAGCAGCCCGCGCCCCCGCCCGTGTTCGTCGACGCCTCCGGCCGCCGTCAGCGCCGGATCCGCAGGTTCGGGGCGGTGCTGGCCGTGCCGGCCGGTGGGTACCTCGCGCTGCTGGGCAGCACCCTGCTCGGCGGCCCCACCGTGAACGCGCCGTTCCTTCCGCTGCCCCAGCCGCCCGCGCCGAGCGCGCCCGCCCAGGCATCCACACCGTCCACGGCGCCGTCCGCCGCCCCGGAGGCCGCGGCCCCGCCCGGCGCGGCGCCCACCGTGACCCCCGCCCGCCAGGCCGGCACCGGCCCGGTCGGGGACCGGCACCCGCAGACGACCGGCGTGCCGACCGGGCCCTCCGCCGGCCTCCCGAGCGCCCCCGCAGGTACCGGCTCGCCCGCTCCGGTCACCAGCCCCGCGGCGCCGCCGAACACCCCGCCCGGGCACGGCCGCCCCACGAGCCCTCCGGGCAACTCCGGCAACAAGCCCGGCAAACCCTGACGCCCGACTAGCCACCATTACGACCCGCACCCCCGAAAGCAGCGCCATGAGCTCAACCCGCCGCCGTCGAACCGCCGCCCCCGACCGCACCCGCAGAGGCAGGCGCGGAGTGGTGAGGCAGGGCCCGCTGCGCACCCACTGGCTGCTGCTCACCGCCCTGCTGCTCACTCTCTCCGGCGCCCTGCTGCTCCAGGGGTACACCCAGCACAGCTTCGACGACCGCCCGGACCAGACGGCCGCGCACGCGGGCACGAGCACCGTGCCGACGGCGATCCGCGAAGGCGGACCGGTGATCGACGCCGCCGGCCCCCAGCCGCGCAGCGCCGCTCCCAAGCCCGGCACCATCGTCCTCACCTTCGACGACGGCCCCGACCCGACCTGGACCCCGCAGATCCTCGACGTCCTGCGCCGCGAAGGGGTGCACGCCACGTTCTTCGTGGTCGGCACCCAAGCCGCCGCCCACCCGGACCTGATCCGCCGGATCGTCTCCGAGGGCCATCAGATCGGCGTGCACACGTTCACCCACACCGACCTCGGCCCCGCGCCCGACTGGCGCCGCTCGCTGGAACTGCGCGAGACCCAGCTCGCACTGGCCGGTTCGGCGGGAGTGACCAGCTCCCTCCTGCGGCCGCCGTACTCCTCCAGCCCGGACGCCCTGGACGACGGCGAGTGGGACGCCGTGCAGCAGGCCGGGCACGCGGGGTACCTGACCGTGCTCACCACCCAGGACAGCGAGGACTGGCGCCGACCCGGGACCGCGCAGATCCTGAAGACCCTCGACGACGCTGCGGGCGGCCCGGGCCGGATCGTGCTCATGCACGACTCGGGCGGCGACCGCTCCCAGACCGTGGCGGCGCTGACCGCCCTGCTGCCCCGGCTGAAGGACCGCGGCCTGCACTTCGCCACGGTCAGCGAGGCGGTCGGCCTGTCCGACCCCGTCCACCG
Source organism: Kitasatospora sp. NPDC033851 (assembly GCF_055576085.1). Lineage (NCBI taxonomy): Bacteria > Bacillati > Actinomycetota > Actinomycetes > Kitasatosporales > Streptomycetaceae > Kitasatospora > Kitasatospora sp. NPDC033851. Next base: position 541,096 of record NZ_JBVIRL010000001.1, on the reverse strand, counting down.
GGCCGGGACCGCCGACCGGCTCCAGGGGACCGCGTTCATGTGGCTCCTCCGGGGCGGCGACCGGACGCTCGCGGCGCTGGGCTGGCTGTTGTGGGCGGCGGGCGCGATCAGCGTGCTGCGGGCCGTCGCCGTGCTGGCGGCAGCCCGTCGGCACAAGCGGCTGCGGCGCCGGCCATGGGGGCCGCCGGTCACCGAGCCGGTCAGTGTGATCGTGCCCGCGTACAACGAGTCCGCCGGGATCGAGGCCGCACTGCGGTCGCTGCTCGCCTCCGACCACCCGGTGGAGGTGATCGTGGTCGACGACGGCTCGACCGACGGCACGGCCGACCTGGTCGAGTCGCTCGACCTGCCGTACACCCGGGTGATCCGGCAGGAGAACGCGGGCAAGCCGGCCGCCCTCAACACCGGTATCGCCGCCGCCCGCGCGGAGCTGCTGGTCATGGTGGACGGTGACACCGTGTTCGAGCCGGACGCCGTCCGGCACCTCGTGCAGCCGTTCGCCGACCCCTCGGTCGGAGCGGTCTCCGGCAACGCCAAGGTGATCAACCGCGGTGGTCTGCTGGGCCGTTGGCAGCACATCGAGTACGTGGTCGGCTTCAACCTGGACCGCCGGCTCTTCGACCTCGCCGAGTGCATGCCCACCGTGCCGGGCGCGGTCGGCGCCTTCCGCCGCTCCGCGCTGCTGGCGGTCGGCGGCGTGGGCGAGGAGACGCTCGCCGAGGACACCGACCTCACCATGGCGTTGTGCCGGGCCGGTTGGCGGGTGGTCTACGAGGAGCGGGCCAAGGCCTGGACCGAGGCCCCCGCCTCGCTGAGCGCCCTGTGGCGCCAGCGCTACCGCTGGTGCTACGGCACCCTGCAGGCGATGTGGAAGCACCGCGGCGCGCTCGTCCAGGGCGGGCAGGCCGGCAAGCTGGGCCGGCGAGGGCTGCTCTACCTGCTGATGTTCCAGGTCCTCCTGCCCCTGCTCGCCCCGGTGGTCGACGTCTTCGCGCTGTACGGACTGGCCTTCCTCGACCCGGTGCGGATCGTCGGGCTGTGGGCGGCGTTCCTGCTGGTCCAGATGCTGATGGGTGCCTACGCGTTCCGGCTGGACAAGGAACGGTACGGACCGCTGTGGAGCCTGCCGCTGCAGCAGTTCGTCTACCGGCAGCTGATGTACCTGGTGGTGATCCAGTCGGTCTTCACCGCGCTGGCGGGATCCCGCCTGCGCTGGCAGCGGATGCAGCGCTACGGCACGCTCCGGGTCCCGACGGGCGGCTGACCCGGGTCGGCTCGACCGGCCTGACGGACAGCCCGTCATCGTGGTCCGAACGTCCCGTGCCGACGGCCCGGGTTTCCTGGACCGCGGCCCGGCGGGCGGTCCGTGGGGTTGTCGAGATGGTGTGCAGGCCGTGTCCGGGGCCTTGTGCCGCCCTCCGGCTCTGCCCATACTTCCCGTCAGCGCCTGTCAGGGGCAGATCATCCGCGATGGCACCCCCATGGACACCGTCGGTTGTCCGCGCACTCCCTGACCGCGCCTCACGGCCCCCACACCCTCAGGGGGCCTCTCACTCCCAGGAGGAGACCAGTGAGGACCACGCGCACCATCCCCCACACCAGCACCGCGAGGACCACCCGACTGCTCGCCGCCGCCGTCGGCCTGCTGTCCGCCACCGCGGTGGCCGCGCCGAGTGCGGTCGCCGCCCCCACCGCACCCGCCGGCCCGGCCCGACTCGCCGCGGTGAGCGACGCCCTGCAGCGGACCGACGTCAACGGCATCGCCTGGTACGTCGACCCGACGGCCGACCGTGTCGTCGTCACGGTGGACGGCACCGTCCCACCGGCCGCGATCGCCAGGATCAAGCAGGCCGCCGGCCCCGACGCCGCCACGCTGCGGATCCAGCACTCCCCGGGCACCTTCCGCCCGCTGCTCGCCGCGGGCAGTGCCATCTACGGCGGCCAGTACCGCTGCTCGCTCGGCTTCAACGTGGTGAGCGGCAGCACCTACTACTTCCTCACCGCGGGGCACTGCGGAAACGTCGCGAGCACCTGGTACACCAACTCCGGCCACACCACGCTGATCGGGGCGACCGTCAACTCCAGCTTCCCCGGCAACGACTACGCGCTCGTCCGCTACGACAACAGCGCGGTGAGCCACACCGGCGGCTTCACCTCCGCCCCGAACGCCTACGTCGGGGAAGCGGTCAAGCGCACCGGATCCACCAGCGGCACCCACGGAGGCACGGTCACCGGCCTCAACGCCACCGTGCGCTACTCCGACGGCGGCACCGTACGCGGCATGATCCAGACCAACGTCTGCGCCGAGCCCGGCGATTCGGGCGGCCCGCTGTACGACGCCACCAAGGCCCTCGGCATCACCTCCGGCGGCAGTGGTGACTGCAGCACCGGCGGTACCACCTTCTTCCAGCCGGTCAACGAGGCGCTCGCCGCGTACGGCGTCAACGTCTACTGACCCCGACCGTCCTCCTCCATCCGTCCACCCCGGAACCGGCCCCCGGGCGGGGGTCCACCCTGCCCGGGGCCCGGTTCCTCGGCGCGCGTCGTCCTGCCGGTCGACTACGTCGTGGACGTCCGGACGATCGCCTACCGAACGGACCCCCGGGGCACCGCCACTCCGAGGCAGGTTCGCCCGTCTCCTTCGAGGGGGACCACATCGACGACCACCGGGGCTGGGGGCTGGAGCGTCCTCATCCTCGGTGAGGCCCACTGCACCGACACCCCGGACGAGGAACAGCGCCTCTCGGCCCTCCCAGGCTCCATCCCTGGTCCGGCCGGCTCGTACGGGGGCCTGGCGACATGTGCCAGGGTCCGCTCCGGATTCTTGTCGATGCCGTCCTCGTCCGTGCCCGGGGGTGAGGTTCAGCTGGTGAGGGTGGGGACCGCGCCGCCCTCGACGTGCTGGAGGTGGACGCCGGGGAGGTGGCGGCACCAGGCGGTGGCGGCCGTGGCGAGTCGGTCCGCGGTGAGCGGGGTGGGGCCGAGGCCGATGGGGAAGTGGGTGAGGCCGTCGGGAGACCGGTAGGGGTGCGGCCAGGCGTGGAGGTGGGTGGCGCCGGCTTCCTCCAGGGCGGCCAGGAGGGTGCGGAGGCGGCCGCGGACCAGCCCGACGGACTCCTCCCTGACGGTGACCACGGCCCAGGCGGCGTGGCGGCGGTGCAGCGGGGGCGGGGCGAGCAGGGCGGGCCAGGGGTCGGTGCTCTCCGTGGTGAGCTCCCAGGCGCGGTAGAGCTCCTCGGTGAGCAGGTCGCGGGTGTCGGCGCTGACCTGGGTGGTACAACTGCGGACGGGGGAGGAAGGGGTGACGATGGAGATCGGTTCGGACTGATGGCACATCAGGTACCTGGACAGGCAGACGGGTTGGCGCCAGTCCCAGCCGGCCCAGGTCTCGGTGAACTGCCGGAACAGGTCGCCGTCGGCGTCAGTTCCGGCCGCGTCACTTCCGTCCGTGTCACTTCCGTCCGCGTCATCGCCGTCCGAGTCGTGAGCGTCACCGGCGTCCAGGACGACGCGCGCGGCGAGCACCGACCAGGCGAGCGACGGCAGTTGGCCGAAGGGGGCGGAATCCAGGCCGCGCGCCCGGGACCAGGCCTTGACCTGACGGGCCAGCCGGACGAAGCGGTCGTGCCGGTCGCCGAGGGCTGCCAGGATCGCCTCGGCGTCCGTGACCGCGCTCAGCGCGACGGCTTCCGCCTCGCCCAACTCCGCACGGCGGGCCACGGCTTGGGCCGGGTCGAGTGAGCCGGTGAAGACGACGACGAGGTCGACGGACAGGCCGTCCGCCTCCAGTCGCACCCCCGGCACCCGGGCGCCGCGCACCTCGCGCAGCTGTCGGGCGTCCGGCAGCGCGGCCGCGATCCGGGTGCGGACGCCGGGCAGGTCGGCCGGGCCGGGCAGCGCCGCCACCAGGTCCAGGTCGGCGCCGTCCAGCTGGCAGCCCAGCCGCCGTGAGCCGACGACGTGGACCGCGCCGTCCGGTAGCGCCTCGGTGATGCGTTGAGCCAACGCCCAGGCGAAGGAGGTCCGTTCGGGCGACTCCGGCTCCGGCTGCCGCGAGACGGTCGGCTCCTCGGGCACCGGGCGCACCTCGCCCGTCCCCAGCGCGATCACCGCGCGGGGCCGCATCGGCTCGGAGCCCCGGCGCGAGAGCACCACCAGCTCGCCCACCCGGGCCGAGACCTCGGTGAGCCGGGCCGCGCAGTCGGCGGCCACCCGCTGCGGGTCGGTGCTGCGCCCGAGGGTCAGGTGCGGCGTGAAGCCCTCCGCGCGGCCGCGGCAGCGGGGGAAGCGGCGTTCCAGCGCGTGCCGCAGCGCCGCCCAGGGCTCGGCGGAGGCGGCGGCCGGGTCGAGCCAGATGGTGGCGTCCTCGCGGTGGCCGAAGGTGTGCACCCCTGTCAGGCGCGCGGCGAACGGCGCCGTCTCGGCGGCGGCCGCGCCCAGCAGCGGCAGGGCGCGGTCGAACTCGGCCTCCGGGACGAAGCCGAACAGCAGGTTGACGTGCGGCGGCCAGCGGCGCAGCTGCGGGTCGTACGCGGCGCGCAGCCGCTGGATCGGCGGCCACAGCTCCTCGGGCGGCAGCCAGGCGACGGCGGTCCGGGGGGTGGGCGCGGCGTCGAGGACGTCCGGCGTCCCGCCCGCTCCGTCGAGGGTGAGGTCCACGGCTACGCCGTAGTGGTCGGAGGGGTGCAGTCCGTCGGCGGTCGGGCGCTCGCCCAGCAGGGCGGCGGCGGTGATGCGGGTGCTGTCGGCGCGGTGCAGGACGCGGTCGAGGCGGCCCGGGCGGCCGGTGAGCGAGGAGACGGCGGCGAGCGGGTTGGCGGTCGGGTCGAAGGTGGGGGTGTCGTCGGACGGGCCGTGCACCTGCGTCCAGGCGTCGCGCAGGCCGAGTGCGGCGGCCGGGCCGGTGGCGCCGGAGCGGGCGTCGTTGAAGTCCCCGAGCAGTAGCAGTTCACCCTCGAGGCCGCCCAACCCTTCGGCCAGCTGGGCGAGTTCGGCTTCGCGGCGGGCCGCGCCGTCCGGCGAGTGGTCGCTGCTCAGGTGGACGGCGGCGACCGTCAGCGGTTCGCCGGCGGTCCGTACGGTGATCGCGGTGACGGCCTTGTGCGGGCCCAGCGCGTGCCGGCCGGCCTCCAGGACCGGCAGCCGGCTGAGCAGCAGCAGGCCGTGCTCGTCGACGTCCCGGCCGAGCGGGTCCGCGTTGAGGGTGTAGCCGGCGCGGACCCAGGGCGCCGCCAGCAGCAGGGCGACCAGCGCCGGCTCGACCTCCTGCAGGGCGATCACGTCGGCGTCGGCGGCCTCCAGTGCGGCGAGCAGCAGCGGGCGGCGGCGGGCGGTGGCGATCCGGTCGGCGTCGTAGCGGTCCCACAGGGTGTTCCAGGTGATGACGCGCAGGTCGCCGACCGCCGGGGCCGAGGGCTGGGCGTGCTCCGAAACGACAGCCTGCCAGCCGTCGCCCGGCCCCCGGGAGGAGCCCGCCCGCGGGGAGCCGTCCGGCTGCCGGTCGCGGTCCGGCTGCCAGGCGTACGGGGTCGTCGCCGCGAAGAAGGGCGAGCGCAGCCGGCGCGGGTCGGTGCGGCGCCCGGCCTCGGTGCTGTCGAGCACGTCCACGCCGGACGCGCGGTCCCAGACCACCACGCCGTCGGCCTCGACCCGGTGCACCCGGTGCCAGGGGATGTCGCCCGCGGCGGCGAAAGCCTCCAGCGGGACGCGTTCGGTGCGGTCGTCGCGCTGGCGCACACCCAGGGTGAACCGGGCCGGGTCGAAGCGGGCGTCCCAGCGGATGCGCTGGCAGATCTGTTCGATGGGACGCATCAGTCCTCCTCGGCGTCGAGCGTGCCCGCCGTGTCTTCCACGGTGCCACCGGCGCCGACGTACCAGGTGCGGTGCGCCTGGCCGGGGTAGGGCGGGCTGAAGCGGTACAGCTGTGCGGTGAGCACGTCGGCCGGCACCGGGTGCGGCCGTACGGCGTTGCGGCGCTGCAGTTCGTCCTCGCCGACCACCAGCACGACCTGGGTGACCAGGGCGTCGCGGCGCTGCGCGATGGCGTGGACCTGGGAGCGCTGCCGGCGGTTGAGCGAGGTGGCGTCCCAGACGACGGTGTCCGCGCGGCCGGCCCCTGGGGCGGCGAGGGCGGCGTCCAGCCGGGCCAGGCCCTCGCGCAGCACCACGGCGTTGTCGCGCTGGTCGGCGCGCGAGCCCCGGGCGGCGCGCAGGTCGTCCAGGCTGATCCGGGCGGCGACACCGGTCAGCCCGGCGGCGAAGCTGCTCTTGCCGCTGCCGGACGGGCCGCACAGGTGCACCAGTCGGGGGAAGCGGCCGTCCCGCCGGCGCCAGGTGGCCGCGACGGCCTCCTCGACGGTGGAGATCCGGCCGAGCGCGTACGCCTCGCGGGCCTGTGCCCAGCAGCGGTCGGCGGCGTCCCGGTCGAGGTCGGCGAGCGCCTCGCGCAGACCGGTGCGCAGCCGGGCGAGCGGCGCCCCGTCGAGCAGCCCGGCGTCCTCGGCGTGCAGCGTGGACCAGGCGACCTGCTCGCGCTCCGCCGCCCCGGGAGCGGCGGCCGCGGCGACGGCGTGCAGCACCCCCAGGTCGGCGGCGCAGGAGAGCCGGACCAGCCCGGCGCGGCGGTCCTCGTCCGGGTACGGCTGCTGCAGCCCCGGGTGCAGCCCGACCAGGTCGGCGACCCGGCGGGCCAGCGGCAGCCCGAGCGGCCCGGCCAGCCGCGGCGCCAGCGACGGCCGGCGCTCGGCGCGCAGCGCGGTCGCGAGCACCCCGGCCAGCCGGGCGTCCCCGCCGCGGCCGAGCTCGTCCAGTCGAGCCGACACCTCCGCCAACTCCTCGGGCTGGCACAACAGTTCGGGCAGTCCCAAAGCGGCGGCCAGGGCGGGCGGTTCGGGCAGCGCGCCGGACCGTACGGACCACAGTGCGGCACTCGGGCCGAGCCCGTTCTCCACCACGGCGGCGTGCATCCAGTGCGTGTCGGTGCGCACGTGGTGCGGGCGCACCCACTTGGCGACCCGCTCGCCGAACTCCGCCCGGGAGAAGCCCCGGACGGTCCGCACGACGTAGCCCTCCTGCCGGTTCAGGTCCAACGGCAGGGCGCGTAGGGCCCGTTCGTCGAAGCGGCCGCGCCACAGCACCGGGGGCGACGGGACGCCGAGGCGGCGCAGGAAGCGGACGGTGTCGTCCCAGTCCAGGCAGTGGTCGCGGTCCGTCCAGACCGAGAAGCCGTAGAACCAGCTCTCCAGGTCGGTGTACGGGATCGAGTGCCGGGCGAACAGGTTCTCGCCGCAGATCCGCCAGCCGTCCGGGATCCGAGCGCCGATCCGGCCCTGCAGGCCCTTCACCCAGGCGCGGGAGGGGTGGTGGGCCGAGTCCAGTGAGCGGGCGTGCAGGCCGTCGGGGTAGAGGGTGGTGTTCTCGCCGTCGAGCTTCTCGGTGACGACGACCTCCGCGCCGGCCAGCGCGGTGAGGTCCCCGGTCCGCACGTCGTCCGCCGCCGCCCCCGGTGACCAGGGAAGATGCGGAGTCCGGGGGTAGTGCACGCGCATGTCCGGGCTCCCGTGAACGTCAGTGATCAGGCGGACACTGTAGAAGCGGTGGCTCCGCGCGGGCCACCGAATAACCGCCGGGGCGCCGCAGTCCCACCCTCGCCATCTCGCGACACGCGGGCAGGAACGTCCCTGCGCGCGGGCGGCCGGACACGGGGGTGCAATGAGCGCGCCCCAACACGTCGTCAGAGGGAGGCCGCAGGGTGGAGACCAAGACGAGGGACGCGGACCCGGTCCGTGTCCTGGACGTGGCGAGCGCCGACTACCGCCGGGCGTTCGAGCTGTTCCTCGCCGGGACGGACGAGAAGCCGATCACCCACGCCCGGCTGAGCGAGCTCGCCGCCACCCTGCCGCACCGCCGGCTCCTGCTGGACCTCGGCGCGGGCGACGGCCGCACCACCGCCCACCTGGCCCGGTCCTTCGACCGTACGGTCGCCGTCGAGCCCAGTGTCGCGATGCGCGAGAAGCTCCGCACCACCTGCCCGGACGCCCTCGTCCTCCCGGAGCGGCTCGACCGGGCCCAGCCGCCCGAGCCGGCCGACCTCGTCCACCTCTCCCACGTGCTCTACTACGTGCCCGAGCCGGACTGGCTCGCCACCGTCACCCGCGCCCTGAACTGGACGGCGCCCGGCGGCGCCCTCCTGGTCGTCCTGCAGAACCCCGAGAGCCCCTGCATGCGGATGGCCGCCCACTTCACCGGCGTCCGCTACGACCTGAGCACCCTCGCCGACCGCCTGCGCGAGCGCCACCCGGCGGACGACATCACCCTCGAGACCCTCGACCTCCACTACCGCACGGCCCACCTCGCCGAGGCCGTGGACGTCGCCGAGTTCATGGTCAACGTCGCCGACCTCGCCACCCTCGACCCCCGCCCCTCCCGCGCCGCCCTGACCGCCTACGTCCAGGACCACTTCACCCGGCCCGACGGCACCTACGCCATCGGCCACACCCAGGACATGCTGATCGTCCGCCGCTCCCCGGTTGCCTGACCCGACCGGTCCCCGACCGGTCGGGGACCGACCTTCAGGCGACCGGCCCAGCCCCGTGTGCGGCCACGGGGCGGGCCTGGTGAGCTGTCCGGGGAGCCCGTCACCCGAGCGGCCTCCCGGACACCCCGACGGAGGACCCTGTGCCGGACCCGACGACGTCGTACGCCGACCTGCGCGCCCTGGTGATCAACTGCACGCTGAAGCGTTCGCCGGAACGCAGCCACACCCAGGGCCTGATCGACGTCTCGACCGGCATCCTGGAACGCCAGGGCGTCCAGGTGGAGGTCCTGCGCGCGGTGGACATCGACATCGCGACGGGGGTCTGGCCGGACATGACCGAGCACGGCTGGGAGACCGACGAGTGGCCGGTGATCTACTCGCAGGTGATGGCCGCCGACATCCTCACGCTCGCCGGTCCGGTGTGGCTGGGAGATAACTCCTCAGTCATGAAGAAGGTCATCGAGCGGCTGTACGCCTGCTCCTCGATCCTCAACGAGCAAGGTCAGTACGCCTATTACGGCCGGGTCGGCGGCTGCCTGATCACCGGCAACGAGGATGGCGCGAAGCACTGCGCGATGAACGTGCTCTACAGCCTGCAGCACCTGGGGTATGTGATCCCGCCGCAGGCGGACGCGGGGTGGGTGGGGGAAGCGGGGCCGGGGCCGTCGTACCTGGATCCGGGGTCGGGTGGGCCGGAGAACGACTTCACGAATCGGAACACCACGTTCATGACGTGGAACCAGCTCCACCTCGCGAGGATGCTCAAGGATGCCGGCGGCATCCCCTCTCACGGCAACCAGCGCTCCGAGTGGGACGCCGGCTGTCGCTTCGACTTCGAGAACCCCGAGCACCGCTGAACCACCGGTCTCTTGCGGCGACGGCCTTGCCTGAGGCGTTGAGCGTGTCCTTGCGGACGATGCCGCCGGGGTAGGCCTGCTCGACGAGCCGGCCGTCCGGACCGTACTTGGCGGTGAACTCGCCCGCCTTGCTGTCGCTCACCGACGTGAGCAGGCCGCGCGGTTCTTTGGAGGTTGGCGCCGAGCGCGTCGGCGGTGACCGAGGTCGCCTTCTTCAGCGTCCAGCCGGCGGTGCCGCCGATCGGCGCGCCGTAGCCGTTCTTGGTGACCCGCAGCTCCACGTCGTCGGCGTAGCCGTCGATGCGGGGGCCCTCCGGATCGTGGTGGTGGTCTTGGTGAGCTGTCCGGCGGTGTCGTACGCCGGCACGGAGCTGGTGTAGGCGATGCCGCCTGCCCCGTTGACGCAGCGGGTCGAGGTGGAGGGCTTGCCCTGGGTTCGTGGCGGCACTGGACGGGATCCGGCGGGAGCTGGGGGTGACGCGGACTCCGGGCCCGGAGTGGTCCGCCGGAACGGACGGTTGACCCGCCCCACGGTGCGCGCGCGGGCCTCCCGCTGCTCCGCGCCCCGCTCGCTCCCCGTGTCCGCGTCGTGTCGCGGCCTGCGCTATCGAGCTGCTATGCGACTTGGGCAAGATCGACCTCGCAGGTCCGGTGGCGGTACACGCCGGGCATGACGAAGGCGTCCCGGTCGGCGCGCGACCCGTGGGAGCGGGCCCCCCGCCACGGTCCGGCGACTGATGGTCCTGCTCGCCGTGAAGGAGTCCGAAGACACGATGGCGCACCCCGACGGTACCGAAGCACCGCTGCTGTGGACACTGGCAGGCAGCGGCAAGGAGTCGCTGGCGGCCGGCGCGCGCGGCCTGCACGCGTACCTGGCCGGTCGTGACGACTGGAGCCCCCAGGACATCGCATTCACCCTCGCGCGCACCGCTTCCGAGGGGAGCCGGCGGGCGGCACTGGTGGCGGACGGCCGCGACGGATTCCTGCGGCGGCTGGACGCGCTCGCCGACGGCAGGAGCATGCCCGGCCTGGTGGAGGGCGCCGCAGGGGCAGGCCGCCGGGTCGCCTTCGTGTTTCCCGGGCAGGGCGCGCAATGGCCCCGGATGGCGGTGGACCTGCTGGACACCTCCACGGTGTTCCGCGACCGGATGGACGCGTGCGCGCAGGCCCTGGAACCGTTCGTCGACTGGTCGCCGATCGACGTGCTCCGCGACCCGGACGCGCCGGGCGCACCCGCCGGGGACCGGGCCGACGTGGTGCAGCCCCTGCTGTTCGCCGTGACGGTGTCGCTCGCCGCGCTGTGGCGCTCCCACGGTGTGGAACCGGCCGCCGTGCTCGGGCACAGCGTCGGCGAGGTCACCGCCGCCGCGATCTGCGGCGCGCTGTCCCTGGACGACTGCGCGCGGGTGGTGGCCCTGTGGAGCCAGGCCCAGGCGACCCTGGCCGGGAAGGGGGACATGGTCTCCGTCATGGCCCCGGCGGGCGAGGTCGAGCCGCGGCTGCGCCGCTGGGACGGCCGCCTCGTCGTCGCCGCGCACAACGGGCCGCGGTCCGTGATCGTCTCCGGTGACCGCGACGCCGCGGCCGAACTCCTCGCCGACCTGGCCTCGGACGCGGTGCACGCACGGCGGATCGCGGTGGGCCTGGCGGCCCATTCCCCCCACATCGACGCGATCATCCCCCGGATGCGCGCCGACCTCGCACCGATCCGGCCCCGCACACCGCATCTGCCCTACTACTCCGGACTGACCGGGGGACGACTGGACGTCCCGGTACTGGACGCCGACTACTGGTGCCGCAACCTGCGCAACACGGTCAGGTTCCACCAGGCGACCGGGGCCCTGCTGCGGGACGGGCACGGCGTCCTGCTGGAGGTCAGCCCGCACACCGTGCTGACCTCCGCCCTCACGGACTGCGCGGAGGAACACGGTGCGCAGGCCACCGTCCTCGGGACGCTGCGCCGGGACCAGGGCGGTCCGGGCCGGTTCCTGACCTCGCTCGGTGACCTGTACGTGCGCGGTGTCACCCCGGACCGGGAAGCGCTGTTCGCCGGGCAGCACGCCCGGGTACGGGAACTGCCGGTGGCTGCCCTGACGGCGCTCGCGGAGCCCGGCCCGACGGACGCGAACGGGCCCGGCGGCGCGGGCGGTGACCGGGATGCCGGCACCGCGTTCCGCGTGGAGCTGGCCGGATCGGACGTACCGGAGCGGCGTGCCGCGCTGGCACGGCTGGTGGGCGAGGAGATCGCCGCGCTGACCGGGCGGTCCGATCCGGTCCCCGCCGACCTGGCCTTCCTCGACCTGGGATTCGACTCCGTCACCGCCGTGGAGCTGCGCAACCGGCTGAGCGCGGCGACGGCGCTGCGCATCCCGGCGACGGTTGTCTTCGACTGCCCGACCCCGGCGGCCCTGACCGCGTACCTCTGCGCCGAGATCAGCGGCGACCGGCCCGACAGGAACACGGACGCGGACGAGCCGGTGCGGCGGGCCGAGGACGACGACCCTGTGGTGATCGTCGGCATGGGCTGCCGCTACCCCGGCGGTGTCGGCAGCCCCGACGAACTCTGGGAGCTGGTGTCGGCAGGTGCCGACGCCGTCTCCGCGCTGCCCGACGACCGCGGTTGGGACACCGCCGGACGGTACGACCCCGTACCGGGGACGCCGGGCCGGTACTACCAGCGAGAGGCGGGTTCGCTCGCCGGCGCGGCCGGGTTCGACGCGGAGTTCTTCGGCATCTCGCCGCGCGAGGCGGCGGCGATGGACCCGCAGCAGCGGCTGTTGCTGGAGACGACCTGGGAAGTGCTGGAGCGGGCCGGGATCGACCCGGCCACCCTGCGGCGGACCCCGACGGGCGTCTACGTCGGGGCGATGACCATGGACTACGGGCCCCCTCTCGAACAGGGCGCCGACGAGGGCGGCCACCTGCTGACCGGCAACACCGGAAGCGTCGCGTCGGGCCGACTGGCCTACACCCTCGGTCTGGAGGGAGCGGCGGTCACCGTGGACACGGCGTGCTCGTCCTCGCTGGTGGCCCTGCACCTCGCGGTACGGGCGCTGCGGGCGGGCGAGTGCTCGCTGGCGCTGGCCGGCGGCGCGACCGTGATGTCCACGGTCGGCATGCTCGTGGAGTTCAGCCGTCAGGGCGGTCTGGCCCCGGACGGCCGCTGCAAGGCCTTCGCGGCAGCCGCCGACGGTTTCGGCCTGGCCGAGGGCGCGGGGATGCTGCTGGTGGAGCGGTTGTCGGATGCGCGGCGCAACGGGCATCCGGTGCTGGCGGTGATCCGTGGTTCGGCGGTGAATCAGGATGGTGCGAGCAATGGTCTGACGGCGCCGAACGGTCCGTCGCAGCAGCGGGTGATCCGTGCGGCGTTGGCGGATGCGGGGCTGACGGCGTCCGAGGTGGACGTGGTGGAGGCGCACGGTACGGGGACGCGGTTGGGTGACCCGATCGAGGCGCAGGCGCTGCTGGCGACGTACGGGCAGGACCGGCCCGCGGACCGGCCGGTGTGGATCGGCTCGCTGAAGTCCAACATCGGCCACTCCCAGGCCGCGGCGGGTGTGGGCGGCGTCATCAAGTCGGTGCTGGCGATGCGGCACGGGGTGATGCCGAAGACGCTGCACGTGGACGGTCCGACGCCCGAGGTGGACTGGTCCGCGGGGGCCGGCCGACTGCTGACGGAGGCCCGTGCGTGGGACGACACGGGCCGTCCGCGCCGGGCGGGGGTGTCCTCCTTCGGCATCAGCGGGACCAACGCTCACGTGATCCTGGAGTCTGCGCCGGCTGAGGACCCGGCCGGGGCGGTGGAGGGTGCCCGGCGTCCTGGGACGGTGGTGTGGCCGGTGTCGGCGCGCAGTGCGGAGGCTCTGCGGGCGCAGGCGGGGGCGTTGGTGGCACGGGTGGTGGCGGAGCCCGGGCTTGATATGGCGGACGTGGGTTATTCGCTGGCGGTGGGGCGTGCGTCCTTCGAGCACCGTGCGGTGGTGGTGGGCGGGGACCGGAGCGAGTTGCTCGGTGGGTTGAAGGCGCTGGCGGAGGGGCGTTTGGCACCGGGGTCGGTGCCCGGCGGCGGGTTGGTTTCCGGTCGGGTGGTGTTGGTGTTCCCGGGTCAGGGTTCGCAGTGGGTGGGGATGGCTGCGGAGTTGTCGGGTGAGTCGGAGGTGTTCGCGGGGCGGATGGCGGAGTGCGGGCGGGCTCTGGCGCCTTATGTGGACTGGTCGTTGGCGGAGGTGTTGGGTTCGGAAGCCCTGCTGGCGCGGGTCGATGTGGTGCAGCCGGTGTTGTGGGCCGTGATGGTGTCGCTGGCGGAGGTGTGGCGTTCGTTCGGTGTCGTTCCGGACGCTGTGGTGGGCCACTCCCAGGGCGAGGTCGCTGCGGCTTGTGTGGCGGGCGGTCTGAGTCTGGAGGACGGGGCTCGGGTGGTCGCGTTGCGTTCCCGTGCGGTGGGGGTGTTGGCGGGCCGTGGTGGCATGGCGTCGGTGCCTCTGCCGGTGGGTGTGGTGCGGGAGCGGATCGCCCCGTGGGCGGGGCGGTTGTCGGTGGCCGCGGTGAACGGCCCGTCGTCGACGGTGGTGTCGGGTGACGCGGACGCGGTGACGGCACTGGTCGACGGGCTGATGGGTGAGGGGGTGCGGGCGCGTGTGATCGAGGTCGACTACGCGTCGCATTCCGCGCATGTGGAGGAGATCCGCGAGCGGTTGCTCTCCGATCTGGCCGGCATCGTGCCTCGTTCCGGTGCCGTGCCGTTCTATTCGAGCGTGACGGGTGGCCTGTTGGACACGAAGGCCCTGGACGCGGAGTACTGGTACCGCAATCTGCGGGAGACCGTCGAGTTCGAGCAGACGACCTGCGGGCTCCTCGCGGCCGGGCACCGCGTCTTCATCGAGGCCGGCCCGCACCCGGTGTTGGGCGTGGCGGTGGGGGAGTCGGTGGAGGCCGCTGGTGTGGACGCCGCGGTGCTGGGGACGTTGCGGCGTGAGGAAGGTGGCCTGGCTCAGGTGCTGCGTGCGGTGGGCCGCGGGTGGGAGTGCGGACTGGAGGTGGACTGGTCGGGTGTGTTCCCGGAGGGCCGGCGGGTGGACCTGCCGACCTACGCCTTCCAGCGGCGGCGCTACTGGCTGACGGCCCCGGCCGCCGTCCCGGCCGCCCCCGCCGAAGACCGCTGGGACGACCTGGAACTACAGGACCCCGCCCAGCTCGCCGAAACCCTCGGGGTCGACCGTGAAGCCCTGGACGAAGTCCTGCCCGCCCTGGCGACCTGGCGCTCCGCCAGGAGCCGTGAACGGAGGGCGGGATCCTGGCGCTACCACGTTGCCTGGGCACCCCTGTCGGTCGCGCCGGCGGACGGCCTCCCCGGTCGCTGGCTCGCCCTGCGTCCCGAGGGCGACGACGCGGCGGCCGCCCTGGGCACGCTCGGCGAGGCCGGAGCCGACCTCCTCCCGTGCGTCGTCGCCGATCCGGGCGCGACCCGCGAACAAATGGCCGCTCTGCTCACGAAGACCGCCGGGGAGCAGCCGATCGCCGGCGTGCTGTCCCTGCTGTCCTGGGAGGAGCGCCCCCATCCCGAACACCCCGACCTGCCCGGTGGTCCGGCGCTGACCCTCGCCCTGGCCCAGGCGCTGGAGGACGCGGGTATCCACGCCCGGCTCTGGACGCTGACGAAGGGAACGGCGGTCCTGGGCGGTGCCGAACGGCCCGGACACGTCGGCCAGGCCGCGTCCGCCGCCCTGGGCCGGACGCTGGCACTGGAGCACCCGCATCGCCGGGGCGGTCTGATCGACCTGCCCGAGGTGCTGGACGTACGGGCCGCCCGCCGCTTGTGCGCGGTGCTCGCGGGAGCCATGGCCGATGAGGAACAGGTGGCGGTGCGCTCCACCGGGGTCCACGGACGCCGTCTCCGGCCCGCGTCGTCCGCGCAGCCGAAGGCCCGTACGGGTGGCGCGGACGACGCGGCCGTCCGGGTGCGGACGCGACCGCGATGGCAGGGCACGGTCCTCGTCACCGGTGGCACCGGTGGCGTCGGCTCGCACACGGCGCGCTGGCTCGCGGGCCAGGGCGCGGAGCGGCTGCTGCTGGTCAGCCGTCGCGGTGCCGACGCACCCGGTACGGACGCGCTGCGGGAGGAACTGACGGCGCTGGGCGCCGAAACGGCCTTCGCGGCCTGCGACGTCGCCGACCCGGCCGCACTGGCGGCGCTGCTCGCCGACATCCCGGCGCGATACCCGCTGTCCGCCGTCATCCACGCGGCGGGCGTCCTCGACGACGGTGTGCTCGACGCGCTGGACCCCGCGCGGCTCGCCGTGGTGCTGCGCGCCAAGCTGACCGCCGCACGGAACCTGCACGAGGCCACCGCGGGTCTCGACCTGTCGGCCTTCGTGGTGTTCTCGTCGGTGATGGGCGTCGTGGGCAACGCCGGGCAGGGCAACTACGCGGCCGCCAACGCGGCCGTCGACGCACTCGTCGCCGCCCGCCGGGCCGCCGGGCTGCCCGGCACGTCCGTGGCCTGGGGCGCCTGGGCCGGGCCGGGCATGCTGGCGGACGAGGTCGCCGCACGGCTGCGGGACTTCGGCATGCCGGTGATGGAGCCCGAAACGGCCGTCACCGCGATCGGCCGGGCACTCGCGGAGGACGACGAACTGGTCGTGGTCGCCGATGTCGACTGGAGGCGCTTCACCACGGGCAGGGGCCGGTGGACCGCCGCCCTCCTCCACGGGATACCGGACCCGGCTGCCGCGAGGCCCGTCCAGGACACCACCGCACCGTCGGCGGCCCGGGAAGGCGGCGACTCCGCCGACGCCCTGCGGCAGCAGATCGCCGTACTGCCGCGCCACGAGGACCGGGTCAGGACCCTCACCGAACTGGTACGCACCCACGCGGCGACGGTCCTGCGCCACCCCGACGTCGACACGGTCCAGCCCGGAAAGGCGTTCTCCGCGCTCGGCTTCGACTCGCTGACGGCGGTGGAGCTGCGCAACCGGCTCGCCGCCGTCACCGGACTGGCGCTGCCCGCCACCGTCCTGTTCGACCATCCCACACCGTCGGCACTGGCCGACCGGCTGCTCGCGGACCTGGACCTGCCGGACGCCGCGAGCGGCACCGCCGGGCCCGCCGGCTCCGTCGATGCCGGGGCGAGCCGGGCGGCGGCACCCGGCGGCAACGAGCCGATCGCGATCGTCGGCATGGGCTGCCGCTTCCCCGGCGGGGTCGCAGGGCCCGAGGACTTCTGGCACCTGCTCTCGAATGGCACCGACGCCGTCGGCGACTGGCCGTCGAACCGGGGCTGGGACACCGAGGGGCTGTACGACCCCGACCCCGACCACGCCGGCACCACGTACAGCAGGCAGGGCGGCTTCCTGCACGACGCCCCCGAGTTCGACGCGGAGTTCTTCGGCATCTCGCCGCGCGAGGCCCTCGCCATGGACCCGCAGCAGCGGCTGCTCCTGGAGACCGCCTGGGAGGCGGTCGAGGGCTCCGGGCAGGACCCGACCGCGCTGAAGGACCGGCAGGTCGGCGTCTACATCGGTACCAACGGCCAGGACTACTCCGCGCTGCTGCAGGGCGCCGAGGGCGTGTCCGAGGGCCATCTGCTGACCGGGAACACGGCCAGCGTGCTGTCCGGGCGGCTGTCCTACGTCCTCGGCCTCCAGGGACCCTCGCTCACCGTCGACACCGCGTGCTCCTCGTCGCTGGTGGCGCTCCACCTGGCCGTGCAGGCACTGCGGCGCGGCGACTGCGAGCAGGCCCTCGCGGGCGGGGTGACGGTGATGAGCACCCCGCGGCTCTTCGTGGAGTTCAGCCGTCAGCGCGGGCTCGCCGCCGACGGACGGTGCAAGGCGTTCTCGGCGGACGCGGACGGCACGGGCTGGGGCGAGGGCGCCGGAGTGCTGCTGCTGGAGCGCCACAGCGACGCCCTGCGCCACGGCCACCCCGTACTCGCGCTGGTCAGCGGCACCGCCGTGAACCAGGACGGCGCCAGCAACGGGCTCACCGCCCCCAACGGCCCGTCCCAGCAGCAGGTCATCCGCGCCGCGCTGGCCGACGCCGCGCTGCGCGCCGACCAGATCGACGCGATCGAGGCCCACGGCACCGGCACGAGGCTCGGCGACCCCATCGAAGCGCAGGCGCTCCAGGCCGTCCACGGGCCGGCGCGCCCGGCGGACCGGCCGCTGTGGCTCGGCTCCGTGAAGTCGAACATCGGGCACACCCAGGCGG
The DNA here is from genome assembly GCF_055576085.1 of Kitasatospora sp. NPDC033851. Lineage (NCBI taxonomy): Bacteria > Bacillati > Actinomycetota > Actinomycetes > Kitasatosporales > Streptomycetaceae > Kitasatospora > Kitasatospora sp. NPDC033851. The sequence goes on along the minus strand of NZ_JBVIRL010000001.1, from coordinate 523,495 downwards.
CGGCCGGGGTGGCCGGAGTGATGAAGATGGTGCTGGCCATCCGCCACGGCGAACTGCCGGGAACCCTGCACGCCGGGACGCCGAACCCGCACGTCGACTGGTCCGACGGTGCCATCCGCCTGCTCACCGCGCACACCCCGTGGCCGGAGACCGGGAACCCACGCCGGGCAGGCGTGTCGTCGTTCGGCATCAGCGGCACCAACGTGCACGCGATCATCGAGCAGGCACCGGCCGTCGCGGTCGCGCCCGCCCCGGAGCGGACCGACACCTCGGCCGTGCCCGCCCCGGACACCGCCACGACGGCCACCGCGCGCCGGGCCGCCCCGCCCGTGCCGCTGCTGCTCTCGGCCGGCGCACCGGAGGCCCTGCGGGCACAGGCCGGCCGGCTGCTGAGCCGGCTCGATGCCGACCCGGACGCCGAACTGGCGGACGTCGCCTACTCGCTGGCCACGGGACGAGCCCCGCTCGAACACCGGGCCGCCGTCCTGGGACGGGACCGGGTATCCGTCCGACGCTCGCTCACCGCACTCGCGCGCGGCACAGCAGCGGGCCACCTGCTCACCGGAGGCGCCATACGCTCCGGCCGGACCGCCTTCCTCTTCCCGGGACAGGGCAGCCAGCGGCCCGGAGCCGGCGCGGAGCTCTACCGCGACGACCCGGTGTTCGCCGACGCCCTCGACGAGGTGCTGACCGGCCTGGACCCGCACCTCGACCTGCCCCTGCGCGACATCCTGTTCGCCGAGCCCGGAACCCCCGGTGCGGCGCTGCTCGACCGCACCCGGTACACCCAGCCCGCGTTGTTCGCCCTGGAGACGGCGCTGTTCCGGCTCGTGCAGCACTGGGGTGTGCGGCCCGACCTGCTGATGGGGCACTCCGTCGGCGAACTCGCCGCCGCCCACGCGGCGGGCGTGCTGGACCTGCCCGATGCCTGCGCGCTGGTAACGGCCCGGGGCCGGCTGATGGACGAACTGCCCGAGGGCGGGGCGATGGTGGCGGTGGAGGCCACCGAGGAGGAAGTACACCAGGCCCTGCTGGACGACCGCACCGGGCACCCCCTCCCGGAGACGGAAGCGGACCGGGACCCGGGCCGGGACGCGGTGGACATCGCCGCCGTCAACGGGCCCACCTCCGTGGTCCTGTCCGGTGACGCGGACGCGGTGCTGCGCCTGGCCGGGGCGTTCCGCTCCCGCGGACGGCGCACCCGCCGGCTGAGCGTGAGCCACGCGTTCCACTCCGCCCGGATGGACGGGATGCTCGACGCGTTCCGGGACGTGGCCGAGTCGCTGACCTACCACGCGCCCGGCATCGAGATCGTCTCCAACCTGACCGGGCGCACGGCCACGGCCGCGGAACTCCGTTCCCCCGAGCACTGGGTGCGCCACGTCCGGGGCACCGTGCGCTTCCTGGAAGGGGCCCGCCGGCTGCGGGCCGAGGGCGCGACGACGTACCTCGAACTCGGACCGGGCGGCGTGCTGTCCGGCATGCTTCACGCCTGCCTCCCCGACGCCACGCCCACCCCCGGCGGCCCCGGTACGGTGCCGCTGCTGCGCGACGGCCGCGGCGAGCCGGACGCGGTCCGCACCGCACTCGCCTCGCTGCACCTGCGCGGCGTGGCGGTGGACTGGTCGGCGGGCTGGAGCGGCACCGACGTGCGGCGGGTCGACCTGCCCACCTACGCCTTCCAGCGCAGGCGCTTCTGGCCGGTGGCCGCGCCGGACCCGGCCCCCGCCGCCCGGCGCTCCCGCCGGGAGACCGAGGTCCCCGTCGGCCCCCGCCGCTACCGCATCGCATGGGAGCCGCTCACCCCGCCCGCGGAGCCCCGCCTCTCCGGCCGCTGGCTGCTCGTCACCCCGGACGGACCCGGTGCCGAGGACACCGCACTCGCCTGCGAACAGGCGCTCGCCGGACACGGCGCCGACGTGGCCGTGATCCGGGTCGGGGCCGCCGCCGAACGCGCCGAACTGGCCTCGCTGCTCCCGGAGTTCGGCTCCTTGGAGGGCGTCCTGTCGCTGCTGGCCCTGGCCCAGGGCCCCCGCCCTGGCCTGCCGATGCTCGACGCCTGCCTGACCGGGACCCTGCTGCTGCTCCAGGCCCTGGGCGACAGCGGCATCGACGCACCCCTGTGGTGCGCCACCCGCGGCGCGGTGGCAGCCGACGGCACGGAGGAGGTCCGCCCCGAGCAGGCCCAGGTGTGGGGCCTGGGCCGGGTGGCGGCACTGGAGCACCCGCTGCGCTGGGGCGGCCTGGTCGACCTGCCGGACCTGCTGGACGGGCCCGCGCTGGACGGGCTGTGCGCGGTGCTGGCCGGACGGGACGGCGAGGACCAGGTGGCCGTACGCGCGCCGGCACCGTTGGGCCGTCGACTCGTCCCCGCGCCGGAGCCCGCGACACCCGCGCCCGCACCGTGGACGCCGCGCGGCACGGTCCTCGTCACCGGCGGCACCGGAGGCCTCGGCGCCCAGGTGGCGCGCTGGCTCGCGGAGCGCGGCGCGGAGCACCTCGTCCTCCTCGGCCGGCGGGGCCCCGAGGCCCCCGGCGCCGACGCGCTGGTCGACGCCCTGGCGGCGCTCGGCGCCCGGAGCACCCTGCTGGCCTGCGACGTCGCCGACCGCACCGCGCTGGAGCGGGTCCTGGGGCGGCTGCGCGACGAGGGCGACACCGTACGGGCCGTGGTGCACACCGCCGGACTCACCTCGGACACCGCGCTGATGGACTGCACGCCGGAGGAACTGGCCCGGCGGACGGCGGCCAAGACGTGCGGCGCGGCCCACCTCGACGCCCTGTTCGAAGACCGCCCGCTGGACGCCTTCGTGCTGTTCTCCTCGATCTCGGGCACCTGGGGCAGCGGCGGCCAGGGCGCCTACGCGGCAGCCAACGCCTACCTGGACGGCCTCGCCGCGGCGAGGCGCGGCCGGGGCCTGACGGCGACCTCGGTGGCCTGGGGCCCCTGGGCCGGAGCGGGCATGGCCGAGGGCGCGGTCGGCGACGGCCTGCGCCGCCACGGGCTGGTGCCGATGGCCCCGGCAGCGGCGCTCTCCTCGCTCGGCCTGGCGCTGACCCTGGACGAGGGCGAACCGGTCGTCGCCGAGCTGGACTGGAGCCGCTTCGCGCCGATCTTCGGCTCGGTCAGGGACAGTGCGCTGCTGCGCGGCCTGTCGGCCGCCCCGGAGCCCCGGGCGGCGGACGGCGACCCCGCGGACGCGGACACCTCCGCCGGGTCCGGACCCGGCACGGGCGGCGACCCGTCGTGGCTGCACCGGCTGCACCGACTGTCCGAGCCCGAGGGCCGCAAACTGCTGACGGAACTGGTGCGGAGCGAAGCGGCCGCCGTGCTGGGCCACGAGTCGGCCGCCGGCCTCATGGCCGACCGCCCGTTCCGCGAGCTGGGCTTCGACTCGCTCACCGCCGTCGAACTCCGCAACCGGCTGGTCGCGGCCACCGCTCTGCCGCTCGCGTTCACCACCGTCTTCGACCACCCGACGGCAGCCGCCCTCGCCGCCCACCTCTTCGCCGAGCTGAGCGGCACCGGACCGGACGCCCACGGCACGACCGGCACGGCAGCGACGGACTCCGCGGCCGCCGCCGGCGGCGCGGCCGGGCCCGCGGCGGCCGACGAACCCCTGGCGATCGTCTCGATGGCCTGCCGGTTCCCGGGCGGCGTCCGCTCGCCCGAGGACCTGTGGCAGCTGGTGGCCGACGGAGTGGACGCGGTCGCCGCGCTGCCCGCCGACCGCGGCTGGCCGCTGGACACCCTCTACGACCCGGACCCCCTGCACCCGGGCACCTTCTACACCACCGGCGGCGGATTCCTGGACGGCGCGGCCGAGTTCGACGCGGAGTTCTTCGGCATCTCCCCGCGCGAAGCACTGGCCATGGACCCGCAGCAGCGACTGCTCCTCGAAACCAGCTGGGAGGCACTGGAGCGGGCCGGACTCGACCCCGCGTCGGTCCGTGGCAGCGAGGGCGGCGTCTACGTCGGCGTCGCCGCCCAGGGCTACGGCACCGGCCCGCAGAACCCGTCCGACGAGATCGAGGGGCACCTCCTCAGCGGCACGGTCACCAGCGTCGCCTCCGGCCGCGTCGCCTACACCCTCGGACTCGGCGGCCCCGCCGTGACCGTGGAGACGGCCTGCTCGTCCTCGCTGGTGGCACTGCACCTGGCCGGCCAGGCACTGCGCGCCGGCGACTGCTCGTTCGCCCTGGTCGGCGGCGCCGCGGTGATGGCGAGCCCGGACGTCTTCGTCGAGTTCAGCCGTCAGCAGGGCCTGTCGCCCGACGGCCGCTGCCGCTCCTTCGCCGAAGGGGCGAACGGCACGGGCTGGGGCGAAGGGGTGGGCGTCCTGCTCGTGGAACGCCTCTCCGACGCGCGCCGCCTCGGACATCCGGTCCTCGCCCTCGTACGGGGCACCGCGGTGAACCAGGACGGTGCCAGCAACGGCCTCACCGCTCCGAGCGGCCCCGCGCAGCAGCGGGTGATCAGGACCGCGCTGGCCGCGGCAGGACTGTCCGGCGCCGATATCGACCTGGTCGAGGGGCACGGCACCGGCACCGTGCTCGGCGACCCCATCGAGGCGCAGGCCCTGCTGGCCACCTACGGCCAGGACCGGCCCGCCGACCGCCCGCTGTGGCTGGGATCGCTGAAGTCCAACATCGGGCACACCCAGGCCGCCGCCGGGGTCGCCGGCGTCATCAAGACGGTGCTCGCACTGCGCAACGGCGTGCTCCCCGGCACCCTGCACGCACAGGAGGCGTCCAGCCGGGTGGACTGGTCGGCCGGCGCGGTCCGGCTGCTCGCGGACGCCCGCCCCTGGGACGCCCCGGACGGGGACCGGCCGCGCCGGGCCGGCGTCTCCGCGTTCGGCATGAGCGGCACCAACGCCCACGCCGTCCTGGAGGAAGCATCCGCCGCCGACGCCGGCCCGCTGCCCGACTGCACGGACGGCGAACCCTCCGAGGACACCGGGACCACCGTTCCGTGGCTGCTCTCCGCCATGACCCCCGCGGCCCTGCGCCGACAGGCGCGCCGACTGGGCGAGCACCTGCGGGCCGGCCCCGACGGGGGCGCCGCCGCCCCGGCCCGTGCGCTCGCCACCACCCGCCCCGCCCTGCCCTTCCGGGCAGCAGTCCTCGGCCGCGACCGCGACGCGCTCCTCGGCCGGCTGGACGCCCTCGCGGCGGGCGAACCCGCGCCCGACGCCGTGCGGGACCGGGCGCGCGGCGGCCGTACGGTTTTCGTCTTCCCCGGCCAGGGCTCGCAGTGGGCCGGCATGGCCACGGCGGCGCTCGACGCCTCCGCGCCGTTCGCCGCCGCCATCGACGCCTGCGAACGGGCGCTCGCCCCGCACACCGACTGGTCCCTGACCGAGGTGCTGCGCGGCGCGCCCGGCGCGCCGACGCTCGACCGCGTGGACGTCGTCCAGCCGGCGCTCTTCGCCGTGATGGTCGCGCTGGCCGCGCACTGGCGCGACACCGGGGTCACCCCGGACGCGGTCGTCGGACACAGCCAGGGCGAGATCGCCGCCGCCCACGTCGCCGGAGCGCTGTCGCTCGACGACGCGGCCCTCGTGGTGGCGCGGCGCAGCCGGGCGCTGCTGAGGTTGGCGGGACGCGGCGGCATGGTGTCGGTCGCCGCCTCCGTCGAGCGGACCACGAGCCTGATGCCCGCCGGCGGACGCCTCTGCGTGGCCGCGGTGAACGGCCCCGACGCCGTGGTCGTCGCCGGGGAGCCCGAGGAGCTGGCCGCCCTGCTCGCGGCCTGCGACCGGGAAGGTGTGCGGGCCAAGGCGATCCCGGTGGACTACGCGGCCCACTCGGCCCAGGTCGCCGAGATCGAGGACGAACTGCGCGAAGCCTTCGCCGGGATACGCCCCCGCGCCTCGGCCGTCCCGCTCTACTCGACGGTGACCGGCGAACCCGTCGCCGGAGAATCGCTCGACGCCGCCTACTGGTACCGCAACCTGCGCGAGCCGGTCGACTTCGTCGGAGCGACCCGCGCCCTGCTCGACGCGGGCCACACCCTGCTCGTCGAGGTCAGCCCGCATCCGGTGCTGCTCGCCGGGATCGAGGCGGTGGCCGCGGCGGCCGGGCGGGAGGTGTCGGCGGTCGGCACGCTGCGGCGCGGCGACGGCGGCCGGGACCGGCTGCTGGCCTCACTGACCGAGGCGTGGGCGGCCGGCGGCGGCCCGGTGGACTGGTCGCCCTGGACGGGGGCCCCCGGGCCGGGCGGCCCGGCACCCGTCCTGCTGCCGACGTACCCCTTCCAGCGCGACCGGTACTGGCTGCCCACACCGGGCCGGACGGCCGCCGCGGCCACCACCGCGGCCACCACCGCGGTGCCGGCCGAGGACACTCCGCAGACCGCGGGCGACGAGGACGGCACCCCCGCCGTGCGACTGGCCGCCCGGCTGGCCCCGCTGGACCGGCAGGCACGCCGCCAAGCGGTGCTCGACCTGGTCGTCCGGCACGCGGCCGCGGTCCTCGGCCATTCCGGAACCGGTCCGGTGCGCCCGGAACGCGCCTTCTCCGAGATCGGCTTCGACTCGATGCTCGCGGTGCGGTTCAGGAACGCGCTGTGCGAGGCCACCGGGCTGGCCGTCCCGCCGACGGTCGTCTTCGACCACCCGACGCCAGAGGCGCTCGCCGCCCACCTGGACGCGGAGCTGTCCGCCGCGCCCGAACCGCCCTCGCCGCTGCTGGCCGAGCTGGACCGGCTGGCCGCGCTCCTCGCGGCCGTCCCGCCCGGAGCGGCCGACACCGACGGGGTCGGCGAACGACTGAACGAACTGCTGCACGGCTGGGGCCGGCGCGCCGGCGCACCGGGGGGCGAGGCACCACCGCCGGGACCGGTGGACGACAACGCCACCGCGATGGAAACGGCGACAGCGGACGAGCTGTTCGCCCTGCTCGACAACGACTTCGGAAACGCCTGAAAGAGAGCTGGCACTGATGTCCGACGACAAGAAGCTGCTCGACTACCTCAGGCGCGCCACCGCAGACCTCGGTGACACCCGGAGGCAGCTGCGCGAGGCCGAGCAGGCCCGCCACGAACCGATCGCCGTCGTCTCCATGGCCTGCCGCTATCCCGGCGGCACCGACACGCCGGAACTGCTGTGGGACCTGGTCTCCCGGGGCGCCGACGCGGTCTCCGCCTGGCCGGTCAACCGCGGCTGGGACCTGGAGGGCCTCTACGACCCGGACCCCGAGCGGCCCGGTACCTCCTACACCCGGCACGGCGGCTTCCTCCACGACGCCGCCGAGTTCGACGCGGAGTTCTTCGGCATCTCGCCGCGCGAGGCCCTGGCCATGGACCCCCAGCAGCGGCTGGCACTGGAGACCGCCTGGGAGGCGGTCGAGCGGGCCACGATCGACCCCCGCACGCTGCGGCGCACCGGCACGGGTGTCTTCCTCGGGGCGATCGGCAACGGCTACGGCGCGGGTTCGCGCCACCTCCCCGAGGTCCAGGGCCTGTTGGACACCGGGACCGCGAGCAGTGTGGTCTCCGGCCGGATCGCCTACACCCTGGGCCTGGAAGGGCCCGCGGTGACCGTGGACACGGCCTGCTCCTCTTCTCTGGTCGCCCTGCACCTGGCGATCCGGGCCCTGCGGGCCGGCGACTGCACGCTGGCCCTGGCCGGCGGGGTGTCGGTGATGGCGACCCCCGACGCGTTCGTGGCGTTCAGCCGCCAGCGGGCACTGTCGGCCGACGGCCGCTGCAAGGCGTTCGGGGCCGACGCGGACGGAACCGGTTGGTCCGAGGGCGCCGGCGTCCTGCTGCTGGAACGGCTGTCGGACGCGCGGCGCAACGGGCACCCGGTGCTGGCCGTCATCCGGGGTTCGGCCACGAACCAGGACGGTGCGAGCAACGGCCTGACGGCGCCCAGCGGCCCGGCACAGCAGCGGGTGATCCGGGCGGCGCTCGCGGACGCGGGCCTGTCGGCGTCCGAAGTGGACGCGGTGGAGGCGCACGGCACCGGCACCACCCTCGGCGACCCCATCGAGGCGCAGGCGCTGCTGGCCACGTACGGTCAGCGGCGGCCCGCCGAACGGCCTTTGTGGCTGGGCTCGTTGAAGTCGAACATCGGCCACACCTCGGCGGCGGCCGGAGTGGGCGGCGTCATCAAGATGGTGCTGGCGATCGAGCACGGCGAACTGCCCAGGACCCTGCACGCGGACCGGCCGACGCCCATGGTGGACTGGTCGTCGGGAGCCGTGGAAATCCTCTCCGAGGCCCGCGTCTGGGACGACACGGGACGCCCGCGCCGGGCCGGGGTGTCCGCCTTCGGCGTCAGCGGCACCAACGCCCATCTGATCCTGGAACAGGCCCCGGCGGAGGAAGCCGGACCGGCGGCCGACACTGCGGCCGACGGCGATGCGTACCCGCTGCCCTGGGTGCTGTCGGGGCGTACCGACGAGGCGCTGCGCGACCAGGCGGCCCGGCTGCTGGCACACCTGAGCGCCGGTCCCGCACCCCTGCGGGCCGCCGACACCGGCCGCGCCCTCGCCCTCACGCGGACCGCCTTCGAACGGCGCGCCGTGGTGGTGGGCACCGACCCGGACCGACTGCTCGACGGCGTGAAGGCGCTGGCGGAGGGCCACTCGGTGCCGGGCCTGGTGCGGGGCGACGGTGTGTCGTCCGGTCGGGTGGCGCTGGTGTTCCCGGGTCAGGGTTCGCAGTGGGTGGGGATGGCCGCGGAGCTGCTGGCCGGGTCGGCTGTGTTCGCGGGGCGGATGGCGGAGTGCGGGCAGGCGCTGGCGCCTTACGTGGACTGGTCGTTGGTGGAGGCGTTGGGTTCGGAGGCGCTGTTGGCGCGGGTGGATGTGGTGCAGCCGGTGCTGTGGGCGGTGATGGTGTCGCTGGCGGAGGTGTGGCGTTCGTTCGGTGTTGTTCCGGACGCGGTGGTCGGCCACTCGCAGGGCGAGATCGCCGCGGCCGTGGTGGCGGGCGGTCTGAGCATCGACGACGGGGCGCGGGTGGTTGCGCTGCGTTCCCGTGCGGTGGGGGCGTTGGCGGGCCGTGGCGGGATGGCGTCGGTGCCCCTGCCGGTCGAGGCGGTGCGGGAGCGGATCGCGGGCCGGTTGTCGGTGGCGGCGGTGAACGGTCCGTCGTCGACGGTGGTGTCGGGTGACGCGGACGCGGTCGCCGCGTTGGTGGAGGCTCTGGTGGGGGAGGGGGTGCGGGCGCGGTTGATCGAGGTCGACTACGCGTCGCACTCCGCGCATGTGGAGGAGGTCCGCGAGCAGCTGCTCGCCGACCTGGACGGCATTGTGCCCGTCTCGGGCGGGGTGCCGTTCTTCTCGACGGTGACGGGCGGCTGGCTGGACACGAAGTTCCTCGACACCGAGTACTGGTACCGGAACCTGCGGGAGACGGTGGAGTTCGGGCAGGCCACGGAGGCGTTGCTGGGGGAGGGCTTCCGGTTCTTCGTCGAGTCCAGCCCGCACCCCGTGCTCACCTTCGGTGTCCAGCAGACCGCCGACGCGGCCGACACCGCCGGTTCCGCGCAGGGCCCCGCCGTGGTCGTGGGCACGCTGCGGCGCGGCGAGAGCGGCCTCGACCGCTTCCTGACGTCCCTGGGAGAGGCCCACGTGGGCGGCCTGCTGCCCGACTGGGACCGGGTGTTCGCCGGACACCGTCCGGGCGGCGTCTCCCTGCCCACCTACGCTTTCCAGCGCCGCCCGTACTGGCTGGAAGACACCGGCCCTGCGGCGGGCGGTCCGTCCGGTCCGTCCGCGGCGGGCGACGACTTCTGGGAGGCCCTGGGCGGGGGTGACCTGGACCGGTTCACCACCGCCCTCGGGGTGGCGCCCGAGGACCCGCTGAACGTGGTGCTCCCCGCGCTCGCCAGCTGGCGCACCGAGCGCACCGAGCGTTCGGTGGTCGACTCCTGGCGCTACCGCGTGACCTGGCGGGCCCTGCCCGAGGGCCCGGCGGTCGCATTGGACGGCAGCTGGCTCGTGCTGTCGTCGGACGGCCAGTCCGAGGACGGGGCACGCCGGTCGGAGGCGACCGTCCACGCCATGGAGCAGGCCGGGGCCTCGGTGGTCCACATACGGATCACCGAGGCGGCGGCCGACCGCGCCGTGCTGGCCGACCGGGTGCGCGCGTCCCTCGACGCGCTGCCAGGACCGGTGACGGGAGTGCTGTCGCTGCTGGGCCTCGACGAGCGCCCGCACCCGGAACACCCCTCCGTCCCGCTGGGCACCGCGCTCAACCTGGCCCTGGTGCAGGCCCTCGGCGACGCAGGGATCGGCGCGCCCCTGTGGTGGGCGACCCGGGGCGCGGTGTCGGTCGGGGGCACGGACACCGGGAGCGGGGTCAGCGCCGCGCAGAACCTGCTCTGGGGCCTGGGCCGGGTCGCCGCGCTGGAGTTCCCGCAGCGCTGGGGCGGTCTGGTCGACCTCCCGGAGGTCCTGGACCCGGACACCGCCGGGCGGCTGTGCCGGGTGCTGGCCGGCCAGGCCGGGGACGAGGACCAGGTGGCCGTCCGGGCCACCGGCTGCCACGGCCGGCGGCTGGTCCGGTCCGCCCTGGGCGACACCGCGCCGCGGCGGAGCTGGCGGCCCGGGGGCACCGTGCTGATCACCGGCGGTACCGGCGGGATCGGCGCGCAGATCGCGCGCTGGCTGGCCCGGCGGGGAGCCGGGCACCTGGTGCTGGTCAGCCGGCGCGGCCCGGACACGCCGGGTGCGCCGGAGCTCGCCGAGGAACTGGCCGCGCTCGGCACCCGGGCCACCCTGGCCTCGTGCGACGTCGCCGACCTTCAGGCCCTGCGTGCGTTGAAGGACGGCCTCGAACAGGACGGCCACCGGATCAGCACCGTCTTCCACGCCGCGGGGGCCGGGCTGCTGGTGCCACTGCCCGACACCGACGCGGACGAGTTCGCCGACACTCTGCACGCCAAGGTCGGCGGGGCCCGGAACCTGGACCTGCTCTTCGACCGGGACACCCTCGACGCGTTCGTGCTGTTCTCCTCCATCTCCGGGGTGTGGGGCAGCGCCGTCCACGGCGCCTACGCCGCCGCCAACGCCTACCTCGACGGCCTCGCCGAGGACCGCAGGCGCCGCGGCCTCGCCGCGACCTCCGTGGTGTGGGGCATCTGGAGCCCCGAGGGCGGGGCCGGCGGGATGGCGGCCGAACTGGCGGAGGAGACCCTGCGCGGCCACGGCGTGCTCTTCATGCCGCCCGCGGTCGCGATCACCGGGCTCCAGCAGGTCCTGGACCACGACGAGACGGTGGTCGTGGTCGCCGACATCGACTGGGACCGCTTCGCGACGGTCTTCACCTCGGCGCGCCCCAGCCCGCTGATCGGGGAACTCCCCGAGGTGCGCAGCGCGCTGGCCGCCGGACCGGAGACCGGCGGGACCGGTGCCGGGGGGACCCCCTCGGCGCTTCGCGACCGGCTGGCGCCGCTCCCGGCGGCCGAGCGGACCCGGGTGCTGGTCGAGCTGGTCCGGACCCACGCGGCCGCCGTCCTCGGCCACGACTCGCCGGACGCGGTCGCCCCCGGCCGCGCCTTCCGCGAGCTGGGCTTCGACTCCCTGACCGCCGTGGACATGCGCAACCGACTCAACGCCGCCACCGGCCTGCGGCTCCCGGTCACCGTCGTCTTCGACTACTCGTCGGCGACCGCGCTCGCCGGACGCCTGGAGACCGGCCTGCTGGGTGCCGCCGAGGAGCCCGCCACCGTCCGGCAGCCCCCGACGGCGCTACCCGCCGCCGACGACGACCCCATCGTGATCGTCGCCATGAGCTGCCGCTACCCCGGCGGCGTCCGCACCCCCGAGGACCTGTGGCGCCTGGTCGCGGACGGGCACGACGCCGTCTCCGGGCTGCCGTCCGACCGGGGCTGGGACCTCGACACGCTGTACGACGCGGACCCCGACCGGCCCGGCCGGAGCTACGCTGCCGCGGGCGGATTCGTCAGGGACGCGGACCGCTTCGACCCCGGGTTCTTCGGGATCTCCCCGCGCGAGGCCCTCGCCATGGACCCGCAGCAGCGACTGCTGCTCGAAACCTCTTGGGAGGCGATCGAGCGCGCCGGCATCGACCCGTCCACCCTGCGCGGCACCCCGACCGGCGTCTTCGCCGGCGCCTCCTACCAGGGCTACGGCGGCACCCTGCGCGACATCCCCGAGGAACTGGAGGGCCTGTTCATCGCGGGCATCTCCACCAGCGTCCTGTCCGGGCGGGTCGCCTACCAGCTCGGCCTCCAGGGGCCCGCCGTGACCGTGGACACGGCCTGCTCCTCGTCACTGGTGGCGGTCCACCTCGCCGCGCAGTCGCTGCGCTCGGGCGAGTGCACGCTGGCCCTGGCGGGCGGCGCCACGGTGATGGGAACCCCGCTGTCGTTCACCGGCTTCAGCCGGCAGCGCGGGCTTGCCGAGGACGGGCGCTGCAAGTCCTTCGCCGCCGCGGCGGACGGCTTCGGCATGGCAGAGGGCGTGGGCCTGCTGCTCCTGGAACGTCTCTCGGACGCCCGCCGCAACGGCCACCCGGTACTCGCGGTACTGCGCGGCTCGGCGATCAACCAGGACGGCGCGAGCAACGGACTGACCGCGCCCAGCGGCCTGGCCCAGCAGCGGGTGATCCGCGACGCGCTGGCGAACGCCCGGCTGTCGGCCGCCGACGTGGACGCCGTCGAGGCGCACGGCACCGGCACCCGGCTGGGCGACCCGATCGAGGCCGACGCGCTGCTGGCCATCTATGGCCAGGACCGGCCGGCCGACCGGCCGGTGTGGCTCGGGTCGCTGAAGTCGAACATCGGGCACACCCAGGCCGCCGCCGGCGTCGGCGGCATCATCAAGATGGTGCTGGCCATGGGGCACGGCGAACTGCCGCGCACCCTGCACATCGACCGGCCGACCCCGAACGTCGACTGGACGGCGGGCGCCGTCGCCCTGCTGACCGAGGCCACCCCCTGGCCCGAGACCGGCCGGCCGCGCCGGGCCGGAGTGTCCTCGTTCGGCCTGAGCGGCACCAACGCCCACGTCGTCATCGAACAGCCGCCCGCCGGGCCCGCACCCGCCCTGCCCGCCGGGCCCGCACCCGCCGCCGTCCCGTGGGTCCTGTCCGGGCGGACCGCCGAGGCGGTGAAGGCCCAGGCGGAGCGGCTGCACGCGTACCTGACGGAGCGGCCGGAGCTGCCGTCCGCCGACGTCGGCTACTCGCTGGCCACCACCAGGACCGCCTTCGAGCACCGCGCGGCCGTCGTCGGCGGCGACCGGGCGACCCTGCTGGGCGGCCTGGCCGCGCTGGCCGCCGGAGAGCGCGCACCCGGCCTGGTCCAAGGCATCGTCGCCCGGTCGGCCAGGACCGTCTTCGTCTTCCCCGGCCAGGGAACCCAGTGGGCCGGCATGGCCCGGGAACTGCTCGACCACGCCCCGGCCTTCGCCGACCGGATCGCGGCGTGCGAACGCGCCCTCGCCCCGCACCTGGAGTGGTCGCTGCTCGCGGTCCTGCGCGACGCGCCCGACGCGCCCCCGCTCGACCGGGTGGACGTGGTGCAGCCGGTGCTGTGGGCGGTGATGGTGTCGCTGGCCGAGCTGTGGCGGGCGCACGGGATCGTCCCCGACGCCGTGGTCGGCCACTCCCAGGGCGAGATCGCCGCCGCCTGCGTGGCCGGCGCGCTCTCGCTGGACGACGCGGCCCGGATCGTCGCCCTGCGCAGCCGGGCCCTGCTGGCCCTGACCGGACGCGGCGGCATGCTGTTCGTGCCGCAGCCGGTCGAAGCCGTGCGCGAGGCACTGTCCGCCCACGACGGGGCACTCGACGTTGCCGCGGTCAACGGGCCGACGTCGGTGACGGTCTCCGGCGACCCGGCTGCACTGGAACGGCTGCGCGAGCAGTACGCCGAGGCGGGCGTCCTGGCCTGGCCGGTCCCCGGCGTGGACTTCGCCGGACACTCGCCCCAGGTGGAGGAGCTCCGCGAGGAACTGCTCGCCCTGCTCGGCGGCATCGCGCCGCGGACCTCCGCCGTCCCGTTCTACTCGACGGTCAGCGGCGGCCCCGTGGACACCCTGGACCTGGACGCCGCGTACTGGTACGAGAACCTGCGCCGGCCGGTGGAGTTCGGCCGGGCGCTCGACGCGCTCGTCGCCGACGGGCACCACACCTTCGTCGAGTGCAGCACCCACCCCGCGCTGACCGTCTGGATCCAGGAGGCCGTCGAGGCGGCCGGGGTCGGCGACGGGGCCGTCGTCGGCACCCTGCGCCGCACCGAGGGCGGCCCCGGCCGCTTCCTCGCCGCGCTCACCGAGGTCCAGGTCCGCGGACTGCCGGTGGACTGGGACGCGGTGTTCGCCGGAACCGGCGCGCGCAAGCGGCCCCTGCCCACCTACGCCTTCCAGCAGCAGCGCTACTGGCTGGACGCCACCCCCGGCCGGCCCGCCGACGCCGCGACCGGCGCCGGCCCGGCCGACTCCGGCTTCTGGGCGGCGGTCGACCGCGCGGACCTGGACGCCCTCGCCACCACCCTGCAGGTCGAGGACGAAGAGCTGCGGGTCTCCCTCGCCTCCCTGGTGCCCACCCTCGCCGAGTGGGCGCGCGGCCGCGCCGACGACCGGACCGCCGACAGCTGGCGCTACCGGGTCGCCTGGAAGCCCCTGCCGGCACCCGAGCGGCCCCGGCTCACAGGCAGCTGGCTCCTCGTCGCCCCGGCCGTCGCCGCCGACGACCCGGCCGTCGCGTTCGCCGCGGACACCCTGCGCGGACACGGCGCCACCCCCGTCCTGGTCGAGGCCGGCCACGACGCGACCGACCGGACGCGGTTCGCCGCACTGCTCCGCGACGCCCACGACCGCGCCGACGGGCCGCCCGCCGGAATCCTGTCGCTGCTCGCCCTGGCCGAGGAACCGCACGGCGACGGATCGGCGCTCCCCCTCGGCCTCACCCTGACCGTCGCGCTCCTCCAGGCCCTGGGCGACCTCGGCACCGACGCCCCGCTCTGGAGCGCCACCCGGGGCGCGGTGTCGGTCGGCCGCTCCGACCGGATCGACAGCACCCTCCAAGCCCTGGCCTGGGGCCTCGGCGGGGTCGCCGGCGTCGAGTACCCGCAGCGCTGGGCCGGCCTGGTCGACCTGCCGCGACGGCTCGACGACCGGGCCGCGACCCGGCTCGCCGAAGCCCTGACCAACCCCGACGGCGAGGACCAGCTGGCGGTGCGCGCCACCGGCGTCTACGGCCGCAGGGTCGTCCACGCCGGACTCGGCGACACCGCCCCCGCACGCGACTGGACACCCGAGGGCACCGTCCTGATCACCGGCGGCACCGGCGGCCTTGGCGCCCAGATCGCCCGCCGGCTCGCCCGCACCGGCACCGCGCACCTGCTGCTCACCAGCCGGCGCGGCGCACAGGCCCCGGGAGCCGACGCCCTGCTCGCCGAACTGCGCGGACTCGGCGCCGACGCCACCGCGGTGGCCTGCGACGTCGCCGACCGCGACGCACTGGCGGAACTGCTCGCCGGCATTCCGGCCGAGCGCCCGCTGCGCGCCGTCCTGCACACCGCGGGCGTCCTCGACGACGGGGTGATCGATTCCATCACCCCCGAACGCGCGGCCGGCGTCCTGCGCCCCAAGCTCGACGGCGCACGCAACCTCGACGCGCTCACCCGGGGACTCGACCTGACCGCCTTCGTGCTGTTCTCCTCTCTCGCCGGCACCCTCGGCGGCACCGGCCAGGGCAGCTACGCCGCCGCCAACGCCTACCTCGACGCCCTGGCCCGGCAGCGCCGCGACCTCGGACTGCCCGGCACCTCGGTGGCCTGGGGCCTGTGGGGCGGCGAGAGCCTGGCCTCCGGAGCGGTCGCCGAACGGCTGATCCGCGACGGCCTGCCCGCCATGGACCCCGCCGTGGCCACCACCGCGCTGCACCAGGCCCTCGACCACGACGACACGGCCGTCCTCGTCGCCGACTTCGCCTGGGACCGCTTCACCCGGGCGTTCACCGCGCTCCGGCCCAGCGCCGCCCTCGGGGACCTGCCCGAGGTGCGGGAAGCGCTCGCCGCCGCGGCCGGGTCCCGGGGCAGCGCCGACGGCGCCGAGCCGCCGGCCCTGCGGCTCGCCGCACTGCCCCCGGCGGAACGCGACCGGGCCCTGCTGGACCTGGTCCGCCGCGAGGTCGCCGCCGTGCTCGGCCACCCCGGGCCCGAGGCGGTGGGACCCGACCAGGCGTTCAAGGACATCGGCTTCGACTCGCTGACCGCCGTCGAACTGCGCAACCGGCTCGCCGCGGCCACCGGCCTGCGCCTGTCGGTGACCCTGGCCTTCGACTACCCCACGGCCACCACCCTGGCCGGACACCTGCGCGCCGAACTGCCGGGGGCGCCCGCCACCGAGGCACCCGACGCCCCCGGGCGGCCGCCCGCGGCCGCCGCGGTGCCCGAGGACGAGGCGATCGCCGTGGTCGCCATGAGCTGCCGCTACCCCGGCGGCGTCAGCACCCCCGAGGAGCTGTGGGAGCTCGTCGCGGGCGGACGGGACGCGATCACCGGCTTCCCCACCGGACGGGGCTGGGACCTGGACGGCCTCTACGACCCGGACCCGGACCGGGTCGGCAGCACCTACGCGCGGGAAGGCGGCTTCCTGCACGACGCCGACCGCTTCGACCCGGCCTTCTTCGGGATCTCCCCGCGCGAGGCGCTGACCATCGACCCCCAGCAGCGGCTGCTGCTCGAACTCTCCTGGGAGGCGTTCGAGCGGGCCGGCATCGACCCGCTCTCCCTCAAGGGCAGCGCGAGCGGCGTCTTCGTCGGATGCAGCCACCACGACTACGGGTCGCGCGTCACCGAACCCTCCGAAGAGCTCGAGGGCTACCTCGGCATCGGCAGCGCGGGCAGCGTGGCGTCCGGGCGGATCTCCTACAGCCTCGGCCTCGAAGGGCCCGCGGTGACCGTCGACACGGCGTGCTCCTCGTCGCTGGTCGCGGTCCACCTCGCGGCCCGGTCGCTGCGGGCCGGCGAATGCTCGCTGGCGCTCGCCGGCGGGGTGACCGTGATGTCGACACCGGGCGCGTTCGTGGAGTTCAGCCGGCAACGGGTGCTCGCCGAAGACGGCCGCTGCAAACCGTTCGCCGCCGCCGCCGACGGCACCTCCTGGGCAGAGGGCGCCGGACTGCTCGTCCTGGAACGCCTCTCGGACGCCCGGCGCAACGGCCACCCGGTGCTCGCCCTCGTTCGCGGCTCCGCCGTCAACCAGGACGGCGCCAGCAACGGCCTGACCGCCCCCAACGGCCCCTCCCAGCAGCGGGTCATCCGGGCGGCCCTCGCCGACGCCGGACTGACCGCTTCCGAGGTCGACGCGGTGGAGGCGCACGGCACCGGGACCCGGCTGGGCGACCCGATCGAGGCCCAGGCGCTCCTGGCCACGTACGGCCGGGAACGCGGCGCGCAGCAGCCGCTGTTGCTGGGGTCGCTGAAGTCGAACATCGGACACAGCCAGGCCGCCGCCGGCGTCGCAGGCATCATCAAGATGGTGCAGGCCATGCGGCACGGGGCGCTGCCGCGCACCCTGCACGTCGACGCGCCGACACCCCACGTCGACTGGTCGGCCGGCGCGGTCCGGCTGCTCACCGACGACACCCCGTGGCCGGAGACCGGCCGCCCCCGGCGGGCCGCGGTGTCGTCGTTCGGAGTCAGCGGCACCAACGCCCACACCATCCTCGAACAGCCCACCGAACCGGCCCCGGCCGCCGCCCCCGCGCCGCCCCCTGACACGCCCGTCGCCCCCGCCGAGCCCGCCCTGCCCTGGCTGCTCTCCGCCCGTGGTGCGGACGCGCTGCGGGAGCAGGCCGCCCGGCTGCTCCGGCACATGGAGCATGCCCCGACCCTCGCCGTCGCGGACGTGGGCCGCTCCCTGGCGCTGAACCGCAGCGCCTTCGAGCACCGGGCCGCCCTCACCGGCACGGACCGGCAGACCCTGCTCCAGGCGCTCGCCGCCCTCGCCGCCGGCGAGCCGTCGGCGGACCTGGTGCGCGGGATCACCGGCCCGGCCGCGAAGACCGCCTTCCTGTTCCCCGGCCAGGGCAGCCAGCGCACCGGCATGGGCGCCGGACTGTACGCACGGTTCCCGGTCTTCGCCGACGCCTTCGACGCGGTCTGCGCGGAACTCGATCCGCTGCTCGACCGCCCGCTGCGGGAGGTGATCGACGCGGCCCCCGGCGACCCCGGCCACGGGCTGCTGGACCGCACCGAGTACGCCCAGCCCGCCCTGTTCGCACTCGGCGTCGCCCTGTTCCGCCTCGTCGAGCACTGGGGCGTGCGCCCCGACCGGCTGCTCGGCCACTCCGTGGGAGAGCTGGCCGCCGCCCACGTCGCCGGGGTTTTCACCCTGCCCGACGCCGCGGCGCTGGTGGTCGCGCGGGGACGGCTGATGCAGGCCCTCCCGACGGGCGGCGCGATGGTCGCCGTCGCCGCCGGGGAGGAGGAGGTGCTGCCACTGCTCGCGGGCCGTGAGGGCGAGGTCGGCCTCGCCGCGGTCAACGGCCCGGCCTCGACCGTGGTCTCCGGCGACGCGGCGGCGGTGGACGAGATCGCCGCCGTGCTCGCCGCGCGCGGCCGCAAGACCCGGCGGCTGCGGGTCTCCCACGCCTTCCACTCGCCCCTCATGGAGCCGATGCTCGCCGAGTTCCGCGAGGTCGTGGCCCGGATCGTCCCGGGGGAGGCCGCCGTCCCGGTGATCTCCGACCTGACGGGCGAGCCGGCCACCGCCGAGCAGCTCGGCTCGCCGGACTACTGGGTGGAGCACGTGCGCGGCACCGTCCGCTTCCAGGACGGCGTACGCCACCTGGAACGCGACGGCGTCACCGCGTTCCTCGAACTCGGACCCGACGGCGCGCTCACCGCCATGGGCCAGGACTGCCTGACCGGCGCCACCGGCAGCCCGGTGCTGATGCCCCTGCTGCGCAAGGACCGGCCTGAAGCACCCGCGGCGACGGCCGCCGTGGCCCGGCTGCACGTCACGGGCGTCCCCGTGGACTGGGACGCCGTCCACTCCGGCGGCCCGGCCGGCTCCGCCGTCGACCTGCCGACCTACGCCTTCCAGCGCGGCAGCTACTGGCTGCAGGCCGGCCCGGCCGCGGCCGGACTGCCCGCAGCCGGACTTCAGGCGGTCGGCCACCCGCTGCTCGGCGCCGGAACGGAACTCGCGGACTCCGACGGCTTCCTCTTCACCGGCAGGTTCTCGGTCCGCAGCCACCCCTGGCTGGCCGACCACGGCGTCTACGAGGGGGTGCTGTTCCCCGCCACCGCGTTCCTGGAACTCGCGGTCCGCGCGGGCGACCAGGTCGGCTGCGACCAGGTCGAGGAACTGACCCTGGAGGCACCGCTGGTGCTCCCGGCGGGCGGAGCCGTCGCACTCCAGCTCACCGTCGGAAGCCCGGACGCCGCCGGCACCCGTCCGCTGAGCGTCCACGCCCGGGCCGCCGACGACGGCCCCGACGCCCCCTGGACCCGGCACGCGAGCGGCCTGCTCAGCTCCACCGGAGCCGCGGACCCGGCCGACCCGGCCGACCCGGCGGACCCCGAGGCCTGGCCGCCGCCCGGAGCCGTCCCCCTCGACACGGAGGGCCTGTACGACCGCTTCGCGGGCGGCGGGTTCGCCTACGGCCCCGCGTTCCAGGGCCTGCGCGCGGCCTGGCGGCTCGGCGACGAGGTGTACGCCCTCGCGAGCCTGCCCGAGGAGCAGCGGCCGGACGCCGCCGCGTTCGGCCTGCACCCGGCCCTGCTGGACGCCGCCCTGCACTCACTGGTGTTCGACGTCCTCAAGGGGCCCGCGCAGGGCTGGCTGCCGTTCTCCTGGAACGGGGTGCGCCTGCACGCCTCCGGGGCCGCCGAACTCCGGCTGCGGCTGACCCCGACCGGCCGCGACGCCGTCGCCGTACAGGTGACCGACACCACCGGGCGGCCGGTGCTCTCGGCCCGCTCCCTGGTCCTGCGGCCCGTCTCGCGCGACCGCTTCAAGGCCACCCGCGTCGGACACCACGAGGAACTGTTCCGCCCCGAGTGGCAGGCCCTGCCCGAGCGCGCCGCGACGGCGGCCGGCACCGCCTTCGACCCGGAGCCCTGGACCGTGCTCGGCACCGGGACACTCCCCGGCCGCACGGTCACCGACCTCGCCGCGCTGTCCGCACTGCTCGACGCGGGCGCCCCACCGCCCCGGCTGGTGCTGGCCGCCTGCCCGCCCGCCTCGGCCCCGTACGCGCCGCCCGGCACCCTCCGTGACGCGGTCCACGACGGACTCGGCACGGTCCTCGCCCTGCTGCGCGACTGGCTGGCCGAGGAGCGGCTGGCCGGGGCCAAGCTGGTCCTGGTCACCTCGGGCGCGGTCCCGGTGACCGGCGACGACGTCCCGGACCCGGCCCTGGCCGCGCTCTGGGGCCTGGTCCGCTCGGCGCAGACCGAGAACCCCGACCGCTTCGTCCTGCTGGACCTGGACGCCCACGAGAACCCGCCCGCGCTGCTCGCCGAAGCCCTCGCGTCCGGGGAACCCCAGCTCGCGATCCGGGCCGGAGCCGTCCACGTCGCCCGGCTGGCCCGGGTACCGCTGGCCGTCACCGGGCGCACGCCCGGCTGGGGCGGCGACGGAACCGTCCTGATCACCGGCGGCACCGGCGCCATCGGCGCCCACGTCGCCCGCCACCTCGCCGCCGAACACGGCGTCCGGCACCTGCTGCTGACCAGCCGCAGCGGCCCCGCCGCCGACGGCGCGGCGGAACTCCTCGCCGAGCTCGCCGCCCTGGGCGCGCACGCCGAGATCGTCGCCTGCGACGCCGCCGACCGCGACGCCCTCGCGGCCCTGCTGGCCGCCCTGCCCCCCACGCACCCACTGACCGGGGTGGTGCACGCCGCGGGCGTGCTGGCCGACGGCGTCGTCGCCACCATGACGCCCGCGCGACTGGACCACGTCCTGCGCCCCAAGGTGGACGCGGCGATCAACCTGCACGAACTCACCGCCGGCCTGGAGCTGTCCGAGTTCGTCCTGTTCTCGTCCATCGCCGGGATCTTCGGCGGCATGGGCCAGGGCAACTACGCCGCCGCCAACGCCTTCCTCGACGCCCTGGCCCACCGGCGCCGCGCCGATGGGCTGCCCGGCCGCTCCCTCGCCTGGGGCCTGTGGGCCAACAGCACCGGGATGACCGGCGGGCTCACCGAGGCCGACCTGCGACGGATCTCCCGGGGCGGGATCGTCGCCTTCGACCCGGCCCAGGGACTGGCGCTCTTCGACACGGCCGGCACCCTCGACGAGCCGGTCGTCCTCCCGCTGCGGCTCGACACCGCGGCCGTCCGCGCCCAGGCCGCCACCGGCGGCGTCCCCGCCCTGCTGCGCGGCCTGGTGCGCCCCGCCGCCCGGCGCGGCGCCGCGGGCCCCGCGGCCGGCACCGGCCCCGACGGGCCCGAGGCCCTGAAGCAGCGCCTCGGCTCCCTCAACGAGACCCAGCGCGGCCGGGTCCTGCTCGACCTGGTCCGCTCGCACGCCGCCCTGGTGCTCGGCCACAGCGGCCCGGCCGCGGTCGAGCCCGGACGCGGCCTGCTGGAGGTCGGCTTCGACTCGCTGACCGCGGTGGAACTGCGCAACCGGCTGCGCGCCGCAACCGGCCACCCGCTGCCGGCCACCCTGCTCTTCGACCACCCCACCCCGGCCGCGATCGCCGCACACCTCGCCGCCGAACTGCTCCCCGACGCCGGACCCGGCCCGCTCCCCGGCCTTGCCGAACTGGACCGCCTGGCAGGCGCCCTCGACGGCCTCCCCGACGACCCGGCGGACCGCGAACGGCTGGCCGGGCGGCTCCGGGAGCTCCTGCGCCGCCTCGACGACCCGGCGGCCACCCCGGCCGACGGCGACGGCACGGCGGCCGGGGTGGCCGCCTCCATCGAGGACCGGATGGACGGCGCCAGCGACGACGAACTCTTCGACCTCATCGACAGCGAACTCGGCCGGTCATGACACCGACCCGACCCGCGAACCAGGACGGCGGCCCCCAATGGTGAACGACGACAAGCTGAGGGACTACCTCAAGCGCGTGACGGCGGACCTGCACCACACCCGCCGGCGCCTGACCGAGGCCGAGGAAGCGGGCCGCGAACCGATCGCGGTCGTCGCGATGAGCTGCCGCTACCCCGGCGGCGTACGGTCCCCCGAGGACCTGTGGCGCCTGGTCACCGACGGCACCGATGCCATCACCGGCTTCCCCCGCGACCGGGGCTGGGACCTGGACCACCTGGACGACCCGGAACAACTGTGCGAGGGCACCAGCCACACCGCCCTGGGCGGATTCCTCGACGACGTCGGGCACTTCGACCCCGGATTCTTCGGGATCTCCCCGCGCGAAGCGCTCGCGATGGACCCGCAGCAGCGGCTCCTCCTGGAGACCACCTGGGAGGCGTTCGAACGGGCCGGTATCGACCCCGCGACCCTGCGGGGCAGCAGGACCGGCGTCTTCGCCGGGGTGATGTACCAGGACTACGCGGTACGGCTGCGCCAGGTCCCCGACGACGTGGCCGGCTACGTCGGCAGCGGCAGCTCCGACAGCGTCGCCTCGGGCCGCGTCGCCTACACCTTCGGTCTGGAGGGCCCGGCGGTCAGCATCGACACCGCATGCTCCTCCTCGCTGGTCGCCATCCACCTCGCCGCCCAAGCCCTGCGGGCCGGCGACTGCACCCTGGCCCTGGCCGGGGGCGCGATGGTCATGTCGACACCCGTTCCGTTCGTGGAGATGAGCCGCCAGGGCGGCCTGGCCCGGGACGGCCGCTGCAAGTCCTTCGCCGCCGCCGCCGACGGCACCGGCTGGGGCGAGGGCGTCGGCATGCTCCTGCTGGAGCGCCTCTCGGACGCCCGGCGCAACGGCCACCCGGTCCTCGCCCTGATCCGCGGCACCGCCGTCAACCAGGACGGCGCCAGCAGCAGGCTCACCGCCCCCAACGGCCCCGCCCAGCAGCGCGT
Source organism: Kitasatospora sp. NPDC033851 (assembly GCF_055576085.1). NCBI lineage: Bacteria > Bacillati > Actinomycetota > Actinomycetes > Kitasatosporales > Streptomycetaceae > Kitasatospora > Kitasatospora sp. NPDC033851. The sequence goes on along the minus strand of NZ_JBVIRL010000001.1, from coordinate 500,563 downwards.
CATCCGCCACGCCCTGGCCAACGCCGGACTCACCCCCGCCGATGTGGACGTGGTCGAGGCGCACGGCACCGGCACCCCGCTGGGCGACCCGATCGAGGCCCAGGCCCTGCTGGCTACCTACGGGCAGGACCGCGCGGACGGGCAGCCGCTGCTGCTCGGCTCGCTGAAGTCCAACATCGGGCACACCCAGGCGGCGGCCGGCGTCGGCGGCGTCATCAAGACCGTCCTCGCCATGCGGCACGGTACCGTCCCGCCCACCCTGCACGCGCAGGACCCGTCCCCGCAGATCGACTGGACCGCGGGCGCGGTACGCCTGGTCACCGCGAACACCCCCTGGCCCGAGACCGGACGGCCGCGCCGGGCCGCGGTGTCCTCCTTCGGCGTCAGCGGCACCAACGGACACGTCGTCCTGGAACAGGCGGACGAACCCGTGCTGGAACAGGCGGACGAACCCGCCGCCCCCGCCGTCCTCCCCTGGGTGCTCTCGGGACGCACCGCCGAAGCGCTGCGCGCCCAGGCCGCACGGCTCCGCGACCACCTCGACGCCCACCCCGGACCCGGCCCGGCCGAGGTCGGCCACGCCCTCGCGACGACCCGCGCCGCGCACGAGCACCGGGCGGTCCTGATCGGCGCCCACCCCGACGAGTTCCGGGCCGGCCTCGATGCCGTGGTGGCCGGCCGCACCGCCCCCGGCCTGGTCCTGGGCACTGCCGGAACCGGCGGCGAAGTCGCCCTGGTGTTCCCCGGACAGGGATCCCAATGGGCCGGCATGGCCGTCGAACTCCTCGACTCCGCCCCCGCCTTCGCCGCCCGCATCGCGGACTGCGAGCGTGCCCTGGCCCCATTCGTCGACTGGTCCCTGGAAGCCGTCCTGCGCGGCGCTCCCGGCACCCCGCCGGCCGAACGCGTCGACGTGGTGCAGCCGGTGCTGTGGGCCGTCATGGTCTCCCTGGCCGAACTGTGGCGCTCCCACGGCATCACCCCCGGCGCGGTCATCGGCCACTCCCAGGGCGAGATCGCCGCCGCCGTGGTGGCGGGAGCGCTGAGCCTGGAGGACGGGGCGAAGGTCGTCGCCCTGCGCAGCCGCGCCATCCGCGCGCTGTCCGGCCGCGGCGGCATGGCCTCGGTGGCCCTGCCTGCCGAACAGGTCGCCGAACACCTCGCCCCCTGGGACGGCCGGCTCTCCGTCGCCGCCGTCAACGGACCCGCCTCCACCGTGGTCTCCGGCGACACCGACGCGCTCGACGCCTTCCTCGACCGGACGACGGCCCTGGACATCCGCAGCCGGCGCATCCCCGTCGACTACGCCTCGCACAGCGCCCACGTCGAGGACATCCGCACCGAACTGCTCGCCCGGCTCGACGGACTGACCCCCCGCCCGTCCGCCATCCCCTTCTACTCCACCCTCAGCGGCGGCCTGCTGGAGGACACCACCGCCCTGGACGCCGACTACTGGTACCGCAACCTCCGTGGGACCGTCCGCTTCGAACAGGCGACCCGCGCCCTGCTCGCCGACGGCTACCAGGTCCTCCTGGAAAGCAGCCCACACCCCGTCCTCACCGTCGGTGTCCTGGAGACCGCCGAGGACGCGGGCGCCGACGCCACCGCCGTGGGCACCCTGCGCCGCGACGACGGCGGCCCGCGCCGGTTCACCGAGTCCCTGGCCGAACTCCACCTGCGTGGAGTCTCCCCGGACTGGGACACCGTCTTCGCCGACCGCCGCCCCGGACGGGTGGAACTGCCCACCTACGCCTTCCAACGCGACCCGTACTGGTTGGAGGACGGAGCCGCGCCCGTCGGCGACGTCACCTCTGCCGGACTGACCCCCGCGGACCATCCGCTGCTGGGCGCCGTCGTGGTCCTCGCGGACAGCGACGGCCTGCTCCTCACCGGCCGCCTGTCGGCCCGCACCCACCCGTGGCTCGCCGACCACGCCGTCGGCGGCCGGGCACTGCTCCCGGGCACCGCCTTCCTGGAACTCGCGCTCCAGGCCGGAGCCCGCGTCGGCTGCCCCCGGGTCGAGGAATTCACCCTCGAGGCCCCCCTGGTGCTGCCCGAACACGGCGGCACCGTGCTGCGCCTCACCGTGGGCCCCCCCGACTCCCTGGGCCACCGCCCGCTCAGCCTGCACTCCCGGCCGGACACACCCGTCGACGGTGACCCCGACGGCGACGAGTGGACCAGGCACGCCGAAGGCGTCCTGGCCCAGGACGGCGCGGAAGGCGCCGAGGCCGACGGGCCGATGCCCTGGCCGCCGCCCGGCGCCGAACCCCTCGCCCTCGACGGACTGTACGACCGCTTCGCGGCGGCCGGATTCGCCTACGGTCCCGCCTTCCAGGGCCTGAACGCGGTCTGGCGGCGCGGCGACGAGCTGTTCGCGGAGGCCGTCGTACCCGCTGGGCCCGCACCCGATGCCGCCCGCTTCGGCCTGCACCCGGCCCTGCTGGACGCGGCCCTGCACGCCACCGGTGTGCCCGGCACCCCCGGCGCGGAGGCCCACCCCGAGGGACGGCTGCCGTTCTCCTGGAACGGCGTGACCCTGCACGCCACCGGCGCCGGCGCGATCCGCGTCCGGCTCGCCCCGGCCGGGCCCGACGCGGTGACGCTCGCCGTCGTCGACGCGACCGGCGCCCCCGTGGCGACCGTGGACGCACTGGTCCTGCGGCCCGCGGGCACCGTCAGCCTCGGCGCCGACCGCGCCCCTCACGGCCGCCGCCACCAGGACCTCTATGCGACGGAGTGGGTCACCACACCCGCGCGCGGCAGCGGCGCACCCGTTCACCGCACCGCGGACCTGGCCAGGCTGCTGGCCGCCGTCGACGCCGGAGCTCCGGTGCCCGAAACGGTCCTGCTCGCCTGCGCGGAGCCCACGGACACGGCCGGACCGGCCGCGGTGGTCCGCGCGGTCGTCCACCAAGCCCTCAGCGACGTCCGGACCTGGCTCGCCGACGACCGCTTCGCCGACTCTCGCCTGGTGTTCGCCACCCGGGGTGCGGTCAGCGCCGGGGAGGGGGAGGACGTACGCAACCCCGCGCACAGCGCGCTCTGGGGCCTGGTCCGTTCGGCCCGGTCCGAACACCCCGGGCGCTTCGCCCTGCTCGACCTCGACGCCGACGACGAGCACGGCACCTCCGCAGGCGTCGCCGCGGCCCTCGCCTCGGGAGAACCGCAGTCCGCGGTCCGCGGCGACGACGTCCGCGTACCCCGGCTGGCCCGGGTCCTCAGGAACGACCCGGACCTCTCGGACGACGCGGCAGGGCCCCTCCGGGCCTTCGACCCGGACGGCACGGTCCTCATCACCGGCGGCACCGGCCTGCTCGGCTCCCACGTCGCCCGCCGCCTGGTCACCGGGCACGGCGTCCGGCACCTGCTCCTGCTCTCCCGCAGCGGCCCGGCCGCCGCCGGAGCCGACGAACTGCGGGCCGAACTCGCCGCGCTGGGAGCCGAGGCCGCCATCGTCGCCTGCGACGCCGCCGACCGGGTCGCCCTGGCCGCCGTATTCGCGGACCTGCCGCCCGCGCACCCGCTGACCGCCGTGGTCCATACCGCGGGCACCCTCGACGACGGCGTCGTCACCGCACTCACCCCCGAACGGGTGGACGCCGTGCTGCGCCCCAAGGTCGACGCCGCCCTCCACCTGCACGAACTGACCCGCGACCTCGATCTGACGCACTTCGTGCTCTTCTCCTCGGCCGCAGGCACCTTCGGCGGCCCCGGACAGGCCAACTACGCCGCCGCCAACGCCTTCCTCGACGCCCTGGCCGTCCAGCGTCGGGCGGCGGGCCTGGCCGGCCAGGCCCTGGCCTGGACCCTGTGGGAGCAGGCCAGCGCCCTCACCGGACACCTGGACGAGGACGACGTACGACGCCTCGCCCGGTCCGGGATGCCGCCGCTCTCCACCGAGCGGGGACTCGCGCTCTTCGACACCGCCCTCACCGTGGACCGGGCCGCCCTGGTCCCGATGCGCCTCGACACCGCGGCCCTGCGGTCCGCGGCGGCGGAGGGCACTCTGCCGCCGCTGCTGCGCGGCCTGGTGCGCACACCGCCGCGCCGGGCGGCCACGGCCGCGCAGGCGACGGCCGACGACAACGCCCTGCGCCGGCGCCTCGCGGCCCTCGACGGCACCGGACAGACCCGGCTGCTCGTCGAACTCGTCCGCACCCACGCCGCTGCGGTCCTCGGCCATGCCTCCCCGGACACCCTCGACCCCGGACGGGCCTTCCGCGAACTGGGCTTCGACTCACTGGCCTCGGTGGAACTGCGCAACCGCCTGAACGCCGCCACCGGCCTGCGGCTTCCCGCCAGCCTGGTGTTCGACCACCCGACCCCGGCCGCGCTCGCGGACTTTTTGGGCGCCGGACTCACGGACACGGAAGCGGCCAGGGCCGTCATGCCCGCCGTACCCGCAGGGTCGGCCGACCGGAACCGGGACGCGGACGACGACCGGATCGCGATCGTCTCCGCGGCCTGCCGCCTCCCCGGCGATGTCCGCTCACCCGAGGACCTGTGGCGGATGCTGGCCGAGGGCCGCGACGGCATCTCCGGGTTCCCCACCGACCGGGGCTGGAGCCTGGACACGCTCTACGACCCCGATCCCGACCGCATCGGCACCTCCGTCACCCGCGACGGCGGCTTCCTCCACGACGCGGCCGGGTTCGACGCGGAGTTCTTCGGCATCTCGCCGCGCGAGGCGGCGGCGATGGACCCGCAGCAGCGGCTGCTCCTGGAAACCACCTGGGAACTCTTCGAGCGCGCGGCCATCGACCCGTCCACCCTGCGCGGCGCCCCGGTCGGTACGTACGTCGGCCTGATGCAGCAGGACTACGCGGCCCGGTTGCTGCCCTACATCCCCGAGGACGTCGAGGGATTCCTCGGCACCGGCAACTCGGGAAGCGTCGTCTCCGGACGCCTGGCCTACTTCTTCGGCCTGGAAGGCCCCGCGGTCACCGTGGACACCGCGTGCTCGTCCTCGCTGGTGGCCCTGCACCTCGCGGTACGGGCGCTGCGATCCGGCGAATGCTCGCTGGCCCTGGCCGGCGGCGTCAACGTGATGTGCAGCCCCGAACTGTTCGTCGAGTTCAGCCGACAGGGCGGACTCGCTCCGGACGGCCGCTGCAAGTCCTTCGCCGCGGCGGCCGACGGTACCGCCTTCGGCGAAGGCACGGGCATGCTGCTGGTGGAGCGGTTGTCGGATGCGCGGCGCAACGGGCATCCGGTGCTGGCGGTGATCCGTGGTTCGGCGGTGAATCAGGATGGTGCGAGCAATGGTCTGACGGCGCCGAACGGTCCGTCGCAGCAGCGGGTGATCCGTGCGGCGTTGGCGGATGCGGGGCTGACGGCGTCCGAGGTGGACGTGGTGGAGGCGCACGGTACGGGGACGCGGTTGGGTGACCCGATCGAGGCGCAGGCGCTGCTGGCGACGTACGGGCAGGACCGGCCCGCGGACCGGCCGGTGTGGATCGGCTCGCTGAAGTCCAACATCGGACACGCCTCGGCTGCCGCCGGTGTGGCGGGGGTCATCAAGTCGGTGCTCGCCTTGCGGCACGGCGTGATGCCGAAGACGCTGCACGTGGACGGTCCGACGCCCGAGGTGGACTGGTCCGCGGGGGCCGGCCGACTGCTGACGGAGGCCCGTGCGTGGGACGACACGGGCCGTCCGCGCCGGGCGGGGGTGTCCTCCTTCGGCGTCAGCGGCACGAACGCCCACGTCATCCTCGAACAGGCCCCGACCGACCCGACAGCCCCCGCAGACGGGCTCGTTGACGGGTCCGGGACACCGGGGACCGTACCCGCCGCCGTCCCCTTGCTCCTCTCGGCGCGCACTCCGGAGGCGCTGTGCGCCCAGGCTGCGGCGCTGTCGGCCCGGATCGGAGACGGGTCGGGCGTCCGCGCCGTGGACGTGGCCTTCTCCCTGGCCACGGGCCGCAGCGCGCTGGGACACCGCGCGGTGCTGGTGGGCACGGAGGAGAACCTCGCCGAGCACCTGGCCGCGCTGTCACAGGGTGCTGCGGTGCCCGGCGGCGGGTTGGTTTCCGGTCGGGTGGTGTTGGTGTTCCCGGGTCAGGGTTCGCAGTGGGTGGGGATGGCCGCGGGGCTGTTGGGTGAGTCGGAGGTGTTCGCGGGGCGGATGGCGGAGTGCGGGCGGGCTCTGGCGCCTTATGTGGACTGGTCGTTGGCGGAGGTGTTGGGTTCGGAGGCGCTGTTGGCGCGGGTGGATGTGGTGCAGCCGGTGTTGTGGGCGGTGATGGTGTCGCTGGCGGAGGTGTGGCGTTCGTTCGGTGTCGTTCCGGACGCTGTGGTGGGCCACTCCCAGGGCGAGGTCGCTGCGGCTTGTGTGGCGGGCGGTCTGAGTCTGGAGGACGGGGCTCGGGTGGTCGCGTTGCGTTCCCGTGCGGTGGGGGTGTTGGCGGGCCGTGGTGGCATGGCGTCGGTGCCTCTGCCGGTGGGTGTGGTGCGGGAGCGGATCGCCCCGTGGGCGGGGCGGTTGTCGGTGGCCGCGGTGAACGGCCCGTCGTCGACGGTGGTGTCGGGTGACGCGGACGCGGTGACGGCACTGGTCGACGGGCTGATGGGTGAGGGGGTGCGGGCGCGTGTGATCGAGGTCGACTACGCGTCGCATTCCGCGCATGTGGAGGAGATCCGCGAGCGGTTGCTCTCCGATCTGGCCGGCATCGTTCCTGTCTCGGGTTCGGTGCCGTTCTTCTCGACGGTGACGGGTGGTTGGCTGGACACGAAGGCTTTGGACGCGGAGTACTGGTACCGCAATCTCCGGGAGACCGTCGAGTTCGGGAAGGCCACGGAGACGTTGTTGGGGGAGGGCTTCCGGTTCTTCGTGGAGTCCAGCCCGCACGCGGTGTTGTCGGTTGCGGTGGGGGAGTCGGTGGAGGCCGCAGGTGTGGATGCCGCGGTGCTGGGGACGCTGCGTCGCGGGGAAGGCGGCCTGGCTCAGGTGCTGCGGGCGGTGGGCCGTGCGTGGGAGCGAGGGCTGGGGGTGGACTGGTCGGGTGCGTTCCCGGGGGCGCGGCGTGTCGAGCTGCCTACCTACGCCTTCCAGCGCAGCCGTTACTGGCTCGACGTTCCGACCACGAGCTGGGACGTCGCCTCGGCGGGTCTCGCCACGACCGGGCACCCGCTGCTCGGTGCGGCGACGCAGGTCGCGGACTCCGATGAGCTGCTGCTCAGCGGCCGGATCTCGCTGCGTACCCACCCCTGGCTCGCCGACCACGCGGTGTCGGGCGTCGTCCTCTTCCCCGGCACGGCGTTTCTCGAACTCGCGCTGCGCGCCGGGGCCGAGGCGGACTGCCCGGTGGTCGAGGAACTCACCCTCGGATCGGCGCTCGTGCTCCCGGAGGAGGGAGCCGTCCACCTACAGCTCCGGGTGGCCGCACCCGACGGCGACGGTCGGCGCAGGCTCGGCGTGTTCGCCCGTACGACACGGGACGCCGACGCGCCCTGGACCGAGCACGCCACCGGCACCCTGGCACCCCGGCCCGCCAGGGACCCGGCCGGAGCCGCGGCCGGTCTGCTGAGCTGGCCGCCGTCCGGTGCCGAACCCGTGGACACCGGCGACCTCTACGAGCGCTTCGCCGAGGCCGGCTACCACTACGGCCCCGCCTTCCGCGGCATCCGTGCCGCGTGGCTCCGCGGCGGCGAGGTGTTCGCCGAGGTGGTGCTGCCGGAGCCGCAGCACGCCGACGCCGCCGGATGCGTGCTGCACCCCGCGCTGCTGGACGCGGCCCTCCAGATCGCCGCACTGCTGCCCGACCAGGACGGCCGGGCCCGGCTGCCCTTCAGCTGGAACGGCGTGACCAGCGGGACCACCGGGGCCACCACGCTGCGCGTGCGGCTCGCCACCGACACGCCGGACACCGTGACCCTGCACGCCCACGACCTGTCCGGACGGCAGGTGCTCGGCGTGGAGGCCCTGCTGCTGCGGCCTCCGGCCGCCGGCGGGCCGCTCTCCGCGACCGCCCACGCCGACCTGCTGTACCGCCTCGACTGGACCCCGGCCACCGACCCGGCCGACGGCGCCGTGCCCACCTGGGCCGCCCTCGGCGGTGCCGTCCCCGGCGCGGTGTCATGGCAGGACATCGGCGCCCTGGGGGCCGCCCTCGAAGCGGGCGCCGCCCTCCCCGAGGTGATCGTGGCGGCCATCGCCACCGCCGACCTGCCCCACCCCGCCGACCGGGTCCGGGCCACCGCGCACCAGGGCCTCGCCCTCGTGCAGCAGTGGCTGGCCGACGAGCGGTTCGCTGCGGCCAGGCTGGCCCTGCTCACCAGGGACGCGGTCCGTACCGGACCGGTCGACCGTCCCGTCGATCCCGCCCAGGCCGCCCTGTGGGGCCTGGTGCGCAGCGCGCGGGCCGAGCACCCCGGGCGCTTCGTCCTCATCGACGCGGCCGGGACCGGCGAGCCGGCGGACGCCCTGCCTGCGGCGCTCGCCGCCGGGGAACCCGAGCTGGCGCTGCGGACCGGCCCGCCGCTGCTGCCGCGGCTGGTCCGCGGCGGCCGGCCGGACGGCACGCTGTCCCTGCCGGACGGCGCCGCCTGGCGGCTCACCACCGACGGCCGGGGCTCCCTCGAGGACATCGCGGCGGAGCCCGCTCCGGCGGCCCTCGCCCCGCTGGGCAAGGGTGAGGTACGGATCGCGGTGCGCGCCGCCGGGCTGAACTTCCACGACGTCATCGCCGCGCTCGGCCTGGACCCCGACCCCGAACAGCAGGGCCTGGGCAGCGAGGGCGCCGGAACCGTCATCGAGGTGGGCCCGGGTGTGGACGACCTGGTACCCGGGGACCGGGTGATGGGGATCTTCGGGGGCGCGTTCGGCCCGACCGCCGTCGCCGACCGCCGTACCGTCGCCCGGATACCGGCGGGCTGGTCCTTCGCCCGTGCCGCATCCGTGCCGGTGGTGTTCCTCACCGCCTACTACGGTCTGTTCGATCTCGGCGGACTGCGGCGCGGGGAATCGGTACTGGTCCACGCCGCGGCCGGCGGTGTCGGCATGGCGGCGGTGCAACTCGCCCGGCACGCCGGTGCGCGGGTGTTCGCGACCGCCTCCCCCGCCAAGTGGGACGTCCTGCGGGCTGGCGGACTGGACGCCGCGCACATCGCCTCGACCCGTACCACCGACTTCGCCGAGACGTTCCTGACGGCCACCGGCGGGCGGGGCGTCGACGTCGTACTCGACAGCCTGGCACGGGAGTTCGTCGACGCCGGTCTGCGGCTGCTGCCGAACGGCGGCCGGTTCGTGGAGATGGGCAAGACCGACGTCCGCGACCCCGAGACGGTCGCCCGGCAGCACCCCGGGGTGCGCTACCGGGCGTTCGACCTGATGGAGGCCGGTCCGGAGCGCATCGGCGAGATGCTTGCCGACGTCCTGGACCTGTTCCAGCAGGGAGTGCTGCGTCCTCTGCCCGTCACCGGCTGGGACGTCCGGCAGGCCCCGGCCGCCCTGCGCTCGCTCAGCCAGGCCCGGGGCGTCGGCAAGAACGTCCTGCTGCTGCCCGCTCCGCCGGACCCCGAAGGGACTGTCCTGGTCACCGGGGCCACCGGCACCCTGGGACGGCTCCTGGCCCGGCATCTGGTCGTCGCGCACGGCACCCGGCACCTGCTGCTGGCGGGCCGCCGGGGCGGATCCGCCGACGGTATGCCGGAGCTGGTACGGGAACTGACCGGGCTCGGGGCGTCGGTGACCGTCGCAGCCTGCGACGTCGCCGACCGCGCCGCGCTCGCCGCCCTGCTCGGGTCGGTGCCCGCCGCGCACCCGCTCACCGCCGTCGTCCACGCGGCCGGTGTCCTGGACGACGCCACGATCGCGGGGCTGACTCCGGACCGGCTCGACCGCGTCCTGCGGCCCAAGGCGGACGCGGCGCTGGCCCTGCACGAACTCACCCGGGAGCTCGACCTCGCGGCGCTGGTCCTGTTCTCTTCGGGCGCCGCCCAGTTCGGCGCGGCCGGGCAGGCGAACTACGCCGCCGCCAACGCGGTCCTCGACGCCCTCGCCGCCGAACGCCGGGCCGAGGGGCTGCCCGGCCTGTCCATCGGCTGGGGCCTGTGGGAGGAGCGCAGCGAGATGACCGCCGCGGTCACCGCGGGCCGGGGCGCCGGGGCGGGCGCGCTGACCTCGGCGGAGGGCCTCGCCCTGTTCGACGCGGCACTGGACTCCCCGTACGCCTACCGGCTCGCGGCCAGGATCGCCCCGTCCGTGCTGCGGGCGGACGACCGACTGCCCGCCGTGCTCCGCGGCCTGGTCCGCCCCGCCCGTACCGGTTCCGCCTCCGCCGCGGCGCCGGCCCGCTCGATGGCGCGGCAGCTCGCCGAGCTGCCCGAGGCCGAGCTGTACCGGACCCTGCTCGACCTGGTGCGCGGCAACGCCGCGGCGGTGCTCGGCCACAGTTCGCCGAACCTGATCCGCCCGGCCCGCCCGTTCAAGGACGTCGGCTTCGACTCCCTCACCGGGGTCGAACTGCGCAACCGGCTGGTGTCCTCGACCGGGCTGCGGCTGCCGGCCGCGCTCGTCTTCGACCACCCCACCCCGGAGGCACTGGCACGCCACCTCGCCGAGCGGGCCGCCGCCGCCCGCCCGACGGGCGACGCGGCGGTCCGGGCCGGGCTCGACACCCTGGAGGCCCTGCTCGACGCCCTGCCGCCGGACGGCGTCAGCGACGAACTCGCCGCCCGGATACGGGAAGTGCTGTCCCGCCCGCTGCCCGGCGGGACACCGGCCACCACCGCCCGCCCCACGGGCGACTTGGACGACCTGGCCCCCGACCTGATCGAGGCGGCCAGCGACGACGAGGTGTTCGACTACATCGACCGGCAGTTGGGATCCGCATGACCAGGGCACCGGTCCACGCCGTCCGCGCACCCCGCGCAGCCCGAGACGAAAGCAGCGGTGTCCAGTGAGCGACCAGAGGATGCGCGACTACCTCAACCGGGTGACCATCGACCTGCGGGACACCCGGCAGCGGCTCCGGGAGGCCGAGGCCCGCACGAGCGAGCCGATCGCGGTCGTGGCGATGAGCTGCCGCTTCCCCGGCGGCGTCCGCACCCCCGACGACCTGTGGGAACTGCTCGCCGAAGGCCGCGACACCATCGCGCCGGTCCCCGGCGACCGGGGCTGGGAGACCGCCTGGCCGTCCGGCGGCACGGTCCCCGGGCGAGGGGCGTTCCTGGACGGCGCGGCGGACTTCGACCCGGAGTTCTTCGGCATCTCGCCCCGTGAGGCGGTCGCGATGGACCCGCAGCAGCGGCTGCTGCTGATTGCGTCCTGGGAGGCCGTCGAGCAGGCCGGCATCGACCCGCTCACCCTGCGGGGCAGCCGTACCGGGGTGTATGTCGCGGCCATCGACCAGGGGTACGCGACGCTGGGCTCCGGCGCGGCCGAAGCCGTCCAGGGGTTCCTGATGACGGGGAACTCGATGAGCGTGATGTCCGGGCGGGTGTCCTACGCGCTCGGTCTCGAAGGCCCGGCCGTCACCGTGGACACCGCCTGTTCGGCCTCGCTGGTGGCGCTGCACCTCGCGGCGCGGGCCCTGCGGGCCGGTGAGTGCTCGCTCGCGCTCGCCGGCGGGGTCAGCGTGATGGCGCTGCCGGCGGTGTTCGTCGAGTTCAGCCGGCAGGGCGCGATGTCCCCCGACGGCCGCTGCAAGCCGTTCGCGGCGGCCGCGGACGGCACCGGCTGGGGCGAGGGCGTGGGGATGCTGCTGCTGGAGCGGCTGTCGGACGCGCGCCGCAACGGCCGTACGGTGCTGGCCGTGCTGCGCGGCTCGGCCGTCAACCAGGACGGCGCCAGCAACGGCCTGACCGCCCCCAACGGCCCCTCCCAGCAGCGGGTCATCCGGGCGGCCCTCGCCGACGCCGGACTGACCGCTTCCGAGGTCGACGCGGTGGAGGCGCACGGCACCGGTACCACCCTCGGCGACCCGATCGAGGCCGACGCGCTGCTGGCCACCTACGGTCAGGACCGGCCCGCCGGGCGTCCGCTGTGGCTGGGGTCGCTGAAGTCGAACATCGGGCACACCCAGGCCGCCGCCGGGGTCGCCGGGGTCATCAAGACGGTGCTCGCGCTGCGGCACGGCGTCCTGCCCCGCACCCTGCACGTGGACGCGCCCACCCCGCACGCCGACTGGTCCTCGGGCGCCGTCGAACTCCTCACCGAGGCCCGCGACTGGCCCGCCGTCGACCGGCCGCGCCGGGCCGGGGTGTCCTCGTTCGGCATGAGCGGCACCAATGCGCACGTCGTCCTCGAACAGGCACCGGAGCCGGAACAGACCAACGGACCGGAAGCAGCGACCGACGGCCCGGACACCGCAGCCGGGGCGGGCGCGCCCGGGGCCGTGCTGCCCTGGGTGCTGTCCGGCCGCACCGCGTCCGCGCTCGGGGACCAGGCGAGCCGGCTGCGCGCCCGGCTCGCCACGGACGCGCCCGCACGGGCGGCCGACATCGGGTTCTCGCTGGCGACCACCCGGTCCGCTTTCGAACACCGGGCCGTGGTGATCGGCGACGGGCGCCCCGCACTGCTGGACGGCCTCGCCGCCCTGTCCGGGCCGGGCACGGACCTCTCCACCGCCCCGGCCACGCCCGCTGACGTCGTCGCGGGCACCGGCCGGGTCGTCGAGGGCCGGACGGCACTGGTGTTCCCCGGCCAGGGCTCCCAGTGGGCCGGCATGGCGCGGGACCTGCTCGCCACCAGCCCCGTGTTCCGGGACCGCCTCGCCGCCTGCGACGCCGCCCTCCGCGCCCATGTCGACTGGCGGCTCCCCGCCGTCCTGGAGGGCGCGCCCGGGGCACCCTCCCTGGAACGGGTGGACGTGGTGCAGCCGGTGCTGTGGGCGGTGATGGTGTCACTGGCCGCGCACTGGAAGTCCTGGGGCGTCCGGCCCGACGCCGTGGTCGGGCACAGCCAGGGCGAGATCGCCGCCGCCGTGGTGGCGGGCGCGCTGAGCCTGGAGGACGGGGCGAAGGTCGTCGCCCTGCGCAGCCGGGCCATCCGGGCGCTGGCCGGACTCGGCGGCATGGTCGCGGTGTCCCTGCCCGAGGACCGGGTCCGCGCCGAGATCGCCCCCTGGGCCGAGAAGCTGTCGGTGGCCGCCGTCAACGGGCCCGCCGCCGTGGTGGTCTCGGGCGAGACCCAGGCCCTGGCCGAACTGCTCGCCCACTGCGCCGCACAGGGCGTACGGGCCCGGTCCGTACCCGTGGACTACGCCTCGCACTCGGCCCAGGTCGAAGGGATCAGGTCCGAGGTGCTGGCCGCGTTGGCCGGCGTACGCCCGCTCCCGGCCCGGATTCCGCTGTTCTCCACCGTCACCGGCGACCGGCTCGACACCACGGTCATGGACGCCGACTACTGGTACCGCAACCTCCGCGGGACCGTCCGCTTCGATGCCGCCGTCCGCTCCCTGATCGAACAGGGCCACGAGGTCTTCGTCGAGGTGTCGCCGCACCCGGTGCTGACCATGGCCCTCCAGGACACCGCCGAGGCCACCGGCGCCGAGGAGCCGCCCGTGGTCGTCGGCACCCTGCGCCGCGACGACGGCGGACTGCGCCGGGCCCTGCGCTCGGCCGCCGAACTGTGGGTGGCCGGCGCGGCCGTCGACTGGTCCGCGGTGTACGCCGGCACCGGCGCCCGCCCGACCGCTCTGCCCGGATACCCCTTCCAGCTGCGGCGCTACTGGCTGGAGCCGGAGGCGGCGCCCGGCACCGGACCGGCCGCCGCCGACCCGCACGACACGGCCTTCTGGCACATGGTCGACCACGACGCCCCGGCCGAGATCGCCGCCCACCTCGCCGTCGACGAGGACGCCCTCGCCCCTGTCCTGCCCGCCCTGCGAGGCTGGCGCAAACAGCGGCGCGACGAGAGCGTCATCGACTCCTGGCGCTACCGCATCGGCTGGCAGCCCCTGCCCGACCCGCCGGCCGCCACCCCCGCGGCCGGCACCTGGCTCGTCGTCCTGCCCGCCGGACACGACGACGACGCACGGCTACGCGGCCCGCTGCTCGCCCTCACCGAAGCGGGCGCCACCGTCGTCACGGCCGAACTCACCGCCGACGCCGTCCGCCGCACGGACCTCGCGGACACGCTCGCCACCGCTCTCGGCGACCGCGTCCCGACGGGCGTGCTGTCGCTGCTGGCCGCCGACGACCGGCCCCACCCCGACCACCCGGCCCTGCCCACCGGGACGGCACTCACCGTCGCCCTGGTGCAGGCCCTGGGCGACCTCGCCCTCACCGCACCCCTGTGGTGCGCCACCGCCGGGGCCGTGTCCACGGGCCAGGACGACCCGGTCACCCACCCCCGCCAGGCACTGGTCTGGGGCACCGGACTGGTGGCCGCGCTGGAACTGTCCGCCCGCTGGGGCGGACTCATCGACCTGCCGCCGAACCTCGACGCCCGCGCCAGGACCCGCCTCGCCGCCGTCCTGACGGCCCCCGGCACCGGCCCGGACGGCCTCGGCCGCGAGGACCAGCTCGCCCTGCGCCCCACCGGCCTGCTGGCCCGCCGCCTCCGGCGCGCCCCCCGGAACGACAGCCGTACGAAGCACTGGAAGCCCCGGGGCACCGTCCTGCTGACCGGCGGCACCGGAGCCGTCGGCCCGCACCTCGTCCGCTGGCTGGCCCGCAGCGGCGCCACCCACCTCGTCCTGCCCGGCCGCCGCGGCCCCCAGGCACCCGGCGCGGCCGAACTCGCCGCGGAACTGGCCGCCCTCGGCGTACGACTGACCCTGCCCGTCTGCGACCTGGCGGACCGTCAGGCGGTGGCGGAACTGCTCACCGGCCTGGACACGGCGGGCGACCCGGTCACCGCCGTCGTCCACGCGGCCGCGTTCGTCGCGCTCGCCCCCCTGGACGGCACACCGATGTCCGCGTTCGAACAGATCGTCGCCGCCAAGGCCGCCGGCGCCGAACACCTCGACGCCCTGCTCGACCGCGAACTCGACGCCTTCGTCCTGTTCTCCTCGATCGCCGGAGTCTGGGGCAGCGGCGACCACGGCGCCTACGCCGCAGCCAACGCCTACCTCGACGCCCTGGCCCAGCACCGCCGGGCCCGCGGCCTCACCGCCACCACCGTCGACTGGGGCATCTGGCAGGCCGAGAACCCCTTCCAGGACCGCATCGCCGGAGCGGACGCCGATCTGTTCAACCTGGAGCAGCACGGCCTGCCCCGGATCGCCCCCGACCTCGCGGTCCACGCCCTGCAACAGGCACTCGACGACGACGAGACCGTACTCGCCGTCGCCGACGTCGACTGGGAGCAGTTCGCCGCCGTCTTCACCTCCACCCGCCGCAGCCCGCTGCTCACCGGCATCCCCGAAGCCCGCCGCGCCCTGGAAGCCGCGACCGGCGACACGGAGGCACCCGCCGCCGCACTGCTGCGCCAACGGCTCGCCGCCCTCGCCGAATCCGAACAGCACCGCCTGCTGCTCGACCTGGTCCGCATCCACGCGGCAGCCGTCCTCGGCCATCCCTCGGTGGACGCGATCCGGCCCGGCATGGCGTTCCAGGACATGGGCTTCGCCTCCCTCACCGCAGTCGAACTCCGCAACCGGCTCAACACCGCCACCGGACTGCGGCTGCCGTCCACGCTGATCTTCGACCACCCGTCGTCCACCGCGCTCGCCCGGGAGATCCGCGCCGAACTGCTCGGCCGGCAGGCCACCGACCCGGACGCCGCCGCGCACCCGCCCGCGCCCGACGACGAGCCGATCGCGATCGTGTCCATGGCCTGCCGCTTCCCCGGCGGCATCGGCACCCCCGAAGACCTGTGGCGCCTGCTCGCCGACGGCGGCGACGCCGTCTCGGACTTCCCCACCGACCGCGGCTGGGACATCGACGTCCTCTACGACCCCGACCCCGACCGCCCCGGCACCTCGACCACCCGGCACGGCGGCTTCCTGCACGACGCCGCCGACTTCGACGCGGAGTTCTTCGGCATCTCGCCGCGCGAGGCCCTGGCCATGGACCCCCAGCAGCGGCTGCTCCTGGAAACCACCTGGGAGGCGATCGAACGCGCCGCCATCGACCCGGCCGCCCTGCGCGGCAGCCGCACCGGAGTGTTCACCGGCGTCAACTACGCCGACTACGCGGCCGTCGTCGCCCAGTCGGAGGAAGGAGACGGCCACCTGCTCACCGGCAGCGCACCCAGCGTCGTATCCGGCCGGGTCGCCTACACCCTGGGCCTCGAAGGCCCCGCCGTGACCATCGACACGGCCTGCTCCTCCTCACTCGTCGCCATGCACTACGCCGGCCGGGCCCTGCGCGGCGGCGACTGCTCCCTCGCCCTGGTCGGCGGCGTCGCCCTGATGGCGACCCCCGGCGCCCTGATCAGCTTCTCCCGGCAACGGGGACTCGCCGAGGACGGCCGCTGCAAGGCCTTCTCGGACGACGCGGACGGCATGGGCATGGGCGAAGGCGTCGGCGTCCTGCTGCTGGAGCGGCTGTCGGACGCCCGCCGCAACGGACACCCGGTACTGGCGGTGGTACGCGGCTCCGCCGTCAACCAGGACGGCGCCAGCAACGGACTCTCCGCCCCCAACGGTCCGTCGCAGCAGCGGGTGATCCGGGCGGCGCTCGCGGACGCGGGCCTGACGGCGTCCGAGGTGGACGTGGTGGAGGCGCACGGCACCGGCACCACCCTCGGCGACCCCATCGAGGCGCAGGCCCTGCTGGCCACCTACGGCCAGGACCGGCCCGCCGGACGGCCCCTGCTGGTCGGCTCCCTCAAGTCCAACCTCGGCCACGCCCAGGCAGCATCGGGTGTGGCGGGGGTCATCAAGACGGTGCTGTCCATGCAGCACGGGCAGGTGCCCCGCACCCTGCACGTCAGCAGGCCCTCCGGCCACGTCGACTGGACGCGTGGAGCGCTGGCCCTCGCGACCGAGCAGCAGCCCTGGCCGTCCCACGGCCGCCCCTTCCGGGCCGGAGTGTCCTCCTTCGGCCTGAGCGGCACCAACGTCCACACCATCCTCGAACACACCCCCCTGGAGGACGACGGCCCGCCGGCCGAGCGCACCCCCCTGCCGGCGGTGCCCTGGCTGCTGTCGGCGAAGAGCCCGCAGGCACTGCGCCTCCAGGCCGACCGGCTGCGCCGCCACCTGGACGGCAACCCCGGGGTCGACCCGCGCGACATCGGATCCGCCCTGCACACGCGCACCGCCTTCGAGTACCGGAAGGCACTGGTCGGGGACCGGGACCAACTCCACACCCTGCTGGGCCGGATGGCCGACGACGACTCGGGAGCGTGGGACGGCGGTCGCCCGGTCGACGGCCGTTCGGTGTTGGTGTTCCCGGGTCAGGGTTCGCAGTGGGTGGGGATGGCCGCGGAGCTGCTGGCCGGGTCGGCTGTGTTCGCGGGGCGGATGGCGGAGTGCGAGCGGGCGCTGGCGCCTTACGTGGACTGGTCGTTGGTGGAGGCGTTGGGTTCGGAGGCGCTGTTGGCGCGGGTGGATGTGGTGCAGCCGGTGCTGTGGGCGGTGATGGTGTCGCTGGCGGAGGTGTGGCGTTCGTTCGGTGTTGTTCCGGACGCGGTGGTCGGCCACTCGCAGGGCGAGATCGCCGCGGCCGTGGTGGCGGGCGGTCTGAGCATCGACGACGGGGCGCGGGTGGTTGCGCTGCGTTCCGGTGCGGTGGGGGCGTTGGCGGGCCGTGGCGGGATGGCGTCGGTGCCCCTGCCGGTCGAGGCGGTGCGGGAGCGGATCGCGGGCCGGTTGTCGGTGGCGGCGGTGAACGGTCCGTCGTCGACGGTGGTGTCGGGTGACGCGGACGCGGTCGCCGCGTTGGTGGAGGCTCTGGTGGGGGAGGGGGTGCGGGCGCGGTTGATCGAGGTCGACTACGCGTCGCACTCCGCGCATGTGGAGGAGGTCCGCGAGCAGCTGCTCGCCGACCTGGACGGCATTGTGCCCGTCTCGGGCGGGGTGCCGTTCTTCTCGACGGTGACGGGCGGCTGGCTGGACACGAAGTTCCTCGACACCGAGTACTGGTACCGGAACCTGCGGGAGACGGTGGAGTTCGGGCAGGCCACGGAGGCGTTGCTGGGGGAGGGCTTCCGGTTCTTCGTCGAGTCCAGCCCGCATGCGGTGCTGGGTGTGGCGGTGGGGGAGTCGGTGGAGGCCGCAGGTGTGGATGCCGTGGTGTTGGGGACGTTGCGTCGTGGGGAGGGTGGCCCGGCGCAGGTGTTGCGTGCGGTGGGTCGTGCGTGGGAGTGCGGGTTGGGGGCGGACTTCTCGGGTGCGTTCCCGGGGGCGCGGCGGGTGGACCTGCCGACGTACGCCTTCCAGCGCAGCCGCTACTGGCCCGAGCCGGCGCCCACCGCGGCGGCCGATGTGGGCGCGGCCGGGCTCGATCCGGCCGACCACCCCGTCCTCGGAGCGGCCATCGAACTGGCCGACACGGGTGAACTGCTGCTCACGGGCCGGATCTCGCTGCGTACCCACCCCTGGCTCGCCGACCATGCGGTGGCCGGTACGGTCCTGCTGCCCGGCGCGGCCTTCGCGGAACTCGCGGTACGCGCCGCGGACGAGGCCGGCTGCCACACGGTGGAGGAACTGACGCTCCAGTCACCGCTGTTGATACCCGCCGACACCGCCGTCCGCCTGCAGGTTCGGGTCGGCGCCACGGACGCGCACGGCAGCCGCTCACTGGACCTGTTCTCCTGCCGCGAGGACGCGGCGACCCCGCACTGGACCGCGCACGCGACCGGCAGGCTCACCGCCGACGCCACGACCCGCGAGCCGTCGTCCTCAGCCGTACCGGACGACGCCGGCTCCTGGCCCCCGCCCGGCGCCGTCCCGATCCCCGTCGACGACCTGTACGAGCGGTTCCGTGCCTCCGGTTACGGCTACGGACCCGCCTTCCGCGGGCTCACCGCTGCCTGGCGCCGGGGTGACGAGATCTTCACCGAGGTACGTCTGCCCGAGGACCAGCACCGGTCCGCCTCCGCCTTCGGCGTGCACCCCGCCCTCCTGGACGCCGCCCTCCAGGGGCTGTTCCTGCGGGCTCGGCCGGACACCGAATCGGGCGCGGACCGGCCGTCCGCCGGACTGCCGTTCTCCTGGAGCGGAGTCGGGCTGCACGCCTCCGGAGCCACCGCGCTCAGGGTACGGCTCGGCTTCCGGCCGGACGGATCGGTGTCGATCGACGCGACCGACTCGAACGGCCTCCCGGTCGCGTCGGTCGAGGCGCTCGCCGTCCGCCTGATCGACCTCGACACCCTCCGCCCGGGCGGCGGCCCGGAATCCCTCTACCGGGTGCAGTGGTCGGCGGTGCCCGCCACCGCACCCGCCGACCCCCTCGGACACTGGGCTGTCCTCGGCGGCCGGGAACTCTTCCCGGACAGCCATCCGGACCTGGCCGCGCTCGGTGCCGCGTTGGACGGGGGAGCGCCGTCGCCCGCCGCCGTGCTGGCCTGGTGCGACCACACCCCGGACCTTCCGTCCCCGCCCGACGCCGCATCCGTGCACACCGCACTGGACGACGCCCTGCGGCTCGTCCAGGACTGGCTGTCCGACCCGCGGTGGGACGACGGCACCCGGCTCGTGCTCGTCACCCGGGGTGCGGTCGCCACGGCAGCCGGCGAGGAGGTCACCGACCTCACCGGCGCCGCGGTCCGCGGCCTCGTCCGCTCCGCCCAGTCCGAGCACCCGGACCGCTTCCTGCTGATCGACACCGACGACCCGGCCGCCCTGCCCGGCCTGCTGCCCCGGGCACTGGCCGGAACGGAACCCCAACTGGCGATACGCGGCGGAGAGCTCCTCGCCGCCCGCCTCACCAGGGCCACCGTCGCCACGGACCCGAACCCGGCCCCGGACACACCGTCCGGTATCGCCGCGGCCGGGGGAACCGTCCTCGTCACCGGGGCCGGCGGCGCGCTCGGCGGCCTGGTGGCACAGCACCTCGTGACCGCGCACGGCGTACAGAACCTGCTGCTCGTCGGCAGGCGCGGCACGGACACCCCGGGCCTGGCCGACCTCGCCGCCGAACTGCGCGGCCTCGGCGCCCGGGTGGACGTGGAGGCCTGTGACGTCGCCGACCGGGACGCGCTCGCCGCGCTGCTCGCCGGCATCCCCGCCGACCGCCCGCTGAGCGCGGTCGTCCACGCGGCCGGCGTCCTGGACGACGGGACGATCGAGTCGCTGACCCCCGGGCGGATGCGCCACGTCCTGCGGCCCAAGGTCGACGCAGCCCTCAACCTGCACAACCTCACCCGTGACCTTGCGCTGTCGGCCTTCGTCCTGTTCTCCTCCGCGTCCGCCACGGTCGGCAACGCCGGGCAGGGCAACTACGCGGCCGCCAACGCCTTCCTCGACGCGCTCGCCCAGCACCGCCGTGCCCTGAAACTGCCCGCCCAGTCGCTCGCCTGGGGCCTGTGGGCGCGCCGCAGCACCATGACCGGCACGCTCACCGCCGCCGACCTGCGGCGGATGTCCCGGGGAGGCACCGCGGCCATCGGCAGCGAAGAGGGCCTGGCCCTGTTCGACGCGGCGCTCACCCTGGACGAACCGCTGCTCGTCCCGGTCAAGATCGACCTCGGCCGGCTCCGGACGGTAGCCCGGACCGGACCCGTCCCGGCCCTGCTCGCCGCCCTGGTCCCCGGTACCGCACGCCGCCCCGCCTCCGGGGCGGACGCCGCCGAAGCGGACTCGCTGCGCCGCCGGCTGACCGGCCTCACCCCGGAGGAACGCGTCGCCACCCTGCTCGACCTGGTACGGAGCCGGGTCGCCGACATCCTCGGCCACGGCGGACCCGAGGCCGTCGACCCGGACCAGGCGTTCAAGGACCTCGGCTTCGACTCGCTCACCTCCGTCGAACTCCGCAACCGGCTCGGCGCCGCCACCGGCCGCCGGCTGCCCGCCACCCTGGTCTTCGACCACCCCACCCCGGCCGCCGTCGCCGCCCACCTCACCGGGCGCCTGGTACCCGACGGGCCGGGCGACCCCGCCGGCACCGGGAAGGCCGCCGGGGCGCACCTCGCCGACCGGCCGGAGACACCGGACACGCCGGCTCCCGCCGCCGACATCAACGCCATGGCCGTCGACGACCTCGTCCGGATGGCCCTGGGCGGCGAACGTGACTGACCGACAGCCGCAGAAGGAGAAGCCCAACCCCATGCCCACCGACACGGACCAGGTGGTCGCCGCCCTGCGCGCCTCGCTGGTGGACAACCAGCGCCTGCGGCAGGAGAACCGACGGCTCCGCGACGACTCCGCCGAGCCCATCGCCATCGTGGCGATGAGCTGCCGCTACCCCGGCGGCGTACGCACCCCGGAAGACCTGTGGGAGCTGCTGGTCAAGGAACGCGACGCGGTCTCGCCGTTCCCCACCGACCGCGGCTGGGACGTCGAGGGCGGCTTCGACGCCGACCCCGACGCCCCCGGCACCTTCTACGTCCGGGAAGGCGGCTTCCTCCACGACGCGACCGGCTTCGACCCCGGCTTCTTCGGCATCTCGCCGCGCGAGGCCCTGGCCATGGACCCGCAGCAGCGGCTGCTGCTGGAAGCGTCCTGGGAAGCGGTGGAACGCGCGGGCATCGACCCGGCGACCCTGCGCGGCAGCCGCACCGGCGTCTACACCGGAGTGATCTACAGCGAATACGGGTCCCGGCTCGGCCGGGTGCCCGACGAAGTGGAAGGCTTCCTCGGCACCGGCACCATCCCCAGCGTCGCCTCGGGCCGGATCGCCTACACCCTGGGCCTGGAAGGCCCGGCGGTCACCCTGGACACCGCCTGCTCGTCCTCCCTGGTCGCCGTCCACCTCGCCTGCCAGGGGCTGCGCTCCGGCGACACCACCCTCGCCCTGGCCGGTGGGGTGACCGTGATGTCCACCCCCGGCCTGTACGTCGGATTCAGCCGCCAGCGCGGCCTGGCACCCGACGGACGCAGCAAGTCCTTCTCGTCCGCGGCGGACGGAGCCGGGTTCGGGGAGGGCCTGGGCCTGCTCCTGCTGGAACGGCTCTCGGACGCCCGGCGCGCGGGGCACCCCGTCCTGGCCGTCATCCGCGGCTCGGCCGTCAACCAGGACGGCGCCAGCAACGGGCTGACCGCCCCGAACGGGCCCGCGCAGCAGCGCGTCATCAACGGGGCGCTCGCCCGTGCCGGACTCGACCCGTCCGAGGTCGACATGGTGGAGGCGCACGGCACCGGCACCGTCCTCGGCGACCCCATCGAGGCGCAGGCGCTCATGGCCACGTACGGTCAGGACCGGCCCGCCGGGCGGCCGTTGCGACTGGGCTCGCTGAAGTCCAACCTGTCCCACACCCAGGCCGCCGCGGGCGTCGGCGGGGTGATCAAGTCGGTGCTCGCGATGCGGCACGGCGTGATGCCGCGCACCCTGCACGTCGACCGTCCCTCGCCCCAGATCGACTGGACCGAGGGAGCCGTCTCCCTGCTCACCGAGGCCGCCCCCTGGCCGGAGACGGGACGTCCGCGCCGGGCCGGGGTGTCCTCCTTCGGCGCCAGCGGCACCAACGCCCACGTCATCCTCGAACAGGCCCCGGCCGACCCGGCAGCTTCCGACGGGCCCGCCACGCCGGAACCGGTGCCCGCCGCCGTCCCCTGGATCCTGTCGGCGCGCACTCCGGATGCGCTGCGCGCCCAGGCGACGGCGCTGTACGAGCGGGTGGTGGCGGAACCGGGCCTGAGCGTGACGGACGTCGGCCATTCGCTGGCGGCGGGGCGTTCGCGGTTCGCGGAGCGCGCGGTGGTGGTGGGGGCGGACCGGGGCGAACTGCTGGCCGGTGTCGCCGCCCTGTCGCGGGGCGTGCGTGCGGCGGGCGTGACGGTCGGCAGCGGGCTGCCCCCGGGCCGTTCGGTGTTGGTGTTCCCGGGTCAGGGTTCGCAGTGGGTGGGGATGGCCGCGGAGCTGCTGGCCGAATCGGAGGCGTTCGCGGGGCGGATGGCCGAGTGCGAGCGGGCGCTGGCGCCTTACGTGGATTGGTCGTCGGCGGAGGCGCTGGGCTCGGAGCGGTTGCTCGCCCGGGTCGACGTGCTGCAGCCGGTGCTGTGGTCGGTGATGGTGTCGCTGGCGGAGGTGTGGCGCTCGTTCGGCGTCGTTCCGGACGCGGTGGTGGGCCACTCCCAGGGCGAGATCGCCGCCGCGGTGGTGGCGGGTGGCCTGAGCATCGACGACGGGGCGCGGGTGGTCGCGCTGCGTTCCCGTGCGGTGGGGGCGTTGGCGGGCCGTGGCGGGATGGCGTCGGTGCCCCTGCCGGTGGACGTGGCACGGGAGCGCATCGCCCCGTGGGCGGGCCGGCTCTCGGTGGCGGCGGTGAACGGCCCGTCGTCGGTGGCGGTGTCGGGCGACGCCGACGCGGTCACGGCCCTGGTGGAGGAACTCCTGGAGGAAGGGGTGTGGGCGACTCGCATCGAAACCGACTTCGCGTCGCACTCCTCGCACGTGGAGCAGATCCGCCGGCGCCTGCTCTCCGACCTGGACGGGATCACCCCCCTCGCGGGTGCCGTGCCGTACTACTCCAGCGTGACCGGCGGCCTGCTGGACACGAAGTCCCTGGGCGCCGAGTACTGGTACCGCAACCTCCGGCAGACCGTCGAGTTCGAGCGGGTGACCCGCTCGCTCCTCGCGGCCGGGCACCGCGTCTTCATCGAGTCCGGCCCCCAGCCCGCCCTGATGTACGCGATCGAGGACACGGCCGCCGACGCGGGCGCCCCGGAGACGCTGGTGCTCGACACCCTGCGGCGCGGGGCCGGAGGGCTCCGCCGACTCCAGCTCGCGCTCGCCGAGGCACACGTCCGGGGCCTGCGCGTCGACTGGGAGCGACTGTTCGCGGGAACCGGTGCCCAGCGGGTGGACCTGCCCACCTACGCCTTCCAACGACGCCGCTACTGGCTGGACGCCCTGCCGGCCGACCGGGACCAGGCGGCCACCGGCCAGTCCGCCGCGGACCACCCGCTGCTCGGCGCCGCGGTCGAACTGCCCGACGACGCGGGCACCCTCTTCACCGGCCGGCTCTCCTCGGCCACCCACCCCTGGCTCGCCGACCACGCCGTGGCCGGAGCCGTGATCCTGCCCGGCGCGGCCCTCGTGGAGCTGGCCGCGCACGTGGGCCGCCGCCTCGGCTGCGCCCTCGTGGAGGAGCTGACCCTCGCCGCCCCGCTGCTGCTGCCCGACGATCAGGCCGTGCAACTGCGCGTACGGGTGGGCGCCGAAGACGGCGCGGGACGGCGCCCGGTGGAGTTCCACTCCCGGCCCGAGGCCGCCCCCGGCTCCGCCGACCGGCCCTGGACGCGGCACGCGACCGGCGCGGTCGGCCCCCGGGACCCCTCGGCCGACCGGGACGACACGACCGAACCGGCCGGCACCTGGCCCCCGCCCGACGCGGTCCCCCTCGACGTGGACGAACTGTACCGGCTGCTCGAAACCCGGGGCGTCGCCTACGGCCCGGCGTTCCGGGGCCTGCGCGCCGCATGGCGCACCGCAGACGCGATCCACGCCGAAGTGGCCCTGCCCGACGGCCTCCCCGCCGGCGGAGCGGGCGGCTTCGGCGTGCACCCGGCCCTCCTGGACGCGGCCCTCCAGACGACCGGTCTGCGCGAAGGCGCCGCGACCGCGGAGCCCGCCGACGGCGTCCCCCTGCCGTTCTCCTGGCAGCGCGTCGCGATCGAAACCTCCGACGCGCCGGTCCTGCGCGTCCGGCTGCGCCCCGACGGCCCGGACGCCGTCACCGCGCGGATCACCGATCCCTCGGGGCGCACGGTGGCGACGGTCGGCTCGCTCACCCTGCGCACGGCGTCCACCGCCGCACTGGGGGCGTCCTCCGGCTCCGTCTTCCACGTCGGCTGGACGCCGGTCACTGCCGGGCCCGGCCCGCGCCCGGTCACCCGCTGGGGCCTCCTCGGCCCGCAGGACGAGCGGCTGCTGCCGACCGCCTTCCCCACCGAACCCCCGTCCGCGACACCCGACGCGATGCTGCTGACCTGCCCCCCGTCCGCCGACACAGTGACCGCGGACGCCCCCGCCCGGGATGCGGACCCCGCGGCGGTGCACGCGGTCGCGTCCGGGGTCCTGGGCCGCCTCCAGGCCCACCTGGCCGACGACACCACCGCCCGTACGCCCCTGGTGGTGCTCACCCGGGGCGCGACCGGCCCGCTCGGCGCGCAGCCGCAGCCGCAGCCGGCGGACCTCGGTGCGGCGGCCGTCTGGGGCATGCTCCGAGCCGCTCAGCTCGAACACCCCGACCGGTTCGTGCTGTTGGACACCGAAGGGCCGGACCCGGACGGTCTCAGCGACGCGCTCGCCGAGCTCCTCGCCACGGGCGAACCACAGGCGGCCCTGCGCGGTGGCGTCCTGTACGCGCCCCGACTGGTACGGCCGCCGGTCACCACCGCCACGGCCACCGCCACCGCGACCCGGCCGGCCGGCCCGTTCGGGCCGTCCGAAGGGACGGTACTGGTGAGCGGGGGCGGCGCTCTCGCGGCCGTCCTGGCGCGCCATCTGGTCGCCGCGCACGGGGTACGCCACCTCCTCGTGCTGAGCCGCCGCGGCGCCGACGCCCCCGGCATGCCGGAGCTGACGGCGGAGCTGGCCGAGGCCGGAGCCGAACTGGCCGCTGTCAGCTGTGATGTGTCCGACCGTCAGGCACTGGCCGCCGCCCTGGCGGCCATCCCCGAACGCCACCCGCTGTGCGCCGTGGTCCACACCGCCGGAATGCTCGACGACGGTCTGCTGGAGGGGCTGACCGGTGAGCGGATGACCGCCGTCCTGCGGCCCAAGTTCGACGCCGCCCGGCACCTCGACCAACTGACGCGCGGAGCGGACCTGTCCGCGTTCGTCGTCTTCTCCTCCGCCGCGGGCGTGCTGGGCAGCCCCGGCCAGGCGTCCTACTCGGCCGCCAACGCCGCGCTCGACGCCCTCATCGCGGAACGCCGACGGCTCGGGCTCCCCGGCCTGTCCCTGGCCTGGGGGCCCTGGGAGCGGGTGAGCGGGATGACGGCGGAGCTCGGCGGCGCCGAGCGGCGGCGCATCGACCGGCGCGGCGCCCGCGGCCTCTCCGACGAGGAGGCCATGGCCCTGCTGGACACGGTGTGCGCCGCGGACGCCGCCCCGCCGGGAGACGGGAGCCCCGTCGTCCTGGCCCACCTCGACCTCACCGTGCGCGGCGACGGCCCGGTGCACCCGATGCTGCGCTCCCTGGTCCGGCGCAGCCCGACCGCGACGACCGGAGCGAAGGGGACGCCGACCGCCGCCGCAGCGCTGCGGCAACGGCTCGACGCCGCCGCCGACGTACAGGAACGCGGGCTGGTCCTGCTTGACATCGTCCTCGCCCAAGCCGCCGAGGTCCTCGGCCACACCGACTCCGGGGCGCTGTCCGCGACGGTGCCCTTCCTCTCCGTCGGATTCGACTCGTTGACCGCGGTCGAGCTCCGCAACCGGCTGGCCGCCGCCACCGGACTGCGGTTGCGGCCCTCCGCCGTCTTCGACAGCGGCACCCCCGCCGCGCTCGCGGCGCGCCTCGCCGCCGAGACTCGGAGCGAAGACACCCCCCGGCCCGAAACGGCGCCCGCAACCGGAACCGCCGCAACCGGAACCGACACCGCCGACACCGACCCGGTGAGCGTGCTGTTCCGCCGGGCCTGCGCACTCGGCCGGATCGACGAGGGCATCGCCCTGCTCAAGCACGCCTCCGCCCTGCGCCCGGCCTTCCCCAGCGGCAGCGACCTCGCGGCCGCCGGCACCGGCCCGCGGCTGCTGCGCCTGAACGAGCGCGCCGACGCCCCCGTACTCGTCTGCTTCGGCTCCATCGTCGCCCTCGGCGGTGCCCACCAGTACGCCCGCTTCGCCGCCCGCTTCCGGGACCGCTACGCCGTCGCCGCCCTGGACGCCCCCGGATTCACCCCCGAGGAGGAACTGCCCGCCGACATGTCGGCCCTGCTGGACTTCCAGGCGACGACACTGCTCCGGGAACTGCCCGGACGGACGCTCGTCCTGGCCGGCTCCTCCTCCGGCGGCACGCTCGCCCACGGAGTGGCCGCCGCGCTGGAGCAGCGCGGCGAGGGCCCGGCGGCCGTGGTGCTGCTGGACACCTACCTCTCCGACAACGAGGGCATCACCCAGTTCAACGACGTCCTGCTGGGCGGCATGTTCGACCGCGAGGACCGGGCGGCCCCGATGGACGGGACCAGGCTGACCGCGATGGGCGGCTACTTCCGTCTGCTCGACGACTGGAAACCCCCGGCGGTCCGCGCCCCGCTGCTGCTGGTCCGCGCCTCCACCCCGCTCGGCCGCCCGTCCGCCGAAGCCGGTGACTGGCGCTCGTCCTGGGCCGGTGCCGACACCGTCGTCGACGTTCCCGGAGACCACTTCTCGATCATGGAACAGCATGTCGCGACCACCGGCGACGCCGTCGCCGACTGGCTCGGCACCACCCTCCGCACCCCCGAAGACCTGTGAAACCGAAGGAGAGCCCGTTGACCACAGCCCCGTACGACGATTCCCCCCCGCGACACGCCCTCACCGTGCTGGGAGCCGGGGTGATGGGCGTCGGCATCACCGTCCTCGCCCTCGGACACGGCCTGCCGGTCCACCTGGTCGACATCGACCGGGAACGGCTCGACCGGGCCACGGACCTGATCGACGGCGACCTCCGGCTGGCCGAGCTGATGGGCGCCCTGCCCGCCGGGACGCCCCTCGGCGCCCTGGCCACCGGCACCTCGCTCAAGGCCGCCGCCGGAGCCACCGCCGTCGTCGAGGCGGTCACCGAGAACGCCGCGATCAAGGCCGCCGTCCTGTCCGAGGTCTCCGGACTGGTCCGGCCCGGAACCCTGCTGATCACCAACACCTCCTCGATCCCCGTCGACGAACTGGCCGGGGCCGTGGAGCGGCCGGAGGATCTGGTCGGCACCCACTTCATGAACCCGCCCTACCTGATCGGCACCGCCGAAGTGGTCCGCGGCGCCAAGACCGGGGACCCGGCGATGGCCGCCGTGGCGGCCCTGCTCACGGCGCTGCGGCGGCGGGCGGTGGTCGTCCGGGACGCACCCGGCTTCGTGACCAGCCGCATCCTGCACCCGATGATCAACGACGCGGCCCGCGTCGTGGAGGAGGGCACGGCGACCGCGGAGGACGTCGACGCCCTGATGCAGGGCTGCCTGGGACACCCCACCGGCCCGCTGCGCACCGCGGACCTGATCGGCATCGACAACCTCGTCGACTCCCTCACCGTGCTCCACGAACGCACCGGCGACGACGGCTGCCGCCCCGCCGAACTGCTGCTCCGGCTGGTCCGCGAGGGCCGGCTGGGCCGCAAGTCCGGGCGCGGCTTCTACGACTACACCTGATCACCCCGACAAGGAGACGGCCATGACCACAGCGAACACGCCCGACACCCACGACCTGGAGAAGGAACTGCTGGGATTCCTGGAGGGACACACCGGAACCGCCTGGGACGCAGACACCGACCTGTTCGACGCCGGCGGCCTGTCGTCCCTGTTCGCCATGCAGGTGGTGGTGCACCTGGAGAAGACCTACGCCATCGCCGTCCGCGGCGCGGACCTGCGGCTGGACAACTTCCGCACCGTACGGCGGATGGCGGAGCTGGTGGACCGGCTCCGGGTGCCCGCCGCCGGGGGCCGGCATGGGTGAGGACCTGAACAGCGCCATGACCTCCGTCGCCCTGCGGGTCGGCGACCAGGCGGGGGAGTGGGATCGGACCGGCCTCATCCCGCTGGACCTGCTCCGCGAACTGGGCGCCGAGGGCCGACTGTGCGCCGAAGTCCCGGAGCAGTACGGCGGCTGGGGGCTCAGCAGCATGCGCAGCGGCGCGTACACCGCCCACGTGGGCGGCCTCTGCAGCTCGCTGCGCAGCGTGATGACCTCCCAGGGCATGGCGGCATGGACCATCCAGCGCCTCGGCACCGCCGAGCAGTCGGCCGCCCACCTCCCCCGGCTGACCGGCGGCGGACTGGCGGCGGTCGGCTTCAGCGAGCCCGGCGCCGGCAGTGACCTCGCGGCGATGACGACGACCGTCCGCCGCGACGGCGACGCGGTCGTCGTCGACGGACACAAGAAGTGGGTGACCGCCGCCCACTATGCCGACCTGCTGGTCGTCGTCGGCCGCTACGAGGACGGCGCGGTGGCCGTCGTGGTGCCCGCCGACACGCCCGGCGTCCGGATCGAGCGGATCGCCGACCCGCTCGGCTGCCGCGCGGCCGGACACGCGGACGTACACCTCGACGGGGTGCGGCTGCCGGCCGACAGCGTCCTGGGCGGTCACGGACTGCCGCCCGCCCTGCTGGTGACGACCGCGCTGGCCTACGGGCGGATGTCCGTCGCCTGGGGGTGCGTGGGCATCCTGCGGGCCTGTCTGGCGGCGGCCACCGCGCACGCCTCAGGGCGGGAGCAGTTCGGCAGGCCGCTCGCAGAGCACCAGCTCGTCGCCGGGCACCTCGCCGACCTCTACACGGCCGAGCAGGTGGCCGCGCGGGTCTGCGAGCACGCCAGCCGCTGCTGGGACGAAGGGTCGCCGGACCAGGTGGTGGCGACCGTACTGGCCAAGCACGTCAGCGCGACGCAGGCCGCCCGGGGCGCGGCGACGGCCGTCCAGGTACTGGCCTCGGCCGGGTCCCGGGACGGGCACGCGGCGGCCCGGGCGTACCGGGACGCCAAGTTGATGGAGATCATCGAGGGCAGCAACGAGCTGTGCCGGCTGATGCTGGCACAGCACGCCCTCTCCGCTCCGGGGGCACGGTGAGCGGGCCCACGGCCGACGAGACGAGGAAGGACGGCATGGCCGAGATTGTCAAGTGCCTGGTCTGGGACCTGGACGACACCCTCTGGCAGGGCACCCTGCTGGAGGACGGCGAGGTGCACCTGCCGGACGAGGTGCGCAAGGTGGTGATCGAGCTCGACTCCCGCGGCATCCTCCAGTCCGTCGCCAGCCGTAACGACCACGAGCACGCCTGGGCCCGGCTGGAGGCGTTCGGCGTGGCCGAGTACTTCGTCCTGCCGGAGATCGGGTGGGGCACCAAGTCCGAGTCGGTGCGCCGGATCGCCGACCGGCTGAACTTCGCGCTCACGACCATCGCCTTCGTCGACGACCGGCCCGCCGAACGCGCCGAAGTGGCCTTCCACCTGCCCGACGTACGGTGCTACCCGGCCGAGCAGGTCCTCGCACTCCCCGAACTCGCCGAGTTCACCCCCGCGGCCAGCACCGTCGACTCCCGGCGCCGCCGCCAGATGTACCAGGCGGGCTTCCGCCGCGAGGCCGAGCGGGCGGCCGCCCCCGGCCCCGACGAGGAGTTCCTGCGCTCCCTGGACCTGCGGATGCGCATCGGCCGGGCCACCGGCGAGGAGCTGTCCCGGGTCGAGGAACTCACCCTGCGCACCAGCCAGATGAACGCGACCGGGGTCCACTACCCGGACGCGGTGCTGCGCGGCCTGATCACCGACCCCCGGCACGAGGTCCTGGTGGTCACCCTCACCGACCGGTTCGGCCCGCACGGCGCGGTCGGCGTCCTGCTGCTCGAACGGCACCCGGGCCTGTGGCACCTCAAGCTGCTCGCCACCTCCTGCCGGGTCGTCGCCTACGGCGCCGGCGCGACCCTGCTGAACTGGCTGGCCGACGCCGCCGCCCGGTCCGGAGTCCACCTGGTCGCGGACTTCCGGGCGACCGAACGCAACCGGATGATGGAGATCGCCTACCGGTTCGCGGGCTTCGAGGGCCTGGACGAAGCCCCGTGCCCGTGTGCCGCCGTCCTCGCGCCGGTTCCGGAGGACACCGGACTCCAGCGCCTCCACCTGGTCCCCGGCCCGCGCGTGGTGTCCACGGTCATCAGCGTGGACGCACCCGACCTGAACGTGCCGGAAGGGGGCCCGGGAACGTCGTGACCGCGGCGGCGGCCGGCGCTCCCGGGCTCCGGCCCGCCGCCCTCAGCGCTTGCGGACGAGTGTGATCCCGTCGGCCATCACCAGCAGCGACAGCTCCACCCGAGGGTCCTCGTGCAGCAGCCGGTTCAAAGCCCGGACCCCGGCGGTCTCCGGGTCCACTGCGGCCGGATCGGCGACCCGGCCGAAGAAGAGGGTGTTGTCGACCACGATCAGACCGCCGGCGCGCAGCAGCGCCAGCGAAGTCTCGTAGTATCGGACGTAGTTGCTCTTATCCGCGTCGATGAACACCAGGTCGAAGCTCTCCGGCCCGCGCTCCGTCAGCAGCGCGTCCAGGGTTGAGGTGGCATCGCCGATCCGCAGGTCGATCCGCGAGTCGACCCCGTCCCGCTTCCAGAAGTCGGCGCCGATGGCCGGCCACCGGTCGTCGATGTCGCAGGACACCAGCACCCCGTCGGCCGGGAGAGCGCGGGCCATGCACAGGGTGCTGTAGCCGGTGAAGGTGCCGATCTCCAGCACCGCCCGCGCCCCCGTCAACCCGACCAGCAGGGAGAGCAGTTGGCCCTCCTCCGCCATCACCTGCATGGCGGTCCCGCCCGGCAGGTCCGCGGTGGCCTCCCGCAGCTCCCTGAGTAGAGCGTCGTCACGGAGGGAGACCTCCCGGACGTAGGCGAGCAGGTCGTGGGTGGCTTCTGTCTGGTGGGCCATGGCGCGGGGGTCCTCTCGAAGGAGATCGGGTGAAGGAGATCGGGTCGAAAGCATCGGGGGAAGGGGAACCGGGCCGCCGGGTGCCCGTCGCCGGGCCGCCGGGACGGTCACCCGGCGCGCATGTACGGGTGATCGTGCTGCCGTGCGGCGACCGCCTGCGCCCGCTCGCGGGCGTACGCCCGCAGCAGCGCGTCCAGCCGGTAGCGGCCCCCCGCCGGCTCACCCAGCAGATTCGCCTCGACCAGGGCGTCCAAGGCCTCCTCGGCCTGCGCCTCGGAGCAGCCGAACATCACCGCGACCCTACTGCTGGAGACCGAACGCGATCCGGCGGCCCCCAGCGTGGTGAACACCTCGGCCGGGTCGACCCCGGCCGGAGCCGTCCGCCGGAGCCCGGCGTGGTCGGCGTCGAGGCAGGGCCGGACACCGAGGTCGCCCGCGCACAGTTCGTCCAGCAGCCGCGGGGCGTCCGTGAGCCGCCGGGCGAAGTGCCCGATGGTCCAGTGCGGGCGCTCCAGCAGCCGGGTCCCCGCGATCCGGATCGCCAGCGGCAGGCCCGCGCAGACCGTCAGCACCGAACGGGCCGACCGCGGTTCGGCACCGACCCTGGCCGGGCCGACGATGCTGCCCAGCAGCTCCAGCGACCCGGCCTCGTCCAGCGGGCCGAGTACGAGCGGGGACGCCCCCTCCAGATCGGCCAGCCGCCGTCGGCTGGTCACCAGCAGCCTGCTGCCCCCGCTACCCGGTATCAGCGGCCGCACCTGCGCGGTGCTGGAGGCGTTGTCGAGTACCACCAGCAGACGGCGGCCCGCGGTGAGCGAGCGGTAGAGGCTCTCCCGTTCCGACTCCTCCTCGGGTATCTCGTCCCGGGGCACACCGAGGTCCGCCAGGAAGCGCGGCAGAACCGCCCGGGCGGTCAGCGGCCGCGCGGCTCCGCCGAGGTCCGCGTAGAGCTGGCCGTGCACCGAGGAACCGCGCACGGCGTGCGCCGCTTGCAGGGCCAGTGCGCTCTTGCCGACACCGCCCCGGCCGGTCACCACCGCCGTCGCCACCATGCCCGCGGGCATCGTGCCGGTCGTGAGGAAGTGCTGCAGCCGCGCCAGTGCACCGGAGCGGGCCGACAGTGGCAGCGGCACCGAGGGCAGCTGCGCCGGGCTCGGCCAGCAGGATCTTTCCCAGGCGTCGGCCGGCGCCGGCGCGACGGCCGCCTCCGGGGCCTTCGCGGGCTGCTCCAGCGGGTCGGGCGCGCGGGGCCGGTCGTGGGCCGAGAGGATGTGCCGGTGGACCTCGCGCAGATCGGTGCTCGGCTCGGCGCCGAGCTGCTCGACGAGCAGCGCCCGGGTGCGCTGGTAGAGGTCCAGGGCCTCCGACTGCCGTCCCGAGCGGCCCAGCGCCAGCATCAGCTTGCCCACCAGGGCCTCCCGTAAGGGGTGCTTCCGCACCAGCCGTACCAGCTCCGGCACGACCTCGGCGTGCCGCAGCAGCGCCAGCTCCGCGTCGAACCGCATCTCCATGGTCTGCAGGCGAAGCTCCTGGAGGTAGCGGCCCTCCACATCGCGCAGCGTCTGCGAGGGGATGTCCGCCAGCGGCTCCTCGCGCCACAGGGCGAGCGCCTCGGCCAGCTCGGCGGAGGAACCTTCCAGGTCTCCGCGCTCGGCCAGCTCCGCCGCGCGCCGGCGGTGGGCCGTGAACTGCCCGAGATCGCTCTCGTGCTCGCCGAGTTCGAGGAGGTAGCCGGGCGCCCGGGTGAGGATCCGGGCGGAGGCGTGCTCGCCCAGCGACTGCCGCAGGCGCATCACATAGGTGCGGACGGTCGCGGCGGCACTCGGCGGCGGGGCGCCGTCCCAGACGTACTCGGCGATCCGGTTGACCGAGATCACCCGGTTGGCGTTGAGGAGGAGGGCTGCCATGACCACGCGTTGTCTCGGCGCCGACACGTGCACCTCACGCGCGTTCAACCGGACGGAAAGCGGGCCCAGCAACAGGAAGTTCAAGGGGGAGTCCTCTTCATCGCACGACCGGTGGGCAACACTGCCTCCAGCGTCTTGGGTGACCATGAGCGGGTCAACGCGGTCCTGTCGTATCTAGAGGTATTCCTAGAGCACAGGTCTTGCGCGCATGCCGGGTTTACGCTGCGCGGCACCGTCACGGTGGTCAGGACCAGGCCGCCCACCACGGCCCACCGGCCGGGGCCCGTCACCGCTACTCACCGGACGGGAAGACCTCACGCAGCAGCGGATCCGGCTTGCCGTACCAGTACTCGCCGCGCAGCCGCACCGGATCGGACGGATGGGTCCACAGCTCGTGGTTGCCCGGCACCCACACCACGGTCGAGAACCGGTCGGCCGGCAGCCGCAGCACCCACTCCACGTCCGCGGCCGGCTCGCCCACCTCCCCGGCCGGCAGCAGCCAGTCCTCCTCGTCCACCGGGAACAGCCCCTCGACGATCGCCCTGTTCTCCGGGCGGGCGACACGGAGGTCGCTGACGGCGTACGACCTTGCCATGAGGCGCCCTCGCCTCTTCGCCCGGATCCGCGGTGCGCGGTCCGGCCGGACCGTTGCTGCCGAGTCGGAGCCAAGTAAATCCCACAGGATTGCTCCGCACTGCAACGTTCTTACCATTCGCCGAAGAAACGGCCGGTTTTGAACCCGGACATGAGTGCCGGATGCGCTCCGATGCGTACTTGCTGACATTCCCGGAGGCATGGCAGGCTGTCATATGCGGCGCCCGTGACCCGCTGATCGTCGCCGATCGGGGATCCCCGTATTAGTACGTACCAGCCGGCCCACCGGTGCGGCGGGTGTCCGACGTGATCACCACACCCCACCCGCCGGCACCGCGCGGATTTCGCGAAAGGAGAAAGGCCGACATGACCTCCCTCTCTTTGGACAGCGACCTGTGGTGCCGTCGCTTCCATCCCTCGCCGACGGCCACGCGCCGACTGGTCTGCTTTCCGCACGCCGGCGGCTCGGCGAGTTTCTACTTTCCGGTATCCGCCGCACTGCGCGGTCCGGTGGACGTCCTGGCCGTGCAGTACCCCGGCAGGCAGGACCGCCGGGAGGAACCCGGTGTCCAGGACCTGCACCGGTTGGCCGACGAAGTGTCCGAAGCGCT
Source organism: Kitasatospora sp. NPDC033851 (assembly GCF_055576085.1). Lineage (NCBI taxonomy): Bacteria > Bacillati > Actinomycetota > Actinomycetes > Kitasatosporales > Streptomycetaceae > Kitasatospora > Kitasatospora sp. NPDC033851. The sequence goes on along the minus strand of NZ_JBVIRL010000001.1, from coordinate 465,912 downwards.
GCGCCGCTGGGACGACCTCCCCCTGACCCTCTTCGGGCACAGCATGGGCGCGCTCGTCGCCTTCGAGGTGGCCCGGCGGATCGAGCGCGCGGGCGGTCGGATCGACCACCTCTTCGTCTCCGGCCGCAAGGGGCCGTCCGCAGGCCGGCCCGGGCCCTCCCACCCACTCGACGACGCGGGCATCGTGGCCGAGGTCAGGGCCATGAGCGGCACCGACGCCCGGCTCCTGGAGGACGAGGAACTGCTGGGGATGGTGATGCCCGTGCTGCGCGGCGACTACCGGGCCCTGGGGGCCTACCGGACCGACCGTGACGCCGCGGTCGCCTGCCCGGTCACCGCCGTGCTGGGGGACCAGGACGCCTGGACACCGGTCCCCGAGGCCGGGCACTGGCGCGACCGCACGACGGCCGCGTTCGACCTCAAGGTCTTCCCCGGCGGGCACTTCTACCTCAGCAGCCGGGCGGACGAGGTGACCGGCATGCTCCGCGACCACCTCGCCGGTGCGCCGCGCGCCTGAGACCGCCGACGACAGGGAAGGGGGACCGAGGAGTGACACCGTCAGCGACCTCTGAGGAGATCAAGCCCGCGCAGCGGCCGCCGCGGTCCGGGCCCGCCGGCGACGCCCGTCCGGCAGTCGGGGGCCCTGCCGACGGCGCGGGCGTCCGTCGGCTGACCGCCGTGGACGCCCGCATCCTGGAAGGCGTCGCGGTCGGCACCCCGACCGTCCGGCTGGCGGCATCGCTCTATCTGAGCCCGCAGGGCATCGAGTACCGCATCGGGCTGATGATGCGCCATTTCCAGGCCGCGAACCGGCCGGCTCTGGTCTCCCGGGCGCACTCCCTCGGTGTGCTGAGCGTCGGAGCATGGCCACCCCGCGTCCTCCCGGAATTCCTTGAGTCCTAGCAGAGCGCCGCGCGCACCGCTCCCTGATCTCCCCCGTGAGTTCCCTCCCGGGGGACGGGCCGAAAAGATCCTTTCCGAAAGCGGAAAATTCACTCCGCCGGCATGCTGTCGGAGATATTTTCCCAGACCCGGATATCGTATCGATATCGCGCCGCGAGACGGGTTCCCGGGTGTCCGGTCGAACGCCGGATCCCGCGGCATTCTGGTGTCAGGCCCACTTCTGCTGCACTGCGCTCGGGCCGTACTGGCACCCCTCCATTCGCTCCGATTCACAGGAGCTGTCATGAGTCTGGGGTACCTGTTCGGCGGCGGCGTCGGGACCGAGCCGCATGGCCTGGAGCTCTACCGGACCTACGAGGTCGTTTAGGGCTGGTATGAACAAGTCTCCGAGTGGACCGCTGACGGTCAGACAGGTCCTGGAGGAAGACCTCCAGACCGCCCAGGAGGAGCGCGAGAGTGTCGGCACAGTCCGCGAAGCCGCCCTCGCGATCGGCGTACACGACGTACTCGCCTCGTTCGACCTGCGCCCCGCGGTCATCGGCGGCCTCAGCCTCGGCGCGATGACCGCCGGCTGCCTCGCCGGATCGCTGGGGCGACGAGAACTGTTCGAGATGCTGGCCGGCTCCCGCGACGCCCCGGATATCTGACGATTCATCAAGAGATGTCAGTGCGGCACGTCTTGGCCTCTCCTCAGTCTACGCAGAACTCGTTGCCCTCGATGTCCTGCATCGGGATGCACGCGTCGTTGCCGTCGTACAGCGTCCGCACGTGTACCGCGCCGAGCGGGACCAGCCGTGCGCATTCGGCCTCAAGCGCGGCCAGCCGCTCCTCACCCACCAGCCCGGTACCGACCCGCACGTCGAGATGCAGCCGGTTCTTGGCGGCCTTGCCCTCGGGAACGCGCTGGAAGTACAACCGCGGCCCCACGCCTGACGGATCGACGCAGGCGAACCACGCGTCCCGCCGCTCGGCCGGCTGCGCGCTCCTGTAGTCCTCCCACGTGGCGAACCCCTCCGGTGGCGGCGGCACGACGTACCCCAACACCTCGCACCAGAATCGGGCGAGGCGCTCGGGTTCCGCACAGTCGAAGGTGACCTGGAATTGCTTGATCGATGACATCAGCCGACCATAGTGGCGCGCACCGCCCACCGGGACCCCTGGGCGGCCGTTGATCGTTCCGCTTCTCGTCGGGGACGCCAGGCCCTGTGGTGGGATCAGGTCGTGCGCTTCAGGTAGGCCTCGATCTCGTCGGCGGCGCGGGTGGCACCGCCCGCTTCCCGGGTGAGCCGCTGCGCCTCGGTGCCCCGCTCCTGCACGGCAGCGTCGGCGGCCACCTCGGTGATCGCGGCTTGCAGCAGGCTCACGTCGGCCTCCGCCGGCAGCAGTACCCGGCCGAGGCCCAGCTCGGCCACCCGCGCGGTGTTGGCCGCGACGTCCGGCCAGGACGGCACTCCGAGTATCGGGCAGCCGGCGTCCAGGGACTCCAGTACGCCGCCCATGCCGCCGTGGGTGATCACCAGCCGGGCGTGCCGGAGCACCGCCAGGTGCGAGACCCAGCGGTGGACCTCGACGTTGTCCGGCAGCGGACCGAGGTCGGCCGGGTCCATCCCCCCGCCGACCGAGATGACGGCGTGCCAGGGCAGCTCGGCGAAGGCGTCCACGCACAGCCGGAAGAACTCCGGATGCTTGTTGTGCACGGTCCCCATCGAGACCAGCGCCACCGGCAGGCCGCTCGCCGGGGGCTGCCACTCCCCCAGGAAGGAGCGGTCCGTGAGGCACGGCCCGACGAAGGCGAAGCGCTCGTCGAAGCTCTCGCCGTGCGGCTGGAAGAACCGCGGCACGTGGACGAGGTTGAGGCCCTCGGTGCGCATCAGGAACTCGTGCGCCGGCTCGTCGACGCCGTGCGAGGCCAGCAACTCGGCCATCCGGACGCCGAATTCGACCACCACCTCCTCGGTGAGCGGGACCGCGCCGTCCGCCTCCATCATCTGCTGCACGAAGGAGTAGGTGTCGTTGGAGGCGAAGAACGGCGTCGACTGGACGGCCGGGAGCCCCCAGGTGTGGGCCAGTATCCGGCCGGCCTGGAAGGCCACGGCGTCGTAGACCACCGCGTCGGGCCTGGCGTCGCCGAACCACTCCTGGACCGCGCGCAGGATGGCGATGTTCTCGTCCAGGAAGATCAGCGGGGTGCGCCCGTTCTCGGGACCGCCCACGCTGTCCAGCGGCTGGGTGGAGTCGTAGCGCAGGTGTTCGGCGCCGACCTCGGCCAGGGCCTGGGCGAAGTCGTCGACGGCCGCGTAGGTGACCCGGTGCCCGCGGCGTACCAGTTCACCGACGACCGCCAGAGTGGGGAAGACATGGCCGTGGGCCGGGATGTTGACCATCAGGATGTGGCTCACTGCTACTCCGTCGGTATCGGGAAGAGGAACGAGGGAAGAGGGAAGCAAGAAGCGCGATTCGGGAAGGGAGAAGGGGCGCGGCAGGCCGCGCGGCTCAGCTGGGGTCCTGGTCCGGGCCGGCCTCGGGCTGCGGCTCGGACTGCTGCTCGGCGGCCCACTGGGCGCCCGCGATCTCCTCGGCGCTCAGCTGTCGGCGCGGGATCCAGGCGGGGACGGTGCCCTCCTCGTTGCGGCCTTTGTCGAGGATCGCCAGGTTGTGGTAGAAGTGCGCGCCGGCCAGCGTCCGGTCGGTCCCGCTCGGGCGGTGCGCGGTCGGCGGCTCGTGCTCCTCGTGGTTGAGGCCGTCGAGCAGCTGCTTGAGGAAGCCCATGCTGGTGGTCGGGTCGCCGAGCCGCTCCGAACTGCCGCCGTAGCCCGGCCAGTAGGAGGTCTGCAGGTCCTCGATCACATAGAGCCCGCCCGGGACCACGTGCGGGAAGAGCGCGCCGAAGGCGGCGATGACGTCCGGGCAGTAGTGGCTGCCGTCGTCGATGACGATGTCGATCGGCCCGATCCGCTCGGCCAGCGCGGTGAGGAAGGCCGGGTCCGCCTGGTCGCCCTGGACGGTGTGGATCCGCTGCTCGCGCAGCGCCGTCTTGTCGTAGACGTCGACCCCGTAGACGAGGCCCCGCCGGAAGAAGCGCTTCCACATCCGCAGCGAGCCACCGCCCGCCGCCGGGTCGGCGTAGCCACCGATCCCCAGCTCCAGGACGGTGAGCGGCCGGTCCCGCAGCGGGGCGAAGTGCCGGGCGTAGTGCTCGGTGTAGTAGTGCAGCCCCCACTTGTCCGAACCGTGGCGCAGCGACAACTCGGCCAGGTCGAGCGGCTGCTCCACCAAGCCGCGGAGCAGCTGCTGGACGACCGGGAAGGCCGCCAGTACGGGCATCAGCCGAGCCGGGTCCTCGATGCCGTGCCAGGTGATCCCGGGCGTGCGGTGGCCTGCGGTGTGCCGGGCGCCGAAGACGGCGCGGGCCAGGTCGAGCAGGTCCAACTCGACGGTGGCGCTGGGCTCGTCGGCCGGCCCGGTGCGGTGCTCGGCCTTGGGGCCGGCCAGCAGGTGGTGCCGGAGCACCCGGTCGTCGAAGGCGAGCTCGAACTGCACCACCACCGCCGCGGCGGCGAGTTGCTCGCTCAGGTGGGCCCGGCTGACCAGTTCGTCCACCAGGTCGGCGGCCGTCTGCTCGGCGCCCGCCGACCTGATCACCGCCGCAAGCTGCTCCTCGGGCCCGTCCGCCGCCAGGATCAGGGCGCGGATCCGGCGCAGGTCGGTCTCGTGCGGGTCCGAGTCGGGGCCCGACGGGCTGTTCACGTGCCGGCCGTTCTCGTGCTGTCCGGTGAGGGCGGTCATGCGTGAGCCTTTCCACGAGGGAGTCGAGAGGACGGGGAACGGATCGGGGCTTCTTCCAGGCCGGGGTGACGCCGTCGGTCATCGCCGGCGGCGGGATCTCCACCCGACCGGGGAAGAGGGTGTTGTCCACCACGATCGGACCGCCGGGCACCGAGTTCACGGCGGGACGCCGTTGCCACTCTCAGCTACTGGATCGACACGTCGTGAATCTAGGTGCGCATCCCTCCCGCCACAAGCACTACCTGGGGCCACGGGGCGCCGAGTGCGGGAAACGAGCCAGAATCGGGGCACCGCTGTTCCGCATGTTTGGACCCGTCACCCCGGTGTCGTTCGTGGCAGCGGCGGAGTCGGTGATCGTCGGGCGACCGGGCCCCGGCCCCGGATCCACCGGCCCCCGCGGTCGGCCCCGGGCGGGACCGTCCCGCCCGGCAGGGTCGTCCCGCAAGGACACGAGGGGCAGTTCCACCCCCATGACCAGTGACCGAGCCGCCCGGGTCCGGCCCGGCCCCGAGGCCGGAGCGCCGCAGGTTCGGCTCCCGAGTCCGCACTGTGGATCGTGGCCGAGTACGATGCCGCCGGGAACGAGAAGGGCGCGATCCCGCGGTGCGGGCTTCGCGTCACGTCCTCGCCCGCTCGGCGGAGTCCAGGACCACGCGAAGGCCGCAAGGTCGTCCCGGAGGATTCCCGGGCATCAGGCCAAGGTGGCCAGGTCGGCGAGCAGGTCCTGTTCCGCGGTGTCGTGGACGGACTCGTCGACCAGGCCGGTGACGAAGTCCTCGAAGGTCTCCGCGAGCAGGGTGATCGCGAAGCTGTCCTCCTGGTCGACGTGCACCACGGCCGGATCGCCGCGCTTGCCGCAGGCACGGTAGTCGAGGGCGAGCATGTCGTGGCCGGCCGAGGGGGTGGTGGCGAAGTACACGCCGATGTCGGGGTACCCCCACACCTCGATCCAGAACAGGCTCAGGTCGGCGTTCCACCACGAAGTTGCCCGCCACCAGCGCCACGATCGAGGGCAGGATGAGCGAGGCCCTGACCCCTTCGAGGAACGACCAACCGAACATGAGCACGGGCAGGTTCGGGGCGAGCGCGGTCGTCAGCGAGCCGCAGCCGTAGATGACGCAGCCGATCACGAACGCGCGCTTGCGGCCGATGAGGCGCCGACCTTGCCGCCGGGATCATCAGCATCGCCATCACCAGCGGGTACGCCGTGATCGCGCCCTGGATCCCGGTCACGGTCGAGCCCACGTCCGCGGCCACGGCCGCGATCGAGACGTTCATGTCGGAGGTGTCGAGCAGCATCAGGAACTGCCCGGCCCCCAGCGTCAGCAGGACGAGACCTGGCGTGGTCGAATTCTCAGGGGCACCTGCCATGGGCGCCGTGGTCCCAGCGCGCCCGGGGCGCGGACCGGCGACCGGCCACGCCGGTCAGTCGAATGGCGGCGCCGCAGGAGGGCGTACCGGCGGGGTGATGCACACCTCGGGATTCCGGCGCATGGTGGATTCAGAAAGCGTTGTGCGACTGCGACCGACGGAGAAGACCATGAACAACGCGGTGACTCCGGCATCGGAGTACCCGATGCCAGACCTGTTCCGGACCATGGCGATTTCCAGGAGTACGTCCGCTCCGTCCCCGACACAGGTGGCGGGCACGCCGACGGACTGGCACGGCTGGCCGAGCTCAGGAAGAGCGCCGACATCACGGACGAGGAGTACGCCCAGGCCAAGGCGAAGGTCCTTGCCTGACCAACCTGTTCGGCACGGTAGGACCCGACGACAGTGGAGGCGGTCGTGAAGGACCTCAAGTTCGAGCAGAAGAGCTCACTCTCGCGTCTTGAGGCCGCCGACCGCCTGTCGGCGCTCGCGGACGCGCTGCGGCACGGCGGCAACGCCGAACTGGACTTCGGTCCGGGGACGCTGAGCCTGCGGATCCCCGAGGAACTGCGCAGCGAGGTCGAGATCGAGGTCGGCGACGGGGAGATCGAACTCGAGATCGAGCTGAAGTGGCGGACCGGACAGGCCGAGTAGTCCCCAGGCGTCGCAGGCCCCGGTCGAGCGTCGGGGTCTCGGTGGCGGCCACCGTGGCGTAGACGGCGCTGTCGAGGGCCATGAGGTCGCGCACCACCTCGCGGGGGCTACCCATCGACGTGCTCCGGTGCGGTGGACCCCGATCGGGCCCGGCCGAGGGCCAGCGTGAGGACCGCCCGCCAGTCGAGGGGAGGCGCCGCCGGGGGCGCGCCGGGCCGGTTCCTGGGCACCAGGACCCGCAGCGCGCCAGGGCGGATGCCGCAGGTGACGGGGGTGGGCAGCTCAAGTGCCTCGCCGTCGACGGCGACCGGGATGCGGTCGGCGTCCGCGACCACGGTGACCTGGGGCGCCGTCAGGATGTTCAGACCGGAGGCCTGGGCGCCGCGCAGTGCGATCCCGGCTGCCTCGGCCGCGTTGCCCACCCGGATGCCGACGACCCCCAGCGTGCCCAGATCGAGCCGCGCTCTGCGGCCGACCAGGGCCGCCGGCTGGGGCGCGGCGTAGGGGTTGTTGCTGATCAGGAGCGCCTGCTGGGCCTCCAGACGGGCGGTGGCCGTCACCGCGTCCAGCGGGTGGCCGGTGTATTCGTGCAGGAGGTCGGGCAGCGCGTCCAGGATGGAGCCCGCCTTGGCGTCGCGGTACTCGGGGCGCTGCACGATCTGCGCGTACACCCCGAAGGAGACCGTGTTGACGAACGGTCGGCCGTCGACTGTGCCCAGGTCGATGCGCAGTTCCTCGCCGTTGCTGAGCGCGTCCAGGCAGCGGTCGGGGGCGTCGCGGTCCAGGCCCAGGTCCATGGCGAAGTGGTTGCGGGTGCCGGCGCTGACCACCAGGAACGGCAGGCCGTGCTCGGCGGCGACCGCGGCCACCAGCGCCTGGGTGCCGTCGCCGCCCGCGACACCGAGCAGGTCCGCGCCGTCGGCCACCGCGCGGCGGGCGATCGCGGCGACGTCCGTGCGGGTGGAGGTGTCCAGCAGCACCACCCGGGCGCCGAGTTGCTCGGCCTTCTCGACGAGCGCGAATTTGCCGACCTTGCCGCCCCCGGACTTCGGGTTCATGATCAGCACGGGATGCCTGGGGGCGGGGGACGCGACGGCCCGCATGCCCCGGGGCCGCCGGGTCGCGCGCAGTGCCGACCTCGCGCACAGCATCGACGCCGCGACGAGCACGACCGCGGTCAGCGCGGCCGGCCACAGACTTGCCCAGGCGTAGAGCACCACGACGCCCACGGGCGCGGCGAGCGCGAGCAGTGCCCCGGCCACCCGCACCACGCCGTGGTGCGACAGCGCCCACCAGATCCCGGCCGCCGCGACCGCCAGACCGGCCACCCCGATGGCGAGGATCAGCAGGCCGCCCCGTCCGCTCACGACGAGCAGCGCCACCGGCGAGCCCAGCAGGCAGAGCAGCGCCAGCCGGGCCAGCAGACGGCCGCGCGCGGGTGCGTGGAAATCGGTCGATGCCACTGCCGCTCCCTCCGATTCGCCCAGGTGCCTGCCGGGCGCCTGCTCCAGCGGCCGCCCGCAGTGCCAGGATGCGCGCCACCGGCCGCTCCGGCACGCCGCGGCAGGCATCAGGGACTGGCGCGGTCCGCCGATCGGATGCAACCCCGTGTGCGGATCCGGTCGCCCTGGGTGTCAATGGAGGCGAGCGCTGTCCTGCCGCACGTCATCCCTTGGAGCGCCATGAGCATGCCCGAGCCGTCCGAAGGAACACCCGCGCCCGCCTCGACACCGGCCGCGCGGAGCCACGGCTCGCGAGCCGGCCGGATCGCGATGAGCGCGGTGTCGGCCGTGGTCATCACACTCACCTGCATCCTGGTGCCGGTGTCCCTGCTCACCGTCTGGGTGCACGACATCGTGCTGGACACCGACCGGTACGTGTCGACGGTCGCGCCGCTGGCGACCAATCCCGCGATCGAGGCCGCCGCGGCCAACCGCATCACCCAGGCCGTCGACGTGCGGGTGGACGGCAGCGAGGTCGCCTCGGAGACGGCCGCCTGGCTGCAGTCCGTGGGGCTGCCGCCCAAGGCGGCGGCCGGCGTCAAGGCGCTCGGCCCGAAGCTGGACGAGGCTGTCAACGACGTGGTCAGCAAGGCGGCGACCCGGTTCGTGCAGAGCGACACCTTCGAGAAAACCTGGACCACCGCCAACCGCGCCGCCCACACCGCCGTGGTCCGTGCGCTCACCGGCCACGGCCGGGGTGCGGTGGAGGTCAGCAATGGCACCGTCACCCTCGACGTCGGCACCGCCGTGGACACCGTCAAGCAGGATCTGGTGAGTGCCGGCCTCACCCCGGCCGACAAGATCCCCCAGGTCAACAAGCAGCTGGTGCTCTTCCAGTCCGACAAGCTCGCCAAGATCCAGGGCGCGGCCCACCTCCTCGACGTCCTCGGGAACTGGGTGCCGATCTTCACGGTGGTGCTCGGCGCGATCGGGGTGCTGCTCGCCCGCCGGCGCCGCCGCGCGCTGGTCACGACCGGGCTGGGCGCGGCCGCAGCCTGCCTGGTGCTCGCCATCGGGCTGGTCGTCGCCCGCCACTACTACCTCGACCACCTGCCCGCCCAGGTGCAGTCCCCGGCAGCGGCGGCGGCCATCTTCGACACACTGCTGCGCTTCCTGCGGATCAGCACCCGCACGGTGCTGACCCTGGGCCTGGTGGTGGCGCTCGGCGCCTACCTGGGCGGCGGCGGGCGCCTGCCGCGCGCGGTACGCGGCGCCGCCGACCGGACCGCGGACTCCGCCGCCCGCTGGGGCGACAGGCACGGTGTGCACACCGGGCGGGTCGGGACCTGGACCGAGTCCTACCGGCGGTGGGTCGCCCTGGGCGTCCTGCTGGTGCTCGCCCTGGTGCTCGCGCTGTGGAGCTATCCGACGGTGCTGACCGTGCTGCTCCTGGTGCTCATCCTGCTCGCCGTGCTCGCCGTGCTCGCGCTGCTGGCCGCGAGCGGCCGGGTGACCGAGCAGCACGAGGCGGCCGCGGGCCAGGACACGGGGGAATAGCAGATCAACCGAGAGCGCCTGGTCAGGACACTCACGTTCTGGCTGCGTCCGGCATTCGCGCTCCGCGTGGTCAACCGCTTCCAGCGGATAGCGGGCTTCGACCGGTCGATGGCGCCGGCCTCCAGCATGCTGACGGCGATGATCCCGCTCGCGATCGTCTACGGCTCCGTGCCGGCCCACTTCGGGGGCAGTGACGTGGCTCAGCGCATCATCGACCGCTACGGCCTGACGGGCAGTGGGGCCGATACGGTCAGGCACATCTTCTCCTCGGTCACCGACACGAGTACCGGTGTGCTCGGGGGATCTCCCGGCTGCGCTCGGCCAGGAAGTCGAAGCAGCCCTGAGCCGTGTCGGCCGAACGGCAGCAGTGCCGGAGCCTCGGCTGGCGTCCCGCGAGCCCCGCTCGTACGTTGTGACGGTGAGTCGCACCAGCTCCCCGGCCGGTCCTCCGGGTGGTGACGGCACGTCAGGAGCGCCACGCACCGACTTCGCCGGCGCCGTCTACGGGTCTCTGCTCGCCGCGTCCGTGATCGCCACGGCCGGCAGCGTCGGCGGCTATCCGCGGCTCCAGCTCGGACTGCTGCTGATCATCACCGGCATCGTGTTCTGGGCGGCGCACGTCTACGCGCGCGTCGCCGGCGAACGGCTGCCGGGACAGCCCTGGAGCAGGCCGCGGATCCGCCGCGTCGCCCGCCAGGAGTGGTCCATCGTCGAGGCGGCCGCTCTGCCCGCGCTGGCGGTGGCCGTCAGCCCGCTGCTCGGTCTCGACCTGGCGGGAACCGCCTGGTTCGCGCTCGGTGTGGCCGTGACGCAGCAGGTGGTCTGGGCGTGCCTGGGCGCGCACCGAGCGGGTGCCTCCGCCCGCCAGGTGATGGTGGAGTGCGTCGTCAACCTGGTCCTGGGACTGGTCATCGTCACCGCGAAGGCCGCCCTCGGGCACTGAGGCGGCCGATCCGGCGCGCGGTCCGCCGCGGCTGGTGCGCCACCGGCTCCTGGCCCCGCCGACAAGCCGCTGCTGCGCGCCTCAGGCCCTGTGGCGACGGGCTGTGCGACGGTCGGGGTGGCGGTTGCGTTCCGTCGGCGTCGGCCGCGTGCGGGCGAGGTCGAGTAGTTCCGCGGACCAGTGGATTCGGTGGATGGGAAGGTGGCGCTATGGCGGGGACGGCAGCAGCGGGGGCGCGGCGGGTGCTGGCCCCGTTGGCGTTGGCGCAGTTCATCTGCAGCTTCGCCGGCTCGAACATGAACGTGATGATCAACGACATCAGTGAGGACCTGGACACCACGGTGCAGGGTGTCCAGACGGCGATCACGATCTTTCTGCTGGTGATGGCCGCGCTGATGATTCCGGGCGGGAAGCTGACCGACAAGTGGGGGCGCAAGCGGTGCCTGCTGGCGGGGCTGGTGGTCTACGGGGTGGGGGCGGTGCTGAGTGCGGTGGCGCCGGGGCTGGGGTTGCTGATCCTCGGGAATTCGATCCTGGAGGGTGTGGGCACGGCGTTGCTGATCCCGCCGGTCTACATCCTGACGACGCTGCTGTTCACCGACACGGCGTCCCGGGCGCGTGCGTTCGGCGCGATCATGGCGATGGGCGGTATCGGGGCGGCCGCGGGCCCGTTGATCGGCGGTTTGATCACCAGTGCGATCAGTTGGCGGGCCGCGTTCGTGTTCCAGGCGCTGGTGATCGTGGTGATCGTGGTGCTCAGCCGCCACCTCGTCGATCCGCTGCCGCCGGACCCCGCCCGGCCCTTCGACACCGTGGGGGCGGTGCTGTCGGCGGCGGGTCTGGTGCTGCTGGTGACCGGCATCCTGGCGGTCGACAAGAACGGCTGGCTGGCGCTGGGCCTGCTGGCGGCCGGTGCGCTGGTGCTGGTCGGTTTCTTCGTCTGGGTGCGCGGCCGGGAGCGGGCCGGCCGGGAGCCGCTGCTGTCGACGGCGCTGTTCCGTAACCGCACCTCCAACCTGGGTCTGGTCACGCAGAACACGCAGTGGCTGATGCTGATGGGCGTCTCGTTCACCGTCGCCGCCTACCTGCAGGTCGTGCGCGGCTACGACGCGATCCAGACCGGCGTCATCTTCACCGCCGCCACTCTCGGCATTCTCGCCACCTCGCTGGCCGCCGAGAAGCTGGCGCGGCGCCGACCGCAGCGCACTCTGATCATGGCCGGGTTCGTCGTGACGATTGCCGGCATCGCCGTGCTGCTGGCCCTGGTGGCCTGGACGCCCGGCGCGTGGGCGTTCGCGCCCGGACTGCTGCTGATCGGCCTGGGCGTGGGGGTGATGCTCACCCCGTCGGTGAACGTCGTCCAGTCCTGCTTCCCCGAGTCGCAGCAGGGCGAGATCTCCGGCCTGTCGCGCAGCATCTCCAACCTCGGGTCCTCGCTCGGCACGGCCATCGCCGGCACGATCCTGGTGTCGGGGCTGACCAAGGGCGCGTACGCGGCGGCGATGGCCGCGCTCGCGGTCATCGGCCTGGGCGGCCTGGCCGCCGCCGCCCTGCTGCCGCGAGTCAGCCCACCCGCCGCCGCCGGGGCAGACCGGGCCGCACCGCTGTAGCGCCGTGCGCCGGCCGGACGCCGCCGACCGCCCCGGGGACGTGCCGGCCGGCGGCGTGTGCGGTCAGCGGGGCCGGCGCTCGGCCCGGTCGAGTTCCTCGTCCAGGGCGATCGCCGCGTCGATCAGGGCCAGATGGGTGAACGCCTGCGGAAAGTTGCCCAGCTGCTCGCCAGAGGGGCCGATCTCCTCGGCGAACAAGCCGACGTGGTTGGCGTAGGTGAGCATCTTGTCGAAGGCGTAGCGGGCCTGGTGGAGGCGTCCGGCCCGGGCGAGTGCCTCCACGTACAGGAAGCTGCAGAGGTTGAAGGTGCCCTCGGAGCCGCGCAGGCCGTCCGGGGAGGCGGCGGGGTCGTAGCGGTAGACCAGGCTGTCACTGACGAGTTCGCCGTCCATGGCGTCGAGCGTGGTCAGCCAGTCCGGGTCGGTGGGGGTGAGGAAGCCGACCTTCGGCATCAGGAGCAGGGACGCGTCGAGGACCTCGGTGTCGTAGTGCTGGACGAAGGCGCGTCGCTTCTCGCTCCAGCCGGAGTCGACGATCTGTCGGAACACCGTGTCGCGGGCGGCCTGCCAGCGGGCCACGTCGCCGGGGCGGGAGTGGGCGGTGGCGAGCCGGATCGCCCGGTCGAAGGCGACCCAGGTCATCAGCCGGCTGTAGGTGAAGTTCTGGCGGCCGCCGCGGGTCTCCCAGATGCCCTCGTCGGGGCGGTCCCAGTGGTCGACCAGCCAGTCGATGAGCCGCGTGAAGGCCTGCCAGCCGCGGATGCCGCCGATGTCCTCGGCCTGCGCGAGGGCGTAGGCGGCCTCGCCGTAGATGTCGAGTTGGATCTGGTCGGCGGCGGCGTTGCCGGCCCGCACCGGCGCGGAGCGGCGGTAGCCCTCCAGGTGGTCCAGTACCTCCTCGGTGAGGTGCGGTTCGCCGTCGACCCGGTACATGATCTGCAGCGGCTCGCCGGAGGCCGTGCCGCTGGCGTCCAGGCGCTCGCGCAGCCACCGGCGGAAGGCGTTCGCCTCCGCGGTGAAGCCCAGGTCGATCATGGCGCGCACCGACAGCGAGGCGTCGCGCACCCAGGTGTAGCGGTAGTCCCAGTTCCGTTCACCGCCGATCTGCTCCGGCAGGCCCATGGTGGCGGCGGCGATCGGGGCGCCGGTCGGGGCGTAGGTCAGCAGCTTGAGGGTGATGGCGGAGCGGGTCACCATCTCGTGCCAGCGGCCGCGGTAGCGCGACGATCGCAGCCAGTCCGTCCAGAACCCGGTGCACGCCTCGAACTCGGCGAGTACCGCCTCGGCGGTGGGGATCGCGCCGCCGGGTCGGCCGCTCAGCTCGCCGGGCTCGCCCGTCTCGCTGGTCAGCACCACGGCGGCACGCTCACCGGCGTGCAGCGTGAAGCGCGCGGAGACGTCCGTGCCGTCCGGGTGCAGCTCGATCTGCGCGGTGGTCTGCAGCTGCAGGTCCGTACCCGGGCCGCGGAAGAGCATCGACCCGTCGTCCAGGCGAGTCAGGTCGTGGGGCGCGCGGCCGTAGTCGAAGCGAGGCCGGCACAGCAGCTCGAACGGCATGCTGCCGCGCACCACCCGCGCCACCCGGACCAGCCGGTGTGTGGCCGACGGCGTCGGCGACGGGTCGGGCGGCATGAAGTCGAGTACCTCGCCGACGCCGCCCGGCGCCATGAAACGCGTGATCAGGACGGCGGTGTCCGGCAGGTACAACTGGCGGACGGTCGCCTCCTCGCTGACGTCGGCGTGAAGCCGGCAGTAGCCGCCGCGGTCGCTGTCGAGCAGCGAGGCGAACACGCTGGGGGAGTCGAACCGGGGGGTGCACCACCAGTCGACCGTGCCGTCGGCGGCGATCAGCGCCGCCGTCTGCAGGTCGCCGACGATGCCGTGGTCCCCGATCGGGGGGTAGTCGTTCACAGTGCCTCCTCGGTCCGCCCGCCGGCGGGGGACGCGCAGAACCCCTCGCGCCGCGGCACCGGCGCGGGGCCGCCGGTGGCCGCCTCCCGCGTCTGACGGCGGGGCCACCAAGACCAAGCGCCGGACGATCTGCCCATCATCACCCCGTCGGGCGCCCCCAGCCACTCCAGGCCAAACGCCGGCGACCGCACCACAGGCCGGCGGGGCCGCCGGGGTGAGCCGTACTGGTGATGAGAGACGACACCGCCTGAGCCCACCCAGTTTGCCCACCATCCACGGCTCTCCGTCGGCTCCACCAGCCGACGGTTCACCCCGCAGCACACCCTGGTCCCGTCCCGATCCGGGCCTTTCGAAGCGGGCATCGGTGCCTTTCGACCCACGGCTCTCCACGGCACGGAACGGCCGCTCACCGGCTGCGCACTCGGCGGGCGCGTGCACGACCCGATTGGTCCCTGCTGCGGTGCGGGGCACGAATCGACTTTGCAGTATGGCGTTCAACAACCCCCCATGTGTGACGAGTCGAGCGGAGCCGACGCGTAGCCGCCGGCACCGCCTCGGAAGGACGACATGCCGATACGCAATCGCGGCACAGCTGCCGCAGCCGCCATGTTCCTGGCCGGTTTGACGGTGCTGAGCGCGGCTCCGGCCCACGGCGCGTCCGGCCTGGCCGCCACCCGCCAGAAGGGGGCAGCGAGGGAGGGTACCTCCCCGCTCGTGAGCCGTCCGCAGTCCGGCCTGTCGCCGGGACGGCCAGCCGATGAGTCCGGGCCCGCAGACGCGATGGCCGGCATGCACACCGTCGCCTCCGGTAACACGTTGTGGGACATAGCCCAGCAGGCCCTCGGCGACGCCATGCGATGGGACAGCCTCTACGACCTCAACCGGCAGACCATCGAGCACGAGGCCCTGCGGCACGGATACCCCTCCAGCGACCGGGGCCACTGGATCTTCCCGGGCACCGTGCTCACTCTGCCTCAGCCCCCGATGGCGCGGACGCAGCCGTCGTCGCGGTTCGTGTCCGCTCCATGCCCGACCACTTACGGAGAGCTGAAGGACACCCGCTGCGGCTTCCTCGTCGTTCCGGAGAACCGGGTCCACCCGTCACCGCGCACCCTTCGCCTGGCCGTTGCGCTCGTCCGCTCGTCATCCCCGACGCCGCACCCCGATCCGATCGTGTTCTTCGCCGGCGGGCCCGGCGCGGACGCCCTGGGAGACATCTCGGGACTGACCGAGGCGGGGCTGAACCGCGACCGTGATCTGATCGTCTTGTCCCAGCGCGGGACGTACTCGTCCGAGCGGCCGCTGACGTGTCCGGAGATCGACCGGTTCTACGGGGAGCGCGTCCACCTCCTCTACGGCGCGCCCTCCACCGGAGACCGGTACGCCCAGGCGGCGGCCCGGTGCCGTGACCGCCTGACGGCCCAGGGGATCGATCTGGCTGCCTACAACACCAGCGAGAACGCTGCCGACGTGGCGGATCTGCGCAGGGTCCTGGGAATCCGGGAGTGGAACGTCCTCTCGCATTCCTACGGGACGCAACTGGCGCTGACCTACATGCGCATGTTCCCCGACGGCATCCGCTCCGTGACGGTCGACGGCGTCGTACCGCCGTCCGTGGCGACGCCTGGGTGGACGTGGAGCAGCCTGAGGGAGTCGGTCGACAACATCGTGAGCGCTTGCGCGGCGCAGCTCTCCTGCCGGCAGCGTTACCCGGACATCGGTGCCGCTTTACTGCGCATGGTGCGTCAGCTGGAGGCTGATCCGGTCACCACGCACGTGACGGTGCCGCAGGTCGGACGGGTGGAGGTGGTCCTCGACGGCGGGGCGCTGCTGAACTGGCTGGTGCGTGCCAGTCACGCTCCCGAGACCTTCGCGGTGGGCGTGGACGAGCTGGCCCACGGCCACCCCGAGCGCATCGCGGAGCAGTGGGCGGCCGCCTGGCTTCCCGGCTCTCAGGGGATGTTCGCTCACGGGTTGTCGCTGAGCGTGTGGTGCAGCGAGTGGGTTCCGTTCGAGACCCCCGAGGAGCAGCTCGCCAAGGGTCAGGAGGCCTTTGCCGAGCTCCCCCGCTCGGTCCTGGCCCAGGCACCCCAGCTGCCGTTCCTGCGCCAGGCATGTCGGGCCTGGAACGTCCCGAAGGCACCCGACGCCGTGCGCGAGGTCACTCGGAGCAGCATCCCCACGCTTGCCATCTCCGGGAGTTTCGACGCGCAGACCGGGGCGCAGTGGGGGCGCTACGTGGCCCGGACGCTCTCCCGCTCCACGGTGGTGACGCTGGCCGGTGTCGCCCACGGGACGTACGACACCCCGTGCGGGGCGAAGGTGATCACCTCCTTCTTCGACGACCCCGAGCATCCCGACACCCGCTGCGTGAGTTCGGTGGAACCGGCGCCGTTCGTCGTCGGCAGTGAGGGAGCCGGTACCGGTGAATGAGGATCTGCCATCGGCCGGTTCCGGCACCGTGCGCTCTGCTGTGTCGCCTGGACGTCCAGAGCCCCCGCAGTGGTCCGCCGCGGACTGGCCCACGGCAACCAGCGCTCCGAATGGGACGCCGGCTGCCGCTTCGGCTTCGAGAACCCCGAGCACCGCTGAACCGGCATCCGTTCCTTTCGAACGGTGTTGCGCACCTCGGCGACTTCGTCACCAGAGTCGGTTACTCGTCGGTCCGCTTGCGGGGTGGCAGCTCGTACAGTCCGGTGCCGCCGTGTGCTCCGTTGGTGATGTTGACCACGCCGACATTGGCTTCCAGGCGGGTGCCGCGGGCCATGATGCCGGCGAAGCCGCGCGCCATGGTGAACACGCCCCAGACCGTCAGCCATGGCTGCAACCGGCCGTTTTCGTCCGGGAACAGTTCGGTGACCGGGCGGATCCGGCGCTGAAGTATGTAGGGCTTGCCGAGCGCGGCGTCGAGGTGCGCGGCCCAGCTCTTCTCGGTGACGTCCCCGCCGAGGAGCACACCGCTGCCACCGTGCAGGACCGTCGGTTTGAGTACGAGGTCGTGTCGGTTGGCCCGGGCGTAGTCGAGTAGTTCCACCATCTGTCCGCTCTCCAGCGTCACTGTGCCGGGCCGGACGGTTCGGGTCCATGGCAGGATGCGGTCGAACGCCGCCAGCTCCTCGGTGCTGAACAGGTGCCGGTTGTTTTCGTCCGAGAGCATCGCCAGTGTGGTCTTGCTGGCGTAGAGCTCTGCGTCCAGCGGGACGAACAGCTTCACCTGGTCGGCCGCGGCGGCGCGGACGACCTGGTCCATCAGCGCTGGGGCTTCGGGGGATTCGAGCAGGTCTTCGGCGAGGAAGATCCGGTGGATGATGTCGACGGCCCGGTCGCCGAGCCAGACCCGGCCGTCGCGGTAGTCGAGCTGGCCGATGTGGCAGGGGTGTGCGTCTGCGCCCAGCGCCTGAAGATGGGCGCAGAACTCCTTCAGGAAGGCGGCCCAGCCGCTCAGGTAGCTGCTCGGCCAGTCGGCGACCGCGATGACCGGCCGGGATTGTGGGTCGAACCCGGTGGCGGCGTACATGGTGTGCAGCAGTTCCCTGGCGGTGTCGGCGACGCCAAGGCCGTGCCGGGCGGCGAAGTCGGCGAGGAGCGGGTGTTCCAGCAGGGCCTGGGCCATCACGCCGTTGCCCATGCCGCCGAGCGAGCTGGTCATGTTGACTTCCACGACCTTGAATCCGCTTTCGTCGACGCACAGATCCGTACGGGCCATGCGGGTCGCGCCGGCGCCCCGGCTGCGCAGGATCACCTCGATCTGGGTCTCGGTCATGCCGACGGCCCGGGCGAACGCGCCGAGATCGCCGTCGAAGAGCCTGTCGGGCAGGCTGAACAGCGCGGTGTGGAGCGTTTCCAGATCTTCCATCAGCTGCTCCTGCTCTTCGTGGCCGAGGAAGAGCGGGCGGGGCAGAAAGCGGTTCTCGTAGTCGATGGTGAGCAGGGTGTCGTGCTGCGCACGACCGAGCAGTTCGGCTGCGGTGGCTGTGCTTTCGCTCAGTTCGGCCAGATACTGCTTGGTCAGGGTGGGGCGGTCCACGGAAAGTCCTCTCAGGAGGGCGGGTGGGCGGTGGTGGCGGGAGTGTTCAGCTGCGCGCCGACGCCGCGCGGCGGGTGTCGACCAGGGCAGCCAGGGCTGCCAGGTCGGGCTGGCGCATGACCTCTGCGGCCTTGACCCGGATCGGGTAGGTGCTTTCGATCAGCGCGATCAAGCGCGCGACGGCCAGCGAAGTCCCGCCCGATTCGGCGAAGTTGTCGGCGGGCGTGAGGTCGGGCTGGTCGAGCAGCCGGCGGCAGGCCACGAGGAGGAACGCTTCGGTGTCTTCTGCCTGCGGGGTCTCCCGGGTCGGCGCCGCCCCGGGTGCGGTGGACGCCGCGGCGGCGGCCTGCCGGGTGAGCAGTGCGCGGTCGACTTTGCCGTTGGCGTTCAGCGGGAAGGAGTCGACGAAGCGGACCCTGGCGGGCACCGCTTGCTTCAGTACCCGGGCGCGGGCGGCGGCCAGCACAGCGTCTTCGTCGGCCTGCGCCCCTTCGGCGAGCAGGAGGAAGGCGGCCAGCCGTAGACCGCCGCCGGTGCCCTGGTACGGGACCACGACGGCGTGCCGGACCGAGTGGTGGGTCTCCAGGGCGGCCTCGACCTCGGCCGGTTCGATCCGCGCGCCGCTGATCTTCACCTGGTCGTCCATGCGGCCGAGGAATTCCAGCGGTCCGTCGGCGCGCATCAGCGCCTTGTCGCCGGTCCGGTAGACGCGGTCCACGTATGGTTGACCTGCGGGGGCCGGTACGAAGCGTTCGGCGGTCCGCTGCGGGTCCACGTAGCCGAGCGCCAGGCCCGTACCGCCGATCCGGATCTCTCCGGCACGTCCTCTGGGCAGGATCCGGCCGTCCTCGTCGGTGATGAAGACGGTGTAGCCGGTCAGCGGCTGTCCGATCGGCACGATGGCGGTCGGGTCGTCGCTTCGGGGCCGCAGGCGGTGGGTGGTGGTGAGCACGGTGGCCTCGGCGGGACCGTACACGTTGTGCACGACCGCCGCGCACTGCGCGGGCGGCCGCACCCGCATCCGGTCGCCGCCCACCAGGATGTGGCGCATGGCCAGGTCGACGGGCCAGGGCTGGGTGAAGGCGAGTTCGGCGAGCGGGGTCGGCAGCAGGCAGTGGGTGAGGCCCGACTCCTGCCACCACTGGAACAGTTCGGCCGTCGAGCCGCGGGCGTCCTCGGGCGCGACGTGCAAGGTGGCGCCCGACGACAGTGCCTCCCACAACTCCTTGAGGTGCGCGTCGAAGGTGGTGCCGACGAAGAGACCCACCCGGGACTCGGGGCCGATCTCGAGCCGGTCGCAGGTCCAGCGGACCAGGTTGGCTATCGCCCCCTGTGACAGCAGTGCGATTTTGGGTTTGCCGGTACTGCCCGAGGTGGTGACGGCGCAGAAGGCGTCGCTGGGCGCACCGTTCGCCCGTCCGGCGCGCTGAGCGACCACGAGCCCGTCCACCGCGTCGGCCGGCGCAACGGTCCAGCCGGGTGGCGGGGTTGACGTGCCGTCGGTGAGGAGGCAGCTGATGCCGGCGTCCTCGGTGATCGATTCCACCCGCGCGGCCCCCGGCTGCGCGCCGAGGGAGAGGTAGACCGCGCCGATCCTGGCCAACGCGACCGCCGCGGCCACCAGCAGCGCGGAGCGTTCCAGGCAGACTCCCACCAACTCGCCGCGGGTGACTCGGCCGCCGAGGGCCTGCATGATCCGGGCGGAGGCTCGGTCGAGCTCGCGGTAGTTCCAGGTGATGGTGTTGTCCACGACTGCCGGGGCGTCGGGCTGCTTGGCCAGCCAGCTGTCGAACCACTCGAGTGGTCCCGCCCCCGGTGCGGGAGCGGGCGCGGGCTCACCTCCCCAGGCGATGCTGGGCAGCTGGTGGCCGGTCGGTTCGCGGGAGGTCACGGAGGTCATCTCGTCTCCTCGGGGCATGGTTCGGGGGGTGGGGTCAGCCGTTGGCTGCTGCGGTGAGTGCTGCGAGGCCGGTCGCGGTGTCGGCGAGGTAGGCCTCCAGCAGTGCGGTGAACTGCCGCTGCAGTTCGGCGATCCGGGCGCTGTCGTACAGGTCGGTGGCGAAGTCCCAGATCAGCAGCATGCCGCCGGGGCCCGAGCGGGCGTTGACGGTCCGGCGGGAGTCGGGGATCAGTACCACGTCGAGGGCGAAACGGGAGGTGCCGGTGTTGAATGCCTCGTGGATGGACACCTCGAGGTTCAGCCCCTCGACGTGCGGGATCGGCGCGTCGTGCGCGCTGAACATGACGTGGAAGAGTGGGTTGTCCAGGCCGGTGCCGGAGTGTTCTCCGAGTTCGTGGGTCAGGGCCTGGACGGGGACGCCCTGGTGCGGCAGCGAGCGGATCAGGACCTCGGTGACCTCGTCGACCGCGTTCAGCGCACTGCCGTCGGGCTGGAGGCGGATGCGCAGTGGGATGGTGTTGACGAACATCCCGACGCTCTCCTGGAAGCCGGGCGGGCGGTTGCCCACCGCGCTGCCGATCACCAGGTCGGACCGGCCGCTCTGTCGGCGTAGTAGCTCCGCGAAGAGGGTGAGCAGAACAGAGAACGGGGTGTGCCCGTGGCGGCGGGCGGCTGTCCGTAGGCGCTCGGCCAGCTCGGGCTCCAGCAGCTGGCGCAGTTGGTCGCCGTGCGGGATGTCGCGGACCCGTCCCGGGTCCAGGCCGGGCAGCGGCAGGTCGAAGGGGGCGCCGTCCAGGGCGCCCCGCCAGTACGCCACGGCGTCGTCGTGGTGGCCCGGTTGTTCCTCGGCGGCCACCGACTGGCGGACGTGTTCGAGGTAGGAGCGGGGCGCGGGCAGGTCGGCCGGGATGCCCTGGGCCAGCGCCCGGTAGGTGGTGAACAGGTCGCGCAGGACCAGGCCGAAGGACCAGCCGTCGTGCACCAGGTGGTGCTCGGTGTGAAGCAGCCGGTGGTGCTCCTCGGCGAGCCTGATCAGGGTCCACCGCACCATGGGCGCCTCGGCGGTGTCGAAGGGCTCGTCGTGCTGCTCGCGCCACAGGTCCTCGAAGGCTGCCTCGTGGTCCTCGCGACCGGTCAGGTCCACGGTGCGGTAGCGCGGTGCGCAGGTGTCGTTCACCCGCTGCTTCGGTGGAAAGTCCTCGGGATCGAGTTCGAGGCGGAACGCGTCGTGGCGGGCGAGCACGGTCGCCAGGCTCTGCCGCAGGGCCGGCTCGTCCAGCGGGCCGCGCAGGTCGAGGGAGGCGGTGAAGTTGTAGGCGCGGCTCTCGGGGAAGAGTTCCTCGTGCAGCCAGACGATCTCCTGGGAACGGGAGAGGTTGAACATCGCTGCGGCCCTTTCCGGGTCGGTGGTCGTTCGGTGTGCGGGGCTGGTGGCCGGGGCGGCCTCGGATACCACCGGCTCAGCGGGCGGGTGGGGTGGCGGTGACGGTGTCGCGGAGCAGGAACTCCAGGCCGTCGCCGTGAAGCCACTGCGCGCAGGTGCCGGCGTGGTCCGGTCCGTCGGTGTCGGCCAGGCGCCGCTGGGCGTCCGCCATACGGTGGCGTGCTTCGGCGCAGAACACGTCGGCGAGGTCCTGGGCAGGTCCGGTGCCCTCGCAGTGCAGTCGGGCGGCATTGGCCAGCACTGCGGACATGCTGAACAGCTCGGCGGAGAGCTGGTTGAGCAGGATCAGCAGGCGCTCCTTGGCGAACAGCTCGTCGGGGTCGGGGTGTCGGTCCACCAGGTCGCGGCTGAGGCGGGCGAACTGCACGGCTTGTTCGGCCACGAAGCGAAGGTGGTCCCGGTTGCGCGGGGACAGGTGGGCGTCCGCTGCGGTGAGGTCGGTCGCGGCCTCGGCGATGGCCTGCGGCTTTGGGTAGTGGCGCGAGAGCAGGTGCCGGGCGGCCCAGTGGTCCACGAGGAAGTCCACCCCGCCGGCCACTCGCAGGGCACGTGCGTCGCGGAAGAACCGCTCCACCGGCAGCGGCTGAGCGCCGCGCCGGGCCTTGCTCGTTGCCGTCTCGAAGCCCTCGGCGGCCAGCAGGGACAGGGTGCGGTCGACGATGCGCCAGCTGGTCGTCGAGTTGATGTTCTTGGCCACCGTCTGCTCCGGGTCCAGGTCGATCCCCGGGTGGCGTTCCTCGGCCAGCAGGCACCACTCCACCACGCTCTCCATGGCGAAGGTTTCGGCGAGGTTGGCAGCGATGATGCGCTGGATCTCGTCGTACTGCTCCAGCCCGAGCCCGCCGACCGAACGCCGCCGGACGAACTCCCGGGACCAGTGCAGGCAGAGCCGGCCGATCGCCAGGGCGGGCGCCGAGATGGGGTACATCCGGCCTCGGACGCTGATGGTGTGCAGTTCGGGGGCCAGACGCCACTCGTCCTCGGCGGTCAGGCCGTCGAGGGTGAAGACCCGGCTGTGCGGGACGAAGACCCGGTCGAAGGTGAGGGCTGCGTTGGGCAGACCCTTGAGACCCAGGTACTCGTGCCAGGACCTGACCGTGAAGCCGGGGTCGGTGGTGTCGACGAAGAACAGCCGGATGTACTCCCGGTTCTTGTCGTGCACGGTGGCCGAGACCCTCAGCAGGCCCGCGATCGGGCCGTTCTGGATGAACACCTTCTCGCCGCTGATCCGGAATCCGGTGCCGTCCTCGGTTGGCACCGCGGTGGTGGACCGGGTCCGGTTGATCGCACCGGTGGGCTCGGTGTCGGCGTCGCCGGAGATCGCGCCCGCTGCGAGCAGCCGTTCGAGTTCGGACTTCAGCTCGCCGTCGGTCAGGATCGGCAGGTAGGCGCCGGCGCCCAGTCCGAGGTGGACGGACATGGCGTAGCAGGCGGTCACCGACCAACTGGCGGCGGCCTGGATCATCCGGAAGGCGTTGTGGGCGGACAGGCCCAGACCGCCGCGCTCGAGCGGGTCCTGAAGCTTGAAGTAGCCGCGGGCGGCGCAGGCTTCGTGGAAGCCGTCGGGCAGCTTCGCGGTGCGGTCCACCTCGGTCGGGTCGACGGTCTCTTGGAGGAAGCGCATCAGCCCGGCGACGGCGGCGTCGCCGCGGGCGTGGTCCTCGTCGGGCGGGGCGGGGAAGGGGCTGATCAGGTCCCAGCGCACGTGCCCCAGGTGGAGCTCGGCGAGGAAGCCGGCCGGGGTGATGGTGTCGTGAGTCATGTCTGCCTTCACAGGTTGGGGGAGAGCGAGTCGACAGGCGACCCGGCGTGCCGGCGGTCGGTGAGTGCGGCCTGGATCAGTGCGAGCAGGGCGGCGCGGTGCTCACGGAGGTAGAAGTGGCCGCCTGGCAGCAGGTTCAGGGCGAACGGTCCGCGGCCGTGGCCCTGCCATTGGGTGAGTTCCTCGGCAGAGAGCCGGTCCTCGGTGCCGCCGAAGACGTGCAGCGGCAGGTCAAGGGGCTCGCCGGGGGTGTGGCGGTAGCTGTCGACCAGTTCGAAGTCGCAGCGGTGCGAGGCCATCATGATCGCGAGTAGGTCCGGGTCCTCGGCCACCTCGTCGGGGAGTGAGCCGTACTGTCCCTGGACGGCGCTGAACAGCTCCCGATCGCCGAGGTGGTGGATCGGCGGCAGTCCGCGGGGCCGGTGCGGGGCCGGGCAGGCGGACAGCAACAGGCGTTCGGGGCCGGGCAGGCCGTGCTCGCGCAGGGCGCGCGCGGTCTCGTAGGCCAGCAGGGCGCCGAGGCTGTGTCCGAAGAAGGCGAACGGTGCGCGGAATGAGGCCTGTTCCACCAGATCGTGAACCAGCGGGCCGACCCGGGTGTACTGCGGATCGTCGAGCCGCGAGCCGCGGCCGGGCAGTTGCACGCCCCACACCTCGATGCCGGGCACATCGTCGCCCCAGCGGACGTACTCGGCGGCCGTGCCGCCGCTGTGGGCGAAGCAGTACAGCCGAATCGCGGCGTCGGGGCGCTTGCGGCGGTTGACCAGCCAGCGTGGGACGGTGTGCCCCGCAACGTCAGGCATGAAGGGTCTCCTGGCTCATCGGTTGGGCGGTCGGTGCGGCGTCGGGCATGGCCCGCAGTGAGTGCACGGCGGAGAACAGCAGCGGCAGCCCGGCGAGGACGCTGCCCGCACCGGCGAGCCAGAGGACGCCGCGCAGTCCGAGCGGGCCGACCAGCGCGCCTCCGAGGAACGTCCCGACGGGGATGACGCCCCAGACCACGAACCGCAGCGTCGCCGTCATGCGCCCGCGCATCGGGGCGGGGGTGACGGATTGCCGCAAGCTGATCTGGTTGATGTTGAAGACGGAGGCGCACAGCCCGGCCAGGGCCATCGCGACCGCCAGGACGGGCATCGCGGTGCCAGGGGTGGCCAGCGGCAGCAGCAGGATGGTGCCGCCCAGCCCGAAGGTGGCCCAGGTGAGCGACGGCCCGACGCCGAGGCGCCGCACCACCCGGTCGTTGGCGAGCGAGCCGAGCAGCACGCCTGCGTTCGCGATCGCGAGCGTGGTGCCCAGCCCGGCCGGTGAGAGCCGCAGGTCACGGACCGCGTAGAGCACCAGGATCGCCTGGACCATTCCGAACAGGCCGAAGAGGTTGGTGATCCCCGCACTCAACGCGATCGGGCGCAGCAGCCGATGCCGGAATACGTACCCGAGGCCGTCCTTGACCTCCGCGACCAGTCCCGGCCGGACCGCATCGCGGATCGGGCGCTCCTCCACCCGGACCAACAGGAGCAGGGCCGCCGACCCGGCGTAACTGAGCGCGTCGGCGAGCACGGCGAGTGGCGCGGTCAGCAGCTGGACCAGGAATCCGCCGGCGCTGGGGCCGGCCAGCTCGCCGGAGGTCTGGGACAGCTGCAGTTTGGTGTTGGCCTCGACGAGCTGCTCTTCGCCGACCAGGGTCGGCAGGAACGACTGTGCTGCCAGGTCGAAGAAGACCGTCATGACCCCGACCGCGAAGGCGACCGGATACAGCAGCCACAGATTCAGAACCCCGCAGAGCGCGGCCGCCGGCACGGTCAGCAGGACCGCGCAGCGGACCAGGTCTGCTGCGATCATGACGGGCCGTCGGCGCGTCCGGTCCACCCATGCCCCGGCCGGCAGGCCGACCAGCAGGAACGGCAGGTACTGCACGGCGGCCAGCAGTCCCACCTGGAACGGGGTGGCTTTCAGCACCGTCACGGCCGCGAGGGGCAGCGCGAGTTCGGAGATCTGGGCGCCGAGCACGCTGACCGTCTGGGCGGCCCACAGCCGTCGGAAGCCCTGGTGGCGCCGCAGTCCCGGCGAGGGGGCCGGTCGCGTCATCGGGCGGCCGGCCGTTCACGTATGCTCCTCGGCCGAAGGTCACTCCACAGGCCGTCGATCAGGGTGAGGCAGTCCGCTTTGCTGCCCCGTCCGCCCGTTCGCTCCCACCCGGCGGGTAGCGCCCGGCCGGCCGGCCAGATGGAGTACTGGTCCTCGGTGTTGCGGACCACCTCGTAGGTCCGGTCGTCGTTGTCCTCGAACATGGCTGTCCTTTGGGTCGGTGTGTCGCGTGACGGTTCAGGCCGGCTGCCGGGCGGCGTCGACCACCCGGGCCAGTCGGCGCGGAGCGGGGGCGGTGAAGACCTGCTTGACGGTGATGCGCACATCGAAGGCCGCGCGGACGGCAGAGGCGAGTTGAACGGCGATCAGGGAGTCGCCGCCCAGTTCGAAGAAGTCGTCCTGCGCCGCTACATGCTCCAGTCCGAGCAGTTGACCGAAGATCTGGGCGAGTTGCGTTTCGGTGTCGCCGTCCTGTGCGGGCTCCTGGACGGCCGGCGAGGGCTGGGCGGTGACGGTCGGTGCGGGGTTGTCGGTAGGGAGCGGTGAGTACTGCTGCGGGCTGAACGGGTAGGTCGGCAGCGGAGTCCGGCCCGGCCGGTGACCTTCGTGCAGCCGTGGCCAGTCGAGCTCGACGCCGGCCGCCCACAGCTGTCCGGCGGCGGCCAGCGAGGTCCGCAGGGCGGACTGCTCGCCGGCAGGGTGCGGCAGGCTGGGCAGCGCCAGGTGGCGCTCGGTGCGGGCCGGGTGCCGACGGGCCAGTGTCGTCAGGGTGAGGCCGGGGCCGACTTCGAGCAGGATCCGGTCAGGCTCGGCGAACAGGGTGGCGAGGGTGTCGCCGAAGCGCACCGCCCGGCGCATGTGGGCGGTCCAGAACTCGACGCCCGGAACGCGGTCCATGCGGACCCACTCCCCGGTGGTGTCCCCGACCCAGGGGATCGAAGGCGCCTTGAGGTCGAGTTCGGCGACCAGGGAGGCGAACCGGTCGAGGATCGGCTCCACCAGAGCGCTGTGTCCGGCGGCGGCGATGTGCAGCCGGCGCGCCTCGACACCGTCCTCCGTCAGCCGTGCGAACACCGCGTCGACCGTCCCCCGCGGCCCGGACACAACGCACTGGTTCGGTCCGTTGACGGCCGCGAGTTCCAGGCCGTCGCCGAGAAGTTCGGTGGCGTCGCGCTCGGCCAGCGGCACGGCCAGCATCGCCCCGACGGGCAGGCTCTGCAGCAACCTGCCGCGCTCGGCGACCAGCCGCAGGGCGTCGGCCAGGCAGAACACCCCGGCCACGCAGGCGGCGACGAAGGCACCGAGGCTGTGCCCGGCGACAGCCGCCGGCCGTACCCCTCGCTGCTCCCACATCCGGGCGAGCGCGTACTCCACCACGAAGACGGCCGGCTGGGCCACGCCCATGTCGCGCAGCAACTCTTCGGCCGCCGCGCTCTGCTGCTCGCCGGCAGGGTACAAGACCGCCCGCAGGTCCAGGCCGAGTGTGGGCGCGAGCTGCGCACAGCACGCGTCGACCTCGGCACGGAAGACCGGGTCGTTCTCGTACAGTTCGCGGCCCATGCCGACGTGCTGTCCGCCCTGCCCGGGGAAGACGAACGCCACCGGCCGCTCGCCGCCCACGGGCGGGTAGCCGTGGGTGCCGGCCCCGGTCAGTGCTTGGATCGCCTCGGTGTGGTCGGCGGCCACGGCGAACCGGCGGTGCACGAAGGCGCGGCGGCCGGTCTGCAGCGTCCAGGCCGTGTCGGCCAGTTCCCGGCCGGGGCCGGCGGCGCCGGCGGCCTGCCGCTGCAGGTGCTCGGCAAGCCGGGTGGCGGCGCGGTCCAGCTCGGGGGCGGTCCGGGCGGACAGCACCAGCAGATGGCTCGCAGGCGCGCCGGGCAGGCAAGGTCGCGCGGGCGGCTCCTCCAGGATCGCGTGCGCGTTGGTGCCTCCGATCCCGAACGAGCTGACCCCGGCCCGGCGGGGACCGTCGGGGCGCCACCGGTACAGTTCGGTGTTCACCACGAACGGGCCGTCCGCGAAGGGGATCTCGGGGTTGGGCGAGGTGTAGTGCAGGCTCGGCGGGACCAGGCCGTGCTGGACGGCCAGCACCGCCTTGATGAAGCCCGCCACCCCGGCGGCCGCGTCGGTGTGGCCGATGTTGGTCTTCACCGACCCGATCCGGCAGAACCCGCGCCGGTCGGTGCCGCGCCGGAAGGCCTGGGTCAGCGCGGCCAGTTCGATCGGGTCACCCAGCGGCGTCCCGGTCCCGTGCGTCTCGACGTAGCCGATGCTGTCCGGCTCGACCTCGGCCACCAGGTGGGCCGCGCGGATGACCTCGGCCTGGCCGGCCACTCCCGGAGCGGTGAAGCCCACCTTGTCCATGCCGTCGTTGTTCACCGCGGTGCCGCGCAGGACGGCACGGATGTGGTCGCCGTCCTGAACTGCGTCGGCGAGCCGTTTGAGGACCACGATGCCGACACCGTTGCCGGCCACGGTCCCACGGGCCCGGGCGTCGAAGGCCCGGCAGCGCCCGTCGGGCGAGATGACACCGCCCTCGGAGTACTCGGGCAGGCGAACCGGGACGTTGACACTGGCCCCGCCGGCCAGAGCCAGGTCGCACTCGCCGGACAGCAGTGCCTGCGCAGCGAGATGTACGGCGACCAGAGAGGTGGAGCAGGCGGTCTGCACCGTCACCGCCGGCCCGGCGAGACCGAGCCGGTGGGCGACCCGCGACGTGAGAAAGTCGATGCCGGTCGCCAGTCGCAGCTGCCACTCGCTGACCGGGCCGAGCCGGTTGCGGTGGGCCCTCAGCGTATCCAGGTACCCGGTCTGGCTACTGCCCGCATACACGCCGACCGGCCCGACACAGGAGCGGGGGTCGTACCCGGCGTCCTCCAGCGCCTCCCAGGCGCAGGTCAGGAACAGCCGCTGCTGCGGGTCGAGGATCAGCGCCTCCCGCGGCGAGTAGCCGAAGAACGCCGCGTCGAACTCGTCCGCGTCCTCCAGTACTCCGAGCGCGGGGACGTACTCGGGAGTGGACGGGTCGCCGGGGAATCGAGTGACCGATTCCGCGCCCTTGATCAGGTTGTCCCAGAACTCGCCGAGGTCACGCGCGCCCGGAAACCGCCCGGCCATCCCGACGACGGCGAGGAAGGGGCTGTCCGGATCCACCGGCTGTGCCGCCCGCGTCATCGGGCACCCCCGGCGCTCCGGCGGGCGCGGCGCTGCTGGAGCCGGGCGTGCCCGCTGCGGCGCTCATCGGCACGCTCGTCACCGAGCGCGTCGACGGCCGGCCCGGAGCCGCCGCGCAGATGGGCGGCGAGCTTGCGGATGGTCGGATGGGCGAAGAGCGCGACACCGGGAACCTGGCGTCCCAGCGCCCCGCTGAGCTTGCGCTGCACCTGAACGAGCAGCAGCGAGTGACCGCCGATCTCGAAGAAGCTGTCGTCCGGCCCCACCCGGCCGACCCGCAGCACCTCACGCCACACGGCCGCTATCTGCTCCTCCAGGCCGGTCAGCGCCACCGTCTGCGGCGCGCCGGACGTGGCGATGCCGACGGTCGGCACCAGGAGCGCCCTGTGGTCGATCTTGCCGTTCGCGGTCAGTGGCAGCTCGTCGAGCACCACGTAGGAGGCCGGGACCATCGCGGCAGGCAGACTCATGGTCAGGTGGGCGCGCAGCTGCGACGACTCGACCTCGGCAGCGACCACGTAGGCGACCAGCCGCTTGCCGTCCGTCTCATCGTCCACCGCCCGCACGTGCGCCTGACGCACCGCAGGGTGCGTGCACAGGGCCGCACTGATCTCCGCTGGTTCGACCCGCCGGCCGCGGATCTTCAGCTGGTCGTCGGCCCGCCCGACGAAGGCCAGGGCACCGTCGGCGCGAAGCACCGCGAGGTCGCCGGTGCGGTAGAGCCGCCCGCCCGGCGTCTCGCCGAACGGGTCCGGCACGAAACGGTCGGCGGTGAGCCCCGGCTGCCCCAGGTACCCGCGAGCCAGCACCGCCCCACCCAGGTACAGCTCGCCCCGGGTGCCCGCCGCAACCGGCTCCAGATCAGCGTCCAGCAGGTACGCCCGCGCCCCGGCCAGCGGCCGCCCGATCGGCAGCGTCTCCCCCTCGGGAATCGAGTCCCCGGTGAACGCCTGGAGCGTGGCGGTGATGGTGGTCTCCGTCAAACCGTAGGCGTTGACCACGGGCACCGAGGTATGCCCTCGCCAGCCGGCCAACGTACGGGTATGCCCGGTGTCGCTGCCCACGACCAGGAGGCGCAGGGCCTCGGGCACCTGCCGCGGTTCGGCGTCGAGATCGCGGACCCACTGGTCCCAGTACGGCGTCGGCAAGTTGGCCACCGTGACCCGCTCACGGCGCAGACACTCCTCCAGCTCCGCGGGCGACGGCACCGAATCGGGAGCCACCACCACCCGGGCGCCGGCCAGCAGAGTCGGGAACACCTCCTCGCCGAACACATCGAACCCCGGACCGGCGAACTGCAGCACCCGATCGGCCGCGGTCAATTCGAAGGCCGCGCCGACGGCGACCGCGTGGTTGGCCAGCGACCCGTGGGTGACGGCCACCGGCTTGGGACGCCCGGTCGAACCCGAAGTGAAGATCACATAGGCAAGGTCGCCGGGGGTAACCGCCACCGCCGGGTTCTGCGCGGACCGCCCGGCCGGCTCGCCGGCAGCCAGGTCGACCACCTCGACCCCCTCACAGCCCCCGGGCCCGATCTGCAGGGTGACACCGGCGGCCTCCAGCTGGTACCTGCGGCGCTCGGCCGGCAGCGCCGGGTCGAGCGGCAGGTAGGCGGCACCGGACTTCAGCACGGCCAGCACCGCCGTCACCAGTTCACGCCCGCGCGGCAGGTTCACCGCGACCACGCTCTCGGCGCCCGCACCGCGCTCCACCAGCACTCCGGCCAGCCGGTTGGCGGCAGCGTCAAGCCCCGCATACGTCGCGCACCCGTCGCGGTCGACGACCGCCACAGCATCTGGGCTGGCCCGTACCCGCTCCTCGAACAGCTGCGGCACACAGACCACGGCACGCGGACCGGCCGGTTCGAGCGCGGTAGCGGCTCGACTCTCATCCTCTTGACTCAGTTCAGGCCTCACGAGGCCAACTCCTCTCCAAAGTGGCGCATGTAGCAGTCCGCCGGACAACGGACGGGCGCAGGCCCCGGCCGCGCCGCCCGTCCGAAGCGAACTCGACCCGGCGGGGCGGGGCTTCAGGAAGCCAAAGGGAAACCGGGCGGGGTCATTCCGGGCCTTCGAAGTCACGGCAGCTGTAGATGGCTGCCGTTGAGCTTTCGGTCGATAGCGTGTCCGCTGATCCGGGTTGCTGCCGAAGAACGTAGGAAGCGCCGGTAGACATCCGATCAACGGGCACGGGAGACATGACACCTATGTGCTGTCCGGGATCGGCGCAGGATTCCAGTGGAGAACCCTCTGCCTCCGACACGGCTGAGCCGCTCCACCGAACCGCCGAGGGCGCCCTGGGTCGTGATCGAGGTTCTCGCGCGCAGGGATCGTGACCTGGCTCGGCGATCCGGTCCGTCTGGAGGCGGGCTGTCCGGTGCCGTGGGCAGGTGGAAGCAGGTGCGGGTCAGTCGAGTTCGTTCTTGTGGACCATGCCGCCCTTGATGATGAGACGCAGGTTGCGTTCGGGATCGGCGAGGACGGACAGGTCGGTGGTCGGGTCGCCGTCGACCACCAGGAGGTCGGCCCATGCCCCGGGCGCGATGACGCCGAGCCGCGCCGCGCGGTAGGGGTCGCGGCGGCCGGACAGGCGGAACAGTTCCGCGTTGCCGGAGGTGGCGGTCCTCAGGACGTCGACCGGGCTGAGGTGGGTGCCGAGTCGGACCAGCATCTCGTTCTGCCGATGGGCCTTCCCGGGATCGAGTACCAGGTCGGTGCCGAAGGCCAGTCGAACGCCGTGCTGTACGGCCCAGGCGAGGGCGCGGGAGCCGCCCTCGCAGACCTCGCGGTTCTTGTGGTCGCTGTCCGGGGAGTCGTAGTGGTGGTCGTCTACCT
Source organism: Kitasatospora sp. NPDC033851 (assembly GCF_055576085.1). Lineage (NCBI taxonomy): Bacteria > Bacillati > Actinomycetota > Actinomycetes > Kitasatosporales > Streptomycetaceae > Kitasatospora > Kitasatospora sp. NPDC033851. The sequence goes on along the minus strand of NZ_JBVIRL010000001.1, from coordinate 434,509 downwards.
CGAACGGCTGGGTGCTCAGCCACACGTCCTTCTCCGCGAGGTAGCGAATGGTGTCCTCGTCGACGAGGTGCCCGTGCTCGATGCAGCGCACGCCGGCCTCCACCGCGCGGCGGACGCCCTCGGAGGTGTAGACGTGCACGCTCACGTAGGTGCCCCAGTCCGAAGCCGCGGCGACGGCGGCCCCCAGCTCTGCAGCGGTGAACTGCAGCACGTCCAGCGGGTCGTAGTCGGAGATGACGCCGCCGCCGGCCATCAGCTTGATCTGGGTCGCGCCCTTCTTGAGCTGCTCGCGTACTGCTGCGAGAACTCGGTCCGGTCCGTCGGCCACTCTGGTGAACCCGATCTGTTCGGATCGGGCCGGCGGCCCGCCCAGTGCGGTCGGGGCGTCGTGGACCGTCCCGAAGTCGCCGTGGCCGGCGGTCTGGGAGATGGCCGCCTGGCTCGGGTAGATCCGTGGGCCCGGGAACAGCCCGCGGTCGAGAACCTGCCGCAGCGGTTCGGTGTCACCGGCCATGTCCCGCACCGTGGTGAAGCCGCGCATCAGCATGTCGCGGGCCGCCGCCAGAGCCTGGTAGTAGACGGTGCCGGTCGGCGCGCCTCGCAGGTTCGCCATGGTGCTGCCGGTCGCGAACAGGTGGACGTGCGCGTCGGTGAGGCCGGGGAGCAGGACGCGGCCTCCGCCGTTGAGCACCGTCGCGCCTGCGGGGATTCCGCGCGGGAATGGGCGGCCCGGCACCACCTCCGCGATCCTGTCCCGGTCGACCCGGACGTACCCGGGTATCGATTCCTCTCCGATCCCGTCGAAGACGCGCACGTTCGTCACCAGCAGCCCGGGCCCCGAGTCGTCGACAGCCATGTCGCCATCTTCGGCTGGTCACGGAGCCGGGACCAGCGGGACGGACTGATTCCCCGGTCCGACTGCGCCCGCTTGTCAGCCGACCGGCCCAGCCGCGCGGGCGTCCCTGGACCCGGGCTGGTGGGTGGGCCGTGGGACGCGTTTGCCCAGGTGGGGGCGGACCGGGTGGCGCTTGGGGCTGTGGCGCCGGGCGCCACCGCGGTGCTGTTGTCCGTGGGCTTGGCACCCTGGCGCCGGCGGTCCGGAGGGGCGGGAGAACCCCCCGCCGGGGCGGCTGGTGGTCGTGGGCGCCTACCGGGCCGGTATTCGAAGGCGCTGCGGTGAAGGAGTCGTCCACCAGGGCGACGTCGAAGCAGGGCACGGCGCCGACACCGTACTCGGCGGCGTGTTCGAGCTGGGTGAGTGGGACAGACACACCCGGGGGATCACGTGCGGTGCGTTTGTCGCACGATTGCGGGGGCGGTCCGGCGTTGAGCCAGGTGGACGGGGGGATGACACTGGCAGGGATCGGGTTTCGAGTGCCGTTGCGGAGGACCGATGCGACGGGACGGACGGGTCGTGAACTCCTTGCTCGCACTGCTGAGCCGGGACTGGCTTGGACTGCCGGTCGCGGTGCTGGTGGTGGCGGCGGGTGGCGGGCTGCTCGGGGTCGGCGCGGCATGGGCGGCGGCGCTCGGTGGCATGGCGATGGCTGTCGGTGTGCTGCTGGCGGCAGGATCCGTTCGTCACCTGGTGCTGGTGGCCCACGAGGGGCGGCGGGATCCCCCACCGGGGCTGTTGGTCGACGTGGGCGGTCACCGGATGCACGTCCTCGCCGAGGGGGAGGCCGGGGGCGGACCGACGGTGGTCTGGGTACCCGGCGGACACGCCCCTGGTGAGGAGTTCCGGGAGCTGCACACGATGCTGTCGGCAAGGGCGCGGTCGGTGCTGGTCGACCGCCTCGGGACGGGCTGGAGCGATGTCGGGCCCTTCCCGCGGACGACGGCGGTCGAGGCCGAGGAGTTACTGGCGGCGCTGGAGGGGGCGGGGGAGCATCCCCCCTTCGTGTTCGTCGGCCATTCCTTCGGTGGGCTGTTGGTCGCGAACGTGGCCAGGCGCCGGCCGGAGCTGGTGGCCGGGCTCGTGCTACTGGATCCGACGCCGCTGGAGGTCATCGCCTTCGCGCCGCCCAGCCGGCAGCTCGCGGCGATGCGTCGCGGCTTCCTGCTGACGGCGGTGCGGCAGCTGTTCGGCGCCCATCACGCCCCCGGGAGCCGGGCAGGACAGGGCTGCGCCGCCGCGTCGATCTTCGCCGAGCTGTCGCCGTCGGGGTTGGCGGGAGTGGGTTGGGAGACCGTGGTGTACGACGGTGATCTCGGTGACCTGCCGCTGGTGCTGGTGATACCCCGGGACCTCATCGGCGGCGAGGCGGTGCTGGCCGGCGCCCGGGACGCGGTCGAGGCCGAGCGGATCAGTCGCTTCTATCTCCGGAGCAGGACGCGGTACCTGGCGGCGTCGACGGCGTCCCGGCTGGTGCACACGCCGGAGGGGACGGGCCACGACTTTCCGCACGAGGCGCCCGAGTTCGTGGTCGGTGTGGTCGCGGAGCTGGTGCGGGAGCTGCGTGTGATCAGCCCATGACGTTCCGCGCGGGGTCCGCCCGGTTCGGGCGGTGGCGGGAGAAGGACCCCAGGTTCACGGCGTTGCCGGTGTGGTCGCCGCGGTAGCGGAGGGGCTCGTGGTCGTGGTCGTGGCCGGCCTCGATCCGGTCGACCAGGGTGGCGAGGAAGCGGCCCACCAGTGGAGCGTTCTTGAACTGGTTGCCGCTCGTTCCCATGGCGACGTAGTAGCCGTCCAGCGCGGTGCGGTCGTAGATCGGGGTCCAGTCGTCGGCGGCGTCGTACACCCCGGCGACACCGAGTGGCCGGTTGGGGACGCCGATCTCCGGGAAGCGGCGGGCTGCCCGGGTCACCTGGGTGCGGAAGCGGCGGGCGGTGGGGCGGGGGTCGGCTTGGTCCGGGTCGTCGATCCACTCCGGCCGGTCGCAGGCCGGCTCGGTACCGCCGACCAGGAGGTGGCCGCCGGGAGCCGACCGCAGGTAGGTGCCGAGGTCGAGGTCGGCGACGAGGGGGAAGGGGCCGGTGGGGCGGCTGCTCGGCGCGGCGATCTGGTGGACCTCCTCGCGCAGCGGGCGGACGCCGATCGTGAAGTCGCTGCCGACGTCGGCCAGCCGGTTGAGGCCTCCTGACCACGGGCCGGCGGCGTTGACCACGACCGCCGCGGCGATCCGGGTGCCGTCGGCCAGGCGGACGCCCGTCACCCGGTCGGCGTCCCGGTCCACGGCCACCACGGCCCGGTGGAACAGGAAACCCGCGCCCAGCTCGCCCGCCGCGTCCGCGAGGTTCTGGGCGGCGAGCTGAGGGTCGTCGACGAACCCGGCGTCCGGGGTGAACAGTGCGCCGAGCTCGCCGGACGGTCCGGCGAAGAAGGCGTCGTCGTCCACCGGCTTCGGCGGCCAGTACCGCCCGGGGTCGATCCCGGGCAGGTGTCGGCGCAGCGCGGCGGCGTCCCACCGTTCGTACGGGACGCCGGCGCGGTCGAACAGGGCGGTGACCTCCGTGGGGTCGGCGGCGGGGGAGTCGAGCAGTACGGCGCCGGTGCGGTGGAACGCGGCGAGCGGGCGGCGGCCGGTGAGTCGCAGGTGCTCGGGCCAGGATGTCCAGAGGTGCCGGGATTCCCACGCGGTGGCGACGCCGTCGAAGGTGGAGTAGTTGAACCGGATGATCGCACTGGAGGCGCTGGTGGAGCCGTGGCCGGCGGCGCCCGCCTTGTCCACGACGACCACACGGCGCCCGGTGCGGGCGAGTTCGAGGGCGATGGCGGCGCCGATCACTCCGGCTCCGACAACTACGGCGTCCGCTCGGTGACTGGTCATCAGGTCCTTCGGAACGGCAGGCGGGGCACGGAGTCGAGCAGCTCCCGGGTGTACGGGTGCTGCGGGGCGCCCAGCAGGGCCTCGGTGGGGGCGGTCTCGACGATCCGGCCGTGCCGCATGACCGCCACCGCGTCGGAGACGTGGCAGACCGCGGCCAGGTTGTGGCCGATGAACAGCATCGACAGTCCGAGCCGCCGTTGGAGTTCGCGGATCGTGTTGAGGACGGAGGCCTGCACCGAGACGTCGAGGGCCGAGGTGATCTCGTCCGCGATCAGCAAACCCGGTCCGACGGCCAGGGCGCGGGCGATGGCGACCCGCTGGCGCTGGCCGCCGGACAGCTGGCGCGGCAGGCGGTCGGCGAACCGGGGGTCCAGGCCGACGAGGCTGAGCAGGCCGGTGACGCGCTCGGTACGGGTCGGACGATCGAGCCGGTGGAAGGCGGTGGCCGCCTCGACCAGGGACTGACGGACCGTCATTCTGGGGTTCAGTGCGGTGTCCGGGTCCTGGAGGACGATCTGGACCTGACGGCCGAGCCGACGCCGGTCGCGGACGGTGCGGACCCGGACTTCCCGGCCCGTCGAGCAGGATCCGGCCACCGTGCACGGGCGTGAGTCCGACGATCGCGCGGGCCAGGCTCGACTTCCCGGAGCCGGACTCGCCCACGAGGCCGAGCGTGGTGCCCGGCGGGATCTCCAGCGACACCCCGTCGACGGCGGCGACCGGGCCGCGCGGGCTGTGGTGGCGGACGGTGAGGTCGCGGACCTGAAGGGTGGTCATGGGGCGAGGACCTCCACCGGCACCGGGTTCCAGCACGCGACCCGGTGCTCCGCGTCGAGCTCTCCCAGCGGCGGGGTCTGCTCGGCACAGTGGTCCCGACGGTGCGGGCAGCGGGGCTCGAACGGGCAGCCCGGGGCGGGCGCCAGCGGGTCGGGTGGTGCGCCCTCCACCGTGGGCAGGGGCCGGTCGCGGTCCGCCGCGAGGTCCGGTACCGAGGCGACCAGGGCCCGGGTGTAGGGGTGCCGGGTGCCGTCGGCAAGGCGGCCGGCAGGCAGGGACTCGACGATGGTGCCCGCGTACATCACCAGGACGCGGTCGCAGAACTCGCCGACCAGCGCGACGTCGTGGCTGATGAACAGGACGGCGGCGGCGGTATCGCGCCGGATGTCGGAGAGCAACCGGGTGATCTGCCGCTGCACGGTGACGTCGAGCGCGGTGGTCGGCTCGTCGGCGATGATCAGGCCGGGCCGCAGCATCAGCGCGGCGGCGATCATCACTCGCTGGCGCTGGCCGCCGGAGAGCTGGTGGGGACGCGAGCGCAGCGTGGCCGGGGGAAGGGCGACCCGGCGCAGGGCGTCGGCGGCCTCCGACAGCGCCTGGGCGCGGCTCGCGCCGCGGTGGGCTCGGACGGCCTCGGTGAGCTGGGTGGAGATCCGCAGGGACGGATTGAGTGCGGAGGCCGGGTTCTGGAAGACCATCGCCAGGCTGGTCGCGAGGTGGTGCTCGCGTTGCTTCCGCGTCATGGTGGCGAGGTCGGCACCGAGCAGGTGGAGGGCGCGCCGGGTGACGCGGGCCCGTTCGGGGAGCAGGTCGGCGATGGCGAGTGCGGTGAGTGACTTGCCGGAACCGGACTCGCCGACGAGCCCGACGATCTCGCCGGGGCGCAGGGAGAGGCTCACGTCGCGCACGGGCCTGATCACCCCGTCCGGGGTGGGGAGTTCGACGGACAGGTGCTCGACCTGGAGGGCCAGGTCGTCCTCGGCGGGCCGGTTCGGGGCGGGCGGTGGCGCGGGCGTACGGGGTGCCGGGCCGCGACGGGCGACGCCACCGGCCAGGACCTCGCCGAGCAGTTGGAAGGCCAGGGCCGCGTAGAGGACCGCCAGGCCCGGGGCGAGCGCGGGCAGCGGTTCGGCGTAGATCCGGTCGAGCCCCTGGTTGAGCAGCTGCCCCCAGTCGTAGTCGGGCGGCTGGACGCCTAGTCCGAGGAAGCTCAGCCCGGAGAGCGCGACGAGGGCCGTGCCCGCGGCCGTGGTGGTGGCCAGCAGCAGGGGCTCGGCGATGTTGGGCAGGACGTGCCGCCACAGCAGCCGGTGTCGGCGCAGGCCGAGGACCCGGGCCGCGGCCAGGTGGTCGGTGCCGGCCACCGCGACGGAGAGGGCGAGCACCGCCGCGCCGGCGCCCGCGCCGAACACGACGGCGAGGAACATCGCGACCAGTAGCGCGGGGAAGGCGAGCAGCAGGTTGATCAGGGAGGTGAGCAGCCGACGGGCGCGGCGGCCGACGACGGCGGTGGCCGCGCCGAGCAGGATGCCGCCGGTGGCGCCGATCAGGGTGGCGGCCAGTGCCAGCAGCAGGGAGGGCCGGGTGGCGGTCAGGACCCGGGCGAGCACGTCCCGGCCGAGGTTGTCGGTGCCGAACGGGTGGGCTGTGGAAGGGCTTTGGAGTACCGCGAAGGGGTCGGGGCGGTCGGCCGCGGTGCCCCACAGGAGTGGAGCGGCCAGCGCGAGGACGAGCAGCGACGTCAGCATGACCGCCGAGGTCCAGGCCATCGGTGAGCGGAGGTACCTGGGGGGAAGGGTCATCTCAGCTCTCCCGGATCGTCGAACGAGGGTCCAGCAGCGCGAGCAGCACGTCGACCATGAGGCCGGAGAGCAGCACGGTGGAGCCCAGGATCAGCACCATCGCCTGGATCACCGGGTAGTCCTGGCTCACCACGGACTGGGCCATCGCCGATCCGATGCCGGGCCAGGCGAACACCTTCTCGACCAGTACGGTGCCGGCGATCATGGCGGGCAGCAGGCTCCCGGCGACGGTGAGCGCGGCGGTGGCCATGTTGGGCGCGGCGTGCCGCAGGTAACGGTGGGCGGGGGACAGTCGTTTGCCGCGGGCGGTGCGCAGGTAGTCCTGGCCCAGTACCGTCAGCGCCTCGACCCGGACGATGCGCGCCAGGACAGCCGTGGGTGCGAGGGCGAGAGCGAGGACCGGCAGGACGAAGGACTCGGCTCCCGTCGTACCGGCCACCGGCAGCAGTTGGAGGCCGACGGCCAGCAGCGCGGTGAGCCCGGCGGCCAGCACGAAGTCCGGCACCCCGGCCAGGCAGGCGGTGGCCGCGGTGAACGCCAGCTCGCTGCGGGGGTGCCAGCCGTCGCGCGTGCGGACGGCAGCGAGTAGCCCGCCGGGCAGGGCGACGGTGAGGGTGACCAGGAAGGCCAGGCCGGCGATCTCCAGGGTGGCCGGCAGCCGGGTCTGGACCAGTTCGGCGACCGGCGTGCCGGTGACCAGCGAGGTCCCGAGGTCGCCGTGCGCCAGGCCGGCCAGGTAGTGCCGATACTGGGCGAGGAAGGGTGCGTCGAGGCCGAGTCGGTGCCGGCGGGCGGCGACCAGGGCGGGGGCGGCGTCGACGCCGAGCGCGGCGCGGACCGGGTCGCCCGGGACGAGCCGGACCATCGCGAAGGACGCGGTGAGCACGACCCCGAGGGAGACGAGCAGCCGGGCGGTGCGGCGGCCGAGGAAGGCCGCCCACGGGCGCCGCAGCAGCTGGGGCAAGGACACGACGGGCCCCCCGGTCAATGGTGGAGGCGGATGCTGGTGGGGACGATCTGGCCGCCGAAGGTGGTGGCGAAGGTGGTGCGGTAGCCGTACACGGTGCTCCGGCCGTCGGCGATCGGCAGGGCGTCGGCCGATCGGAGGAGTGCGGCGGAGGCCCGGTTCCAGGTGCCGCAGCCTTCGGTGTCCGGCTCCCGGAGGGCCTGGGCGACCAGGGCGTCGTACTCGGGGTTGGCGACGCCCGCGAAGTTGAGGCCCTGCGCGGGAGTGGGGCCGGAGAAGAACGGGATGAAGCCGACCGGCAGGGCGAAACCCGGCGTGCTGCCGACCACGATGTCGAATTCGCCGCTCTGGTACATGGCGTTGACGAGGGCGGGCAGGCTTTCGGTGACCAGTTCGACGTCTGCGCCGAGCGCTGTCCAGGTCCGGGCCATCAGTTCGGCGGCGGGTGGCAGGGTCGGTCCGAGGTCCGGGCTGGTGATCAGGCGCAGCCGGAGCGGTCGGCCGCCCTTGGTCAGTCGGCCGTCCGGGGCGCGGGTCCAGCCGGCGGCGCGCAGGGTCTCGGCGGCGTCCTGCGCGGGCAGGTTGGCGGCGGCGAGGTCGGCGTGGCAGACGGCGCCCTCGGCACCGAAGTCGGTGGCGGGCCGGCCGGTGCCGCCGACGGCGACGTTGGCGAGGCCTTGGCGGTCGAGGGCCGACACCAGGGCGCGGCGTAGCGCCGGGTCGGCGAGGGGGCGGCCGGGGCGCTGGTTGAAGAAGGTCAGCCCGACCACCGTTGCCACGTCCTCGGTGGCCAGGCCGTGGCCGGCGAGCCGGGCCCGGTCGGGCCCGTTCACGCTCGCGATGTCGACGCCCCCGGTGAGCAGCAGGTTCGCGGCGGTGGAGGCTTGGGGCACGACCGAGAGGGCGATCCGGGCCGGCAGGCCGGGGGTGGCGGTGGTCGCGCCGGCCGGGCCCCAGGTGTAGCCCTCGCGGACGGAGAACTCGTAGGGCCCGCCGAGGGAGTAGCGGGTGAGCACGTACGGGCCGGTGCCCTGGGTGGTGCGGTCCAGTGCCTCGGGCCGGTCGAGGCCGGCGGGGCAGACGATCGGCAGCAGCCCGAGGGTACGGGTGAGAAACGGGAAGGGCGCGGCGGTGGTCGCCGACACGGTGCCGGCCCGGTCGTCGGAGCTTGCGGTGAACGGGACGTTGGGGAGGACGGTCTGGGCGCCGGCCAGCTGGTTGGCCGGGTCGCCCGCGTAGGTCAGCGCCCGGGCCACGGCGGAGGCGGTGAGCGGGGTGCCGTCGGAGCAGGTGATGCCCTGGCGAAGAGTGAAGGTGGCCGCGGTGGTGGTGGACTGCCAGGAGGAGGCGAGGCCGGAGACCACGGTGCCGTCGGGGGTGGTGTTGACCAGCGAGTCGTAGGCGTAGCGGGCCTGACCGGACCCGAAGGTGGAGTACGGGTTGAAGCTCGGCGTCTCGCTGGACTCGGCGATCCGGACGGTCCCGTGGTCGACGAGCGCCCCGCTCGTCGAGGACCGGGCGGCGCCTCCGCAGCCGGCCACCGCGATGGCGGTGACGGCGGCGGCGACCGCCCGGGCGGTCGGCTGGGTACGACGGGGCATGGGCGTCATGGTGTCACCGAGTGTTGTCGCTGGCGAGTCAACTCGCTTGTTCTGCACAGGTGTTCGGGTTTCATTGGAGGGCGGGACCGCTTCGGATATTCCTTCCTGGGGTGATCGGGGTCAGGCGTGCCGGAGGCAGAGGGTGCCCCATTGGAAGCCCGCGCCGATCCCGGACAGGACGTAGGTGTCCCCTGGCCGCAGGTCGCCTGCGGCGACGGTCGAGTGGAGCGCGGTGAACAGGCCGGCTGATCCGGTGTTGCCGAGCCGGTCGACGGTGACGGGAACGCGATCGTGCGGCACGTCCAGGGCGTTCATGGTTTCGGTGAGGATGTTCAGGTTGGCCTGGTGCAGGAAGTAGTGCCGGATCCCGGCGACCGGTACGCGGGCCTGCCGGGCCGCGCTGGTGATGCTCTCCGGCAGACGTGTGGTGGCGGTGTCCCAGACGGCGCGGCCGTTCATCCGCAGGTAGTGGGCGCCGGCCGCCAGGGTGGCGGAGGTGGTGGGCAGGCGGGAGCCGCCGGCGGGGACCTGGACGTCGTAGGAGAGCTGGGAGCCCAGGTCGTAGGAGAGCAGCCCCGCCCCGGCGGTCTCGCTGCGGGTGAGCACGACGGCGGCTGCGGCGTCGCCGAAGAAGACGCCGGTGGTGCGGTCCGTGGGGTCGGTGATCCTGGAGGCGCAGTCGGCTGCGAGGACCAGGACGGTGCTGATGGAGGGGTTCTGCAGCAGGTGGGCGGCGATCAGCACGGCTTGGACTCCGGAGGCGCAGGCCGCCTGGGTGACGTCCAGGGCCAGGGCCCGGTGGGCGCCCAGGGCGTCCTTGACGATCAGCGCCGTGGACGGCAGGGGCTGGTCCCAGGTGTACGTTGCGACGATCACCGCGTCCAGCCGGTCGGGGGTGGCGCCCGCAGCGTCCAGGGCCTGGTGTGCGGCGTCGACGCACATGTCGGAGGTGGCCAGCTCCGGGGCCAGGCGGCGGCGTTCACGGATGCCGGTGCGGCTGGTGATCCATTCGTCGGTGGTGTCCAGGGTGCGGGTCAGCTGCTCGTTGGTGATGACGGTCGGGGGCAGATGCATTCCGGTCCCGGCGATGGCGAACGGGACGGGTAACCCCGTGCCGGTGTGGTGGTGCACGGGCGTGTCCTGGGTGAGGGTCATGTGACGGTGCTCCGCTCGGGCGCGATCGAGGACCTCCGGGGCGGCGTGGAAGCGCCCGGAGGAGCAGGGCTCGCCGAGCACGGTATGCGGGGTGGCCGGGGCTGTGAGGGCGCGGACCCGTCCTGGTGCGTCCCACGCTTGTCACGCACCAGCCGTTGCCCCACGAACAGAACGCCTGTACGTAAGGTGATTTCCGGATGTCCAGGTTGATGCGGCCTTCCGTATGGGGCGTGGCGGCACCTGCGCGGAACGTGCGGAGGCCGCTGTCTCCCGGCCGGAGGTCACCCGTTCGAGGGGCGAGCGGCGGCTGTACCGCGGACCGGGCGGCCGAACGCCGCCACACTGGCCGTATGAGCACGAGTGCGAACGGACCGGGCCGGGAAATCGGCCATCTGGTGGACCGCTACTGGGCGTTCCTGCTGGAGCGCGATCCACTGCTGAGAGTCCGCCAGGGGCTCCCGGTCGAGACACTGCCCAGGGCGTCCCTCGCCGAGGCGGAGGAGCGGGCGCGGTTCGCCAAGAAGGTGCTGGGCCGGGTGCGGGCGCTCGACGGCGCGAGGCTGTCCGGTGCCGACGCCGACACCGCCGCGTTCCTCACGGGGCTGGCCGAGCAGGAGCTGCGCGCCCACCGCTGCTACTGGCTGACGCCCGTGGCCACGCCGTACCGGCTGTTCCCGCTGTCGCTGTACACCGACGCGGTGCTGCGCCCCTTCCGGTTCGCGGAACCGCCGGACTGCGAGCGGTACTTGGGGCTGGTGCGCGAGCTGGCTGGGGTGATCGGCTCGATCGGGGACAAGGTGGTGGGTCAGGCGGCGCACGGTTTCCGGGTGCCCGTCCCGGCACTGGCCGGGGCACGCGCCACGCTCGCGGGCCTGCGGGCGTCGGCGACGGGCCGGGCGGAGGTGGCCGAAGAGCGGCTCGCCGGGCTGGGGGCGGCCGCACGCGGGCGTGTCCGGGACGGCGTACGGCGGCTGGTGGAGGCCGAGTTGACGCCGGCCTTCGACCGGCTGCTCGCCGTCCTGGACGACCCGGCCTATCTGAGCTCGGCGCCGCAGACCGTCGGCTGGGCGCAGTACGAGGGCGGGGAGGAGGCCTACCGGGAGTTCGTCCGGATCCACAGCGGGGGCGACGCGACGCCAGAGCGGCTGCACGCGCTCGGCCGCGAGCAGTGCCAGGAGCTCGCCGAGCGGATGCGGGAGGTCCGCACCGCCCTCGGATTCCCGGGCCCCGAGGTTGAGTTCCACGAGCGGCTGCGGACCGAGCCCCGGCTGTACGCCCGGACGCCGGAGGAGGTCGAGGCCCGTTACCGCGGCCATCTCGACCGGCTGGCCCCGGTGCTGCCGCGCTTGTTCGCCACCCTGCCGCGTGCGCCGTACGGGCTGGCCCGGCTGGACCCGGCGCTGGAGCCGGGGATGACCTTCGGCTACTACGAGGCTCCGACCGCGGCCGATCCGGTCGGGCGCTACCGCTACAACGGTTCGGACCTGGAGCGCAGGTCCCTGCTCGGCTCGGCCTCGCTGATCCTCCACGAGCTGGCTCCGGGGCACCACTTCCACCTCGCCCGCCAGGCGGAGGACCGGTCGCTGCCGCAACTGCGGCGAGAGGCAGCGGAGTTCGGTGCTTTCAACGAGGGCTGGGCCGAGTACGCGGCGGGCCTCGGCTGGGAGGCGGGTCTCTATGCGGATCCATGGGACGCCTATGGGCGCCTGGCACAGGAGCGGTTCACCGCCCAGCGCCTCGTCGTCGACACCGGGCTCAACCTCGGGACGATGAGCCTGGAGCAGGCGCGGGAGTTCATGAGCGCCAACTCCACCGAGTCGGACGGCCAGATCGCCTCTGACCTGCTTCGCTACTCGACGGACCTGCCCGGTCAGGCGCTCTCCTACCGGGCCGGCTTCCTGGAGTTCGGCCGGCTCCGGTCGCGGGCCGAGGCGGAGCTGGGGGCCGGGTTCGATGTGCGGGCCTTTCACGAGGCGGTACTGGGGGGCGGGGCGTTGCCGTTCGCGGGACTGCGGCGGAGGGTGGCGCGTGAACTCGGCCTTCCAGGCGATCCCGAATGAGTATGAAAAGCAGGTAAGCGTATTGGCCTGTGTAGGGGTGCGCTGCAATTCAGGGTGCGGGAGAAGGCCATAAGCGCTCACAAGAGTGAACCGGCGGAGGCTGCTTGGCTCTGGCGGGCATGGTTCGACTACGGTGGCAGAGAGATCGGGCGGCGAGTGCCGTGTGCGGTAATTCGGTCCGGTAGGTGCATCCCGGATTCCGAGGTGGAATGCTTCCGTCCGCCCGGCTGTTCGCTGCTCCGGTGTTCGCAGTGTCCGGGTTCCCTGTCATACCTATGTGTAGAGAGGATGGAGCATCATGCCGCCCGTAGTACCGCCCTTCCTGATCGGCCTCGTCGTCGCACCCCTGGCCAAGCGTCTGCTCAAGCCGCTGCTGCGCGGAGTCGTCAAGACGTCCGTCGGCATCGCGATGGAGGTGAAGAAGGCCGCCCACGAGGCCGGGGAGAACATCCACGACCTCGCGGCCGAGGTGGCCGCCGACATGGTGGCGGCCCAGATCGTCGCCGGTGACACCGGAGCCCGTGCGGGTGACGGTCAGCACACCGACGAGAACGGCGCCCCGAGCGCCGCGAAGGACGAGGCCGTCGAGCGGGCCCGACGGGCCGCCGAGGAGGACCCGAGGGCCCCCAAGATCCGTGCGACCGCAGGCGCCGGCAAGGCGAACTGACGGCCCGTCCGGAACCCAGGCCGCCGTCGGGTGCGCATTCCGATGAATTTCGAAGGGATGCGCCCCGACGGCGGCCGACTGCAGGCCGGTCAGCCGCAGCGCATTCGTCGCCAGACTTTCCCACTCCGCCGTCGCAATCCGTCGTATCAGAGACGGTTTTCCGCGACCTCCGCAAACAGGTGATCGTACACATGCCATCGCTACTGGGCGCCGCAGCCGGATTCCGCTCCGTGGAATTGGACGCGAGCCCGCGCTCGGTCACTCCGGGCCGACAGCGCTGGGACGTCAAGCTGGTGCTCGGACGGCCCCGGAGGGCCGAGGTGCTCGCCGCCGCGCTGCGCCGCGTTCCCGGGATCACCGAGGCCCAGGCCAATCCGGTCACCGGCGGGGTGCTCGTCCGGCACGATGCGCGAGTGCGTGCCACGGACGTCGGCCGGATCGTCCGCAAGGCCGTCGCCCTGGTCGCGGAGGGCCCGGCCAGAACGGCCGCCCCCGCCGGGCCCGCCGCCGCACCGGCCCCGCGGGCGGACCGGGGCCTGGTCGTGCGACCGGTGCTCGCCGTCGGCGGAGGGGTCGCGGCCGGGATCGCGCTGATCAAGGGGTCGGCGCTGAGCAGGCAGTTGGTGGCGGTGGGCGGGGTGGCCGCAGCGACCGCAGCCGTCGTCCGGAAGGCCTGGCACAGAACGGTCGACGCCTCCCGCGGCGCTGCGGGGCCCGGAGCCGAACGCCACCCTTTGCTGGAGATCGTCGGACCGCACCGTGCCCGCCTCTACCGGGCCGCCGCGCTCTCGGTCTCCTGCCAGATCTCGGAAATGGCGCTCGGCACCTTCCTCGGCTGGACCGGACTGGTCCTCATCAAGGGTGAGGCAGCGCCCCTGGTCAGCCTCGGCCTGACCACCGCGTCCGCTCAACTCCTGGGCTTGGCCGGACTGGTGGCCGCCGCCTGCGCCGCCGTGGCGGGCCTCTCGTACGCCTCGAACCGGCAGTGGCGCAGGCTCGGCGGGGACATCGAGCACGACTGGCGCAGCCGCACCTACCGGCACGTCCAGCACCTCGAACTGGGACACCTGGAGGGCGAGCGGACCACCCGGGTGGCCGGGGCGCTCACCGACGACGTCGGCCAGCTGGGCGCCTTCTTCGCCGGCCCGGCCAACGACGTGCTGCAACTCGGCACCAGCCTGGCCCTCCTGGTGCCGGCGTTCCTGCTGCTGGCGCCGCAGATTGCCTGGATCGCGTTCCTGCCGATCCCGGTCATCGCCTGGCTGTCGCTGCGCCACCAGGACAAGGCTGCGGCCGACTACGCCGTCACCGGCGAGCGCCGGGTCATGCTGGGCAGCCAGGTGATCAACTCGCTGGAGGCGAGCGCCACCGTCAAGAGCTTCTGCACCGAGGACTACGAGGCCGAACGCATCGACGGGTTGAGTGAGGCGGCCCAGGAGAGCAGGACGCAGACCGACCGGAGCACGCTCCGCCACGCCGAGACCGTCCGGGCCTGCACGACCGCGTCGATGGCGGGCACCCTGCTGATCGGCGGCCGTTCGGTGCTCAACGGCACCCTGCGCTTCGAGGTGTTCAGCCCGCTGATCGGGCTGCCCCAGATGCTGCTGATGCGGATGAGCCGGCTCGGCGGCATCGTCGACCAGTACCAGCGCACCCTCGCCTCCTACGACCGGGTCCGGCGGCTGCGCGCCCTGCCCGTCGAGGCCGGCGGCAGCAACGGGACGCTCGACCCCGCCGAGGTGCGGGGCGAGATCGTCCTCGACGGGGTCACCTTCGCCTACCCCGGCCGGCCGGCGGCATTGGAGGACCTCTCGCTGACCATCCCGGCGGGGCAGGTGACCGCCCTGGTGGGCGCCACCGGCTCAGGCAAGACCACGATCGCCAAACTGCTGATGCGCTTCCAGGACGCCGAATCCGGCAGCGTGCTGCTCGACGGCAAGGACGTCCGGGAGCTGCGACGGCACGACCTGCGCCACGCCATCGGCTTCGTCGCCCAGGACCCGTTCCTCTTCGACGGCAGCATCGCCGACAACATCCGCTACGGCACCTTCGCGGCCTCCGACGAGGCCGTGGTCCGGGCAGCCGGCATGGCCGAGGCGCACACCTTCATCGCGACGCTGCCGGACGGCTACGACACCCTGATCGGAGAACGCGGCACGGCGCTCTCCGGCGGCCAGCGGCAGCGGATCGCCCTGGCGCGCGCGATCCTCAAGGACCCCCCGGTCGTCATCCTCGACGAGGCCACCTCCGCCGTGGACAACGAGACCGAGGCCGCCATCCAGCGCACGCTCCGCAGCTTCGCCGCCGACCGGACGATGGTCGTCATCGCCCACCGGCTCTCCACCGTCCGCCACGCCGACCGGATCTACGTCATGGACAAGGGCGGCGTCGTCGCCGAACAGGGCACCCACGACGAACTGCTCGCCCTGCACGGACTCTACGCATCCCTCTGGCAGCTCCAGGCCGGCGAACTCGCCGCCTGACCACAGCAGCAGCGCCCGCCCGCCGACCGCGTGACGATACCGCGGTCGGCGGCGCCCGGCGCGCCCTGCCCACATGCCTGCCCACACCTTCGGAGGTACCCCCATGTCCCGTCGCGACGGCGACGCCCTTCCCCTGACAGCCGCCCAGCGCGAGATCTGGCTCGCCGAGCAGAGCTCCCGGACGCCGATCCCGGGCTACCGCGTCGGCGAGTGCCTGGAGATCCACGGGCCGGTGGACCGGGAGCTGTTCGAGACCGCGCTGCGCCGGGTCGTCGACGAGGTCGACGCCCTGCACGTGACCTTCGTCGACGACGGCGACGGCCCGCGCCAGGTCCTCCGGGAGAGCTGGGACTGGACACCCGCGCACCTCGACCTCAGCGGGGAGCCCGACCCCCGCGCGGCGGCCGTGGAGTGGATGGAGCGGGACCTGCTGCGCCCGCTGGACCTCACCCGGGACCCGCTGTTCGGCCACGCGCTGATCAAGGCGTCGCCGACGGAATTCCTCTGGTACCTGAACTACCACCACGTGGTGCTGGACGCGATCAGCAGCTCCATGCTCCGGCAGCGGGTCGGCGAAGTGTACTCGGCGCTCGCCGAGGGCGGCGCCGTACCGCCGTGCCCGTTCGGCTCGCTACGGGACCTGGTCGACAGCGACGCCGCCTACCGCGCGTCCACCGACTTCGCCGCCGACCGTGCCTACTGGACCGGACGCTTCGCCGACCTGCCCGCCCCGACCCGGCTCACCGACACCTCCGCAACCGACCCGCACCGCGCTCTCCGCCTGGCCGAGGAGCGGGAACTGCTCCGCCCGGACGCCCTGCGGGCGGCGGCGGGCCGTTCCGGCGTCCGGTGGTCCCGGCTGCTGATCGCGGCGACGGCGCTCTACGCCCACCGGCTGACCGGCAACCAGGACGTGGTGCTCGCCATGCCCGTCACCGCCCGCCGGGGCGCCGACCGCGACCTGATGTCGGTGCCGGGCACCCTGTCCAACGTGGTGCCGCTGCGGCTGACCGTGCGACCCGACATGCCGTGGCGCGAACTCGTCGCCCAGGCGGCGCGGGAGGTCGAGACGGCCGTCGCCCACGAGCGCTACCGCAGCGAGGACCTGCTGCGCGACCTCGGCGCCCCGGGCGGCATCGGGACGGCGTTCCCGCTGATCGTCAACATCATGGCCTTCAACTCCAGGCCGAGCTTCGCCGGGCACCCGGCCTCCGTGCACCACTTCGTGTCCGGGTCGACCACCGACCTCGCCGTCTGGGTCTTCGACTACCGGGACGGCAACCCGCCGCTGCTCCGGCTGCACGGCTCGCCGGAGGCGTACGGCCCCGACGACCTCGCCGCGCACCAGCAGTGGCTCCTCGCGCTGCTGGACACCCTCGCGGACTGCGAACAGGACGAGCCGGTGGGCCGGATCGAGCTGCTCACGGCCGAGGAGCGCGACGACTTGTCGGCCGTCGGCACCGGCCCGGTGGCGCCGGCCCCGTCCGAGAGCCTGCCGGAGCTGTTCCGGGAGCACGTGCGGACGACCCCGGACCTGGTCGCGCTGGTGTGCGGAGACGTCTCGCTGACGTACACGGAGCTGGACACGCGGGCGAACCGACTGGCGCACGCCCTGATCGCCCGGGGAGCCGGCCCGGAGCGGCTGGTGGCGGTGGCCCTGCCGCGCTCGGTGGAGCTGGTGGTGGCAATCCTCGCCGTGCTGAAGACCGGCGCCGCGTACGTCCCGGTCGACCCCGAGTACCCGACCGCCCGGATCGCGTACCTGCTCGACGACGCCCGGCCGGCCCTGGTGATCACCGACTCCCGCAGTGGGGAGCGCCTGCCCGACGGCGGTCCCGTCGACCGGCTGGTGCTCGACGACCCGGAGACGGCTGCCCTGGTGGCGGGATCTCCGGCGGTGGATCCGGCCGCGGCGATCGATCCGCGGCACCCGGCGTACGTCATCTACACGTCCGGTTCCACCGGACGACCCAAGGGCGTGGCACCGACCCACGGCGGCCTGCTCAACCTGCTCACCGACCTGCGACAGGTGCGCTTCGCGCCGGTGCTCGGGGAGCGGCAGCGGTTGCGGGTGGCCCTGACCACGTCGGTGTCGTTCGACGCGTCGTGGAACCAGTTGCTCGCCCTGTTCGCAGGCCACGAGCTGCACGTCCTGGAGCACGCGACCTGGACCGACCCCGATACCTTCGTCCGCTACGCGGCACGCTGCGGACTGGACTACATCGAAGCCACCCCGTCCTACCTGCACGTCCTCGTCGCCCACGGGCTGCTGCGCGACCCGCAGTGGCGCCCGGCGCTGGTCGCGGCGGGCGGCGAGGCCATCCCGGAGCAGCTGTGGGAACAGCTGCGGGCGGCCGAGGGGGTGTCCTGCCTCAACCTCTACGGGCCGTCCGAGTGCACCGTCAACCCGGTGATCGCGTCCCTGGATTCGAGCCCGCGCCCGGTCATCGGCCGGCCGGCCACCAACGCCCGGCTGTACGTGCTCGACAGCGCCCTGCGGCCGCTGCCGGCCGGTGCGGCGGGTGAGTTGTACCTCGCGGGCGCGTGCCTCGCCCGCGGCTACCTGAACCGGCCCGGCCTGACCGCCGGGCGCTTCGTCGCCGACCCGTTCGGGCCGGTCGGATCGCGGATGTACCGCACCGGGGACCTGGTGCGCTGGGACGCGTCCGGCAACCTGGAGTTCCTCGGCCGCACCGACGACCAGGTGAAGATCCGCGGCTTCCGGCTCGAGCCGGGCGAGATCGAGGCCGTCCTCGCCGAGCATCCGCAGGTCGCCCGGGCCGCCGTGCTGGTGCGCACCGAGCAGGAACCCCGGCTGGTCGCCTACGCGGTGCCCGAGCCCGGCACCACCGTGACCGACACCGCCCTGCGCGACCACCTGCGGGACCGGCTGCCCCGCCACATGGTGCCGGCCGCGTACGTGCTGCTGGACGCGCTGCCGCTGACCCCGAACGGCAAGCTCGACCGGCGGGCCCTCCCGGCGCCCGAGCGGCAGCCCGCCGCGCCGGGCCGTGCTCCGCGCACCGCGACCGAACACCTGCTGGTGGGGCTGTTCACCGAGGTGCTCGGGGTGTCCGAGCCCGGGCTGGACGACAGCTTCTTCGACCTGGGCGGGCACTCCCTGCTGGCCACCCGGCTTGTCGCCCGGGCCCGGTCGGTGCTGGGCGTGGAGCTGGGGCTGCGCGACCTGTTCGACGCGCCGACGGTGGCGGAACTGGCGGCGGCCGTGGACGTCGCGGGCAGGGCGCGCCCGGCGCTGGGGCGGCGCGAGCGGCCGGTGACCGTCCCGCTGTCCTTCGCGCAGCGACGGCTGTGGTTCCTGCACCGCATGGAGTCCGGCGAGCGGGCGAGTCACAGCCCGAGCGCCACCTACAACATCCCGCTGACTCTGCGGCTGTCCGGAAGCCTGGACCAGCGGGCCCTGGAAACCGCGCTGGGGGACCTGGTCGAGCGGCACGAGAGCCTGCGCACCGTCTTCCCGACGGTCGACGGCGTGCCCTGCCAACGGGTGCTGGACCCCGACGAGGCCCGGCCGCGGCTGCGGGTGACGGAGCTCGGCGAACGCGAGCTATCGGAGCGGCTGGCGCAGTCGGGCCGGTACGGGTTCGATCTCGCCGAGGAACCGCCGCTGCACGCCGAACTCTTCCGATTGGCGGCCGAGGAGCACGTGCTGCTGCTGGTGGTGCACCACATCGCCGGTGACGGCTGGTCGATGGGGCCGCTCTCGCGGGACCTGACGACCGCCTACGCGGCCCGCGCCGAGGGCGGCAAGCCGGAGTGGTCGCCGCTGCCCGTCCAGTACGCCGACTACGCCCTCTGGCAGCGGGAGCTGCTCGGCGACGGCACCGACCAGGGCAGCCTGCTGAACAGCCAACTCGCCTACTGGCGCGAGCAGCTGGCGGACCTTCCGGAGCAGGTGGAGCTGCCGTTCGACCGGCCCCGGCCGGCCGCGATGTCCTACCGGGGCGCCCACCTGCCGGTGCGGATCGACGCCGAGCTGCACCAGGGCCTGCGCGCGCTCGCCCGCGACGGCGGGGCCAGCCTCTTCATGGTGCTCCAGGCCGGACTGGCCGCACTGCTGGGCAAGCTCGGCGCAGGCAGCGACGTCCCGATCGGGACCCCGATCGCCGGGCGCACCGACGAGGCGGCGGACGAGCTGGTCGGCTTCTTCGTCAACACCCTGGTGCTGCGCACCGACCTCTCCGGCGACCCGTCGTTCACCGAACTCCTCGGCCGGGTACGCGCGGACGCGCTGGCCGCGTACGCGCACCAGGACGTGCCGTTCGAGTACCTGGTGGAGGCGCTGAACCCGACCCGGACGCTGGCGCACCACCCGCTGTTCCAGACCATGCTCACCCTGCAGAACGCGCCGCTCGGCGCCTTCGACCTGCCGGGGCTGCGGGTGGCGACCGACCTGGTCCACACCGGGACGGCCAAGTGTGACCTGACCTTCATCCTGGCCGAACAGCCCGGCGAGGACGGCCTGTCGGGCGTGGTGGAGTACAGCACCGACCTGTTCGACGCGGCCACCGCGGCCGGGATCGTCGAGCGGTGGCTGCGGCTGCTGCGTGCCGTGGTGGCCGACCCCGGCGGGCGGATCGGCCGGGTGGACCTGCTGTCCGCCGAGGAGCTCGGCGCGCTGCTCCCGGCTCGCACCGACCAGGGCGAGGAGTATCCGGACAGCGGCCTGACCGCGCTGTTCGAGCGGCAGGTGCGGGCGACCCCGGCCGCCGTTGCCCTCACGGACGGCGAAGTCACCCTGACCTACGGGGAGTTGAACGCCCGCGCGAACCGGCTGGCGCACGCCCTGATCGACCGGGGGGTGGGCCCGGAGCAGCTCGTGGCGCTGGCCCTGCCCCGCTCGGCAGAGCAGGTCGTGGCGGTGCTCGCCGTGCTGAAGGCAGGCGGCGCGTACCTCCCGGTCGACCCGCGGTACCCGGCCGCCCGGATCGCTTACCTGCTCCAGGACGGTCGGCCCGCGCTGCTGGTGACGACCGGCGCGGCCGGCGAGCTGCCGGCCCCGGACGGCGTGGACCGGCTGCTGCTGGACACCGCCGACCTGGACGGACAGCCGGACACCGACCCGCGGGTCGCGGTCGATCCCGGTCAGGCGGCCTACGTCATCCACACCTCCGGCTCCACGGGCGACCCCAAGGGAGTCGTGGTCCCGCACCGGAACGTGGTGCGGCTGTTCCGGACCACGGAGGACCTGTTCGGCTTTACCGCCGAGGACGTCTGGACGCTGTTCCACTCCTACGCCTTCGACTTCTCGGTGTGGGAGCTGTGGGGCCCGCTGCTGCGCGGCGGCCGGCTGGTGGTCGTGGACCACGAGACCAGCCGCTCGCCCGGCCGGTTCCTGGAGCTCCTCGCCCGCGAGCGGGTGACCGTCCTCAACCAAACGCCCTCCGCCTTCTACCAGCTGATGCAGGCGGATGCCGAGGCGCCGGACACCAGCCGTGAACTCGTGTTGCGCACGGTGGTGTTCGGTGGCGAGGCCTTGGAGCACTCCCGGCTCGCCGACTGGTACGAGCGGCACGCGGAGGACGCCCCGCGGTTGGTCAACATGTACGGCATCACCGAGACCACCGTGCACGTCACCCACGCGGCGCTCGACGCCTCCGGCAACGCCACCGGGCAGATCGGCACGGCCCTGCCGGACCTGCGCACGTACGTGCTCGACGGTGGCCTGCGCCCGGTGGCCCCGGGCGTCGCCGGCGAGCTGTACGTCGCGGGCCCCGGTCTGGCCCGCGGCTACCTGAACCGGCCCGGCCTGACCGCCGGGCGGTTCGTCGCGGATCCGTTCGGCCCGGCCGGCTCCCGGATGTACCGCACCGGCGACGTGGTGCGCCGGACCGCCGACGGCGGCCTGCGCTACGTCGGCCGGGCCGACCAGCAGGTGAAGGTGCGCGGCTTCCGCATCGAACTCGGCGAGATCGAGGCGGCGCTCGCCGCGCACCCGGGCGTCGCCCAGGTCGCCGTGCTGGCCCGGCAGGACCGTGCCGACGACACCCGGCTGGTCGCGTACCTGGTCCCGACCGCCGGAGCCGCGCCGCGCCCGGCCGAGCTACGCGGCCACCTGGCCGAGCGGCTGCCGGAGTACATGGTGCCCTCGGCGTTCGTCGTGCTGGACGCGCTGCCACTGACCGCCAACGGCAAGCTGGACCACCGGGCCCTGCCCGCCCCCGACCTCACCCCGGCGGCCACCGCCCGCGTACCGCGCACCCCGCAGGAGCAGGTCCTCTGCGAGCTGTTCGCCGAGGTCCTGGGCGTGGCGTCGGCCGGCGTCGAGGACGGCTTCTTCGACCTCGGCGGCCACTCCCTGCTGGCCACCCGCCTGGCCGCCCGGATCCGCGCGACGCTCGGCGTGGAGATGCCGCTGCGCACCCTGTTCGAGGCGCCGACCCCGGCCGGCCTGGCCGCCGCCCTGGTGGCGGCCGGACCGGCGCAGCCCGCCCTGGCACGGCGCGAGCGCCCCGAGGTGATCCCGCTGTCGTTCGCGCAGCGGCGGCTCTGGTTCCTGCACCAGTTGGAGGGTGCCAGCGCGAACTACCACATCTCCCTCGCCTGGCGGCTGTCCGGGGACCTGGACCGGCGGGCCCTGGAGGCCGCCGTGGCGGACGTCGTGGCGCGGCACGAGAGTCTGCGCACCGTCTTCCCGGCGGTCGACGGCGTGCCGCACCAGCAGGTGCTGGACGTCGTGGCAGCCAGCCCGCGCCTGCTCGTGAGGCGGACCACCGAGGCCGAACTGCCGGCCGTCATGGCGGAGGCGAAGGCCCACCGATTCGACCTGGCGGTCGACGTTCCGCTGCGAGTCGAGCTGTTCGAGCTGGCAGCGGACGAGCACGTGTTCCAGCTGGTGCTCCACCACATCGCGGGCGACGGCTGGTCGCTGGGCCCGCTCACGCAGAACCTGGCCGTCGCCTACGCGGCGCGCTGCCGCGGTGAGGCGCCGCAGTGGGAGGAGCTGCCGGTCCAGTACGCCGACTACACCCTCTGGCAGCACGAACTGCTAGGTGACTCCTCCGACCTGGACAGCCTGTTCGCCGGCCAGGCGGTCTACTGGACCCGCCGGCTGGCCGGTCTGCCGGAGCGGATCGAGCTGCCCACCGACCGGCCCCGCCCGGCGGTCTCCTCGCACCGGGGCGGCTCCGTGCGCGCCGGGCTGGACGCCGACCTGCACCGCGGCCTGCGCGAGCTCGCCCGCGTGCACGGGACCAGTCTGTTCATGGTGCTCCAGGCGGGGCTGGCGGCGCTGTTGAGCAAGCTCGGCGCGGGCGACGACATCCCGGTCGGCAGTCCGGTCGCGGGCCGGAGCGACCAGGCACAGGACGAGCTGGTCGGCTACTTCGTCAACACCCTGGTGTTCCGTACCGACACCTCGGGCGATCCGACCTTCGCCGAGCTGCTCGGCCGGGTCCGGGACACCGCGCTGGCCGGCTACGCCAACCAGGACCTTCCGTTCGAGTACCTGGTCGAGATCCTGAACCCGGCGCGATCGCTGGCACACCACCCGCTGTTCCAGGTCATGCTGGTGCTGCAGAACGCACCCCGCGCCGACTTCGCGCCGCCCGGACTGGACGTCGAGGACGTGCCGTCGACCTCGACCACCGCCAAGCTCGACCTGATCTTCACCATGGCCGAGCGGCACGCGGAGGACGGCACCCCCGAAGGGATCGACGCCTTCGTCGAGTACACCAGCGACCTGTACGACCCGGCCACCGTCGAGACGATGATCGGGCGCTTGGAGCGGCTGCTCCGCGCCGCGGTCGCCGATCCGCGGCGGCGGCTCAGCCGGTTCGGTCTGCTCACCACCGAGGAGCGCGGTGAGTTGACGGCGCTGGGCACCGGCCCGGCGGTGGAGCGTCCGGCCGCGAGCGTGCCGGAGCTGTTCCGGGCGCAGGTGCGCGCAACGCCGGAGCTGGTGGCGTTGGTGTGCGGGGACGTCTCGCTGACGTACGCGGAGTTGGACGCGCGGGCGAACCGGCTGGCGCACGCGCTGATCGCGCGGGGCGCGGGGCCGGAGCGGCTGGTGGCGGTTGCTCTGCCGAGGTCGGCCGAGCTGGTGGTCGCGATCCTCGCGGTGCTGCGGACCGGGGCGGCCTATGTTCCGGTCGATCCCGAGTACCCGGCCGCGCGGATCGGGCACATGCTCGACGATGCCGGCCCGGTGCTGGCGGTGACCGACGTCCGGACCCGGGGCCGACTGCCGGAGGCCGGTCCGGCCGGATGGCTGGTGCTCGACGACCCGGAGACGGCTGCCCTGGTGGCCGACTGCCCGGCGACGGACCCCCTGGTGGCCATCGACCCGAGGCATCCGGCCTACGTGATCTACACCTCTGGCTCCACCGGCAGGCCCAAGGGTGTGGAGTCGACCCACGGCGGCCTGCTCAACCTCTTCGTCAGCCAGCGTCCGCTGCTCTTCCCCCAGGGGACGAGGGAGCGGTTGCGTATCGGACTGACCACCTCCGTGTCGTTCGACGCCTCCTGCGATCAGATGTCCAGCCTGTACGCGGGCCACGAACTGCACGTCCTGGACGAGGCGACCTGGTCCGACCCGGACGCCTTCGTCGACTACGTGGCACGCGCCGGGCTGGACTACGTCAACGCCACCCCGTCCTACCTCCAGGTCCTTGTCGCGCGGGGGCTCCTGGACGACCCGGGGCGTCGCCCGGCGGTGGTCTCGATGGGCGGGGAGGCCGTTCCGGACCAGCTGTGGGAGCGGCTGCGGGCGGTCGAAGGAGTCACCTGCCTGAACTACTACGGGCCGTCCGAGTGCACGGTGGACGCGGTCGTCGCGGCGCTGGCATCGAGTCCGCGCCCGGTGATCGGCCGGCCGCTCGGGGGCATCCGGCTGTACGTCCTCGACAGCACCCTGCAGCCGGTGCCCGTGGGTGTGGCGGGTGAGCTGTACCTCGCCGGAGCGGGCCTGGCCCGCGGCTACCTGAACCGGCCGGGACTCACCGCCGGACGGTTCCTGGCGGACCCGTTCGGTCCGAGCGGTTCGCGGATGTACCGCACCGGCGACCTGGTGCGCTGGGGCGTGGACCGGAACCTGCAGTTCCTCGGCCGGACCGACGACCAGGTCAAGGTGCGCGGCTTCCGGATCGAACTCGGCGAGATCGAGGCGGCGCTGGAGGAACACCCGCAGGTCGCCCAGGTCGCGGTGACCGTCCGGGAGGACCGGGCAGGGGACGTGCGGTTGGTCGCCTATCCGGTGTCCGTCGCCGGGGCGGAACTCCGACCGGACGAGCTGCGGGCACACCTGCGCGAGCGGCTGCCGGAGTACATGGTCCCGGCCGCTTTCGTGCTCCTGGAGAGCCTGCCGCTGACGGCCACCGGCAAGCTGGACCGGCGTGCGCTGCCCGCACCCGTCCACAGCGCGGCGCGGACCGGCCGGGCCCCGCGCACCCCGCAGGAGCGGGTCCTCGCAGAGCTGTTCGCCGAGGTGCTCGGCGTGTCCGAGGTCGGGGCCGACGACGACTTCTTCGAACTCGGCGGACACTCCCTACTCGCCACCCGCCTGGTCGCCCGGGCACGAGCGACCCTCGGGGTGGAACTGGAGCTTCGCGCCCTCTTCGAGACGCCGACGGTGGCCGGGCTGGCCGCCGGCCTGGGTGGCGCGGGCCGGGCCAGGCTCGCCCTGGGGCAGGCGGAGCGGCCCGCGCTGGTGCCACTGTCGTCCGCTCAGCGGAGGCTGTGGTTCCTGCGCCAGTTGGAGGGCGCGGACTCGGTCTACAACATGCCGCTCGCCTGGCGGCTCTCGGGACCGCTGGACCTGACGGCCCTGGAGGCGGCGCTGGGCGACGTCGTCGACCGGCACGAGACCCTGCGCACGGTCTTTCCAGCGCTGGACGGCGTGCCGTACCAGCAGATTCTGGGCGCCGGAGACGTACCGCCGCAGCTGCCTGTGATCCCCACTGACGAGACGGACCTGACCGAGCTGCTGACCGAGGCCGCTGGGCGCGGCTTCGACCTCGCGGCCGAACCGCCACTGCGCGCCGAGCTGTTCGCGCTCTCCGCCGACGAGCACGTGCTGCTGCTGGTGATGCACCACATCGCCGGTGACGGCTGGTCGCTGGGTCCGTTGGCCGCCGACCTGGCCACCGCATACGCGGCCCGCCGCCGGGGCGAGGAACCGCGGTGGGCGCCGCTGCCGGTGCAGTACGCCGACTACACCCTCTGGCACGACCGGCTGCTCGGGGACCGCGACGATCCCACCAGCCTGTTCGCCCGGGAGTCTGCCTACTGGACGGAGCGGCTGGCCGGCCTTCCCGAGCAGATCCGGCTGCCCGCCGACCGGCCGCGCCCGGCGACCACCTCGTACGAGGGCGGGCAGCTGGCGATCGATCTGGACGCGGAGCTGCACGGTGCGCTGCTGCGCCTGGGCCGGGAGAACGGGGCCAGCGTCCACATGCTGCTCCAGGCCGCGCTGGCGGCGCTGCTGGACAAGCTCGGCGCGGGCGACGACATCCCGGTCGGCAGCCTGATCGCCGGGCGGACCGACCAGGCGCTGGACGACCTCGTCGGGTTCTTCGTCAACACCCTGGTGCTCCGTACGGACACGAGCGGCGACCCGAGCTTCGCCGAGCTGCTGGGCCGGGTCCGGGAGGGCGCGCTCGGCGCGTACGCGCACCAGGACCTGCCGTTCGAGCACGTCGTCGAGGCCCTCAACCCGTCCCGGTCGCCGGCCCGCCAGCCGCTGTTCCAGGTGCTGCTCGCGCTGCAGAACACGCCACGCACCGAGTTCACGCTGAGCGGTCTGAGCGCCGAGATCGTCCTGGTGCGGACGCCGACGGCGATGTTCGACCTCGGCTTCCACCTGCTGGAGCGCGGCGGCACCGGTGGGCCGGCCGAGGGCATCGTCGGGCGGGTGGAGTACAGCACCGACCTGTTCGACCACGCCACGGTGGAGGCCCTGGTCGCCCGGTGGCTGCGGCTGCTGGCGGCGGTGGTCGCCGAGCCGGACCGGCCGCTCAGCCGGATCGACGTGCTCACCGCCGAGGAGCGGCACGAGCTGCTGGTGGCGCGTAACGAGACCGCCCGCCCGGTTCCCGTGGAGGGCCTGTCGGCCCGGTTCGAGGCGCAGGTCCGGGCGACCCCGGAGGCCGAGGCGGTGGTGTTCGAGGACACCGTGCTGACCTACCGCGAGCTGAACCGCCGGGCCAACCAGCTGGCGCACGCGCTGATCGCGCGCGGAGCTGGCCCGGAGCAGGTCGTCGCCCTGCGGCTGCCGCGCTCGCCGGAGCTGGTGGTCGCCGTCCTCGCGGTGCTCAAGACGGGTGCTGCCTACCTGCCGATCGACCCGGACTACCCGGCCGCCCGCATCGCGTACATGCTGGAGGACGCGCGGCCGGCCGTCGCCCTGGGCGACCTCGCGGCGGTCCCCCCGGCCGGGGAGTGGCCGGAGCACGATCCGGCCGTCGTCGTGGACGCGCGGCACCCGGCCTACGTGATCTACACCTCCGGCTCCACCGGCCGGCCCAAGGCCGTGGTGATGCCCGCAGCCGGGCTGCTGAACCTGCTGGCGTGGCACCACGAGGCCGTCGGTGGCGAACCCGGCACCCGCACCGCGCAGTTCACCGCGATCAGCTTCGACGTCTCGGTGCAGGAGGTGCTCTCCGCGCTGCTGTACGGCAAGACCCTGGTGGTGCCGACCGAGGAGCAGCGCCGCAGCGCCGAGCTGTTCGCGCACTGGCTGGACCGGCACGAGGTCGGCGAGCTGTTCGCGCCCAACCTGGTGGTCGAGGCGCTGGCCGAGGCCGCCGAGGAGGCCGGGCTGGAGCTGCCGAGCCTGCGGCTGGTCGCCCAGGCCGGTGAGGCGATGCGCCTCGGCGGTGCGGTGCGCCGCTTCCAGGCCCGCCGTCCGGGCCGGGTGCTGCACAACCACTACGGTCCCGCCGAGACCCATGTGATCACCGCCTACCCGCTGCCGGCCGATCCGGCGGACTGCCCGCTGCCGGTACCGATCGGCCGCCCGATCGCCAACTGCCAGGCCTACGTGCTGGACTCGGCCCTGCGGCCGGTCGCAGCCGGGGTGCTGGGCGAGCTGTACCTGGCCGGGACGGGGCTGGCCCGTGGCTATCTGAGCCGGCCCGGGCTGACCGCCGGGCGCTTCGTCGCCAATCCGTACGGGCCGGCGGGCTCGCTGATGTACCGCACCGGCGACCTGGTCCGCTGGCGCGCCGACGGCGAGCTGGAGTTCGCCGGACGGGTGGACCACCAGGTGAAGGTGCGCGGGTTCCGGATCGAGCCCGGGGAGATCGAGGCGGAGCTGACGGGCCACCCGGGCGTCGCCCAGGTGGCCGTGCTCGCCCGCGAGGACCGGGGCGAGACCAGGATCGTCGCGTATGCGGTGCCCTCGACGCAGGAGCCGGCCACCACGGCGGCACTGGCGGCCTACCTGCGCGAGCGGCTGCCGGACTACCTGGTGCCGTCCGCGTTCGTCCTGCTGGACGCGCTGCCGCTGACGCCCAACGGCAAGCTGGACCGCGCCGCGCTGCCCGCGCCCGAGCCGACGGGCCCGACCGGCGGCCGGGCGCCGCGCACCCCGCAGGAGCAGATCCTGTGCGAGCTGTTCGCCGAGGTGCTGGGCCTGCCGCAGGCCGGGGTCGACGAGGACTTCTTCGACCTGGGCGGGCACTCCCTGCTCGCCACCCGGCTGGTGTCACGGGTCCGGGCGACCCTCGGGGTCGAACTGGAGCTGCGCGACCTGTTCCGCACCCCGACACCCGCCGGGCTGGCGGCCGGGCTGCACGCCGCCGCCTCCGCACGGCAGGCCCTGGTACCCCGGCCCCGCCGCGAGCCGATGCCACTGTCGTTCGCCCAGCGCCGACTGTGGTTCCTCCAGCAGTTCGGGGCGCCGAGCGCCACCTACCACATGCCGCTGGCCCTACGGCTGACCGGCGACCTCGACCGGGCTGCACTGAGCGCCGCGCTCGCGGACGTGGTGGCCCGGCACGAGACCCTGCGCACGGTCTTCCCACACATCGCCGGAATTCCGCACCAGCGGGTGCTGGACACCGACAAGGTCGCCGTTCCGCTGACCGTGCGCGCGGCCGGCGAGGCGGAGCTGCCCGTCCTGCTTCGAGAGGCGGCGGTGCGCGGCTTCGACCTGACCTCGGAAGTTCCGGTGCGGGCGGAACTGTTCGCGGTCGCCGAGAAGACCGACGAGCACGTGCTCCTGCTGGTCATGCACCACATCGTCGGGGACGGCTGGTCCATGGGCCCGCTGGCCCGCGACCTGGCCACCGCCTACACCGCCCGGCAGGGTGGCGTGGCGCCGGTGTGGCCGCCACTGCCGGTGACGTACAGCGACTACACCCTGTGGCAGCACGAGATCCTGGGCGACGAGCAGGACACCGACAGCCCGTTCGCTCGCCAGGTCACCTACTGGACGGAGGAGCTGGCGGGTCTGCCCGAGCAACTGCAGCTGCCTGCCGACCGGCCACGCCCGGCCACCATGTCGTACGGCGGTGAGCTGCTGGAACTGCGGATCGATGCCGAACTGCACACCGCGCTGGTGGGGTTGGCGCGCAGCTCGGGTGCGACCCTGTTCATGGTGCTGCAGGCCGCGCTCGCCGCGCTGTACACCCGGCTGGGCGCGGGAACGGACATCGCGATCGGGAGTCCGATCGCGGGGCGGACCGATGAGGCACTGGACGAGCTGGTCGGGTTCTTCATCAACACGCTGGTGTTGCGCACCGACACGAGTGGTGATCCGAGCTTCGCCGAGCTGTTGGAGCGGGTGCGGGAGACGGCGCTGTCGGCGTACGCCCACCAGGACGTGCCGTTCGAGCACCTGGTGGAGGTGCTGAACCCGTCCCGCTCGCCGTCGCACCACCCGCTGTTCCAGACCGGGCTGGTCGTGCAGAACACGCCGGGAGGTGACTTCGAGCTGCCGGGTCTCCTGGTCTCCGGGGTGACCGTGCTCACCGGGACCGCGCGGCTCGACCTGACCTTCGGCTTCGTGGAGGAGCACGGACCCGACGGCGCGCCGGCCGGACTCAGCGGCGCGGTCGAGTACAGCACCGACCTGTTCGACCGCTCGACGGTCGAGGCCCTGGCCGCCCGCTGGACCAGGCTGCTGGCCGCGGTCACCGCCGCCCCGGACCTGCCGATCGGCGGGATCGACCTGCTCTCCGCCGAGGAGCGACGCGAGCTGCTGCCCGCCGTCGACGGCGCGGCGGACGCGGCGAGCCTGCCGGAGCTGTTCGCGGCGCGGGTGGCGGCGGCGCCGGATGCGGTCGCTCTGGTCTGCGGTGATGTGGAGTTGACGTACCGGCAGTTGAACTCCCGGGCGAACCGGTTCGCGCACGCGCTGATCGCTCGCGGTGTCGGCCCGGAGCGGGTCGTGGCGGTGGCGCTGCCGCGGTCGGTGGAGTCGGTGGTGGCGGCCCTGGGCACCCTGAAGGCCGGGGCCGCGTACCTGCCGCTGGACCCGGCGTACCCTGCCGCCCGGATCGCGTTCATGCTCGACGATGCCCGTCCGGCGGTGGTGGTCGACGACCCCGCGATGGTGGTCGAGGGGGACCGGCCGGAGGACGATCCGGCTGTCGTGGTGGACGCCCGGCACCCGGCCTACGTGATCTACACCTCGGGCTCGACGGGCCGGCCCAAGGGCGTGGCCGTCACCCACAGCGGCGTGTCCGGCCTGGTGGCGGCACAGGTCGAGCGGCTCGGCGTGGCGCCGGGCAGCCGGGTGCTCCAGTTCGCCTCGCCCAACTTCGACGCGTCCTTCTGGGACCTGTGCAGTGCCGTGCTCACCGGCGCGACTCTCGTCCTGGCCCCGGCCGAGGCTCCGCTGGAGGCCCTGACGGACCGCGGGCTCGACATCACCCATGTGACCCTGCCGCCCTCGGCCCTGGCCGCCCTGCCGGAGGGCTCGGTGACCGCGTCGACGCTGGTGGTGGCGGGTGAGGCCTGTGCGCCGGAACTGGTGGCCCGGTGGGCGCCCGGACGCCGGATGATCAACGCGTACGGTCCGACGGAGACCACGGTGTGCGCGACGATGAGCGCCCCGCTGTCGCCCGGTCCGGGAGTGCCGCCGATCGGCCGGCCGGTCGCGGGCTTCCGGGTGTACGTGCTCGACGAGCGGCTGCGCGTCGTGCCGCCGGGTGTGGCGGGGGAGCTGTACGTCGCCGGCCCCGGGCTGGCGCGCGGCTACCTGAACCGGCCCGGTCTGACGGGCGGCCGGTTCGTCGCCTGCCCGTTCGGCAAGGACGGCGACCGCATGTACCGCACCGGCGACCTGGTGCGCCGACGAGCGGACGGTGAGCTGGAGTACGTCGGCCGCGCCGACGACCAGGTGAAGGTGCGCGGCTTCCGCGTCGAACTCGGCGAGGTCGAGGCGGCGCTGGCCGAGCACCCCGCCGTCGCCCAGGCCGCTGTCGTGGCCCGGGACGACCGGCTCATCGGCTACGTGGCGGCCCGTCCCGACGCGGCCGTCCGCCCCGCGGAGCTGGCGGCACACCTGCGTCACCGGCTGCCCGACTACCTGGTGCCGGCCGTGTTCACGGTGCTGGACGCGCTGCCGCTGACCCCCAACGGCAAGCTGGACCGCGCAGCGCTGCCCGCTCCCGACCTCGGCTCGGCCGAGGTCGGTCGGGCGCCGCGCACCCCCCAGGAGCAGATCCTCTGCGAGCTGTTCGCCGAGGTGCTCGGCGTGTCCGGGGTCGGGGTCGACGACGACTTCTTCGACCTGGGCGGGCACTCCCTGCTCGCCACCCGGCTGGCCGCGCGGGTGCGTACGGTGCTCGGCGTGGAGCTGGGGCTGCGCGCGCTGTTCCAGGCGCCCACCGTGGCGGGCCTGGCCGAGGCACTGGCCGGGGCGGGCCACGCCCGCCCGGCGCTGACCGTGCACGAGCGGCCGGACACGGTGCCACTGTCCTTCGCCCAGCGACGGCTCTGGTTCCTGCACCGCATGGACGGCAGCGCCGCGACCTACCACATCCCGTTGGCACTCCAACTGACCGGCACGCTCGACCGAGCGGCGCTGGACGAGGCGCTGGCCGACGTGGTGGCCCGGCACGAGAGCCTGCGGACGGTGTTCCCGGAGGTCGACGGCGTGCCGTGCCAGCGCGTGCTGGACCCGGCGGCGGCCCGGCCCCGGGCGCGGCTGACGGAGGTGTCGGAGGCCGAACTGTTCGATCGGCTCGCCGAGTTCGCCCGGCAGCCTTTCGATCTGACCTCGGAAGTGCCGCTTCGGGCGGAGCTGTTCGCGCTCGCGCCGGACGAGCACGTGCTGCTGCTGGTGATGCACCACATCGCCGGGGACGGCTGGTCCACCGGCCCGCTCGCCCGTGACCTGGCCGAGGCGTACGCGGCCCGCTGCGAGGGCCGCGCGCCCAGCGGGCCGGCCCTGCCGGTGCAGTACGCCGACTACACGCTGTGGCAGCGCGAGCTGCTCGGCGACGCCGCCGACCCGCAGAGCCGGTTCGCCGAGCAGCTCGACTACTGGAAGCGGCAGCTGTCCGACCTGCCGGAGCTGCTCCAGCTGCCCGCCGACCGGCCCCGGCCGGCCGTCGCCGACTGGCAGGGGGACCACGTCGGCCTGGAGCTCGACCCCGAACTGCACGTCGCCCTCACGGAGTTGGCGCGGCGCACCGGGACGAGTCTGTTCATGGTGCTGCAGGCGGCACTGGCGGCGCTGTACACCCGGCTGGGCGCGGGAACAGACGTCCCGATCGGGAGTCCCATCGCGGGGCGTACGGACGAGGCGCTGGACGAGCTGGTCGGGTTCTTCGTCAACACGCTGGTGCTGCGTACCGACACGAGTGGTGATCCGAGTTTCGCCGAGCTGTTGGAGCGGGTGCGGGAGACGGCGCTGTCGGCGTACGCGCACCAGGACGTGCCGTTCGAGCACCTGGTGGAGGTGCTGAACCCCGCCCGCTCGCTGTCCCACCACCCGTTGTTCCAGACGATCCTGGCCGTGCAGAACGCGCCGATGGGCCGGTTCTCGCTGCCCGGGATGGAAGTGACCACCTACGCGGTGGCCACCGGAACCGCCAAGTTCGACCTCGGGGTGAGCCTGGTCGAGCAGTTCGGTCCGGACGGGAGCCCGGCCGGGATCGTCGGCGCGGTCGAGTACGCCACCGATCTGTTCGACCGCTCGACGGTCGCAGCCCTGGCCCAGCGCTGGACCCTCCTGCTGGAGGCCGTCACCGCCGACCCGGAGCAGCCGATCGGGGGGATCGACCTCCTCGACGCCGACGAGCGGCACCGGCTGCTGGAACGGGGCAACGCGACCGCCCGCGACGTGGGCGCCGTCCCGGTACCGCAGGCCTTCGCCGCCCAGGTGACGGCGACGCCGAATGCGGTCGCGCTGGTCCGTGGCGACGTCGAGCTGACGTACCGGGAGCTGAACGCGCGGGCGAACCGGTTCGCGCACGCGCTGATCGCCCGGGGGATCGGTCCGGAGCAGCTGGTGGCCGTGGCCTTGCCGCGGTCGGTGGAAGCGGTGGTAGCCGTCCTCGGCGTGCTGAAGGCCGGGGCGGCGTACCTGCCGGTGGATCCGGCCTACCCGCAGGCGCGGATCGCGTTCATGCTGGACGATGCCCGTCCGGCAGTCGTGGTCGACGATCCGGCGATGGTAGCCGACGTCTCGGAGTGGCCCGACACCGATCCGGAGGTCGCCCTCGACGTCCGGCACCCGGCCTACGTGATCTACACCTCGGGCTCGACCGGTCGCCCCAAGGGCGTCGTGGTCGCCCATGGCGGTGTCGCGAGCCTGGTCGCCGGCCAGATCGAGCGGTTCGCGATCGAACCCGGCAGCCGGGTGCTCCAGTTCGCCTCGCCCAGCTTCGACGCCTCGGTGTCGGAGATCTACACCGCCCTGCTGTGCGGCGCGGCGTTGGTGCTGCCGCCCGCGGCGGACCCGGTCGCCGCGCTGACCGACCCGGGGCTCGCCGTCACCCACGTGACCGTGCCGCCGTCCGTCCTGGCCGCCCTGCCCGAGGGTTCGATGACCGTGTCCACCCTGGTCGTGGCCGGTGAGGCCTGCCCGCCGGAGCTGGTGGAACGCTGGGCATCGGACCGGCGGATGATCAACGCGTACGGTCCGACGGAGACGACGGTGTGCGCGACGATGAGCGATCCGTTGTCCCCGGCCGCGGGTGTGCCGCCGATCGGCCGTCCGATCGCCAACGCCCGGGTGTACGTGCTGGACGAGCGACTGCGGCCGGTGCCGCCGGGTGTGCCCGGAGAGCTGTACGTGGCCGGCGCGGGGCCGGCGCGGGGCTACCTGAACCGGCCGGCTCTGACGGCTGGACGCTTCGTCGCCTGCCCGTTCGGCGCGGACGGCGAACGCATGTACCGTACCGGCGACCTGGCGCGCTTCCGCACGGACGGCCAGCTGGAGTACGTCGGGCGGGCCGACGACCAGGTGAAGGTGCGCGGCTTCCGCGTCGAGCCCGGCGAGGTCGAGTCGGCCCTGGCCGAGCACCCCGCCGTCGCCCGGGCCGCCGTCCTCGCCCAGGACGACCGGCTGATCGGCTACGTCGTCCCGCACCAGGAGGCGTTCCGGGACAGCGGAGTCGAAGCGGACCACGTGGACGAGTGGCGGGGCATCTACGACGCCCTGCCCATCACTCCCGACGAAGCCGCCTTCGGCCAGAACTTCGTCGGCTGGAACAGCAGCTACGACGCCGGCCCGATCCCGGTCGAGCAGATGCGGGAGTGGCGGGACGCGACCGTCGCCCGCATCCTGGCCCTGCGCCCCCGCCGGGTGCTGGAGGTCGGCGTCGGCACCGGTCTGCTGCTCTCGCAGGTCGCGCCGCACTGCGAGACCTACTGGGCGACCGACTTCTCCGCCACCGCGATCGACGCACTGGCCGCCCAGGTGGCCCGGGAGGAGGACCTGGCCGAGCGGGTGGTGCTGCAGACCCGCCCGGCGCACGACACCGACGGGTTGCCGACCGGGGAGTTCGACACCATCGTGATCAACTCGGTGGTGCAGTACTTCCCGTCGGCCGACTACCTCGCGGACGTGATCGGGAAGCTGATGCGGCTGCTCGCCCCGGGCGGCGCGCTCTTCATCGGCGACGTGCGCAACCTACGGCTGCTGCGCCCACTGGCCACGGCCGTCCAGTTGCACCGGACCGGGGACGGCGCCGACCTCGCCGCAGTGCGCCGCGCCGTGGAGCAGGCCCTCCGGGTCGAGAAGGAGCTCCTGGTCGACCCGGACTTCTTCACGGTCCTGAGGGAACACGGCACGGACATCGGCACGGTGGCTGTGGAGGTCAAGCGCGGTCGGCACCACAACGAACTGAGCCGCTACCGCTACGACGTGACGCTGCACAAGCGGCCCGCCCTACCGGCCCAGCCGCTGGACCTGGCATGGGGCCGGGACATCGCCGACCTCGCCGAGCTGCGCGAACTGCTCGGGCGACCGGGCACCGGCCCGGTGCGCCTCACCGGCGTCCCGAACCGCCGCGTCGCACGCGAGGCCGAGCTGGCCCGGGCGGTGCGGAACGGGGACGGCACGCTCGCCGGGCTACTGGAGCGGCTGCACGGCCCGGACGACGGCGACCTGCCCGACCCGGAGGACTTGCACGCCCTCGGCGGAGAGCTCGGCCGCCGGGTGGACCTCACCTGGTCCGCCGACGCGCCCGAAGCCCTCGACGTGCTCTTCACCGATGGACCGGCGGACGCACCCGTCGAGGCCTACCGGCCGGTGCGGCGGGCCGGCACCGCGCTGTCGTCGCTGACCAACCGCCCGGCCGGCAGCCGGGGCACCGGCGCCCTCCTCGGCGAACTCCGCGACTGGCTGCGGGACCGGCTGCCCGACTACCTGGTCCCGTCGGCGTTCGTGGCGCTGGACGCACTGCCGCTGACCGCCAGCGGAAAGCTCGACCGCCGTGCCCTGCCCGTACCCGACCTCGGCCCGGCCGTGGCCGGGCGGGCGCCGCGCACCCCGCAGGAGCAGCTCCTCGCCGAACTGTTCGCCGAGGTGCTCGGGCTGGCCCAGGTCGGGGTCGAGGACAGCTTCTTCGACCTCGGCGGGCACTCCCTGCTGGCGACCCGCCTGGCCTCCCGGGTCCGGGCGACCCTCGGCGCGGAACTGGAGGTCCGGACACTGTTCGAGACCCCGACCGTGGCCGCCCTGGCGGCCCGCCTGGACGGCTCCGGCACGGTGCGGCCGGCGCTGACCGCCCAGCCCCGCCCGGACCGGGTGCCGCTGTCCTTCGCCCAGCGCCGCCTGTGGTTCCTGCACCGGATGGACGGGCCGAGCGCCACCTACAACATGCCGCTCGCGCTGAGCCTGACCGGCGAACTCGACCGGCCGGCCCTGCACGCCGCGCTGGCGGACGTGGTCGCCCGGCACGAGAGCCTGCGGACGGTCTTCCGCGAGACCGACGGCGTGCCCCACCAGGTCGTGCTGGACGCCGCGCAGGCGTACCCGGCGCTCCCGGTGGTCGAGCTCGACGAGGGCCGGCTGGCCGAACGGCTGGCGCAGACGGCCCGGCGCGGCTTCGACCTGGCCGCGGAGCCGCCCGTCCGGGCGGAGCTGTACGCGATCGCCCCCGACCGGCACGCGCTGCTGGTCGTGGTGCACCACATCGCCGCCGACGGCTGGTCGATGGGACCGCTCTCCGGCGACCTGGCGGCGGCCTACGCGACACGCTGCCGGGGCGAGGAGCCGCAGTGGACCCCGCTGCCGGTGCAGTACGCCGACTACACCGGCTGGCAGCGCGACCTGCTCGGCGACGCCGCCGACCCGGACAGCCTCTTCGCCCGTCAACTGGCCTACTGGAAGGATGAATTGACCGGCATGCCGGAGCAGCTGCAGCTGCCCGCCGACCGGCCGCGGCCGCCGGTGGCCTCCCAGCTGGGCGACCGGATCGTGGTCAGGCTGGACGCCGACCTGCACCAGGCCCTACGGGACCTGGCCGCCGAACGCGGCGCCAGCATGTTCATGGTGCTCCAGGCCGGCCTCGCCGCGCTGCTCACCCGGCTCGGCGCCGGTACCGACATCCCGATCGGCAGCCCGATCGCCGGCCGTACCGACCAGGCGCTGGACGAGCTCGTCGGCTTCTTCGTCAACACCCTGGTGCTGCGCACCGACACCGCCGGCGACCCAGGCTTCGCCGAACTGCTCGGCCGGGTGAGGCAGAAGGCGCTCACCGCGTACGACCACCAGGACGTGCCGTTCGAGTACCTCGTCGAGGTGGTCAACCCGGCGCGGTCGCTGGCCCGCCACCCGCTGTTCCAGATCATGCTGGCCCTGCAGAACGCGCCGCTGGGCGAGTTCGCGCTGCCGGGGCTGGAGACCTGCCACCTGGAGGCGCCGACCGGCACCTCCCGGGTCGACCTGACCTTCAGCCTGGCCGAGCAGTTCCGCCCGGACGGCCACCCCGACGGCCTGGTCGGCGCGGTGGAGTACGCCACCGACCTGTTCGACGCGGCCACCGTGGAGCTGCTGTTCGACCGCTGGGCCCGGTTGCTCCGCACGGCGGTCGCCGACCCGGACCGGCCGATCAGCCGGATCGACCTCATGTCCGAGGCGGAACGCCACCGACTGCTGTACGGGTTCAACGACACGGCGGCCGAACTGCCCCGGGCCGCGGTGCCCGAGCTGTTCGCCCGCCAGGTGCGGGCCACCCCGGACGCGGTGGCCGTCGTGGCGGGTGGCACCGAGCTGACCTACCGGGAGCTCGACCAGCGGTCCGACCGGCTCGCGCGGGCACTGGTCGGCCAGGGCGTCCGCCCGGAGACGCCGGTCGCGGTACTGCTGGAGCGCTCGGCGGAACTGGTCACGGCGATCCTGGCGATCATCAAGGCGGGCGGCGCCTACGTGCCGCTGGACTCGCGCTTCCCCTCCTCCAGGATCGACCTGATCCTGCGGGAGAGCGGGGCCGCGCTGGTGCTCACCCGGGAGGTGCTGGACGCCCTGGAGCAGGCCGAGCCCGATCCGTCCGCCATCGACGTCCGCTGCGAACCCGGCCAGTTGGCGTACATCATGTACACCTCCGGCTCCACCGGGAGGCCGAAGGGCGTGGCCGTCACCCACCGCGACGTGGTGGGCCACGCGCTGACCCCCGAATGGCGCGGCGGCGGACACGAGCGGGTGCTGATGCACTCCCCGACGGCCTTCGACCTCTCGACCTACGAACTGTGGGTGCCGCTGCTCAACGGCGGCCGGATCGTGGTCGCACCGCCCGGGCAACTCGACCTCGACCTGCTCCAGCACACGATCAGCACGCACGGTGTCACCGGACTGTGGCTCACCGCCGGACTCTTCCGGCTGGTCGCCGAGGAGTGCCCCGGCCTGCTCGCGGGGGTGCGGGAGGTGTGGACCGGCGGCGACGTGGTCTCCCCGGCCGCCGCCGCCCGGGTGCTCGCCGCCTGCCCAGGCATCGAGGTGGTCAACGGCTACGGGCCCACCGAGGCCACCACCCTGGCCACCTGCCACCCGGTGCGCACCCTCCCCGAGCATGCCGCGTCCGTGCCGATCGGCGGGCCGATGGCGAACATGCGCGCCTACGTGCTCGACGACCGCCTGCGGCCGCTGCCGGTGGGCATGGTCGGCGAGCTGTACCTCGCCGGGGTGGGGGTGGCCCGCGGCTACCACGGCCGGGCCGCCCTGACGGCGGAGCGCTTCACCGCGGACCCCTACGGGCAGCCCGGGAGCCGGATGTACCGCACCGGCGACCTGGCCTGGTGGCGGCCTGAAGGCACGCTGGAGTTCGCCGGACGCGCCGACCACCAGGTCAAGCTGCGCGGCCTGCGGATCGAGCCCGGCGAGATCGAGGCCGTGCTCGCGGGCTGCCCGGGCGTCGCCCAGGCGGCCGTGGTAGCCCGCGAGGACCGGCCGGGCGACAAGCGGCTGGTCGCCTACCTGGTGCCCGCCCCCGAGGGCGCGCCCGAGGCGGGCGAGCTGTCCGGCCGGCTGCGCCGCGAACTGCCCGACTACATGGTGCCGGCCGCGTTCGTCACCGTGGAAGCGCTGCCGCTGACTGCCAACGGCAAGCTCGACCGTGCCGCCCTGCCGACCCCCGAGTACGGGGTGTCGGACGTCG
This sequence comes from Kitasatospora sp. NPDC033851, assembly GCF_055576085.1. Taxonomy (NCBI): domain Bacteria; kingdom Bacillati; phylum Actinomycetota; class Actinomycetes; order Kitasatosporales; family Streptomycetaceae; genus Kitasatospora; species Kitasatospora sp. NPDC033851. The sequence goes on along the minus strand of NZ_JBVIRL010000001.1, from coordinate 396,212 downwards.
GCCGCGGCCCCCGGACGCCGCAGGAGCAACTGCTCTGCGGCCTGTTCGCCGAGGTCCTCGGCCGGGAACAGGTGAGCATCGACGACAACTTCTTCGACCTGGGCGGGCACTCGCTGCTCGCCGCCCGGCTGGCCTCCCGGGTCCGCGAGACCCTCGGCCTGGAGCTGGGACTGCGCATGCTGTTCGAGGCGCCGACCGTGGCCGGGCTCACCGAACGCCTGGTCATGGACGACCCCGATGACGCGTTGGACGTGGTGCTGCCGCTGCGTTCGACCGGGACCGCCACCCCGCTGTTCTGCGTTCACCCCGGCGGCGGCATCAGCTGGTCGTACAGCGGGCTGCTGAACCACGTCGGCCCCCAGCACCCCGTCTACGCGATCCAGGCGCGCGGCCTCGGCCGGCCCGAACCGCTGCCGACGTCCTACGAGGAGATGGCGGCCGACTACGCCGACCACGTCCAGAAGATCCAGCCGGAGGGCCCGTACCTGCTGCTCGGCTGGTCCGCCGGCGGGTTGATCGCCCACGCGCTCGCCTGCGAGCTGCAGTCACGCGGCGAGCGCACCGCACTGCTGGCGATCCTCGACGCCTATCCGGTGAAGGACGTGACGTTCGAGGAGGTGCCGGTGCCCACCGAGCGGGACGTGCTCGTCGGGGTGCTCGACGTCGACCCGGACGAGCTGGGCGACCGGGACATCACCTACGCCGAGGTCGCCGAGGTACTGAACCGGCGGGGCAGCGCGCTGGCCGGCCTGAACGAGCGACAGGTCGAGGTGATCGTCCGGATCATGATCAACAACGCGCAGCTGGCGGTCGACTTCGTCCCCGCGCGGTTCGACGGCGACCTGCTGCTCTTCAACTCCACGATCGACCGGACCGAGGACAACGCCGGGCCCGAGATCTGGCAGCCCTACATCACCGGCCGGATCGAATCGCACGAAATCACCACCCGGCACAACCGGATGACCCAACCCGGCTCGCTGGCCCAGATCGGACCGGTCCTGGCCGCCAGGCTCGCCGAGGCCGCCCGCGACACCCCCGTTTCCCACCACCAGGAGGACTGACCCATGACCAACCCCTTCGACGACCAGGACGGCACCTTCCTCGTGCTCGTCAACGACGAGAACCAGCACTCGCTGTGGCCGCAGTTCGCGGACGTCCCCGCCGGCTGGACCGTCACCCACGGACCCGACACCCAGGCCGCCTGCCTGGAGTACGTCGAGCAGGCCTGGACCGACATGCGGCCCAGGAGCCTGGCCGACGCCATGGACGCCCAGCGGTAGCCGACGTGACCACCACCGACACCAGGGACGGGGCCCGCGCCACCGCGGGCCCCGCCCGGCCCCGCGACCTCGCCGCGGACCTGCTCACCCCCGAGGCCCGACGGGACCCGTACCCGCTCTACGCCCGTATGCGGCGCGAGAGCCCGGTCCATCGCAGTGCCGAAGGCATCTGGTACCTCACCCGGTACGCCGACGTCGAGGCGGCGCTGGCCGACCTGCGGCTGTCCAACGACCGGGACCGGATGACCCGCGCCTACGTCGCGCTAGGCGGCGACCTGAAGGCCTTCAGCCGGCTCACCGACCGGCTCGGGCGGGTGATGTCCAACACCGACCCGCCGGACCACGCCAGGCTGCGCAAACTGACCAACCGCGCCTTCACCGCCCGGCGCGTCGAAGCCCTGCGCGACGGCATCCAGCGGATCGTCGACCGCCTCATCGACGAAGCCGTCGCGGCCGGGCCGACCACGGACCTGATCGAGGCCGTCGCCGCCCCGCTGCCGATGTCCGTCGTCTGCGAGCTCTTCGGCATCCCGGACGACGACCTCCCGCAGGTCAAGACCTGGTTCAGCCGCTTCGGCCGGCTGAGCGAGGACCTCGACAAGTCCGAGGAGGCGATCGGGCAGTACGAGGAGTACCTCGCCCGCCTCGTCCGGCGCCGCCGGGCCGACCCGGGCGACGACCTGATCAGCGCCCTGGTCGCCACCCAGGCGCAGGACGACCGGCTCACCGACTCCGAACTGCTCTCCACCTGCTTCGTCCTGATCACCGCCGGCGACGAGACCACCACCCACCTGATCGGCAACGGCATGCTCGCCCTGCTGCGCCACCCCGACCAACTGGCCCGGCTGCGCGCGGAACCGGGGCTGATCCGCAGCGCCGTCGAGGAACTGGCCCGTTACGACACGGTGACCCAGGCGATCGTCCGAGTCGTCGCGGAGGACCTGGAGATCGGCGGGCGCACGCTGCGCGAGGGCGAGCTGGTCTACCTGTTCCTCGCCGCGACCAACCGCGACCCCGAGCGCTTCGAGGACCCCGACCGGCTCGACCTGACCCGCCCCGCCAACCGGCACCTCAGCTTCGGCAACGGTCCGCACTTCTGCCTCGGCGGCCCGCTGGCCAAGCTCCAGGCGGAGGTGGCCGTCGGGACGCTGGTCCGCCGGCTGCCTGAACTGCGCCTGGCCGAGGGGAAACCGCTGGAATGGCGGCCCAACCCGCTGCAGCGGCGGGTGTGCGCCCTCCCGGTCACCTACTGACACCTGATGAACGACGACGAAGGAGAACCGACCATGGCCCGAGAGTTCGAGGTCCGCAAGGAACAGGACCTGCCCGCGACACCCGAACAGGTCTGGGCCGCCGTCGCCACCGGTGCCGGCAACCTGGGCTGGCTGTACCCGATGGAGATCGAGCCGCGCGTCGGCGGAAAGGTCACCCGGGCCGAGAGCACCGTCGTGGCATGGGAGCCGCCGACCCACTTCGCCGCCCGGGCGACCCTCGGCGACGAGTTCTCCAACACCCTCAGCTACCGGATCGAGTCGGCCGACGGCGGGACGAGCCACCTGCGCATGGGAATCCACTGGGTGCACGAGGGGGTCTGGGACGAGGTCTGGGACAGGAAGGCGGACGCGGCCGAGAAGCACGTCCACCTCTACCAGCACAGCCTCGCCGAGTACCTGCGGCACTTCGCCGGCCGCCCCGCCGTCTACGTCAAGGCCGGGCGCCCCGAACCCACCGCCGACCCCGCCGACTTCGCTGCCCTGCGGCGACGCCTCGGCCTCGCCGACGACGCGGCCGTCGGCGACCGGCTGTCGCTCCAGGTGCCCGGCCCGGACGGCGGTCCGGAGGAGGTGGTCGTGGACTGGCTCAGCCCCGACTTCGTCGGCCTGCGCGGCCCGGACGCGCTCTACCGCTTCTTCAACGGCAGCACCTGGAACACGCCGATCTGGCTGGCCCACCACGTGTTCGCCGAGGACGCCGACGAGCAGAAAGCCACCCAGGCGTGGAACACCTGGCTCAACGACACCCAAGCCTAGGACCCCCGATGCAAACCTCCACGGAAACACTGCTCTACGCCGCCGAACTCGTCGAGGAGAACGGCACCTACACCCTCGTCGTCCAGGACGTGAGGCGGGACACCGTCCAGACCACCCCGGTCCCCAAGGCCATGGTGGACAAGCTCCCGACCTTCCTCGCGGCACTGAGCGCCAAGCTCACACCGTCGCGCCGCCTCTGGTAGACCCTCTCGCCCCCACGAGGCCGGTGTCGTCCGGAAGCCATCGCGCCCGGGGCGGTGCCGGCCTCGCCGTCCCGGGGGCCTGCCCGTCGAAAACCCCGAGCACCGCTGCACAGCCGGCTTCGGCGAAGTGCGAGTCGGATCTTTCCGGTCGGGCGGCCGATGGAGGACATCACCGAGCCCGCGAGGACTGGATGCACGAGCGGGGATCGGAGCGGGTGGCGGACCTGCGGCTGGTCACCGACGGCCCTGCCGACGCGCCGACCTCAAGCTGCTGGGGCACCATGGAACGCCTGACCCCACCGCCGTACCCGCGCCCTGCTGGCAGCCCTGCTGCCGGCCACCTCGGCGCCGCTGCTGACCGTTCCGTCGTCGCACCGCCCGGGCCGCCGCCACGGTGGCCGCTACTGTTCTGCTCGCCACGGGCGCGACCACTCCGCCCATCGGACCACCTCCCGGCTCCAACCCACCCGGGCTCAAGCGCCCGCTCGCGGACTGACGACCACTCAGCCGTGTGCTGCCCCGGCCGTTGCCGGGCGCCCGCCTGACCGCAGCTCCCGGTCGCCCGATCGGCACCGCGCCTGTCATCACCTCCCCGGACGTTGGACAGGGTTTCGTCTCAGGTCGTGGCCAGGTAGGCGAGCCAGTCCCCGTGGTGGGTGATGTCGGTTCCCGAGGCCGCGGTGTGTGGGTCGCATTGGAAGCCCAGGACCCAGGAGCCGTCGTCGAGTCGGATGCGGCCGAGGGACATGGGGGCGGGAAGTTCGGCGAGGAAGTGGCCGAGGGCGGCCGGTGAGAGGGTCCAGCGTTCGCCGCTGATCGCGCCGCCGCTGCCGGGGCCGACGTGGATCACGCCCGGTTTGGGAGGTTCGGTGGCGAGGGCGGTCAGCCGGTAGGCGGCGGCGGTTCGTACGTCGCCGGTGTAGCGTGCGCCGAGCCTGGTGAGCTGGTGGTTGAGGGGCTGGCCGTGCCGGTGGGCACCGAAGACGGCGAGGTCGACTCCCGTGCCGGGGAGGGGACCCCGGGCCTGGCCGGCGGATTCGCCGCTCTCCTCGATGAGGCGGCCCTCGATGAGCCGGGCGGCGAGGTCGAGGCCGGTCTGGTCGTCGAAGGCTCGGGTGATGATGCTGATGCCGAAGGGGCTGCCGTCGGCCTCGCCGGCTGGAACGGCGACGGCGGCCAGGTCGAGCAGGTTGACGAAGTTGGTGTAGGTGCCGAGCCGCTTGTTGATGCCGACCGGGTCGGCTTGGACGGCGGCGATGGTGGGGTGCTCGGTGGTGGTGGGCAGGAGCAGGGCGTCGAAGCCGGCCAGCAGGCGGGCGGCGGCCGCCCTGAAGTGGTCGAGGCGTTCCTGGTCGGCGGCGAGGTCGTGGGCGGGCAGGGCGGCCGCGGCGAGGATGATGCCGGCGACGATGGGGTCTGCGGCTTCGGGGTCGCGGGCGATGAACTCGCCGACGGCGGCGTAGCGTTCGGCGACCAGGGCGCCGTCGTAGAGCAGCCGGGCGGCCTCCAGCAGCGGCGATACGTCGGTGACGACTGTTTCGGCGCCGGTTTCCCGGAGCTGTCCGGCAGCCGTGTGGAAGGCGGCTCGGGCTTCGTCGGAGAGGGGTGCGAGGTCCTCGTCGCGGGGGAGGGCGATGCGGGGCCGTTGCGGTGCTGCCAGCCGTACGGCGTCGGGCCAGGTTCGGCTGCGCGGGTCGGCGGCGTCGGGACCGATCATGACGGTCAGCGCCTGTTGGGCCTCGGTGAGGGTGCGGGCGAAGACGGTGACGGAGTCGTAGGGACGGGCGGCGGGGACGACGCCGGTGTTGGGGATCAGGCCGAGGGTGGGTTTGATGCCGATGATGTTGTTGAACGCGGCCGGTACCCGGCCCGAGCCGGCCGTGTCCGTGCCCAGTGCGAAGTCCGCGATGCCCAGGGCCACGGCGACGGCAGAGCCCGAGCTGGAGCCGCCGGAGATCTTCTCCGGGTGGCCCGCGCTGCGGACGGCTCCGTGCGGGCTGCGGGTGCCGACGAGGCCGGTCGCGAACTGGTCCATGTTCGTCTTGCCGAGCACGAGCGCGCCGGCGTCCGTCAGCCGTTGTACGGCCGTGGCCGAGACCTGCGGACGGTAGGCGTAGGCGGGGCAGGCGGCGGTGGTGGGCAGGCCGGCGACGTCGATGTTGTCCTTGACGGCGAAGAGACGACCGGCCAGTGGCAGGACTTCTCCGTCCGCGACGCGGGCGTCGACGGTGCGGGCTTCGGCCAGGACGTCCTCGTAGCGGCGCAGGGCGATCCAGATCTCGGGTCGTTCGGCCTTGTCGATGCGCTCGTAGGCGGCGGCGAGCCGCTCCTCGGCTGTCACGGGGCCGGTGGGGGACTGGTTCACGCTGCTTCCTCTCGGAGGATGACGGCCAACGGGGTGCCGGCGTCGATCTGCTGGCCGGGGGAGACGAGGACGTCGGCGACGACGCCGTCGGCCGGGGCGCGGACGACGACCTCCATCTTCATGGCCTCCAGGACGACGAGCGGCTGTCCGGCCTCGACTCGGGTACCGGGTGCGGCGGCCACCTTCCACACGCTGGAGCTGAGCGGGGCGTCGACCAGGCTGCCGCCGGGAGGCAGGGAGACGGGCCCGGCGGACGCCACGGGGGCGGCCTCGGCCCGTTCGGTGAGTTCGCCCGCTGCTTCCCACGCCTGCCGTTCGGCGGCGAAGGCCGCGGCCTGGCGGGTGCGGAAGGCGGTGATGCTGTCGGCGTTCCGGTGCAGGAAGCGTTCGTGGTCGCTGAGGGAGAACGTGCCGGGCCTGATGTCGAGTTGTCCCCGTCCGGAAGCCAGGTCGGCCCGGATGTCGAGGAGTTCGGCGGGGGAGACGGGGTGCCAGACGATCCGGTCGAAGAAGCGCAGCAGCCAGGGGATGCCGTCCGAGAAGGAACGGCCGGGGCGCAGGCCGCCCCAGATGGGGACCGTGCGGCCGATGAGCTGGTACCCGCCGGGGCTCTCCATGCCGTAGACGCAGAGGTAGGAGCCGCCGATGCCGACGCCTGCCTCGGCGGTCCAGGTGCGCGCCGGGTTGTACTTGGTGGTGACCAGGCGGTGGCGGGGGTCGAGCGGGGTGGCGGCGGGGGCGCCCAGGTAGACGTCGCCGAGGCCGAGGACGAGGTACTGGGCGTCGAAGACGATCCGGCGGACGTCGTCGACCGAGTCCAGACCGTTGACACGGCGGATGAACTCGATGTTGGACGGGTTCCAGGGGGCGTCGTCGCGCACCGAGGTGAGGTAGCGGGAGATGGCCTCGTCCACGGTCGGGTCGTCCCACGACAGGGGGAGGTGGACCTCCCGGCTGGGCACGGCCAGCTCCTCGGCGGCGGGGAGCTGGTCCTCGGCCTCCTGGAGCGCGCCGAGCAGGGTGCGCAGCGGGAGCGTGTCGGGGTCGGTGTGCAGGTGAAGGGAGCGGACGCCGGGGGTGATGTCGACGAGGCCGGCGGGGCGGTGGGCAGCGAGGTGCCGGGCCAGGGCGTGCACCCGCATCCGCAGGGCCAGGTCGAGGGTCATCGGACCGTATTCGACGAGGATGTTGTCGTCCGCGCCGCGCCGGTAGACGACCTCGGGGGTGGTGTCGGTGGCGGGCCGCCGGGCGAGAACACCGTGGTCGGGGTCCGGACCCTCGGTGGGGAGGGTGAGCAGGGCCGGTGAGCGGCGCAGGTCGTCCGCGCGGGCCTCCGTGACGGGGATGAAGCGCACGGTGTCACCGGGGCGCAGCTGGCCCGACTTCCAGCGTTCGGCGGCGACGACGGTGACCGGGCAGGCGAAGCCGCCGAGGCTGGGGCCGTCGGGGCCCAGGATCGCGGGGGTGTCCCCGGTGAGGTTGACGGCGCCGACGGAGTAAGCGGTGTCGTGGATGTTGGAGGGGTGCAGCCCGGCCTCGCCGCCGTCGGGGCGGGCCCATTCGGGCCGGGGGCCCACGAGTCGTACGCCGGTGCGGGCGGACTGGGCGGAGACCTTCCACTCGGCCGAGTACATCGTTTCCAGGCCGCGCGGGGTGAGGAAGTCGGGGGCGGGGTGCGGGCCCTCGCTGACCGCGATCCGCCAGTGGGTGGTGAAGTGCGGGCGGTCGGTGGACGGTACGGAGGTCGGTGCCGGCGATCCGGGGGCGGGTGCGAGGGGACGGAGGACGTCGCCGGTGCGCAGGGCGCGTCCGGCGTGGCCGCCGAAGCCGCCGAGGGTGAAGGTGGCGGTGCTGCCGAGGTAGGCGGGCAGGTCGAGGCCACCGCGGACGAGGACGTAGGTGCGCATGCCCGGGCCCTTGGGGGTGCCGATCTCCAGCAGGGCTCCGGCGGGCAGGTCGAAGGGCTTCCACTGGGCGGCGGGTGTGCCGTCGACCGTGACGTGGGCCGGGGCGCCGGTGACGCAGACGACCGCCGGACGCGAGAAGCGCAGGGCCGGACCCTCCAGGGTGCACTCCAGGCCGGGGGCACCCTCGGGGTTGCCGACGGCGGTGTTGCCCAGGCGGAAGGAGAGGTCGTCCATCGGGCCGCTGGGCGGGATGCCGACCTCCCAGTAGCCGGTGCGGCCGGGCCAGTCCTGGACGGTGGTCAGGGTGCCGCCGCGTACGACGTCGATGCGGGGGCGCGGGTCGGTGACGGAGGTGAGGGTGCTCGTGGTGTGCCGGGCGGCCGTGACCTCTTCCGTGCGGCAGGCGGCGCGCAGGAGGCCGAGGTTGGTCTCGACGCCGTCGATCCGGGTCTCTTCCAGCGCCTCGGCCAGTTTGGCGAGCGCCTCGTCGCGGTCGCGGCCGGTGGCGATGATCTTGGCGAGCATCGGGTCGTAGGCGGTGGAGATCTCCTGGCCGGTCTCGGCCCAGCCGTCCACCCTTACGCCGCTGGGGAGTTGGACGCGGGTAAGCAGGCCGGCGCTCGGGCGGTGGTCCTGGCCCGGGTCCTCGGCGTAGACGCGCGCCTCGACGGCGTGCCCGCGCGTGGGCGGGCCGTCGGGGCCGATGCCGTCGAGGACGTCCTGGTCGCCGCGGGCCAGGCGCAGCATCCAGCTGACCAGGTCGACGCCGGTGATCTCCTCGGTGACCGGGTGCTCGACCTGAAGGCGGGTGTTGACCTCCAGGAAAGCGGCTTCCTCGCGTTCGGCGTCGTAGACGAACTCCACGGTGCCGGCGGAGCGGTAGCCGACCGTCTCGCACAGCTCCCGCGCGCTGCGGTGCAGTTCCTCGCGCAGCGCGGGTGGGAGGCCGGGGGCGGGGGCCTCCTCCAGGACCTTCTGGTGACGGCGCTGGAGGGAGCAGTCCCGGTCGCCGAGGCTGACGACCCGGCCGGTGCCGTCGCCGAAGACCTGCACCTCGACATGTCGGGCGCGGGAGACGTACCGCTCCAGGAAGACCCCGCCATCGCCGAAGTTGCCCCGGGCGAGTCTGGTGACCTGGGCGTACGCCGAGCGCAGTTCTTCCGGACCGGTGCAGGCCCGCATGCCGATGCCGCCTCCGCCGCCGGTCGCTTTGAGCATCACCGGGTACCCGATGTCCTCGGCGGCTCGCAGGGCCTCGGCCAGGTCCGGAAGGAGCCCGGTACCGGCCAGCAGAGGGACCCCGGCTGCCTCGGCCGCGGCGCGGGCGGTGTGCTTGGCGCCGAAGACCTCCAGTTGGCGGGGCGTCGGGCCGACGAAGGCCAGGCCCGCCGCCTCCACGTCGGCGGCGAACGCGGCGTTCTCGGAGAGGAAGCCGTACCCGGGATGGATCGCCCCGGCGCCCGTCTCGCGGGCGGCGGCCAGGACCAGGTCCGCTCGCAGATAGCTCTCGGCGGCCGGCGCCGGGCCCAGGCGTACCGCTGTGTCGGCCATCCGCACGTGCGGTGCGGCGCGGTCCGCGTCGGAGTACACCGCCACGGTCCGCAGGCCGAGTGCGGACGCCGAGCGGATGATGCGGCAGGCTATCTCGCCGCGGTTGGCGACCAGAAGGGTGTCGAACACGATGTCAGCTCCTCAGAAGGCGGGCCGTGCCGCGGGAACTCGGCGAGGCTTCCCGCGGCACCGGCGACGAAGGGGTCATGCGGCGGGCAGGACGTGGTCGCCGACCTTGTCGGTGCTCAGGCACAGGGAGCAGATCGCCGCGTCGTGGGTGGCGCAGGCGGCCAGATCGGGTCGTTCGTAGGGCTGGCGGCAGACGTGGCAGTCGAGGGTGACCGCGCTGGGGTTGCCGTCGGTGTCCAGAAGCGGCTCGTCGATGCCGTCGTCGGTGCGGCGCAGGTAGTACTTGCCCTTGGTGACGACGGCCATCAGGGGCGTGAGGACGAAGGCGATGACGGCGGCGGCGACGGGGGAGTAGGGCTGGAGGGTGTCGCCGAGCGCGTGGAAGTACATGCCGATGGACAGGCCCGAGGCCGCGACGAAGGCGACCACGCCGACCGGGTTGACCGCGTGCAGCATGCCCCGGCGGAACTCCGGCTGGAGCGGGGAGATCTTGAGCAGGTACTTGTTGATGCCGATGTCGGTGGCCACGGTGACGACCCAGGCGATGGCGCAGTTCGAGTAGAAGCCCAGGATGCTGTTGAGGAAGCTGAACATGTCGGCTTCCATCAGGGCGAGCGCGAAGCCGAGGTTGACCAGGACGAAGACCATGCGGCCCGGGTAGTGCCTGGTGACGCGGGTGAAGGAGTTCGTCCAGGCGAGGGAGCCGGAGTAGGCGTTCGTCACATTGATCTTGATCTGGCTGATGACGACCAGGGCGAGGGCGAGCGGGACCACCATCCAGGACGGCATCATCACGTCGAACGCGGCGCGGAACTGCTGGATCGGCTCGGTCGCGACGGACGGTCCGACCTTGGCGAGGATGTAGACGGCGAGGAAGACGCCGATGGCCTGCTTCAGCGCGCCGAGCACGACCCAGCCCGGGCCGGCCATGACCACGGCGGTCCACCACGTGCGCTTGTTGGCCTCGGTCTTGGGCGGCATGAAGCGCAGGTAGTCGATCTGCTCGCCGATCTGCGCGATGAGGGACAGGCACACGCCCGCGCCGAGCAGCACCGACGCGGTGTTGATGCCGCCGCCGTCGCCGTCCGTACCGGCGTAGCCGAGGAAGCGGTCGACCGTGCCGGGGTCCTGGGCGATCAGGTAGACGAGCGGGGCGACCATCAGCAGCAGCCAGACCGGGGTGGTCCACACCTGGAGCTTGCTGAGCGCCTTCATGCCGTAGATCACCAGGGGGAACACGATCAGCGTGGAGACCAGGTAGCCCAGCCACAGGGGGAGTTGGAGGCCCAGCTTCAGCCCCTGGGCCATGATCGAGCCTTCGAGGGCGAAGAAGATGAAGGTGAAGCTGGCGAAGATGACGCTGGTGAGGACCGAGCCGTAGTAGCCGAAGCCGGAGCCGCGGGTGATGAGGTCGAGGTCGATGTTGTAGCGGGCGCCGTAGTAGGCGAGGGGGATGCCGGTGACGAAGATGACCACGGCCGCGACGGCGATCGCAACCAGCGCGTTGCCGGTGCCGTGGGCGAGGCCGATGCCGGCGCCGATCGAGAAGTCGGCCATGTAGGCGATGCCGCCGAGTGCCGTGGTGGCCACGACCATGGGGGTCCAGCGACGGTAGCTGCGGGGCGCGAAACGGAGGGTGTAGTCCTCCAGCGTCTCCTTGGTCGCCTGGCTCGTCGGGGAGTGCGGTGTTGTCACCGGCTGCGGTGACTCGGTGGCGGTCATGGCATGCCCTTCGGGGGTGCGGGCCGGTGGGGGAGGGAGGGAAGGAGAGCGGTGGGCACCTCGGATGGCGTCGTCGACAGCCGGGGAATCGGGGCCGGGCGTTGCCCGCGGCGTTACCCGCGGGTTCGGGAGCGGCCGGCCTGCTTCAGAGACGGTCGGCGTGCAGGGCCATCTGCGTCATCGCGCGCTGGGCGCGTTGCAGCACCACGGACATCGAGTCGCCGACGTGGGCGTGCAGGGCCCGGTAGCCCTCGTCGAGCCGTCCGTCCCGGACGAACTCCATGATCTCGATGTGTTCCGTGATGGTCGTCTCCACCCGGTCCTGGGTGAGGAAGTCGTACATACGGACGCTGCGGATGCGCTCGCTGACCGTCACGAGGGCGTCGGTCAGCGCGGGATTGCCCGCAGCGCGGGAGAGTTCCGCATGGAAGCGCTCGTCCTGGACGACGAAGCGCGGGTCACGCTCGGGTGGGTTCTCGCGCAGGGCGTACCAGCGTTCCAACTCGGCCGCGATGACAGCCGGGTCGTGCCGGACCGAGGGGTCCTCGATCACCCGGGCGATGCCGCGCAGTTCCAGGGTGACCCGGAGTTCGTAGAAGTCCTTCAGCTGGGTCAGGTTGGGGATCGTGACGTAGAAGCCGCCGTCACCACGCTCGATCAGACCGTCCGCCAGCAGCCTTGCCAATGCCTCGCGTACGGGGGTCCGCGACACCCCGAACCGTACGGCCAGCCGCGTCTCGGCCAGCCGCTCGCGCGGGCCGAACTCGCCGTCCAGCACGGCCGTGCGCAACTGCGCGTAGGCCGCCTCGCGGAGTGAGGGCGGGGGCACCGGACCCGGATCCAGCACCGTGTCCGGCTGCGTATACAGCTTCGAATCCATGAGTGGATACGCTAGAAACCGCTTGTTTCCCGGAGGGTCCACACGTCGTGAACGCATCGTTTCCAAGATCTCACCGCGGGCCGCAGGTGGATTGCTCCGAGGCTGCGAGAACTCGCGGAGGCGGGGTGGGGTGGGGCTGCCGCCGGCCGATTCGGAATGCCGGCATCGACCAGCCCTGAGGAACGAGCCGAGGGGCTGACGCGCTGCCGCGTCAGCCCCTCGCCCCTGACGGTGGTGGTCTGCGTCGGGGCTTCACAACTGCCTTCCTCGGCGAGTCGTCCGATCAGCCCTGGGTCGTGCCGTAGCGGCGTCGGAAGCGTTCGACCCGGCCGGCGGTGTCCAGTACGCGGGTCTGGCCGGTGTAGAAGGGGTGGCTGGCGGAGGAGATCTCGACGTCGATGACGGGGTAGGTGTTGCCGTCCTCCCATTCGACGGTCTGGGTGCTGGTGGCGGTGGAGCGGGTGAGGAAGGAGAGACCGCCGACCTTGTCGCGGAAGACGACAGGGCGGTACTCGGGGTGGATTCCGGGCTTCATGGGCGTAGTCCTCCGTGGTGGTGTGGGCGTGGTCAGCGCTCTTCGCGGAAGTCGACGTGCCGCTTGGCGACGGGGTCGTACTTGCGCAGGACGAGGCGGTCGGGGTCGTTCCGGTGGTTCTTGCGGGTGACGTACGTGTAGCCGGTGCCGGCGGTGGAGCGGAGCTTGATGATCGGGCGCAGTTCGTTGCGGGCCATGGATGTCCCCTCGGTCGGTGTGGTGGTGGCCCCACTATAGCGAAATGAAATCCATTTTCATCTGGCGTAGTGTGGGGCGGGCATCCCGGGGCTGCACGCCGGTCCCGGGGCGTGACCTTTTGCCTGCCCGCACGATGAGCATCGGAGCCGTCACCATGTCCGCTCACTGCCAACTGACCGGCCGCGAGCCGTCCTTCGGCAACGCGATCTCGCACTCGCACCGGCGAACCCGCCGCCGCTTCGACCCCAACATCCAGCGCAAGCGTTACTGGCTGCCCAGCGAGGGCCGGCACGTCCGTCTCACGCTCAGCGCCAAGGGCCTGAAGACCGTCGACGTGATCGGTATCGAGGCCGCCGTCGCCCGCATCCGCGCCCGAGGGGGGAAAGTCTGATGGCCAAACAGAGCAAGATCGCCAAGAACGAGCAGCGGCGTGCGGTCGTTGCCCGGTACGCCGAGCGCCGCGCCGAGTTGAAGCGCACCATCGCCCACCCGGCCGCCACCGCCGAGGAACGCGCCGCCGCCCAGCGGGAGCTGGGCCGCCAGCCGCGCGACGCCAGCGCCACCCGGATCCGCAACCGCGACGCCGTGGACGGCCGCCCCCGCGGCTACCAGCGCGCCTTCGGCCTCTCCCGGATCAACCTGCGCACCATGGCCCACGCCGGACAGCTGCCGGGCGTGCGCAAGTCGAGCTGGTGAGCGCCGTGCCCGAACACCTCAGGCTCCCCGTCGTGGTGGTGGCAGGCCTGCACCGCGCCGAACGCCGCCGTGCCGTCCAGGAGTTGCTGGACGGCAGCGTCAACGGCGTCGTCCTCCACCACGACCTACGCGACGCCTCGCGTCGTACGGTCCACCGTGAACTCCGTGACGCCTCCGGCACTATCGCGACGGCGGACGTCCCGCTGAGCAACGACTGCGCCTGCTGCGCGCTGCGCGAGGACCTGCTGCCCGAGCTGCTGAGCGTGGCCGAGGACGGGCAGCACGGGCTGGCAGTCGTGGAGCTGTGGGGCGGCAGCGACCCGCACCCGGCGGTCGAGGTGATCGCGGGCGGCGAGGTGGACGGCCAGTCGGCGGAGGAGTTCATCGAACTGGCGGGCGTGGTGGTCGCGGTCGACCCGGACCGGCTGCTCGGCGAACTCTCCGTCCCCGACGACCTGGCCGAGCACGGCGAGCACACGTCGCCGGACGACACCCGCACTCGGGCCGAGGCGCTAGCCCACCAGATCGAGTACGCCACGACCATCGCGGTCGCCCGTGGTGGCGAGACCGGCCTCGCGATGCTGCGCCAGCTGCACCCGACCGCCCGGCGGGTGCTGCTCGGCACCGGTGAACTGCTGCGTGCCGCGCTCGGCGGCTTCGACGTGGCAGCCGCCCGCGACCGCGTGAACCCGGCGCTTGCCCTGCTGCCGCAGCAGGCCGATGACGCGGGCGTGGCAACCCTGGTCTGGGAGCGCCGCCGCCCGCTGCACCCGGGCCGGCTGTACGAGGCGCTGGAGCTGCTCGTCCCGGCCGCCCAGCGCAGCCGTGGACGGTTCTGGCTGGCCAACCGGCCTGGGTCGATGCTGGCCTGGGACGCCGCCGGTGCGAACCTCGCGGTCGAGGAGTGCGGTCCGTGGCTGGCCGGACTTCCCGACGCCGCCTGGGAGTTCTACCCGCCGGCCCGCAGGGCCGCCGCCGCCCTCGACTGGCATCCCGCGCACGGCGACCGCGTCCAGCAACTCGTCTTCATCGCCGAGGGCTTGGACGTCGACGGGATCACCGAACTGCTCGACTCCTGCCTGCTCACCGACGCCGAACTGATGGCGGGGGAGACCGGCTGGAGGGCCCTGCCCGACGCCTTCGAGGACCTGCTCGAACCCGTGTCCTGACCAGAGAGAAGACTCGTAATGGCCAAGCGCCCCACCGGCGGACGTCCGGCCCGTCCACGTCCCAGCCCGCTGTTCGAGGCGGGCATCACCTACATCGACTACAAGGACACCAACCTGCTGCGCAGGTTCGTCTCCGACCGCGGCAAGATCCGCAGCCGCCGGGTCACCCGGCTGACCGTCCAGCAGCAGCGGGCGATGGCCCGGGCGATCAAGAGCGCCCGAGAGACGGCCCTGCTGCCCTACGCCTCCACCACCCGATAGGAGCAGGTCCCATGGCCGTACCCAAGCGCAAGACGTCCCGCAGCAACACCCGCCACCGCCGGTCGCAGTGGAAGGCTGCGGCCCCGCAGCTCGTCCCGATCGCCATCGAGGGCCGTGAACACCTGGTGCCGCGCAACCTGGTCAAGGCTTACGAGCGAGGGCTGCTGAAGCCGTGAGAGCAGGAGGAGCCGCAGTGCGAGCACTGCGGCTCCTCCTGGAGGCGGTGATGGCGACGCCGGGGTGTTGAAGTTGCTGGTGTCGGAGCTCGGGAGGCGGTACCGCAGCGGGTTGTTGCTGTCGCGGCACTGCCATGACGTGACTGACGGGTCGCCGGGCCGCTCAGGGTGTCGTTCGCAGCCCTTACTCCGCCGGCGGGCGGCTCGCAGGTGGGCGCAGTCAAGGAGGCCGCCGGTCGGACAGTTCTGCCTGACCGCCCTTCAGGGCACCGGCGTCGCCGATCCGAGCTTCCCGAACGCGGCCGCCGGCCCCCTCGGGCGGGCGCCGTGCGGCACGAGCCGCAACAGTGCAAGTCCTACGATTGCGCCGGGTGGGTGGCGTGAAGCCAGTCAGACAGCGAGGGGAACCGACGTGGCGTCAGTGCGGGAGCGGCTCAGCCGGGAGCGGAAGCGGGCCTTCATCGGCCGCGAGGAGGAACTCCGGCGGTTCGAGGAGGCGTTGGCCGGGGACGGGCAGGCGCCGTTCGCGTTCTACGTTCACGGGCCCGGGGGGATCGGCAAGTCGGCACTGCTGCGCTGCCTGGCGGACCGGGCGGGGGCCGCCGGGCGGGGATTGCTGGAGATGGACGGACGCTTCGTCAGCCGGGATCCGGCCGACTTCGAGCGGGCGGCCGCGTCCTTCCTGGAGGTCCCCGGGACGGTGCTGTTCGTGGACACCTTCGAGGACTGCCAGTGGCTGGAGAGCTGGCTGTGGCAGCAGTTCCTGCCCCGGGCCGCGGACGACGCGCTGGTCGTGCTGGCCGGCCGGCTCGCTCCGCAGCCGCAGTGGGCCGCCGACCCGGCCTGGCAGGGGCTGCTGAGCGTCCGTGAGCTGGGGCCGTTCACCGAGGAGCAGGCGCGCAGCCTGCTGGCCGCGGCGGAGGTCCGGCCCGAGGTGCGGGAGCGGGTGATCGGGTTCGCCAGCGGCAACCCGTTGGCGCTGGCGCTGGCCGCGGCCACCGGAACGGTCGGGTGGGACCGGGCAGAGGCCTGGGAGCCCTCGGCCGACCTGCTGCGGACCCTGCTGAGCGGCCTGATCGGGGACGTGCCGACGGCGGCGCACCGCCGGGCGCTGGAAGTGGTGGCCCAGGCGCACTCGACCTCGGAGGAGCTGCTCGCGGCGGTGCTGCCCGAGGAGGACACCCACCTGCTGTTCGGCTGGCTGCGCGAGCTGCCGTTCATGGAGGCCACGCCGCAGGGCCTCTACCCGCACGACGCGGCCCGCGAGACGCTCGCCGCCGACCTGCGCTGGCGGGCGCCCAACGCGTTCGTGGCGATCCGTCAGCGCCTGGCGGAGGAGTACCTGCGCCAGCTGCGGGAGGCGCCGGAGGAGGCGGTGCGCGGCGTCACCAACGAGCTCTTCTACATGTTCCGGGGCATCAAGGCCGATTCGCCGCGGCTGCACTCGTGGTCGCGCGAGGACGAGGTGCACGAGCGCGCGCTGCAGCCCGGCGACATCGACGCCGTGCTGCGGATGGCCGAGGTGACCGAGGGCGCGGCCTCGGCGGAGCTGGTCCGGTACTGGATCGAGCGCCAGCCGCAGGCCTTCGCCGTCTACCGGCTGGTCGGCTCCGGTGTGCCGGTCGCGTTCACGGCCCGGTTGGTGCTGGCGGCGCCGCCGGACCCGGTGGACCTGGCCACCGATCCCGTGGTCGCGGCCGCCTGGGAGTACACCCAGGCGGGAAACGCGGTGCGGCCCGGTGAGCACATCGGGATGACCCGGTTCTCGGTCTACCCGGAGCGGTACCAGATCCCCTCGCGGGTCATCGACCTGAGCAACTCCCGCTCGCACGCCGAGGCCGCCCGGGCCCGTGGCCGCGCGCACGGCTTCGTCGTCTACCAGGACGCCGAAGCCTGGGCCGAGCGGTTCCGGGGCATCATGCACGACACCGGTGCCCGGCCCCGGGTCGGTGACCACAGCTACGGGCTGTTCTGCGTGGACTGGCGCCAGGTGCCGGTGGAGACCTGGCTGCGCCACCTGATCTCGGCCACCGACGTGCCGGCCCCGTCCGGGCCGTCGGGCTTCTCGCGGTCCGCGTTCGACCAGGCCGTGCGCGAGGCCCTCGCGCACTGGCGCGACCCGGCCGCCTTCGCGGTCGGCGTGCTGACCCGCACCCGCCTCACCGCCGACTTCACCGACCCCGCCGGTGAGCTGCGCGCGCTGCTGCGCCAGGCCGTCGACGAGCTTGCCGCCGACCCGCGAGGGGTGCGTGCCCGCGAGGCCCTGACGGCCGGCTACTTCTCCGGCGCGCCGACCCAGGAGGCGGCGGCCCGCCGCCTCGGCCTGCCGTACGGAACCTACCGGCGCCACCTGCGCCAGGGCCTGGACCTGCTGTGCGAGGCCCTGTGGCAGCAGGAGTTGCACGGGGCCCGCTGACCGACGTCCCGCCCGGGCCCGCACCGGGCCCGGGCGGAGTGGACAGCTGCGGACAGCAGTGGACAGTCCCCGCCCCGTCCGGGCCTGGAGAGTGGACAGCGATCCGCCCGAGGCTGTGCGTCATGAACCTCCAGCGCACCCAGCCGGGTCCACTCCGGCCCGCCGCCCGGCCCGCCGCCGTCCTCACGGTGCTCGCCGCAGCCCAGTTCACGGTCATGCTCGCCACCTCGGTCGTCAACGTGGCGCTGCCGCAGATCCGTGCCGGAGTCGGCCTGTCGGACTCCGGCACCACCTGGGTGGTCAACGCCTACGGGCTGGCCTTCGGGGCGCTGCTGCCGGCGGGCGGCCGGGCCGGGGACCTGCTCGGCCGCCGCCGGGTACTGACCGTGGGCCTGGCGCTGTTCGCGGCCGCCTCGCTGGCCGCCGGCGCGGCGTCCGCCCCCGGGGTGCTGATCGCGGCCCGGGTGGCCCAGGGTCTGGGCGCCGCCGCCATCGCCCCGGCCGCGCTGGCCCTGGCCGTGGACCTGTACCCACCGGGTCCCGGGCGCGGCCGGGTGCTCGCGGTGTGGGGCGCGGTCTCCGGCGCGGGCGGGGCGGGCGGCGTCCTGCTGGGCGGAGCCCTGACCCAGCTCTGGGGCTGGCCCTGGATCTTCGGCACGGTCGGGCTCGGAGCGGCGCTGGTGCTGCTCGCCGTACCGGCCCTGGGCCCGCACCAGCCCGGCCGTGCGGCCGGCCGGTTCGACCTGCTGGGCACCACCACCGTCACCCTCGCCCTGGCCTGCCTGGTCTGGGGGCTGACCACCGCGCGCGGCACCGGCTGGACCGACGGCCGGGTGCTCGGCGCCCTCGGCGCGGCCGTCGTCCTGGCCGCGGCCTTCGCCGCCGTCGAGCGCCGCCGGCCGAACGCGCTGATCCCGCCGCGGCTGCTGCGCACCGGCCGGGTGGCGGCGGGGAACCTGCTGATGGCCCTGCTGGGGTCGGTGTGGATCGCCCTGTTCTTCTTCCTGCCGCTCTACCAGCAGCAGGTGCTCGGCTCCGGCCCGCTGGCCACCGGGGCCGGCCAACTCCCGCTCGCCGCGGCCAACATGCTCGGGTCCGGCCTCGCCCCGCGGCTGGCCCGCCGGATCGGCGCCACCGCGACCGTGACGCTGGCGCTGCTCACCGAGGCGGCCGGTCTGCTGTGGCTGGCCGGGATCCGGGCCGACGGGAGCTACCTGGCCGACGTCCTGGGCCCGAGCGTGCTCGTCGGCCTCGGTCTGAGCGTCGCCTTCGTCCAGCTGACCTCGTTCGCCGTGGAGGGCCTGCCGGCACAGGACGCGGGCCTGGCCGGTGGGCTGGTGAACACCACCCGCCAGGTCGGCGGCGCGATCGGCCTGGCCGCGCTGGCCACCCTGGCCGGCTCGGTCACCGCCCATGCCCACGGGCCGCACGCGGTGGCGCTGACCGCCGGCTACCGGGCCGCCTTCGCCGCCTCGGCCGCCGTGCTGGCCGCGACCGCCCTGCTCGCGGCAGTACTCGGCCGGTGCACCCGCCAACGGGCCGGTGACACCGCCACCCGGCCGGCCGCCGACCGGCGGACCGGACGGGCCGTCCGGGCCACCTGAGCCCCCGACCACCCACTGAGCCCCGGCTCCCCGCCCCTCCTGCTCGCTCCGTCACATCCCCGCACCGCCACACCGACCGGAAGGCATTCCTGACATGACCGCCGACAAGCCCTACCTGACCGGCCACTTCACCCCCGTCGCGGAGGAGGCCACCGCCTTCGGACTGACCGTGGAGGGCACCCTGCCCCCGGAGCTGACCGGCCGGCTGCTGCGCAACGGTCACAACCCGAAGCCCGGTGTCACCCCCACCCACTGGTTCAAGGGCAGCGGCATGGTGCACGGCATCCAGCTGCGGGAGGGCCGGGCCGAGTGGTACCGCAACCGCTGGGTGCACACCCCGGCCCTCGACGGCGCGCCCTACATGACCGACCGAGGCCCCGACCTGACCGCCAGCGCCGCCGGCACCCACGTGATCGAGCACGCCGGCCGACTGCTCGCGCTCTGCGAGGCGAACCTGCCCTTCGAACTCACCCGCGAGCTGGAGACGGTCGGCGCCTTCGACTTCGGCGGCAAGCTGCGCACCGCGATGACCGCGCACCCCAAGGAGGACCCGGTGACGGGCGAGCTGCACTTCTTCGGGTCCTCGCCGTTCCCGCCGTACCTGGTGCACTACGTCGCCGACGCCAAGGGCGAGATCGTGCACAGCGCCGAGGTCCCCGGGGCGAGCGCCGCGCTCAAGCACGACTTCGCCATCACCCGCCACCACGTGGTCTTCATCGAGGGCAACGTCACCTTCGACCCCGCCGAGCACTCGGGTATCCCCTACGGGTGGAGCGACACCCAGCCCGCCCGGATCGGCGTGATGCCGCGCGGCGGCGACGGGGCCCGGCAGGTCCGCTGGTTCTCCATCGAACCGGGCAACGTGCTGCACGTCGCCAACGCCTACGAGGACGGCCGGGGCCGGATCGTGCTGGAGGGCCCGACCGTGGACCGCGAGGGCTTCGACCTCTCCTGGAACTGGTGGACCGGGCGGCCCGGGCGCGGCACCGAGCCGGTCGCCCGCTCCTACTCCCGCCGCTGGCTGGTCGACCTGGCCGCCGGCACCGTCGACGAGCAGATCATCGACGACCTGCCGGTGGAGTTCCCGACCCTCAACGAGGAGTTCCTGGGCGCCGAGAACCGCTACCAGTACGCCGTCTCCTTCCCCGACGAGAAGGGCTTCGGCAGCTACGGCGTGGTCAAGTACGACCGCACCACCGGTGCCCGGCGCATCCACCAGGTCGGCGACGCCCGGATGCCCAGCGAGGCGGTCTACGTCCCCGCCGCCGGGGCCACCCGGGAGGACGACGGCTACCTGCTCACCGTGGTCTCCGACCTCAAGCAGGACGCCTCGCAGCTACTGGTGCTCGACGCGGGCAGCCTGGACCGGATCGCCACCGTGCACCTGCCGCACCGAGTGGGCGCCGGACTGCACGGCTCCTGGATCCCCGACGGCCCGCAGGACGGTGCGGTCGACTGACCCTGCGAGCGCCGTAGGGCAGGCAGCCTGGGGCGGGTAGCGAAAGAGGGCGGGGGCCGGCGTCACGTCGGCCCCCGCCCTCTTTGAGCCTGACGCCGAACACTGCTGTTCGGGCCCCGCCGTTCCCGGGGCCGGGCCGGGCCGGCGGGAGGCGTCATGACGGCTGCTCGCGCAGTCGTCGGGCGGAGGGCACGGCCGTCCTCCCGAGCCGCTCGACGGCCTGGCTGAGATAGGGGGCGGGGAAGTCGAGCCGCTTGCGCGCGGGAAGCAGCGAGGCCGTCGAACGGGCGGTGCGAAGGGTGGCGGCTGCCACGGTGGCGGGCAGGCCCCGGCGTCCGTACAGCTCGTGAGCCCAGGCCGGCAGCAGCGTGTACCCGAGTTGGGAGGCCGCCGTCCACAGTGGTCGCAGCGGCCGCCATCGTCCGGGCAGTGGCGGCCGGTTGACGAAGCGGTGGATCAGCAGGGCCTCGGGGGAAGCGGCCAGGACCGGCCGGATGCCGGTCAGGTAGTCCTCCAGTTCGCCGACCGAGCCGGGGGCGTCACCGGCCGCCAGCCCGACCAGGGCCGCGACGTGACGCTGCTCGTCCACGTAGCGGTCCGCCTGCGGGCTCGTCAGCCGCATGCCGCCGTGCCGCACGGCGTGCAGGTTCGATCTGACCAGTGCGCAGTGCACCCAGAGCAGCAGGTCGGGGGCGTCCAGCCGGTACTGCGCGCCGCTGTGCGGATCGTGGATGCGCAGGCGCTCGTGCACGGCGCGCACCCGGGCGCCGGCCTGCTCGGCCTGTGCCCGGCTGCCCCAGGTGGTCGCCACGATGAACGAACCCGTCCCCACCAGGCGGCCGAAGGGATCGTCCTCGAACGAGGAGTTCTGGGCTATGCCGAGAGCCGCGATCGGGTGCAGCGCCTGCAGGTGGAGGGCGCTGATCCCGCCGATCCACATCGCCGGGTCGGCGTGCAGGTGCCAGGTCACCGAGGACGGGCCGAACAGGCCCGCTTCGGCCCGCTGCCGATCGCCGGGGCAGGGGAAGGTGTCGCTGCTCATACGGATGCCTTACCGGGTCCACGGGTCAGCCCGGTTCGTGGTCCGGCACCGGGCGGGGCCGCACGGGCGGCGGCCCCGTGAGCGGCACCGCGCACTCGGAGCAGCACGGCCGGCCGGTTCCCGGCATCAGTATCTCCCTTCCGTCGGACTGTCAGATGGTCTGTGACCGGACGGTGCAGTCGAGCGGTGTCACGCGGACCGGGGACCGTCTCCGTGGTCGGGAATGGGCAGGCGCGCTCCGGCTCGGAGGGCGGATTGGTGGGCGATGATGCCGGGGAGGGTGTAGCGGGCGGCGGTCCACGCGTGCAGCGGTGGAGGCGTTCGGGTCGTGACCGCGGTGGCGAAGTCGTCGGCGAGGAAGTGGTGACTGCCCTCGTGGCCGTTGGGTGCGTGGGCGAACTCGCGCGGGAGGCGGGAGCGATCGTGCACCGGCGCGGTGCCGGAGGCGAAGGCGCCGCGTAGTTCCGGGGCGAGGTGGGCGAGTGCCGGGTCGTCCGGTGCGAGGGTGGGTGCGGGGTCCAGGTGCGCGGTGACGTCGTGCTCGCCCTTCTTGTCCTGCCACAGGCTGATCGAGCCGAGCTGTTCGAAGACCGCTTCTGTGCCGAAGTAGCGGAAGCGCGACTCCTTGCCGATGTATCCGACCCTGCGGAACTCGTTCGTGCGGAAGCTTCCGCCGCCCGCGGCTTCGAACAGTGCGGTCGCGTTGGAGAAGTCGTTGTCGAACTGGCTGATCTCGCGGTCGAACACGCCGTCGCCGCGCTCGTCCGGAACGCCGATCGCCGAGACGCTGACGGCGTGGGTCTGCCAGGCGCCGAGGACGCCGCCGATCGAGTGGGTGGGGTAGAGCAGCGGCGGGTAGCTGGCGGTGGCCTTCCAGTTCGCACCGCCGCTGTACTTGTAGGCGTCGTAGAAGCCCCAGTCCATGTCGTGGACGTAGTCGCCCTCCGCGTAGAAGATCCGGCCGAACGCTCCCGAGGCGATCCGGGCGCGCGCGTAGACGGTCGCCGGGTGGTAGTAGCTCGTCTCGCCCATCATGTAGATCCGGCCGGACTGCTCGACCGCGGCGATGATGTCCGCGATCTCGGCCTCGGTCACGGCCATGGGGACCGCGCTGTAGACGTCCTTGCCCGCGCGCAGTGCCTGGACCGCGAGTGGGCCGTGTGTCCAGCGCTGGGTGAAGAGTGCGATGGCGTCGAGATCGGAGTCGAGCATGTCCTCGAACGAGGGGAGCGTGCCGGCGAGGTCGTATTCGGCGACGAGATGCTCGGCGCGCTCCGGGAGGAGGTCGGTGACCTTGATGTCACCGACGTTCGGGTGCAGGCGCCAGAGTTTGGCGAACGAGCCGGCGAACTGGCCGGCGCCGACGATGCCGAGTGAGAACACGTGAGATCTCCATCAGGAACGCAGGGGTGGGCGTGCGGTGTCGCCGGATGCACGGCGGTGCGAGCATCGGCGCTGCTCTACGACGATAGGATCCGAGCAACTGCGATGTCTGCACCGTTTCGAAGTGAGAACTTCTTGGATCCTCAGGGTGCCCTGGTCGACGAACCGTCGCACCTGCGCGGCTGGTCCGGACGCCCGCTGCTGATGTCGGCAGCGCACCGGCACGACGACCTCGAGATCAACTTCGTGGCCGGCGGCGGGCCGATGCTCTACCTCTACGGCGGCGAACTCCTCGAAGTGGCGGCGGGTGGCCTCGCCGTGTTCTGGGCCGCGATCCCGCACCAGCTGGTGGCGAGCCGGGCGACCAGCGTCCACTGGCTGCACGTGCCCTTCGACCGGTTCCTGGCCTGGGGGCTGCCGCAGTCGCTCCTCGCCCGGGTGCTCTCGGGCGTGCCGGTGATCGCTCCCCCGGCCCGTGCCGATGAGAGCGACCCGGCGAAGTTCACCCAGTGGGCCGCGGATCTGGCCGCGGGCGACGACGAACTGCACCGCATCGCGATGCTGGAGATCCAGGCGCGCGTGCGGCGCCTGGCGCTCGCCGCGGGCGGTGACCCGGTACACCGCTACGCGGGTGACGATCCGGCTCTGCGCCAGGCGGTGTCCATGGCGCGCCACATCGCCCGCCACTTCCGCGAGCCGATCACTGTCGGGGACGTCGCCGCGGCGGTGAACGTCCACCCGACCTACGCCATGACCCAGTTCCGCAAGGTCGTGCGCACCACGATCGGCGAGTACGTGAAGCTGTACCGGCTCGCCGAAGCGCGCCGGTTGCTGCTGACCACCGACCTCCCCGCGAGCCAGGTGGCCGCAGCCGCCGGCTTCGGCTCGGTCAGCCGTTTCTACCGGGTCTTCACCGACGAGTGCGGAACCACCCCGGCGCGGTTCCGGCGCGGGCGAGGAATCTGACACTGCCTCACCCGGCTCCACCGCCGCCGGGGCGCCCCGTCAGGGCGCCGGTTCCTCGACGAACCGGCAGGGGAACGGGCTACGGGAGCGTCGTCCACTTCTGGTTGTTCTGACCGGTACAGGTCCACAGGATCACAGGCGTCCCGTTGACGGTTCCGGCGTGGTCGGCGTCCAGGCACAGCCCGGCGTGGACGTTGCGGATCGACCCGTCGGTCTGCACGGTCCACTTCTGGTTGTCCTGACCGTTGCAGGGCCAGATGACGACCTTCGTGCCGTCGGTGGTGCCCTGGTTGGAGGCGTCCAGGCACTTGTCGCCGTAGACGCGGATCTCGCCGCCGGCCCACGTGGTCCACAGTTGGTTGGCGGCGGTGTGGCAGTCCCAGATCAGCGCCGTCGTCCCGGCCGTCGTGGCGGCGCGGTCCACGTCCAGGCAGCGGCCGGACCCGGTTCCGCGCAGGCGGGCGGTGGTGGAGGCCAGCGGGCTGCCGCCGGTCATCTTGAACACGGCGACACCGTGCGCCGGGACGCTCGCCGAGATCTGGCCGGACGTGCTCGACGTGTCGCCGGTCCACAGGTCGGTGAGGGTGAACGGCCCTCCGGTGAGGCCGACCTGCGCGGCCGTGGCGGTGACGGTCGCGGTGCCGGTGCCCCGGTTGAACAGGCCCACGGCGACCGAACCGTCGGACAGGGGTTTGGCGAAGACCTCGAGGTCGCCGTCGTCGCGCACCCGGCGGCCGCCCGCGCCGAGCGCGTCCTGATCCACCGCCAGCAGGCGGGGGTTGCGAAGGATCGCGCTCACGTCGCCGGACATGGTCCGGATGTCGTTGCCCGCTATGAGGGGCGCCGAGAGCAGCGACCAGAGGGCGAAGTGGGAACGGGACTCGGTCAGCGACAGACCGGGGCGGCCGACCACGAGCATGTCGGCGTCGTTCCAGTGGCCAGGGCCCGACTGAGCGGCCAGCGGCGCGTCGATGTCAAGGACGTTGCCCACGCCCATCGGGTAGTTGTTGGTGTTGCCGTTCTGCCAGATGTCCAGCAGGTCCTCGGTCGTCCGCCACAGGTCCGCGACCTGACCCCAGTTGTACGAGGAGCCGGTGATGGCGTGCAGGCTGTTGGGGTTGATGCTGTAGACGATGGGACGGCCGGTGGCGCGGAGGGCGTCGCGCATGAGCGTGAACTGTGCGACCTGCTCATCCAACGTGCCACTGGAGGAGCACCAGTCGTACTTGAGGTAGTCCACGCCCCACGAGGCGAACGTGGTGGCGTCCTGGGCCTCGTGGCCCTTGCTGCCGGTGGAGCCGGAGTAGGAACCCACGGCCTGTGCGCACGTGCGCTCGTTGGGCGCCTCGTAGAGGCCGAACTTCAGGCCCTTGCTGTGGATGTAGTCCCCGAGCGCCTTCATGCCGCTGGGGAACTTGGTCGGGCCGGCCCGGAGGTTGCCCGCGCCGTCACGCTGCGGGTCGAACCAGCAGTCGTCGACGACGACGTACTGGTAGCCGGCGGCCTTCATGCCGGAGGACGCCATTGCGTCGGCGGCCTGGCGGATCTGTGACTCGTTGACACCGCACCCGAAGCTGTTCCAGCTGTTCCAGCCCAGCGGCGGGGTGAGCGCAGGGCTGCCCGGTGCGGCCTGGGCGGTCGCGCCGGTGGATGCGGTGACGCACGCGGTGAGCATCAGTGCGGTGGTTGCGAGAAGACGCAGCCGCCGCCCGTGGGACCGTAGGGAGAACATGGAGGGCTCATCTCGGGAAGGCGCCCGGCCGCAGGTGGGGACCGGCAGCCGGGCGGGCGGGGGGCTGGTCAGGAGGCGGTGCCGGTCACCGTGTTGCCGGACTTGGTCACGTGGTAGGTGACGGTGGCGCCGGTCCAGTAGCGGAAGGTGAGCGTCACCGGGGCGTCGTCCTTGAGCGACTTGAGGAAGTCGGCCTTGACGGTGGTGGTGTCGGCGCCGTAGTCGGCGCGGTAGTTGTCGAACGACTGGTAGGTGGTCCAGGAGGCCGGGCCGGCGGCGGTGCCGTCGGCGTACGTGGACTCCACGTTGGCCAGCAGGGAACCGTTGAACCGGGTCGGGATGGTAAGCCCGTCGGCGGTTCCGGTGGCGTCGGACAGCACGGGCTGGTCGTACGAGCGCACGAAGAGCTTCCACGGCACGCCGTCGGAGTACCGGACCTCGAGGGTGGCGTTGACCCCGGCGGCGCGGTTGCCGGCCAGCCGGGTGAGGGCGGTCGCCGTCAGCGTGAGCTGGTCGCCGTTGAGGGTGTAGTCGCGGTACGGGATCAGCGGGGTGTTGCCCTGCCACACCCCGGTGAACCACTGTCCGTTGGGGTTCAGGGTGATGGTCCGGGCGGTGAGGGGGCCGGAGTTCGGCAGGAAGAGGTTGTCGGTGGAGGCGGTGCCCGAGCGGGTCCGCCAGGAGGTCTGGATCAGGGCCTTCATCTCGGGGACCTGCCACTGCATGGTGGAGCGGTTCAGGAAGTCGTTGGAGGCGTCCCAGACGGCGGAGGTCATGCCGTTGACCCGCGCCTCGTAGTTGACGTGCTCGAAGTACTTCAGCATCTCCCCGCGCTCGACCACGCCGGAGTAGGGGGAGGTGAGCAGGCCGTACTCGCCGAGGTAGACGGGGACGCCCTTGGCGACGAAGGTGTCGTGCACCCGGGCGAAGCCGTCGTTCAGGTCGGCCTGGGCCGTGGCGTCGTAGGTCGTGCCGTTGGCGATGTTCACGCTGAACGGGTACCAGCTGTAGTAGTGCACGGTCGCCACCAGGTTGCGGTCGTGCAGCGAGTTCATCGTCGTCGACAGGTCGTCGAGCCAGTGCTGGGCGTTGTTGGTCTCCTCCGAGGGCAGGACCAGCAGGCGGTCCTTGTTCCGCCCCCCGGAGTTGCGGACGATGCGGTGGAAGGAGGTGTTGAGCTCGCGCAGGTACTGGGTCTTCTGGGCGTCGGTCGCGTTGGAGAACTGCGGCTCGTTGATGCTCTCCATGAGCAGCGCGCGCGGCTCGTCCTTGAAGACGGTGGCGATCTGCTGCCAGGTCGAGTCGAACCGGGCCATGACGTTGTCGTGGTCGGCGGACATGTTCGCGATCCACTGCCACGAGTCGTGGTGGACGTTGATCTCGACGTAGAGGCCGTCCGCCAGCGCCCAGTCGACCACCTGCTTGACCCGGGCCATCCACGTCGCGTCGATGGTGTACGGCGCGGTGGTGGACTGGTGGGGGTACCAGGTGACGGGGATGCGGACACTGCGGAAGCCCTGCGCCTTGAGGCCGTCGAAGGTCGCCTTGGTGGTGAGCGGGTTGCCCCAGGAGGTCTCGTCGGGGAGGGCGTCGAAGGTGTTGCCGAGGTTCCAGCTGGGCTGCATCGCGGCGACCGCGGCCATCGGGTCGCTCGGGACCCAGGCCGCCCGGGCCCGGTCCTTGGCCGGCTCGGCCGGTGCGGCGACGGCTGTGCCGCCGGCGAGGCTGCCCGCGGTGACCAGCGCCACCACGAGACAGGCCGTGCGGTGGAGCCGGCGGTTGCGCGGGCGTGCGGTCTGCTGTGCGTCGTTCACGGGTGTCCCTTTCGTGTGAAACGGGGGTGGGGGAGCCCTGGCGGACGATCAGGGAAGGGGGAGGGGCTCGTAGTCGAACCAGTCGAAGTGGACGGTGCCGGCCGCGGCGTACATGCCGATGACCCGGCCGGTGAAGCCGCCGGCCACTTCGGTGGACAGGTAGCGGCCGTCGAGGGTGGCGAGTACGGCGAAGCTGCCGTCCGGTTGCTCGACGCCGAAGGAGAGCAGATCGGGGCCGGTTCGCGAGCCCTGCGGCGGTGCCGGGGCGATCCCGAGGCCGAGGACCACCGGTCCTGCGGGCAGCGGATTGGCGGCCACCTCGGTGCGCAGTGGGCCGATCCGGGCGAGGACGCGCACCTGGCCGTCGCCGGCCTCGATCTCGTAGTGGTGCTGCTCGTCCAGCCGCACGGCCAGCCCGCCGCGGCCGGCGGTCGCGTCGACCAGCGTGCGGACCCGGCAGGTCAGGTGCTGCTGGCGCCGGCCGACGAACACCAGGTCGGGCTCGTCCGGGGAGGCGCCGGCGGCGTGCAGGGTCAGCCAGCCGGACCGTTCCTTGGTGGTGCAGAGCTCGGCGCGGCGCTCCCGCACCGAGATCCAGCGCGGGTGCAGCTCGGCCTGGTCGAAGTCGTCCCGGACCGCAACGCTGGGCGCGGGCTGGAGCGGCCATGCGGGCGCGGGCATCTCCGACGAGAGCTCGCCGACCACGGGCCAGCCGTCGACCCAGCTCACCGGTGCGAGGAAGGTCTCGCGGCCGAGCACGTGCCAGCCCGGTGTGCCGCCGCCCGGCCGCACGGCGAGCAGCACCATCCACCAGGAGCCGTCGGGGGCCTGCACCAGGTCGGCGTGGCCGGTGTTCTGGATCGGGTGGCTGGTGCCGCGGTGGGTCAGGATCGGGTTGGCCGGGCACGGCTCGAAGGGACCTGAGGGGGAGTCGGCGCGGGAGATGGCGACGCTGTGGCCGCGCTCGGTGCCGCCCTCGGAGATCATCAGGTACCAGTACTCGCCGATCCGGTACAGGTGCGGCGCCTCGGGGGCCAGTGCACCGGGGGTGCCGGACCAGAGCTTGCGCGGCTCGCCGGAGGTCCTTCCGGTCGCCGGGTCGATCCGGACCTGGGAGACGCCGGCGACGGTGCACCAGCAGGTGCCGTCCTCGTCCCAGGCGAGGTCCGGGTCGATGCCGGGGACATCTGGCAGCCGGAGCGGGTCGGACCAGGGGCCGGCCGGGTCGGTGGCGGTGAAGAGCATGTTGCCGCCGTCGCCGACGTTGGTGACGATCAGCCGGAAGCGGCCGTCGTGGTGGCGCAGGGTGGGCGCGAAGATACCGGCGGAGGAGGGCATGTCGCGGGGCAGGCGCAGCTGGCTCGGCCGGTCCAGGGCGTTGCCGATCTGGGTCCAGTTCACCAGGTCGCGGCTGTGGAAGACGGGGATGCCGGGGAAGTACTCGAAGCTGGAGCAGACGAGGTAGTAGTCGTCGCCGACCCGGCAGATGCTGGGATCGGGGTGGAACCCGGGGATCACGGGGTTGGTGACAGTGCTGTCCGGCTGGTGCTTGCCTGGCACGTGGTCAATTCCTTTCGTGGGGATGGTTCTTCGCGAGTGGCGCCCCGGCTGTTCGGGGCGGCCGGGGCGCCACCGGTCATGCGGGCTCAGCCGGTCGCGCAGGCGGCGCCGTTGAACCAGAAGGCGGAGGGATTGGCGTCACTGCCGGACCAGGTGGCTATGAAGTGGCGCGGTGGGACCGGTGGCGCAGCCGCGCCCCGATGCCGGTGTCGATGAGGTGCCGGCCCGACCAGTGGCGGCCCTGGCCCCCGCGGTCACCTCCACCAGGGGCAGCGGCGCGCCGGGACGCGGAGCGCCGATGGGCCGGCAGGGTGGGCCGATGTGGACCAGGCGGGCGGTGCCGTCCTCGCCGAGGGCGATCTCCACGCTCAGGGCCTGGTGGCCCCAGCGGATCGTCTGGCGCTCTTCGGACATGGTGGTCTTCCTCGCGTGGGGAGGGGAGGGCGTGCTGACGGCGTGTCAAGGTGGCGTCATTGGCGTGGACCGCGCACCGGGGCCGGGCCGGTGCTCTCACGGACCACCAGCTCCGGTGGCGTCAGGACCAGTTCGTCCGCCGGCTCGGTGCCCGCTGCTACTGCGGCGATCCGGGCCAGGACCTGCTCCACGGCCACCCGGCCGAGCTCCTTCTTCGGGCCCGTCACGGAGGTGAGCCTGGGCGAGTGCTGCTCGGCCAACTGCTCGGGGCAGATGGCGATCACCGACGCGTCCTCCGGAACGGTCCGCCCGCCGGCGCGCAGCAGGCTGAGCAGCGGGCCGATCGCGCCCTCGTTCTGCACCACGAAGCCGGTGGTGTCCGGGCGGTCCGCGAGGATCCGGGCCAGGGTGCCGGCGGTGCTCTCGTAGGTGCCCTCGCAGGGTCGGTGCAGGAAGCGCAGGCCGATCTGCTCGGCCCGGGAGCGGAAGCCGTTCAGGGTCCGCTCGGCGTAACCGGCGTGCCGCCGGTAGACGGCGCTGCCGTAGCCGGTGAAGGCGATGTCGCGGTGGCCGAGGTCGGCCAGGTGGTCGGCGCACAGGGCGCCCGAGGTGGCGAAGTCGTGGTCGACGCAGGCCAGCCCGGACGGGTCGTCGGGCAGCCCGATGAGCGCGGCCGCGGTGCGCTGGGCGTGCAACACAGGGATACGGTCGTCGTCCAGCCGGATGTCCATCAGGATCACGCCGTCGGCCAGCCCGCTGGCGGCGACGCGCTGCACCCCTTCGGGGCCCTCGTCGTTGGTGAGCAGGAGCACGTCGTAGCCATGGTCCCGGGCCGCGACGGTGACCGCGATGGCGATCTCCATCATGGTCGGCACGTAGACCTCGGTGTGCAGCGGCACCACCAGGGCGATGATGTGCGAACGCTTGCCGGCCAGCGCCCGGGCGCCGGCATTCGGGTGGTAGCCGAGGTCGGTGACGGCCCGTTCGATTCGCTGCCGGGTCTGTGTCGAGATCGAGCGCTTGCCGCTGAGCGCGTAGCTGACAGTGCTTGCCGAGACGCCGGCGTGCCTGGCCACGTCGGCGAGTGTCACCATCGGTCCTGCTCCTTCGGGTCGGGGTGGAGAGCGGTCCCGGTGGGTGCCGGGGAGGTGCGTGCCGGGGAGGTGTGTGCCGGGACCGCTCCGTTCGCTGCGAGCCACCGGGGGCGAGGCCGGGTCAGCCCTTGATCGCCCCGGTCAGCACGCCGGTTCGCAGGTGCTTCTGGATGAAGGGGTAGACGACAACGAGCGGCACCAGGGTGAGGACCACCACTGCCATCTGCAAGGAGAGCGGCGCGGTCTGGGCGTGTGTGCTGCCGAAGCCGGAGTTGACCGAACCCGGCATTCCGTTGCCCCGGTTGACGTAGGTGAGCAGGACGTACTGCAGCGGCCACTTCTGGCTGTCGGTCGGCATGTAGAGCATGACGTTGAAGAACGAGTTCCAGTAGCCCACGCCGTAGAAGAGCGCGATCACCGCGGTCACGGCGCGCGAGGTGGGCAGGACCACCGACCAGAGGATCCGCCAGTCGCCGGCGCCGTCCATCCGGGCCGCGTCGATCAGTTCGGCGGAGGTCTCGGAGTAGAAGGCGCGCAGCACCAGGATGTTGAAGACGGAGACCGCGCTGGGCAGGATCAGTGCCCACCACTGGTCGTAGCCGCCGAGTCCGGTGACCACCAGGAAGGTCGGGATCAGGCCGCCGCCGACGAACATGGTGACGACCAGCAGCAGCAGGATGAAGCGGTGGCCGAGCGAGCGCGGGCGCGAGAGCCCGTAGGCGCACAGGATCGACACCACCATGGACACTGCCGTGCCGACGCCGGTGATGCCGAGGCTCACCAGCAGCGCGGTGAGCACCGTCGGGTTGTCCAGCATCGCGCGGTAGGCCTCGACGGTCAGGCCGTCCGGCCAGATCACCATCCCGCCGGCCCGGTTGACGGCCCCGGGGGTGGAGAAGCTGGTGACGACGATGATCCAGAGCGGGACCAGGACGACCGCCAGAACCCCGCCGAGCGTCAGCCCCTTGGCGGCCTGGCCGATCGTGGTCGGCGGCTCCTGCCAGGGCGGGCGGGCGGTCCGGGCGGAGCGTGGGGGAGCGGTCACCGCGTTGCGTGTGCGCTTGCCGCGGCCGATGCTGAGTGTGTTGGTCATTTCCGGTAGAGCCCGTCCTCGCCGAAGGCGTGCGCCAGCCGGTTGGCCCCCCAGAGCAGCAGCAGCGAGACCAGGCTCTTGAAGAGCCCGGCCGCCGCGCCGTAGCTGTAGTTGCCGGCGGCGATGCCGTAGTAGAAGGAGAAGGTGTCCAGCACGTCGGCCGCGTCGTGGCCGACCGCCGTCCGCTGGATCAGGAACTGCTCGAAGCCGACCGACAGAGCGTTGCCCAGGCGCAGCACCAGCATCAGCATGACCACACCGCGCAGGCCGGGCAGGGTGATGTGCCACATCCGCCGCCACCGTCCCGCGCCGTCGGCGGCCGCCGCCTCGTACAGCTCGGTGTTGATCGCACTCAGCGCGGCGAGGAAGACGATGATTCCCCAGCCCGCCTCCTTCCAGATCGCCTGGGAGGTGACCAGCAGCGCGAAGGTGTGCGGGTCGGTCATGATGTCCCAGGTGCCGATCCCGTGCTGACGCAGGAACTGGTTGAGCAGGCCGGCGCCGCCCAGCATCTGCTGGAAGATCGTCAGGGCCAGCACCCACGAGAAGAAGTGCGGCAGGTAGAGCACGGACTGGATGAAGTTGCGCATCCGCTCGCTCAGCACCGAGTTGAGCAGCAGGGCGAGCGCGATCGGGATCGGGAAGAACAGGACCAGCTGGACGCAGCTCAGGTACAGCGTGTTCTTCATCGACTCCCAGAACAGCGGGTCGCCGAAGAGCGCCTGGAACTGGTCGAGCCCGACCCAGTCGCTGTGCCAGACACCGACCAGTGGGTCGTAGCTCTGGAACGCGGTCACCAGGCCGAACAGCGGCGCGTAGTTGAACACCAGGAGCAGGACGACCGCGGGTATCGTCATCAGTAGCAGCGACTTGTCCCGCCGCAGCCTGATCCGCCGGCTCAACCGGGTGGGCGCTGCCCGGCGTTCCGACCGCGCGGTGCTCACTGGCCGGCGCCGTACTTGTCGAGGACGTTCTCGGTCATCCACCGCTTGAGCCGCGCCCCCTGGCCGGACTTCCAGGTGGAGACCGCCGCCTGGACGTCGGAGACCTTCTTCTTCCCGTGGTAGCAGTCGATGATGGTGTCGTTGACGGCCTGCGCCGCCTCGGCTGTGGCGATGTCCTGCGGCATGCTGTAGTTCATGGCCCAGAAGGGCGGCTTGACCAGGGCCTTGACGTTGGCGGCCTGCCAGGCGGAGTAGTCCTTGGTGACGACGTCGCCGCCCGGGTTGCTGATCACGGACGAGCCGGAGGAGAGGAAGGGGAAGGTGGTTGCCTGGACGTTCTTCTTGCCCTCGTCGGTGAAGGTCGGCACGCCGTTGACCCGATTGTGGTGGACGCCCTCGACCCCGAAGTTGGTCATCGTGTACTCGGCCGAGCCGTACGGTGCGGCCAGGTAGTTCGCCACCGCGAGCAGTTCCGCTATCTGATCCGGCTTCAGGTCGGCGTTGAGGTAGCTGATCATGCTGCTGGGGGCGCCCATGTAGGCCACCGGCGTGCTCTTGCCGTCGGCGGTCAGGATGTCGAAGGCACCGCGCCGGTAGTTCGGGTCGGCGGCGACACCGGACTGGTAGTCGGCGAGATTCCAGGCACCCAGCCCGCCGCCCGCGATCAGCACCTTTCCGGCGTAGAAGCGGGTGCCCTGGTTGGCGCCGTCGCCCGCGAGCGCGTCCGGGTGCATGTACCCGGAGGTGGCCAGGCGGTAGTGCCAGTCGAGGGCTTCCAGGAACTCCTGGGTCTCGAAGAGGTGGACCAGCTTGCCGCTGTCGACCTTCCACTTCACGGGCGCGCCGAAGGAGGGGTAGAGGTAGGTCCACACGTCGTCGAAGGCCCACACGCCGCGCTTGGCGTCGGTCAGCTCCTTGCCGAGGTTCATCAGGTCGGCGGGGGACTTCACCTGGGCATTGGTGATCCCGCGCGATTCGAGGAGGTCCCTGCGGTGGAAGACGCCACCGGGGCCGGGGAACGTGGTGGCGAAGCAGGGGATGCCGTAGAGCTTGTCGCCCCAGACGCCGGTCTGCCAGGCACCGGTGGGGAGGGCGGCCAGGTTGGGGTACTTCTTGACGTTGTCGCCGGAGAGGTGAGGTGTCAGGTCCGCGAACTGGGTCCGGGCCAGCTCGCCCGTGTTGAAGTTGGGGTTCCACCAGGCCGGCAGGTTGATCCAGTCGGGCAGCTTCTTGGCGGCCGTCATGGTCGGCACGATGGTGTGGTAGTTGTTCCCGTCGGCCGGCTTCATGGTGAGGTTCACGCCCAGGGCCTTGTTCATGGCCTGGTAGAAGGAGTTGCCGGGCTGTGGCACGGTGCCCCACAGCGGGGTGACCGCCGTGTAGCTGCCGCCCTTGCCGGGCGGGCCGGACACCGTGGCGGCCGGGGCGGCCGGGTAGCTGAGGAAGCCGGGGTCCGTCGCCGCGTCGGCGCCGCCCGCGACCGACGCGATGTCCGGCGTGAGGGCCGTGCTCGGCACGAAGGCCGGTAGTGCCACCTTGAGGCCCGACGAGGTGTTCGCCCCGGTCTTCTGGTGCGAGCCGCCGCCGCAGGCGGAGAGCAGCGGCGCCATGGCGACGGCTCCCGCGATCGATGCGCCGGCGGACAGGAACCTTCTCCGGTTCAGCTCGGTGGTCATGGTGGGCCAGCCCTTCCCCGCGGAGGATGTCGAAGCGCTTGGATGTTTCGGCGAGACTAATGGCGTGTTACCGGTTCAGCAAGGCCCTGAACAAATCCAAATTCCTTCTGTGCAGGGGTGGTTGACAGCCAATCTGGTTCATGTCAGCGTCGATGCGCTTCGACGTTCGCCGTCGAGCCCAACCTGCCCGAGGGGTTTGCCATGTGAGTTCCGCGTCCGCGTCGGCAGCCGACCTGCTTCCTGTCCGTGACCCGCGTGGTCGTCGACTGTCGGACCCGGACGGTCGACGTCGACGACCATGCGAACATCACGGTCGTCGACGCCACCCAGGTGGACGGTGACGCGGTCTCGCCCGCCGTTCCTGTTGTTCCGGCCGCTTCAGCCGAGCCGGGCCGCGACCTCGGCCCCTTCCCGTACGAGGACCGGGATGCGTTCCAGCGGGGCCTCGGCGTCGTGCGTCGTTCCGCCCTCCAGCACCTGTCCGCTGACCGGGTCGAGCCAGCGGGCGCCGGACGGCAGGTACACCCGGCGGGCCCGGGCGCCGGCCTCGTACACGGGTGCCACCAGCACGTCGGGGCCGAGCAGGAACTGGTCGTCCACGTCCCAGGCCTGCTCGTCCTCGGGGAAGTCGAAGAACAGCGGGCGCATCGGCGGGGCGCCGGTGCGGTGGGCGTCCTCGGACAGTTGCCTCAGGTAGGGGCGCAGACGCTCGCGCAGCAACAGGTGGTCACGGAGGATGCCGTAGGCCTCGTCCCCGTACGACCAGAGCTCGTTCGGCCCGCCGGTCATGTCCGCGGAGAACGTGGGGTGGTTGGGCTCGCGGTCCCCGTGCAGCCGCATGACGGGGCTGAAGGTGCCGTACTGGAACCACCGGATCAGCAGTTCGCGGTACGCGGGGTCGTCCGGGGCGCCGCCGAAGAAGCCGCCGATGTCGGTGTTCCACCAGGGGATGCCGCTCATCGCGACGTTCAGCCCGGCCCTGATCTGGCGCGCGAGGGAGTCGAAGGTGGTGGGGATGTCGCCGGACCACAGCAGCGCCCCGTGCCGCTGGCTGCCGGCCCAGGCGGAGCGGACCAGCGACAGCGGCCGGTCCTCACCCGCCGCGCGCAGGCCGTCGGCCACCGCGCGGGTGTGCTCCAGCGGGTAGAGGTTCGCGGCCTCGGCGGCCCGGCCGGCCGCGTAGACCGCGCGGTCGGCCCGGTCCCGGGGCAGGTCGGGCTCGCACGCGTCCAGCCAGAAGCACGCCACGCCCAGAGAGCGGTAGTTGTCGTTCAGCCGCTGCCACAGCGCGGCGCGGGCGCCGGGGTGGGTGGCGTCGTAGTAGGCCATGGGGCGGATCAGCGCATCCCCGCTGTACCGCGACGGCCACGGGTAGGTGAGCAAGCCGCCGTCGGCGTCCCGCACGAGGTGCCCGGCCGAACGCAGCTCGTCGTGGGTGTCACTGCCGGGCTCGACGGTGGGCCACACCGAGACGGCGAGTCTCACCCCGAGGTCCGTCAGTTCCTCGACCATGGCGGCGGGGTCGGGCCATTCGCTCTCCTCGAAGCGCCAGTCGCCCATCCTCGGCCAGTGGAAGAAGTCGCAGACGATGACGGACAGCGGCAGTCCACGCTCCTTGTACTGCCGTGCCACGGCCAGGAGTTCGTCCTGGGTGCGGTAGCGCAGCTTCGACTGCCAGAAACCGGACGCCCATTCGGGCAGGAGCGGCGGGCGGCCGGTGGCCCGGGTGTAGGAGTCCAGGATCCGGGCCGGGGTGTCGCCGGCGGTGATCCAGTAGTCGATGCGCCCACCGGCGTCGGCGCTCCACCCGGTGGTGTCGGCACCCAGTTCGACGCGGCCGGTGGCGGGGTTGTTCCACAGCAGTCCGTAGCCGCGCGAGGAGTGCAGGAAGGGGATGGCGGCCACGGTGTTGCTCTGGACGAGGTCGATCACACGGCCCTTCTGGTCCAGGTGCCCGTGCGGATGCTGGCCCAGGCCGTGCAGCCGTTCACCGCCGTAGGCCGCGAAGTGCTGCTCCGTCCGGCCGGCCGCCGCGTGGACGCGATGGCCGGCGGGATGCGCGTGCGGGCTCTTCTCGGCGAGCAGTTCGCGGCCCGACGTGGCATGACGGAACGTCAGTCGGCCGTCCGTGGAGGCCTCGACCGCGAGGCGTCCGTTGACCAGGCGGGCACAGCCGTCGTCCGATACCGACAGCTCGGCGTGCGGGGAGGGCGAAGGGCTCTCCAGCGCACCGGGGGCAGCGGGGTCGATGGTCCCGGCCGAGGCCCGCACGCGGACGGCGTCCGGTCCCCAGGGCTCGACGCGCAGGACCTCTGCGGCGGTGTGCCGTTCCAGGCCGCCCGCGCGGATGCTGTAGGGCAAGGTGGCTCCTCACTGTGACGGAGAGTCGTCAACTGTCGGCTGTGGCGCCGTCATCGAGGCGGGACCGGTCCCGGCCGCAGTCCCCGCTCGGCCCAGGCCGCCAGCAGATGTGGTACGGCCTCGACGGTGCTCTGGCGGCCGTGGTCGTGCATCAGCACCACGCCGCCCGGCGGTTCGTCCCGGGCTGCGCGCACGATGGCCTCGGCGTCGGCGCCCGCCCAGTCACGGGTGTCGGTGGTGCACAGCACCTCGGTGAGTCCGAGTGCCGCCGCGGCGCCGCGCACCCGGGCGTCGGTGTCGCAGTAGGGTGGGCGGAAGAGGGTCGGGTAGCTGCCGGTCATTCGGTGCAACAGCCGTTGTGGCAACCGGAGTTCACGCCGCAGCGCGTGGTCGTCGAGGCCCGTCAGGTGCGGGTGGGTGTGACTGTGGTTGCCCAGCCACATCCCGGCCTCGTGCAGGGCGCCCAGCAACTCCGGGTGACGGACGACCTGGTCGCCGCACACGAAGAAGGTGGCCCGGACGCCGGCCCGGGTCAGCGCGTCGAGCAGGGCGGGCGTGCTGTCGGGGTGTGGGCCGTCGTCGAAGGTCAGGGCCACGGTGCTCATTCGGTGCTCCCCTGGCAGGAAGGGGGGCCGGGACGTGGAACGGTGCCGTCGGCGTCGACCAGCAGGAGCTGCTCGACGCCGACGGCACC
Source organism: Kitasatospora sp. NPDC033851 (assembly GCF_055576085.1). NCBI lineage: Bacteria > Bacillati > Actinomycetota > Actinomycetes > Kitasatosporales > Streptomycetaceae > Kitasatospora > Kitasatospora sp. NPDC033851. The sequence continues at coordinate 358,858 of NZ_JBVIRL010000001.1, read as the reverse complement.
GTCATCACACCCGGCCGCGCCGGACAGTGTTTCCGTCAGCTCCAGGGAGAGGCGGTGAGCCAGCTGGTGTCCTGGGCCCACGAGGACGTGGAGTCCCAGGCGTTGGTTCCGCCGTTGCTGGCGATGTAGGCCGTGAAGTTGTAGTGGCGGAGGTACTTCGTCGGGAAGTTGACGGACTGGAAGGAGTGGCCGACCCCGCTGTTGCCCGTGGTGGGGCAGAAGGTGGCGTCCTGCGCGAAGGAGCCGCTGCCGGTGTCGGCGCTCAGGTAGAGCTCGTAGTTGTAGTGGTGCAGGAACTGGCCGGGGTTGTCGACGGACTCGAAGGACAGGCAGGAGGTGTTGGCCAGGCCGGCGCGGACGATCCAGGTGGCGTCGGCCTTGTCGGTGGCCGAGCTGGAGGAGTTGATGGTGGAGATGACGACCTTGTTGTCGGCGTCGTCGTGGCGGAGGTAGTCAGAGGTGCAGCAGGGGGCGGTGGTGGCCTGGAGGGAGATCCGGGAGCCGGGCGTCAGCGAGCCGGTGCTGGTCGAGGCGCTGCTGTAGCCGGCGGCGGTGATGTTGGCCTGTACGGCGTTCTCGGTGGCGTCCGAGGGGTAGCCCGAGGTCATCACGCCTTCGTAGAAGGTGCCTTGGGCACCCTTGCTGTTGTCACCGCCGATGCCCAGGATGATCGAACCTTCCTTGTGCATCGGGTTGTAGCCGGAGGCGTTGGGGCGCACGCCGCTGTAGAAGGTGGACAGGCTGCCCGACTGCGCGTCGCCGCCGCGGATGGCCCACTGGTTCGGGGCGCCCTTGACCATGGCGCTCAGGAACCGGTTGGTGACGGTGGGGTCGCCGGCGTTGAAGCGGGTGTTCACGCCGGAGAACAGGCCGTTCTCCAGGTCGGCCATCACCCACGGGCCGTTGCCGCTGCCGGAGCCCCAGACCTTGTTGTTGCCGAAGTAGATGGCCTCCATGTGGCCGTTGCCGGTGTCGTGGTCGTTGGTCTCGGCGTTGCCGTAGTCGAAGCAGCAGCCGTCGTTGAAGTGCTTGCCGTTGAAGATCGCGTACATGCCCTCGGGCTGGTCGCCGGTGGCGATGCCGTTGGTGTGGTCGTTGCGGTAGCCGGTGCCGGGGGCCACGTAGACGCCGTACGCCTTGTGGCCGCCGACGGTGACCGGCGCCTCGAAGGCGTTGGCGAGGTTGTCCGGCCCGCCGGCGGCTCCGCCCGCGGGTGCCTGGGTGAGGTGGTTGCCCTTGCCGGACTCGTCGTAGATGACGGTGATGACGCAGCTGGTGTTCGCGCAGAAGGCATCCTGCGCGGCGGCGTCGGCGTATCCGCCGGTGCTCAGGACACCGATGTCCTTGGTCGCGCTGTCGGAGGCGCGCCTGACCTGGTACAGCGGGCCGCCGTACCCCGCGTACAGGGCGCGGGTGGTGCTGTGCGCGGCGACGCACGGGGTGCCGCCCGCGGCGTAGATGTCGCACGGCTGCTGGGTGGCGGCCTGCGAGGTGGTGGCCGTGGCGGTGAGCAGGCCGGCGGCGAGCACGGCGGTTGTGCCGGCCGAGAGGAGCGCGCGACCGGCGCGGCGGATCCACGGTTGCTTGGTCATGAAGGACTCTTTTCACTGGGTGGGGTGTGAGGTGAGCCTCGACGAACTCCCGGTGCCCGGCTGTGCGGGCGGCGGGGGTCGGGTTGACGTGCCCGGAGCCGGCGCGGATTCGGCGGTCTTCGGCACCGGACCCGGGGCGGGTTGCTGGTCAGCTCCAGGGGGTGGCGGCGAGCCAGCTGGTGTCCTGGGCCCACGAGGACGCGGAGTCCCAGGCGTTGGTTCCGCCGTTGCTCGCGATGTAGGCGGTCAGGGCGTAGTGGCGGACGTACTTGGCCGGGTAGTTGAAGGACTGCAGGGAGTAGCCCGTGCCGCTGTTTCCGGGCTTGGGGCAGTAGGTGGCGTCGGCGGCGAACTGGCTGGTGCCGGCATTGGGCTGGAGGTGGAGCTGGAACGCGTAGTGCCTGAGGTAACTGCCGGAAGCGTTGGCCGCCTCGAAGGAGACGCAGCTGCTGTTGGCCAGGCCTGCGCGGACGATCCAGGTGGCGTTGCCCTTGTCCGTGGCGGAACTGCCGGAGGTCACTGGCGCGATCACGACCTTGTCGTCGCTCGTGTCGTGCTGCAGGTAGTCGCTGGTGCAGCAGGAGCTGGTGGCCTGGAGCGACACCTTCGCGCCCGGCGTGAAGGGGGTGGTGGTGTTGGTGCGGTAGCCGGCCGCGGTGACGTTGGCCTGGACGGCGGCGTCGGTGGCGTCGGAGGGGTAGCCCTTGACCATGGCACCCTCGTAGAAGGTGCCCGCGCTCGCGTTGCGGTTGGTCTGGCAGCAGTCGCCGCCGCTGCCCAGGATGATGGCGCCCTGCTTGTGCATCGGGTTGTATCCGCTGGGCAGTGCGCCGCTGTAGAACTGGGTCAGGCTCCCGGACTGGGCGTCGGCGCCCTTGAGTGCCATCTGGGTGGTGCCGTTGTTCTTGAGCATCGCGGTGACGAAGTGGCTGGTCTCGGAGACCTGGTTCGGGTTCCACGCCCTGCTGCCGCCGGTGAACAGGCCGTTCTCCAGGTCCGCCTGTACCCAGGGCCCGGTTCCGCTGCAGCCGCCGAACCAGCATTCCGTGCCGAAGTTGATCGCGTCCATGGCGCCGTTGCCGTCGGCGTGGTGGTCGGTCTCGGTGTTGCCGTAGTCGAAGCAGCAGCCGTTGTTGACGTGGGTGCCGCTGGTGATCATGTATGCGCCCTCGGGTGAGCTGCCGGTCGGCACGCCCGAGCCGTTGGCGAAGTAGCTGTTGCCGGGGTTGATGTAGAGCGCGTACGCCTTCTGGCCGCCTACGGTCACCGCTTCGGTGGTCGCGGGGGCGGCCGTGTCGGCGCCGCCGGTCCCGCCGGGACCCTGGTAGACCAGGGTGTTGCCGCTGTTGCCGGTCTGGTCGTAGACGCGGGTGATGGTGCAGACGGTGCCCGCGCAGAACGAGTCCTGCGCCGCGGCGTCGGCGACGCCGCCGGCGGACAGTACCCCGATGTTCTGCGACGCGCTGTCCGAGGTCCGCTGCACCTGGTACAGCGGACCGCTGTAGGAGGCGAACAGCGCGCGGGTCGTACTGTGCGCCGCGACACACGGCGTGCCGCCCGCGGCGTAGATGTCACACGGTTCCTGCGTGGCGGCCTGAGACGTGCCGGCAAGGGCGAGGACGCCGGTCAGGGCGAGTGCGACCGTGACGAGGGCGGCGAGCAGTTCCCGCAGAGGTCGGCGATCAGCGCGAAGGGTGGGCAGCATGCATGGACTCCCTTGTTCGGTGCGATACCAAGAGCCTCGCCGTGGCCGAATCGGCGGCGCGCCTGCCCCCCTGGGGGCGGTCCGATCCGGCTTCGTACTCCGGGTGACTGTTAGCGCTAACAATTGCGGTCGACAGGGAATGCCAAGAGTTTCGACGGTGTCGCCGCGCCAGGAGTGCGGTGCGGCCATCACTATCAAGTAGACGCGGAAGCCCAGTCAAGGCTTGCGCATTCCCGACTCGATGGCCGCGCACGCGCACCAGGGCAAGCGCGGTTCCCGGGAAGCTGCCTCGGCTCGACCCGGACCGCATCGGCTCCGGGGGCGGTTTCGCCGCCGGGCTGATCGACGGCCTGCTGACCGGCGTGGCCTGGAACGGGCCCTGGCCAGCGGAACGGCCCACGACGCCCTGGTCATGACCGGGCTCGCAGACGTGTCCATGGCGTCGCCGGCGGAGGTCGAAGCGATCACGAACGGCGGCTCCGCGTACGTGGGGCGCAGGCCCTGAGCCGATCCCGCCCCGTCGCAACAGGGAGGAGAGGGCCGTGCGGCAACGAGTGGTCGTCGGCACGTCCGTCGCCCTCACCGAACTCCTCGTTCGATTCGGGTGCGTTGCTCCTCGGGTGACGGGTGGGGCGGCAGTCGGGCCGCGGTGGCGTCGTCGTGCTGGTGGCGGCCGGTGTGGTGGCGTTGGCGGTCACGGTCGGCGTGGTGGCGCCAGGAGGCGTCGAGTCGCCGTTGTCGAGGCCGGCCCGTAGGAGGAGCAGGAGGGGGAGGACGGCTGCGCCGCCGGCCAGGATCCATCTCGCGCCACCGGTGGCCGTCGTCCCTCGGGAGCCGGCAGGTCGGGCCACGACCTTGTTTCGTTCCCGTTGACAGCGGGTTACGAGGCATGTCTTGACAGGCTAATTGTTAGCGCTCACAATTTCCCGGAGCGCCCCGCACCGCGACCCCGACGCCGCCCATCCCCGGACACGGCGACGGCAACGGCGGCGTGCTTCCCGGACCCCGTTCCGCACCTCTGAGGGTGGGCGCGGCGCGGGCCCGCAGGCCGCCGAGCCCGACATCCTCCGGGTGGACGACTCGGCGGCCTGCCTCCCACCACCCACCGACACCCCCGCACCGGACGAAGGACTGATGACGTGACCGTGACTCCTGCGCCTGACGACCCGCAGCAGTACGTCGTCGGAATCGACTTCGGCACGCTCTCCGGGCGCGCCGTGGTGGTGCGGGTCGCCGACGGTGAGGAACTCGCCTCCGCCGTCCACGACTACGCCCACGCCGTCATCGACCGGACACTGCCGGTCGGCGGGGCCACGCTGCCGCCCGACTGGGCCCTCCAGCACCCCGACGACTGGCGCGAGGTGCTGCGCACCGCCGTCCCGGCCGCCGTTGCCGCAGCCGGCATCGACCCGGCCGACGTCATCGGCATCGCCACCGACTTCACCGCCTGCACCGTCCTGCCCGTGCTGGCCGACGGCACCCCGCTCGCCGAGGTCGAGGAGTTCGCCGCCCGGCCGCACGCCTGGCCGAAGCTGTGGAAGCACCACGCGGCGCAGCACCAGGCCGACCGGATCAACGAACTGGCCCACCAGCGCGGCGAGAAGTGGATCTCGCGCTACGGCGGGAAGATCTCCGCCGAGTGGCAGTACGCCAAGGCGCTCCAGGTGCTGGAGGAGGACCCGCCGACCTACGCCGCCATCGAGCGCTGGATCGAGGCGGCCGACTGGATCGTCTGGCAGCTCTGCGGCACCGAGACCCGGAACACCTGCACCGCCGGGTACAAGGGCATCTTCCAGGACGGCCAGTACCCGAGCGCCGACTACCTCGCCGCCCTGCACCCCGATTTCGCGGACTTCGCCGCCACCCGGCTCGACCACCCGCTCTCCCCGCTCGGCTCCCGGGTCGGCTCGCTGACCGCGAAGGCCGCCGCCTGGACCGGCCTGCCCGAGGGCGTCGCGGTGGCCGCCGGCAACGTCGACGCGCACGTCGCCGCCCCCGCGGCCCAGGCCGTCGAGAACGGCCGGCTCCTCGCCATCATGGGCACCTCCACCTGCCACGTCGTCAACGGGTCCACCCTGGCGGACGTCCCCGGCATCTGCGGTGTGGTCGACGGCGGCATCATCGCCGGCAGCTACGGCTACGAGGCCGGGCAGAGCGCGGTCGGCGACATCTTCGCGTGGTGGACCGGCCAGGGCGTACCCGCCGACTACCTCGCAGAGGCGGCCGAACTCGGCGAGGACATCCACCAGTTGCTCACCCGCAAGGCGGCGGACCAGCCGGTCGGCGGCCACGGCCTGGTGGCGCTGGACTGGATGAACGGCAACCGCTCCACCCTGGTCGACCACCATCTCTCCGGCGTCATCGTCGGGCTCACCCTGGCCACCCGTCCGGAGGAGATCTACCGCGCTCTGCTGGAGGCCACCGCCTTCGGCACCCGCGCCATCGTCGACGCCCTGGAGCAGGGCGGCGTCCCGGTGACCGAGTTCATCGTCACCGGCGGCCTGAAGAAGAACGCGCTGCTGATGCAGATCTACGCGGACGTGCTGCGCCGCCCGGTCTCGCTCGCGGTCTCCACCCAGGGCCCCGCGGTGGGCTCCGCCATCCACGCGGCCGTCGCGGCGGGGGCCTACCCAAACGTCCGTGCGGGCGCCGCCGCGATGGGTCGCGTCGAGCGCGCCGCCTACACGCCCGACCCGGACCGGGCCGACGCGTACGACGCCCTGTACGCCGAGTACCGGCTGCTGCACGACCACTTCGGCACCGGGCCCGACAAGGCGCTGCACCGCCTGCGCTCGATCCGCAACGCCGCCCTGACCGCCGCCGCGGCAGCCACCGCCGCCAGCCCGAACAGCGAGGTCTGACCCTGTGAGCACCCTGCCCGACACCGTGGCGCTGCTGCGCCGCCACGTCAGCGAACTGCACCAGGAGCTGGTGCGCTACAACCTGGTCGTCTGGACCGCCGGCAACGTCTCCGCCCGGGTGCCCGGCCACGACCTGCTGGTGATCAAGCCGAGCGGCGTCTCGTACGACGAGCTGTCGCCGGAGAACATGATCCTCTGCGACCTGGACGGCAAGGTCGTCGAGGGCGACTACTCGCCCTCCTCCGACACCGCCGCCCACGCGTACGTCTACCGGCACATGCCCGAGGTCGGGGGAGTGGTGCACACCCACTCGACGTACGCCTGCGCCTGGGCGGCGCGCGGCGAGGCCGTGCCCTGCGTACTGACCGCGATGGCCGACGAGTTCGGCGCCGAGATCCCGGTCGGCCCGTTCGCCCTGATCGGCGACGACTCGATCGGCAGGGGCATCGTCGAGACGCTCAGCGGCCACCGCTCCCCGGCCGTGCTGATGAAGAGCCACGGCGTCTTCACCGTCGGCAAGGACGCGAAGGCGGCGGTCAAGGCGGCCGTGATGTGCGAGGACGTCGCCCGCACGGTCCACATCTCCCGCCAGCTCGGCGAGCCGCTGCCGATCGCCCAGGCGGACATCGACAGCCTCAACCACCGCTACCAGAACGTGTACGGCCAGCAGTCCGTGGCCGGCTAAGGAGTCCTGAAGTGACGTCACTCGAAGGCCGCGAGGTCTGGTTCCTCACCGGAAGCCAGGGGCTCTACGGCGAGGACACCCTGCGGCAGGTCGCCGAGCAGTCCCGGCAGATCGCCGACGCGCTGGGCGACGGTACCGGCCTGCCGGTCAAGGTCCGGTGGATGCCCGTGCTCACCGACGCCTCCGCGATCCGCCGCGTCTGTCTGGAGGCCAACGCCTCCGACGACTGCGTCGGGTTGATCGCCTGGATGCACACCTTCTCCCCGGCGAAGATGTGGATCGCCGGACTCGACGCGCTGCGCAAGCCGCTGCTGCACCTGCACACCCAGGCGAACGTCGCGCTGCCGTGGGCGTCCATCGACATGGACTTCATGAACCTGAACCAGGCGGCCCACGGCGACCGCGAGTTCGGCTACATCCAGTCCCGCCTCGGGGTGGCCCGCAAGACCGTCGCCGGCCACGTGAGCGACCCGTCGGTGGCCGCCAGGATCGGCTCCTGGGTCCGCGCCGCCGCCGGCCGCGCCGAGCTCAGCACCCTGAAGCTCGCCCGCTTCGGCGACAACATGCGCGATGTCGCCGTCACCGAGGGCGACAAGGTCGAGGCGCAGCGGCGGTTCGGCGTCTCGGTCAACACCTACGGCGTCAACGACCTGGTCGACGCGGTCGACGCGGTCGCGGACGACGCGATCACCGAGCTGGTGAAGGAGTACGAGGACACCTACCGGGTGTCGGCCGAACTCCGCCACGGCGCCGACCGCCACGAGTCGCTGCGCTACGCGGCGCGGATCGAGCTCGGCCTGCGCGGGTTCCTGGACGAAGGCGGCTTCAACGCCTTCACCACCAACTTCGAGGACCTCGGTGGTCTGCGCCAGCTGCCCGGCCTCGCCGTGCAGCGCCTGATGGCCGACGGCTACGGCTTCGGCGGCGAGGGCGACTGGAAGACCTCCGTCCTGCTGCGCACGCTCAAGGCGGCGGCCGCCGGGCTGCCCGGCGGCACGTCCTTCATGGAGGACTACACGTACCACCTGGAGCCCGGTCAGGAGGTCATCCTCGGCGCCCACATGCTGGAGGTCTGCCCGAGCATCGCGTCCGAGACGCCCACGCTCGAGATCCACCCGCTGGGCATCGGCGGCCGCGAGGACCCCGTCCGGATGGTCTTCGACGCGCAGACCGGGCCGGCCGTGGTGGTGGGCCTGGCCGACATGGGCGACCGGTTCCGGCTGGTGGCCAACGAGATCGACGTCGTCGAGCCCGCCGAGCCGCTGCCGAACCTGCCGGTCGCCCGCGCCGTCTGGAAGCCGCGGCCGAACCTGCGGACCTCCGCCGAGGCGTGGCTGACCGCCGGGGCCCCGCACCACACCGTGCTCTCCAGCGCGATCGGCGCCGAGGAGCTGACCGACCTCGCGGAGATGGTCGGCACCGAACTGCTGCTCATCGACGCGGACACCACGATGCGCCAGTTCACCAAGGAGATCCGCTGGAACCAGGCTTACCACCGGCTGGCCCAGGGTTTCTGACACCCCGACGTGGCGGCGCCCGGCGCCGGCGGGGCGCCGCCACAGCACCATGTCCCACCCTCGAAAACGCAGCAGCATGACCGCCGCACTGTCCGTCCGGCACGAGCCGTATGCCGTCCTCCCGGACGGACGGACCATCAGGTGCCGGACGTTCGGCTGCGAGAGCGCGGTCACGGTGGAGATGCTCGACCTCGGTGCGACCCTGCACATGCTGCGCGCTCCCGACCGGGAGGGGCGGCGGGCCAACGTCGTCCTGGGCGCCGCGACGGTAGCCGATCCGATCGGCCCGGCCCGCTACTTCGGCGCCACCGTGGGCCGGTACGCCAACCGGATCGCCCGCGCGGAACTGCCGATCGACACAACTGGGCACTGCGAGCGGCCACTTCACCGCGCCGCGCCGCCGTCCTGAGCCACCCCGGAAAGTGGGCGGCGACTCGAGCGCCTGACCACCGAGCCGGGCCTTCAGATCTACACCGGCAACCACTTCGACGGGACCATCAGCGGTGTCGGCGGCCGACGGTACGGAGGCGTACGCGGGTGTCGCGCTGGAGACCCAGCACTTCCCCGACTCGCCGCACCACCCCGACTATCCGTCCACGGTGCTGCGCCCCGGTGAGGAGTACCGCAGCACCACCCGCTATTGCTTCTCCACAATGTGACGCATGGTCGGAGCCGAGGCAGGCATGTCGTCGAATATCGCCCTGTCTGCGTCCCCCGATCCCCCACCTTTCCCTTCGCGCCTTTCCCTCCGCGCCTTGCCCGGAAGCGGACGGGGATTCCGCGAGCCCGGGTGTCCTGGCGAGACCCGAATGTGACCTGCACAAGGCATTGACGGACAGAATGTTAGCGATAACAATTCACACGTCGGTAGTGATCCGGACACTGACAGGGGCTCAATTGCGGCAGCTTTCAAGGCGCGCCCCCGTGACCTGTCGGCGCGCTTTCTCGACGGTTCATTGTCAGCGCCAACTGCCACATTGCCCGTAGACCCCACCGAGTACGGAGATCAAAGATGAGCTCCACCGGAGCCGCCGTCGGCGCGACCCGCTTCTCGTCCGAGGCGTCCGCGGAGCTGACCGGCAGAGCCGCCTTCCGCCGGTCGGCCTTCGGGACCGCTCCTGGTGACCCGCAGGGCGGGGTCCTGGCCAGGCAGTGGGGCCTCACGGTCAAATAGGCGACCGGCCGGGCCCGCTGCCCCGCACGGCTGCGGCCGCCCGGGACCGCCCGTTCCCCCGCTTCCACGGGCGACCCCGTGGCGGCCGCAGCCCCTCCCGGCGCCATCGGTGGGGAGCGGAAGATCCACTCACGTCGCACCCGTCCCGTCCGGCGCCCGCACGCTCGCCCGCCGCCCGAGCGGCGCGTACCCGCAGACACCGAGGATCGCCATTCGCGGCGGGGGCGGTGGCCGGCCTTCGAGGCCCGTCGACCGTGCCGGTCGGCGCCCGCCCCTCGGCCGCCCTCCGGGGCCGGAGCATCACCGATCGCACTTCAGACAACGCTCACTGATCCGCCATCATCAAGGAGAGCACGATGTCCCGTTCCATCAGCAGAACCTTCGGCGCCGTCGCGGTCGCCGCCGCGCTGACCGTCTCGCTGGCCGCCTGCGACGGCAAGAAGGCCCCCGCGGGCTCCGCCGACGCGGGCGGTCAGCACAAGCTCGTCTTCGGCTTCTCGCAGGTCGGCGCCGAGAGCGGCTGGCGCTCCGCGAACACCAAGTCGATCCAGGACGCGGCGAAGGCGGCCGGCTTCGAGCTGAAGTTCTCGGACGCCCAGCAGAAGCAGGAGAACCAGATCGCCGCGATCCGGTCCTTCATCCAGCAGAAGGTGGACGTCATCGGCTTCTCGCCGGTGGTCACCACGGGCTGGGACACCGTCCTGAAGGAGGCCAAGGCGGCCGGCATCCCGGTCATCCTCACCGACCGGGCCGTCGACACCCAGGACAAGACGCTCTACAAGTCGTTCATCGGGTCGGACTTCGTCAAGGAGGGCACCAGCGCCGGGCAGTGGCTGGTGGACGCCGAGAAGAGCGCGACCGGGCCGGTGAACATCGCCGAGCTCGAGGGCACCACCGGATCGGCCCCGGCGCTCGACCGGAAGAAGGGCTTCGAGGACGTCGTCCTCAAGGACCCGAAGTTCAAGATCATCGCCGACCAGACCGGTGACTTCACCCGCGCCAAGGGCAAGGAGGTCATGGAGGCCTTCCTCAAGGCGCACAAGGACATCAACATCCTCTTCGCGCACAACGACGACATGGCCGTCGGCGCCATCCAGGCCATCGAGGAGGCCGGCCTCAAGCCGGGCACGGACATCAAGATCGTCTCGATCGACGGCATCAAGGACGCCTTCCAGGCGATGGCCGACGGCAAGATCGAGGAGGTCGTCGAGTGCAACCCGCTGATCGGCCCGCAGATCATGGACCTGGTCCAGAAGATCCACGACAAGCAGGACGTGTCCGACCGGGTCCTCTCCAAGGAGGGCGTCTTCACCAAGGACCAGGCCGCCGCCGAGCTCCCCAACCGCCAGTACTGACCACCCCGCCGGGGCCCGCACAGGGCCCCGGCCACCAGGCGAGGAGAGGAGCAACCATGCCGGCGCCACAGTCCGCCAGCCCGGTCCTCGAAATGACCGGTATCAGCAAGGAGTTCGCCGGATTCCAGGCTCTGTCCGGCGTCGACCTCCGGCTATTCGCCGGCGAGGTGCACGCCCTGATGGGCGAGAACGGCGCCGGGAAGTCGACCCTGATCAAGGTACTCACCGGCGTCCACACCGCGGAGGCCGGCGAGATCGTCCTCGCCGACGCGCCGGTCCGTTTCGGCGGCCCGCTGCAGGCACAGGGAGCCGGAGTCAGCACCGTCTACCAGGAGGTGAACCTCTGCCCGAACCTCTCGGTCGCGGAGAACCTCTTCCTCGGACGTGAACCGCGCCGCCTCGGCGGCATCCACTGGTCCGCCCTGCGCCGCAAGGCGGCCGAGCTGCTGCGCAGCCTGGACCTCGACATCGACGTACGGGCCGAAGTCGGCACCCTGCCACTCGCGTTGCAGCAGATGGTCGCCATCGCCCGAGCCGTGGACACCGAGGACGGCGGCGTCGGCGGGCTGAAGGTCCTGATCCTGGACGAGCCCACCTCCAGCCTCGACCGCGACGAGGTCGCGCGGCTCTTCACGGTCATCCGCCGGCTGCGCGAGGAGGGCGTGGCGATCCTCTTCGTCACGCACTTCCTCGACCAGGTCTACGAGGTCTGCGACCGGATCACCGTCCTGCGCGACGGGCAGCTGGTGGGGGAGTACCTGACCGCCGAGCTGCCCCAACTGGAGCTGGTCGCGGCGATGCTGGGCCAGGAACTCGGCGAGCTGGAGGTCTCCGACCACCAGCGGACGGGCCGGGAGTCCGGTGCGGCCGGCGAGCCGTACGTGGCCGCGCACGGCCTCGGGCGCAAGGGCGCGGTGGAGCCGTTCGACCTGGCCCTGCACCCGGGAGAGGTGGTCGGCCTGGCCGGCCTGCTCGGCGCCGGGCGCTCCGAGGCCGCCCGGCTGATCGCGGGGGCCGACCACGCGGACACCGGCAAGATCTCCGTCGCCGGACAGAGCGTCAGCCTGCGCAGCCCGCGGGCCGCGATCCGGCACGGCATCGCGTTCTGCTCCGAGAACCGCCGCACGGAGGGCATCGTCCCGGACCTCACCGTCCGCGAGAACATCCTGCTCGCCCTGCAGGCTTCCCGCGGCTGGACCAGGCCGCTGCCGACCCGCCGGGCCGACGAACTGGTCGACAAGTGGATCAAGGCGCTGCACGTCCATCCGGCCGACCCCTCGGCCCTGGTCCGCAACCTCAGCGGCGGCAACCAGCAGAAGGTCCTGCTCGCGCGCTGGCTGATCACCGAACCCAAGCTGCTGATCCTGGACGAGCCCACCCGTGGCATCGACATCGGCGCCAAGACCGAGATCCAGAAGCTGGTCGCCTCGCTGGCCGAGGACGGCATGGCAGTCCTCTACATCTCCGCCGAACTCGAAGAGGTCCTGCGCCTCTCCGACACCGTCGGCGTGCTGCGCGACCACGAGCTCGTGGCGACGCTCCCCAACACTCCCGAACTCACCCTGGACCGGCTCATGGAGACCATCGCGAGCGGAGGTGCCCACTGATGAGGCAACTCCTAGGCCACCGACTGTTCTGGCCGGTGGCCCTGCTGGCCGCACTGCTCGTCACCAACGTGATCTACTCGCCGGACTTCCTCAGCATCCGGGTCCGTGACGGCCACCTCTACGGCAGCCTGATCGACATCCTGCGCCTCGGCTCGCCGCTGCTGCTGGTCGCCCTCGGGATGACGCTGGTCATCGCCACCGGCGGCATCGACCTCTCGGTCGGCGCCCTGGTGGCCATCTCCGGAGCCGTCGCCTGCCTGAACATCAGTCACCTGACGAACCAGAAGGACAGCGGGGCGGTCGTGCTGGCCGTGCTGCTCGCGCTGGCGGTCTGCGTCGCCCTCGGGATCTGGAACGGCCTGCTGGTGGCGGGAGCCGGGATGCAGCCGATCATCGCCACCCTGGTGCTGATGGTCGCCGGGCGCGGTGTCGCCCAGATGATCACCGGCGGACAGATCATCACCGTCAACAGCGAGCCGTACCACCTGATCGGCGGCGGCTACGAACTCGGCCTGCCGCTCTCGGTCCTGATCGCGGCGGCAGTGCTGGTACTGACCGGTCTCACGGTTCGACGCAGCGCGCTCGGCCTGCTGCTCGAGTCGGTCGGCGGAAACCGCGAGGCCAGCCGGCTGGTCGGCATCCGGGCGCGGGGCCTCACGGTCACGGTGTACGCCTTCTGCGCCCTGTGCGCGGCCGGCGCCGGGCTGATGATCAGCTCCAACGTCGCGTCGGCGGACGGCAACAACGCCGGTCTGTGGATCGAGCTCGACGCCATCCTGGCCGTCGTGATCGGCGGGACCTCGCTCTCCGGGGGCCGCTTCCACCTCGGCGGTACGGCCGTCGGAGCGCTCGTCATCCAGACCCTCTCCACGACCGTCTACACGATCGGCGTGCCGCCGGAGACCACCCTGGTGTTCAAGGCCCTGGTGGTCACCGCAGTGTGCCTGCTGCAGTCCCCGGCCTTCCGCGCCAAGGTGCTCCCCGGCCGGGCCCGCCGCCGTGCCGGTGTCGTCGAAGCCAAGCCAGGGAAGAAGGAGGCCACGGCGGCATGAGTACGACGTCCCTGCGGGAGTTCGCCGCACAGCGCCGGGGCTACCTCCCGGTCCTCGCCACCACCGCGCTCTTCGCGCTCACTCTGGAGGCCGGCAGCTACCGCTACTACGGCTTCCTCTCCGGCCAGGTCCTGGCCAACCTCTTCGTCGACAACGCCCACCTGCTGGTGATCGCCGTCGGCATGACCTTCGTGATCCTGACCGGCGGGATCGACCTCTCGGTCGGCGCGGTCGGGGCGCTCAGCACCATGCTCTGTGCCGACCTGGTCGAACGTCAGGGCTGGCCACCGCTGTTGGTGATCCCGCTGGTCCTGGTGGTCGGCGGGCTGTTCGGCGCCGGGATGGGGTACGCCATCCACCACTTCGAAGTGCAGCCGTTCATCGCCACGTTGGCGGGCATGTTCTTCGCCCGGGGCCTCTGCTACCTGATCAGCACCGACTCCATCCCGATCTCCGACCACCTGTTCACCACCCTGGCGCAGAGCCATCTGACGCTGCCCGGCGGGGTGTTCGTCTCGTGGTCGGTGGTGATCGCCGTATCGGTGGTGGCGGCCGCGTTCGTCGTGCTGCACTACACCCGGTTCGGCAGGGCGGTGTACGCCGTCGGCGGCAACCCGCAGTCGGCGCTGCTCATGGGCGTGCCGGTCGGACGGACCGTCATCCGGGCCTACACCGTCAGCGGGCTCTGCTCCGCGCTCGGCGGCGTGCTCTTCACGCTGTACACCCTGTCGGGCTACAGCCTGCACCTGGTCGGCACCGAACTGGACGCCATCGCGGCCGTGGTGATCGGCGGGACGCTGCTCACCGGCGGTTCGGGATACGTCCTGGGCACGGTGCTGGGCGTCCTGGTGCTCGGCGTGATCCAGACCATCATCACCTTCGAGGGCACGCTCAGCTCCTGGTGGACGAAGATCGCGGTCGGCACGCTGCTCTTCGTCTTCGTCCTGCTGCAGCGCATCATGACGGCCCGCCGCCGCTCCTGACGGACGGCGGCGGGCTCAACGGGGGACCACGCACGGGGGACCAGCAAGAAAACACCACCAGCACCACCACCGGTGCCATGGCGCCCGCAGGACCGGCGCCATGGCACCTTCCCTTTGCCACCCACCAGCAAGGGATCCCCATGCGCCACCGGATCAGAATCCGGTGAACGCGCACACCGCGACACTCGGGTCGGGCGCGACCCACACCGTCGGCCAGGTCGGCTCGCACAGCCTGGGCCTGACCGGATCCTCCACCGCCGACGCGGACATCGCCGCACCCGTGGTGGACACCTCGAAGTCGTTCTCGGTGTCCGCCTGGGTGAAGCTCGACAACTCAAGGCGCTGAAGCCCTCGTCCATCCGGTTGGACTGCTCGAGTACCCGGAGTGGTGCGAGGACCGGGCTCGGCAGCTCCTTCACCCGCGCCTTCCCGCCGTACTCGGTCACCGTCCTCACCGTCGGCTGACGACCGGCCGCGCCTCCGCACACCCACCCGGTGCGGAGGCGCGGCGTGTCGTCGGCCGCTGCGAGCTGTGACGGTTGCCTGGCCGGCGGCGCCGGTGCCGGGGCGCCAACCGGAGCGCGCCCGCGCTCTCGGTAGGCTCGTGAGAGTGATCCACAAACTCAGGACGGAGCGGAGATCATGAGCACCGCCGCAGGTCGACAGGGCAGGTCGGAGGAGGCCGCTGCCGCCGGGCCCCGCCAGCCGGTGATGGCCGACGTCGCGGCGCTGGCCGGAGTCTCGCACCAGACCGTCTCCCGGGTTCTCAACGATCACCCGAACGTACGCCCGGCCACCCGCGACCGCGTGCTCTCGGCGATCCGGGAGCTGGGCTACCGCCCGAACTCGGCAGCCCGCACGCTGGTCACCCGGAAGTCGAACATGCTCGGCGTGGTGAGCTTCGACACCACGCTGTTCGGCCCGGCCTCGATGCTCTACGGCATCGAGCGGGCCGCTCGCGCGGCGGGCTACTACATCAGCATCGTCTCGCCGCGCGCACTGGACGCCCGATCGGTACAGGAGGCCGTCGACCGCCTGCGCGACCAGGGCGTCGAGGGCATCGTGCTGATCGCGCCCCAGACCTCCGCGGCGGACCCGCTGGCCCACATCTCGGTGAGCGTCCCGGTCGTTCGCCTCGGTACGTCCGGCCAGGTCCGGGTGCCCACGGTGGCCGCGGACAACATCGCAGGCGCCAGGGCGGCGACGCGGTTCCTGCTCGATCTCGGGCACCGCACGGTGCACCACGTCTCGGGCCCACCGAGCTGGCTGGAGGCCCGGCACCGCGCCGAGAGCTGGTCCGCCACGCTCGCCGATGCCGGCGTGGCCGCACCCCGCCCGCTGCCCGGCGACTGGAGCTCCCGTTCGGGGTACGAGGCCGGCCGGCAGCTGGCAGCGGACCCGGACGTCACGGCGGTGTTCTGCGCGAACGACCACATGGCGCTCGGCCTGCTCTGGGCGCTGCACGAGGCGGGCCGCCGGGTGCCCGAGGACATCAGCGTGGTCGGTTTCGACGACATCCCGGAGGCGTCCTATCTGGTGCCGCCGCTGACCACGGTCCGCCAGGACTTCGGCGGGCTCGGCCGACGCGGGCTCGAGCTCCTCGTCGCCCAGCTCGACGACACCCCGGACAACCGCTCGGGCGCACCCGGCAGCGTCCTGGTGGCCCCGGAGATGGTGGTCCGCCTGAGCACCGCGCCCGCACCCGCTCGCAGCCGGGCGTAGTCCGGACAGCCCGGCGCCCGCACCCGGCCCTGCCCGCGCACGGCACTGTGCCCGCCCCTCACACGAGAGGCGGGCACAGTGCCGTGCGGGGAGGGTTCAGGATCCGCTCTTGCGCTTGTTCCAGACGTCGAAACCGACGGCGGCCAGCAGCACCAGACCCTTGATGACCTGCTGGTAGTCGGTACCGATGCCCACCAGCGACATGCCGTTGTTCAGCACACCCAGCACCAGGCCACCGACGATCGCACCGAACACCGTGCCGACACCGCCGCTGGCCGAGGCCCCGCCGATGAACGCGGCCGCGATCGCCTCCAGCTCGAAGTTGATACCGGCGTTCGGCGTTCCCGCGTTCAACCGGGCCGCGTAGACCATGCCCGCCAGCGCCGCGAGGACGCCCATGTTGACGAAGACCAGGAAGACGACGCGCTTGCTCTTCACACCCGACAGCTTCGCCGCCGCCTGGTTGCCGCCGATGGCGTACGTGTGCCGGCCCAGGATGGAGTTGCGCATCAGGTAGCCGAACGCCACCAGCAGCACGCCCAGGATCAGCAGCACGATCGGAAAGCCGTGGTAGCTCGCGAGCAGCAGGGTGAAGACGACGACGGCGGCGGTGATCGCCGCGCACTTCGCCAGGAAGAGCCCGACCGGCAGCGGCTCCAGGCCGTGGCGCTGCGCCTGGCGGCGGCCGCGCACCTCCTGCAGCAGGGAGACGGCCAGCACGGCCAGGCCGAGCAGCAGAGTCAGGTTGTGGTAGTTGGTCTGCGGACCGACCTCGGGCAGGAACCCACTGCTGATCTTCTGGAAGCCCTTCGGGAACGGCGCCACCGACTGGCCCTGGAGCAGGATCTGCGTGCCGCCCCGGAAGAGCAGCATCCCGGCCAGCGTGACGATGAACGACGGTATGCCGATGTACGCGATCCAGAAGCCCTGCCAGGCGCCGGCCGCCGCGCCGATGAGCAGTGCCGCTACCAGGGCCACCGGCCAGGAGATGTGGTCCTTGGCCATCATCACCGCGGCCGCCGCGCCGACGAACGCCGCCAGCGAGCCGACCGAGAGGTCGATGTGCCCGGCGATGATGACGATCATCATGCCGATCGCCAGGATCAGGATGTAGCTGTTCTGCTGGATCAGGTTGGTGACATTGAGCGGCTTGAGCAGGATGCCGTCGGTCCAGAACTGGAACAGCACCACGATCAGGGCGAGGGCGACCAGCATGCCGTACTGGCGGAGGTTGCCGCGCACGGCCTGCACCAGCAGGCCGAGCGTGCCGGGGGTGCCGTCGCCCGGGGCCGGCGCGGTGGGCGCGGGGCGCAGGCTTTCTTCGGTCTTCACGTCGCTCATTCGGTAGTTCCCTGCTCGATGTCGGGCGCCTTGCCCCTGGTCATGAGGCGCATGAGTGATTCCTGTGTGGCGTCCGCCCGCTGGACCTCGCCGGTCAGCCGGCCCTCGGCCATGGTGTAGACGCGGTCGCACATGCCGAGGAGCTCGGGCAGTTCGGAGGAGATCATCAGGATCGCCTTGCCCTGCGCCGCCAACTCACCGATGACCGTGTAGATCTCGTGCTTCGCGCCGACGTCGATGCCCCGGGTGGGCTCGTCGAGAATCAGCACCTCGGGCGCCGAGAAGATCCACTTGCTCAGCACCACCTTCTGCTGGTTGCCGCCGCTGAGCTTGCCGGTGGCCGCGAAGATCGACGGGGCCTTGATGTTCATGCTCTTGCGGTAGGACTCGGCGACCCGGGACTCCGCGTACTCGTCGACGATCCCGCGCTTCGAGACCTTGCCCAGCGCGCTGAGCGAGATGTTCCGGCCGATGCTGTCCATCAGGTTCAGCCCGAAGTGCTTGCGGTCCTCGGTGACGTACGCGAGGCCGTGCTTGATCGCCTCGGGGACGGTCCGGGTGCGGATCTCCTTGCCGTTCAGCTCGACCCGGCCGCCGGCGTACCGGCCGTACGAGCGCCCGAAGACGCTCATCGCCAACTCGGTCCGGCCGGCGCCCATCAGGCCTGCGATGCCGGCGATCTCGCCGCGCCGCACGTTGATCGAGACACCGTCGACCACCTTGCGGTGCTGGTCGATCGGGTGGAACACCGTCCAGTCGTCGATCGCGAAGGCGATCTCCCCCGCGTCCTCGCCCGTGTACGGCTCGCGCTCGGGGAAGCGGTGGTCGAGGTCGCGGCCGACCATCCCACGGATGATCCGGTCCTCGGCGATGCCCTCCTCGCCGACCTGGATGGTCTCGATGGTCCGGCCGTCGCGCAGGATGGTGACGGCGTCGGCGACCCGCGCGATCTCGTTGAGCTTGTGCGAGATGATGATGCAGGAGATGCCCTGCGCCTTGAACTCGAGGATCAGGTCGAGGAGCTTGCGGCTGTCCTCGTCGTTGAGCGCGGCGGTGGGCTCGTCCAGGATGAGCAGCTTGACCTGCTTGGCGAGCGCCTTGGCGATCTCCACCAGCTGCTGCTTGCCCACGCCGATGTCGGCGACCCTGGTCTGCGGGTGCTCGGGCAGGCCGACCCGCGCGAGCAACTCCTTCGCATGGCCGAGAGCCCGGTTCCAGTCGATGATCCCCCGGCGGGAGTGCTCGTTGCCGAGGAAGATGTTCTCGGCGATCGAGAGGTAGGGGACCAGGGCGAGTTCCTGGTGGATGATGACGATTCCGCGGTGTTCGCTCGCCCTGATGTCCTTGAAGGCGCAGGGCTCGCCCTCGAAGAGGATCTCCCCGTCGTAGGACCCGTGCGGGTGGACGCCGCTGAGGACCTTCATCAGGGTCGACTTACCGGCGCCGTTCTCGCCGCAGATGGCGTGCACCTCACCCGGCGCGACGGTGAGGTTCACGTCCGAGAGGGCCTTGACGCCGGGGAAGGACTTGCTGATCGAACGCATCTCGAGGACGGGTCCGGCCATGTGGTGCATCCGTTCGCTTGGGGGCGGGGCCGGCGGCGGGATCGGTCGGGGCGGTCCGCCGCCGGCTCCGCCGGCTCGGGGTGTGGCCCGGGTTCGGGCCGACAGGCTACTTGAGCTGGTCGGCGGTGTAGTAGCCGCCGTCCACCAGCACCTTCTGGTAGTTCGCCTTGTCGACGCTCACCGGGTCGAGCAGGTAGGCCGGCACGACCTTGACGCCGTTGTTGTACTGCTTCTCGTCGTTGACCTCGGGCTTGCCACCGGTCAGCACGGCGTTGGCCATCTGCACCGTGACCTTGGCCAGCTCACGGGTGTCCTTGTAGACGGTCTCGGTCTGCTCACCCGCGATGATCGACTTCACCGAGGCCAGCTCGGCGTCCTGGCCGGTCACGATCGGCAGTGCCTTGCCGGTACCGCCGTAGCCGACGCCCTTGAGCGAGGACAGGATGCCGATCGAGATGCCGTCGTACGGCGAGAGGACGGCGTCCACGTGCGCGGAGGTGTACGACTTGCTCAGCAGGTTGTCCATCCGGGACTGCGCGACCCCGCCGTCCCAGCGCTGCGTGGCGACCTGGTTGAACTCGGTCTGGCCACTCTGGACCACCAGCTTCTTCGAGTCGATGTACGGCTTGAGCACGCTCATCGCGCCGTTGAAGAAGAAGCCCGCGTTGTTGTCGTCCGGCGAGCCGGCGAAGAGCTCGATGTTGAACGGGCCCTTGCCGTCCTTCAGCCCGAGCTGGTCGGCGATGTAGGTGGCCTGCAGGACGCCGACCTTGAAGTTGTCGAAGGTCGCGTAATAGTCGACGTTCTTGGTGCCACGGATCAGGCGGTCGTACGAGATCACCGGGATCTTCGCGTCGGCGGCCTTCTGCAGCACGTCGGTGAGTGCCGCACCGTCGATCGCCGCGACCACCAGGAGCTTGTCGCCCTTGGTGATCATGTTCTCGAGCTGCGAGACCTGGTTCTCGACGACGTTGTCGCCGTACTGGAGGTCCGTCTTGTAGCCCTGGGCCTGGAACTGCTTGACCATGTTGTTGCCGTCGTTGATCCAGCGCTCCGACGACTTGGTCGGCATCGCGATGCCGATGGTGCCGCCCTTGGCGTCGGCACTCTTGGCGGCACCGTCGCCGACGCCGTTGCTGCTCTGCCCGCAGGCCGACAGCGTCAGGGCGAGTGCCGCCGTGGCGAGTCCCGCTATTGCCTTACGCACAGTTCCTCCAGTGGTGCGCCGAATGCTGCCGAGCCAGCTGCTCGCGGGTTACGTTGCCTGAGTGTTAACGCTAACAACAGGCACGTCAAGAGACCGGTTTCGAACCGTTACCCCGATGTGTCGGAGTGGTTTCCCGGGCTGTGCTGTCGGCCTCGTCGACCACTCGACGAGCCGCCCGAGTTCGACAGTCGGCAGGCCCAAGGGCGGGCTCAACGTGGGGGTTGACCTGGGAAGAATGGGCGTGAGGTGCCGCCGGGGGGTTCTGCGTCCACGACTCCGTGAGGGATAAGGCCTGGTCAGGGGCTGTTCCTGGGCCTGGAGGCCGCTCATCTTCGGCCATCGGCACGGTAGCGCCGCTGGTGTTGCCGGGCCAGGTCCGGCAGCGGACCGGGACGCCCTCGCGGGTGATCGCCAGTCCGATAAAAGGGGACAGAGCCGTCGGTTGGACGGGCCCCACGAAGGAGAGGAACCCCAGCCGACGCGCGGCTGGGGTTCCTCAGGGCGGTGAGTATCGGTCAGCAGGTGGAGTCACCCACGCCGTGAACCGCTCGTCCACGCGTCGGCGGACCGCACCGCATCGCGATCACCGTGGATCGGGGCGGGTCAGCGGTGCAGGGTGCGGGTCAGCGCTGCAGGGTGAGGACGCCCGGCCGGTACGGCAGTTGCAGGTAGGTGGTGTTCGTCGGCGTGTTGGGGGCGTAGCCCTGGTAGAGGAACTGCAGGTTGCAGGGGTCGATGGTCATGGTCTGGTCGGGGTTGTTGCGGACCAGGTCACCGTGGCTGATGTCGTTGGTCCAGGTGGCGCCGCTGTTGGCCTTGCCGGCGAAGGGGTTGCTCTCGCTGGCGGCCTGCGGGGTCCACGCGCCGCTGAGGCTGGAGGCCGTGAACGAGCGGAAGTAGCGCTGCTCAGTGGCACCCCGAGCCTCGACGATCATGAGGTACTGGTTCTGGCCCTGGACCTTGTAGACCTGCGGCGCCTCGAACAGGTTCTTCACCGTGTCGCTCATGACCGTCGTGTACGACGAGCCGAAGTTGCCCGGGAAGTTCCCGATCGGCATGCTCGCCCGGTAGATGCTGCCGTTGTCACCGGCGAAGAACAGGTAGATGTTCTGGTCGTCGGCGATCAGCGTCGGGTCGATCGGGCTGCCGGTGACGCCGGTGGGGAAGCTGCCGGTGAACAGCGCCTGCGGCGCGGACCAGCCGTTGGGGTTGGTGGGGTCGCTGGACGTGCGGTAGGTGAAGGGCCAGGCGGTACCCCACCCCAGTGAGGCGAGCACCCAGACGTTCTTGGGAGCGAAGTAGAACACCTGGGGCGCCACCGCGGACTGGCTCATCCCGGTCTGGCCGGCCGACGCCATGT
Source organism: Kitasatospora sp. NPDC033851 (assembly GCF_055576085.1). Taxonomy (NCBI): domain Bacteria; kingdom Bacillati; phylum Actinomycetota; class Actinomycetes; order Kitasatosporales; family Streptomycetaceae; genus Kitasatospora; species Kitasatospora sp. NPDC033851. The sequence goes on along the minus strand of NZ_JBVIRL010000001.1, from coordinate 337,132 downwards.
CCGACCAGTTCGTGAAGGGGCTGAACCCCATCGAGCCCCACGACGATCCGTCAGAGGTCGTCGCGTAGACCAGGTGCTTGCCGTTGTACGTCGTGGTGGTGAAGTCCTTCAGCGCGACCGCCCCGTTCGTCGGCTGTGCCAACGGACCAGTCGAGGTCCACCGGTATGTCGAGGGAAGAGAGCATGTGCTGCCCGTCCCGGACAGGCCGGTCCACTTCTGGTTGCCGGCGCCGGTGCAGTTCCAGAGCTGCACCGCCGTGCCGTTGGCCGTGCCGGCGCCCGAGACGTCCAGGCACAGCCCGGATTCCACGCCGACGATCGTGCCGTCGGAGTTCACCCGCCACTGCTGGTTCGCGGCGCCGGTACAGGACCAGATCTCCACCCGGGTACCGGCCGTGGTGGCGTGGCCCGGGACATCCAGGCACTTGTTGCCGTACACGGTCAGCTGGTTGCTGTCCGTCGACGTCCACTGCTGGTTGGTCCCGCCAGTGCAGTCCCAGATCTGCAGGAACGTGCCGTCGGTCTGGCCGGCGCCCGGGACGTCGAGACACCGACCGGAACCCGTACCGCGCACGGCGCCGGCGGTGGCCGCCTGAGCCGGGCCGGCGACGAGCATCGCGGCCAGTGCGGCCAATGCCGCCAGGACCGCAACCGCGGCGGCGAGCGCCGCAGGCGGACGTCTGCGGTTGAAACCAGGACTGTGCATGGGGGGCCTCGTCATCCTTGAGCAAGCGGCTCGGGTGGGGGAGGGAGACGGCTGCGAAGTGTTAGCGCTAACAAAATGCTGGCAGCAGAACAGCGGTGGAGTGAGGGTGAGTTCCACGTTTATAGACCCGGAGCCCCGATCGTGTCCAGGGATGTGCGAGCGCCCGACATCGACCGGCACGTCTCGGTCGACTCGCCGTCCGTCCGGATCGATGGTCGGAGCTGAGGGTCGAGACCGGTGACGAGTGGCGCGCGCGTTTCACGGATGCGAGTGCGGTCCGCATCCCGGTGGCGATCGGTCGGTCGCCTTCCGGTACGACGGGTCGGCGAGAACGTCTCGACCGCTCACCGACAAAAGTATTGACACGCAAATTGTGAGCGTTAACACTCATGTCATCAGGCGGATGCCGCCCCGAAATCCAGGGCCGGTGACGCATGCCCACGCACAGGGATACGGCTGCGTCCCCCCACAGGCCATGACGGCCGGGGAAGGCAGCGAACGTGACGCGACCCGCTCGAAGGGACCCGCGTCGCCGTCAGCACTCCCGCACTGCCACCGGCCCCAGTCCCCGACGTCTTCCACGGACCAAGGAGTTCGCCATGCCGGCTCATCCCTTCAGCCGCCGCACCGTGATCAAGGCGACGAGCGCTGTGGCCGTGGCCGTAGCTGCCGACCCTGTCCTCAGCCCCGTCTCCGCCGCGGCGCAGACATCCCCGGTCAGGTCGGACGTCGGAGTGTCGACGGTGCCGTTCGACCTGGGTCAGGTCACGCTCACCAGCAGTCGATGGCTCGACAACCAGAACCGCACCCTGGCCTACCTCCGCTTCGTCGACGTCGACCGCCTGCTGTACAACTTCCGCGCCAACCACCGGCTCTCCACCAACGCCGCAGCCCCGACCGGAGGCTGGGACGACCCGGCGTTCCCCTTCCGCACTCACGTGCAGGGCCACTTCCTCTCGGCGTGGGCCCAGGCCCACGCCGCACTCGGGGACACCACCTGCCGTGACAAGGCCGACCAGATGGTGGCCGAACTCGCCAAGTGCCAGGCCAACAACTCCGCCGCGGGCTTCTCCGCCGGCTATCTCTCGGGCTTCCCCGAGGCCGACTTCGCCGGCCTCGAAGCAGGCAAGCTGAGCAACGGCAACGTCCCCTACTACTGCATCCACAAGACCATGGCCGGTCTGCTCGACGTGTGGCGCCTGATCGGCAACACACAGGCCCGCGACGTGCTCCTCGCGCTCGCCGACTGGGTCGACCGACGCACCGCTCCGCTCGGCTACAGCACGATGCAGTCGTTGATGGGCACCGAGTTCGGCGGCATGAACGAGGTGCTGGCCGACATCTACCAACAGACCGGCGACGCACGCTGGCTGACCTGCGCCCAGCGGTTCGACCATGCCGCGGTCTTCGACCCGCTCGCCGCGAACCGGGACCAGCTCGACGGCCTGCACGCCAACACGCAGGTGCCCAAGTGGATCGGAGCCGTCCGCGAGTACAAGGCCACCGGCACGACCCGCTACCGCGACATCGCCGCCAACGCCTGGACGTTCACCACCGGTTCGCACACCTACGCCATCGGCGGCAACAGCCAGGCGGAGCACTTCCGGGCCGCGAACGCCATCTCCGGCTACCTCGTCCCCGACACCTGCGAACTCTGCAACTCCTACAACATGCTCAAGCTGACCCGGGAACTGTGGCAGCTGACCCCCGACCGGGCGTCGTACTTCGACTTCTACGAGAAGGCGCTGCTCAACCACGTCATCGGCGCCCAGAACCCGGCCGACCCGCACGGACACATCACCTACTTCACGTCCCTCAACCCGGGCGCCCGGCGCGGCAAGGGGCCGGCTTGGGGCGGCGGCACCTGGAGCACCGACTACGGCACGTTCTGGTGCTGCCAGGGAACGGGCATGGAGTCCAACACCAAGCTGATGGACTCCATCTACTTCCACGACGGCACCACCCTCACGGTGAACCTGTTCCTCCCCTCCGTCCTGGACTGGATCCAGCGAGGCATCACCGTCACCCAGACCACCTCGTACCCGGCCGACGACACCACGACGCTCAAGGTCACCGGCAGCGTCGGCGGGACCTGGTCGATGCGCGTCCGCATCCCCGGATGGACCTCCGGCGCCACCATCAGCGTCAACGGCGTCGCCCAGGCCGTCACGGCCACCCCGGGCACCTACGCCACCCTCACCCGGTCCTGGGCCTCCGGCGACACCGTCACCGTGAAGCTCCCCATGCGGGTGGCCCTCCAGGCCGCCAACGACAATCCCGGTGTCGCCGCGATCACCTACGGCCCCGTCGTCCTGGCCGGCAACTACGGCAGCACCGCGCTGTCCTCCCTCCCGGCCCTGGACCCGTCCTCGATCACCCGGACCAGCAGTACCGCCCTCACCTTCACGGCCACCGCCGACGGAGCGACGGTCGGTCTCGCCCCGTTCCACGACGCCCAGGGCTTCAACTACACCGCCTACTGGCGGACCGACAGCTCCGCCGGCTTCCGTCTCGTCAACGCGGCCAGCGGACTCGTCCTCGGCATCCGGAACATGTCCACCGCGGACGGGGGCCTCGCCCTGCAGTGGCCCGACACGGGCACCGCCGACCACAACTGGGTCCTCACCGTCGACGGCACCGCACTGCGGCTGCGCAACGTCAACAGCGGCAAGGTCCTCGGCGTGCAGGACATGTCCACCGCCGACAACGCCCCGATCCTCCAGTGGGCCGACACCGGCACCGCCGACCACCGGTGGACCGTCGTCGACGCCGGCAACGGCTACCACAAGTTCCAGAACGCCAACAGCGGCAAGCTGCTCGGTATCGAAGGCGGCTCCACCGCCAACGGCGCCGCAGCCGTACAACTGCCCGACAGCGGCGCCGCAGCCGGCCAGTGGCAGTTCGTCCCCGACGGTGCCAGGCGCATCCAGAACGTCGCCAGCGGGCGGGTCCTCGGTGTGCAGGGCATGTCCACCGCCGACGGCGGCCTCGCCATCCAGTGGGACGACAACGGCACCGCCGACCACCTCTGGACGGCCGTCGTCGACACCGGCGGCTACCTGCGCCTGCGCAACGCCAACAGCGGCAAGGTCCTCGCCGTGGAGAACGGCGGCACCGCCAACGGCGCCCGGATCGTCCAGTGGGCGGATGGCGGCGCCGCCGACCACCGGTGGCGCCTGCGCCACGGCGGCGGTGACACCTTCAGGATCCAGTGCGCCAACAGCGGCCGCGTCCTCGGCGTCTCCGGTGGCTCCACCGCCCAGGGCGCCCAGACCGTCCTCTGGGACGACAACGGCACCAGCGACCACCTGTGGCGATTCATCTGACCCGGCGCCGAGCCCGCTGATCACCACAGGCCGATCGCGGAGACATGGAGGAAACCTTCCCTCTCCACCCCGCCGATCTCCGGCGGGCCCCGGCCCTGGGGCCCGCCGAAGCCCCATCCCGCGGGCGACGCTGATCGGATGTCTGCTCACGGCTGGTCCACTGCGAGCACTGGCCCCACCCGAGGTCGGTGTCAGTACACGAGGATGTCCCAGTGGTTGCCCTCGTTGCAGTACAGGTTGCCCGATGCGGCCTTCCACTGCGGGTAGCCGTCGCCCCGGTAGCCGATGTAGGTGAAGCTGTTCTGGATGTAACCGTCGATGCAGGAACTGCGGGAGATGTCGACCTTGTAGCCGTTGTAGTGGCTGTAGGTGCCGGAGGCGTGGCCCACCTCGGTCCCGCCCGTGATGTTGATGGCGCAGCCGCTGGCCCGCTTGAGGGTGATGACGGCGCTCACCGTGCCCGAGTTGATCTGCTCGAACGAGGTACAGGCGGGGTTGGACCTGGTGGTGCAGCCCCCACTGGAGCTCCACGTGATGCCGGCGTTGCTGAACTGACTGGCGGCCGCCGACTGCGACAGCTTGGTACCGCTGGCGCCGGCCGTGGGCGCCGAGACGGCGAGGCCGGCCGCGGTCAGGGCGACGACGGTGGCTGCGGTGCGTGGCTTCATCTGCATCTCCCGGTGAGGATGGTGTGCCTGCGACGACTCCTGCCCTCCTGCCCTCCTGCCGCGCCTCGGCGGGAGGACGGTAAGCCCGGCGCCGGGCCCACGGAACCGGCTCGGACGGCGGGGTCGTACGCAGTGCTGTGACGCGGCAGTGCGCCGGCGCGAGGGCCGACCTATCCGTCCGGCACCCCCGCCCGCGGTTCCCCGGGGAACGAGGGGCGGGCTTCGGGCGCCGGCATCGCACCAGGATGGCCCATCGTTGTCTATGCGAGTAGACGTCGGTCTGTGAATTTCGCGTGACGGGGAGCGGCCTTCAGTTCGTCGAAACGCATCACGGGGCGCACCGCACGATCACCACTGGAGCAGCGCCTTCCGGCCCGCGCCGCCGGGGACGCGGCCCGCGAGGTGCAGGGCGACGCCGCTGAGGGCCCCGGGAGCAAATGTTCCTGACAGCATGCGTCACACCGGCCGAAATCCGTCCCAAGACATATTTTCGGATCGGTTCCGGCCTTCTCAACTCCCGACGCCGAGTGCCAGATTGACTGCCCCAGGAAGCCGGGCGCCCCCGCCGGCCTCCGGACTTCCGCCCTGCGTCGAACGGGGAGACATGACGGCACCCACCGCAACCACCACCACCGCCCACCGCGCCGCGCGGGCGGCCGGCGCCCTCCCGCTGCTCGGACACGTCCCGGCCCTCTTCCGCAATCCGCTGCCGTTCCTGCGCTCGCTCGCCGACCAGGGCGATCTGGTGGAGCTCCGGCTCGGACCGCAGCGCGCGATGATGGTCTGCACCCCCGACCTGTTCCACCACGTCCTCACCGACACCCGGCACTTCGACAAGGGCGGCCCGCTCTTCGACAAACTGCGCTGGTTCCTGGGCGACGGGCTGGGCTCCACACCCCACGACGTGCATCGCCAGCAGCGCCGGCAACTCCAGCCCGCCTTCCGGCCGGACGCCTTCACCCGCTACCTGCCGGTGATGCTGGAGGAGATCCACGCCACCGCGGGCGGCTGGCCGGACGGCCGGGTGATCGAAGTCGAGGAGCACGCCTATCAGTTGATCGCCAGGATCATCACCCGGACGATGTTCTCCGCGGACGGCCCCTCCGCCGCGGTGGCCCGGATCGCCGCCGTCTACCCGGACTTCCACCAGGGCATCGGCCGGCAGATGCGCTCCCCGTCCCGGCTGCTCGACCGGCTGCCGACGCGGGCCAACCGCCGTTTCCGCCACGCCTGCCGCACCGTGGACGAGGTGGTCGACGGCGCGATCGAGGACCGCCGGCGCGGTAGCGGTCGCGGCAGCGGCAGCGGCAGCGGCAGCGGCAGCGGCGATGACAGCGATCACGACCTGCTCACGCTGATGGTCGAGGAGGGCCTGACCGACCGCGAGATGCGCGACCAGGTCGTCACCATGCTCACCGGCGGCATCGGCACCTCGGCCTCGGCGCTCGGCTGGGCCCTGCACTTCCTCTCCCGGGACGAGGAACTGGCCGACGCCGTCGCCCAGGAGGCACGCGCCGTCCTCCCCGCCCAGACCCTCCCGAACGACACCGACACCGACGCCGACCCCGCCGTCACGCCCCCCGGCGTCACCCTGGCGGACGTCACGCGCCTGGACCTCGCCCGCCGCATGGTGGCGGAGACGCTCCGCTTCTACCCGTCCGCCTGGTTCTACAGCCGCACCGTCACCGAGCCCGTCGAGCTGGCCGGCGAACGCCTCCGCCCGGGCACCGCCGTCCTGCTCTCCCCCTACCTCCTCCACCACCGCCCCGACCTCTACCCCGACCCCGAACGCTTCGACGTCGACCGCTGGTCGCCCGCCCGCCAGGCCGAACTCCCGCGCCAGGCCTACGTTCCCTTCGGCACCGGCTCCCGCAAGTGCATCGGTGACGTCTACTCCCTGACCGAACTCACCCTGGCCGTCGCGGTCATCACCTCCCGGTGGCGGCTGGAACCGCTGCCGGGACCACTGCCCGCGCACCTGGTCGAGCCCCGCCCGTGGACGGTGATCCACCCGGCCCCGCTGCGCCTACGGCTGCACAGGCGCCCGTGAAACCGCACCGGAACGAACCGGCCGGAAGGAGACCGACACCCGCATGACGACCCCCCGAACCGTCCCCCTCGACCTGCGACTGCTGCCCGACCCCGACCACGTCCTGTACCGGCTGCCTCCCCGGATGTCCCCGCACCGGGAGGAGTTGGAGCGGCTCATCCTGGAGTGGGCCGACCGCTACGGCCTGGTCGACGGACCGCGCGCCCGCCGACGGCTCGCCGACACCCACCTGGGCGAGCTCATCGCCCGCTGCTACCCGCACCTGCGCGCCGAGCGACTCTCGCCGCTCGCCGGTTGGTTCACCTGGGCCTTCGTCATCGACGACCTGTACGACGGCTGCGCCTCCGCGGAGGCCGCCGACCACACCCGCGCCACCCTGCGGATGCTCGCGGCCCTCTCGCTCCGTTCCGCCGAACCGTCACCGGCCGGGGACGCACCGCCGCTCGTGGACGAACTCGCCGAGGTGTGGCGGCGCCTCGCCGGGCGGCAGAGCATCCAGTGGCAGCTGCGCTTCATCACCCACATGGGGCAGTTCCTGGACGCCTTCCGCTACGAGGCGGTCAACCGCGAACACCGGCACGTCCCCGCCGTCAGCGGCTACACCCAGCTGCGCCGCGCCTCCGGCGGCATCACCCCCTCACTGGACCTGCTGGAGTACGCGGCCGGCCTGGAAGTACCCGCCCTGCTCCACGAGTCCGAGCAGCTGCGCACGATGGTCAACAAGGCCTCCGACGTCGTCGTCTGGGTCAACGACGTCCTCTCCCTGCAGAAGGAACTCGTCGTGGGGGAAGTCACCAACGGCGTGCTCGCGGTGAGCCGGGAACTCCGCTGCGGCATCCAGGACGCCATCGACCACGTGTACCGCAAGGTCGCCCGCGACATCGAGGTCTTCCTGCACGCCGAGGAGTCGCTCACCACCCTCTGCGGCAGCTGGCACGGCCTGCCGGAGGCCGACCGGGCCGCCGTCGGCACCTTCACCGACGGCATGAAGGCCTGGATGCGCGGCAACCTGGAATGGGGGATCAACTCCCGCCGCTACGTGGACATCGACACCCTCCGCCTCACCCGTGACCCGGATCTGCTCGGTGGGCGGACCCCGGCCTGACGCTCACCCGTGAGCCCCCCTCATGACAGCCTCAGCTGCGGAAGGCGGCCGCGTGGTCGGCGGCCCAGGTGGCGAAGGTCCGGGCGGGGCGTCCCAGGAGCTGGGCAACGGTGTCCGTCGTCGGGCCCGGTTCGTCCAGGCATGCGGCCGCGTAGCCGATCAGCCGGTCGGGTACGTCCTCGGGCAGCCCCTGGGCGAGCAGCGCCCGGCGCAGCTCCTGGGGGGAGATCTCCTCGAACGACAGCTCCCTGCCGATGGCCTCGCCGATGAGCCGGGCCTTGTCGCGCTGGGTGAGCGACTCCGGCCCGGTGATCGCGTACGCGCGGCCCGCGTGGGCGGCGTCCAGCAGCGCCCGGACGGCGATCTCGGCGATGTCCCGCTGGTGGATGGGGGAGGTGGCCGCATCGCCGTACACGCCCCGAGCGGTGCCGGTCGCGCGGATCTGCGGCGCCCAGGCCAGGGCGTTGGCGGCGAAGTCGGCGCACCGCAGGAACGTCCACGGCAACCCGGAGGCTCTGACTGCGGCCTCGACCTGCTCGAACTCCTCGGCGAAGCGCCGGTACCCGCCGCCGTACTCGACGGTGACCGCCGACAACACCACCACGCGCCGCACGCCGCGCTCGGCCGCGAGCGCCAGCAGCTCGGCGCTCGCGCCGCCGACGGCACGCGGACTGAGCAGGAGAGCCTCCACACCGTCCAGCGCCGACGCCAGCGACCGCGGCGTGGACGGATCCCCGACGATCGGCCGGACACCGTCGGCGAACCCGCCGGCGGCCGGATCACGGGTGACTGCCGCCGCCTCGGCTCCCTCCGCCACCAGCAGTCTCAGTACGTCGCGACCGACGGTTCCGGTCGCACCGGTGACCATGATCATGTGCTTTCTCCTGTCCGGACTGGTGTTGCCAGATGCTTCTGCAGGAACGCGATCTGCGCCTCGACGGCCTGTTCGTGTGCTTCCAGGAACGGGGCGTAGTGGCGGCCGGGCAGCCGGACCACCTCGGACGCCGGCGCGTTCCGGGCCGCCCGGACGGCGGGGCCGGGGAGCACGCTCCGGTCCTGGTCGCAGACGACCACCAGCAGCGGGCACCGTATCCGGGAGGCGTGGCGGCCGGGCCGGTACCCGCCGACCTGGAGGGCGATCCGTGCGGCGACCGTCTGGTCCCAGTTCGTATGGCGACGCTCGGGGTCGAGGGCCCGGTCGCCGTCCATCGCGTCGGGTGTGGTGAGCGAGGCGACGGCGCCGCGCGGTCCGGCGGCGGGGACCAGCAGCGGCGCCCGCCCGAGCAGGCCCCCGAGCGCGTCCGCGACACCGCGCCCGAAGAGCCGCAGCAGCGCGAGGGGCGTCATGGAGCGCAGCGCGTGGGGAGCGACCGCGAGGCCGTCGACCAGCGGGGTCTGGGCGATCGCGCCGGCCAGTCGCGGGTGGTCGGCCGCGACGCGGAAGATGTGGCCGCCCGCGAGCGAGAAGCCCCAGAGCGAGATCCGGTCCGGGTCGACGTCGGGCAGCGCGGCGGCGTACTCGATCGCGGCGTGCCAGTCGGCGATCTGCTCGTCGAGGCGGACGATCTGACGCGGCGTGCCCCCGCTCTCTCCGAACCGTCGGTGGTCGAAGGCGAGGACCGCGAAGCCGGCCTCGTTGAACCGGGCGGCGAACAGGTCCGAGGCCGGTTCCTTCGTCACCGCGGTTCCGCCGGCCATGATCACGCAGCCGCCGTTGGACCCCGGGTAGTGCCAGGCGGCGCACGCGGTGTCGCCGCTGGCGAAGCGTACTTTCTCCCGTTGCCTGGGCTCCTGTTGCTTGGGCTCCCGTTGCTTGGAGTCCTGTTCCTTGGACACGGGCATGTGGACCTCCGTGGTGGATCCGTCGTTCTCGGAGCGGATGACCTCCATGGTTGGGGCGTCGTCCCCGGAACGGGCGCCGCGAGGCCACGGGATGAGCGAAACTTTCCTTCATGGCGCGCGAATCGACGAATTCCGTACTGAGCCTCCCGGATCAGCGGCTGGTGGCCGCGCTGCAGTGGGACGGCCGCCTCACCGCGGAGCGGGCGGCCAAGGTGCTGGGGCTCAGCCCCGCCACCGTCCGCCGCCGACTGCACGCGCTCGGCGCCGACGGCACCGTGCGCGTGGTGATCTCACCGGTGGCCCGACCGCGCAACGGGGGCTCGGCCGGGGCCCTGTTCCTGCGCATCCGGGTCCTGCGGGGAAAACTCGACACGATCGTGGCCGCGCTCGCGGCGCGCGAGGACATCCCCTTCATCGACGTCACCACGTCGGGTGACGAGATCTTCGCGGTCGCCCGCACCGAGCCGGGCTCACGCGACCAGTTGGTCTTCCGCCGACTGCCCTCCACCCAGGCGGTGACGTCCCTGGAGAGCGCCACGATCCTGCACGTCTTCCGGCTCACCTCCGAGTGGCGCCACCAGGTGCTGACGGCGTCCGAACGCGAGGCTCTCAGCCCGGGCGAGCCGGTCCCCGGGGCGGCCGGTACCGGATCCCCGGGCCCGTACGGCGTCGACACCGATGCCCTGGAACAGGAGCTCATCGACGCCCTCATCCTCGACGCGCGCCTGCCCGCGGTGGCCGTGGCCGAGCGCACCGGCCACCCGGAGAGCACGGTGCGGCGACGCCTCGCCCAGATGGCCGCCCAGGGCCGACTGATCACCCAGGTGCTGGTCGACCCCCGCCGCCTCGGGCTGCCCATCGAAGCCAAGTTCCTGCTGCGGGTGGCGCCGGACCATCTGGCCGCCGCCGGCCGGGCGCTGGCCGACCACCCCGCGGTGCACGGCGCCTTCGCCACCTCGGGACCTTCGAACCTCCACGCGGCCGCGTACTTCCCGGACCTGACGACCCTCTACGGCTTCCTCTCCAGCGACCTGGTCGGCCTGGGCATCACCCATGTCGAGACGGCCATCGTCAGCCACGCCGCCAAACGCACTCCCATGCCGCTCCGACCGGCCTTGTCGAGGTGAGGGCAGAACGAGCGGTCGACGTGGGACGCCGGCTGCCGCTTCGACCCCGAGAAGCCCGAACACCGCTGGGTTACTCAGGTTGAACTCGCGATGTCGGTGGTCACGGTGGGGCAAGGGCCAGCCCGGTCCCAGTCAGGCAGCCGTCGATGAGGTGCGGGCGGTACTGGATCTTCCGTAACGCTCGTCTGACCGTCCGCACCAGGTGCTCCGGGTCGGCGAACGCGACGTTGGCCAGGAACCCCCGCCGCAGCAGCGACCAGATCCCCTCGACCGGGTTGAGATCGGGGGCATACGCCGGCAGTTGGTAGACGGTCAGCCAGTCCTGGGCAGCGATGAACTCCTTCATGCCGGCGGCCAGGTGGGTGTTCAGGATGCCCCTATGGTTCGTCAAACTGCCGAAGGAGTGACTGGACTCGCAGAAGGCCGGATGTGCCGGTAGAGCTCTCGGGCGACGTAGCGCTTCAGGCAGCGGATGATCTCACGCCTGGACATGCCCTCGGCGGTGCGCCGTTGCAGGTAGGCCTGGGTGCGTTCATCCCAGCGCGGGCGGGACTGGACGATGCGGTAGAGGGCGGCGTTGGCCTGCCGGTGACCGCCGCGGTTCAGCCGTCGCCGCTGGGTCTTCCCGGAGGATTGCTCGGCTGGGCTGACCCCGCACAATGCGGCGAACGACGCCTCGTCCGTGAGCCGGTCCGGGTTGTCACCTGCGGCGGAGAGGAGGACCGCGGCACTGTCGGGGCCGACGCCGACGAGCTTCAGGAGCTGGGGCCGGCTGGACCGGACAGCTGCGGTCATTCGCCGGGTCAACTCCTTGATCTCCTGACCAAGGTTCTGGATCCGGCGGGCGAGCAGGCGCATCGTGAAGACGGCCTCACCTCGATCCTCGCCCAGTGCCACGCAGGTGGCGACAAGCGCCGGATTGGTCACCGACAGATCCTAAACAGGGCACTGCGGCCAGTTGTCCCACGGGTCAGGCTTCCGGTCCCAGCGGCACGTCGCAAGTCTCACAGTTGTCCCAGATCAGGACGATCGGGCCGCCGAGCTGGTTGTGCGCGGCGACGATCAGGTCTCGGTAGTCGTTCCAAGCGAAGCTCTTGCGGCCTTTGGCCCGGCCCTGACTGTCGTCCGGCCCGGGCCGATAGATCAGCCGGGATCGTTCACCAGGCTTGTAGCAGGTCAGGGCGGCGATCGAGACCCGCCGGCGGGAGCGGCCGCGCACCCGGACGACAGGGGTGCAGCCACGGCGTCCCCAGGTTCGGGCGCGCGCCGGTGCCATCGACACCCCGGCCTCGTCCTCGAACACCAGCCAGGCCCCGAGCGTCGCCACTAGGCTTTTACCTGCGGCCACACCTGCTTCTTCCAGACCTCGACCGCGCCCTCGTCGCGCTTGATCGCCCGACGAACCGGCTGCTGGCAGGACCAGCCGTTGCGCCGCAAGAGCTTCCAGACACCCTGAACCGTGTACGAGACATGGAACCGGCGGCCGATCACCGTCTTGATCCGCGCCAGCGTCCACCGTTGGTCCTCCCAGCCGTGCGCCAACGGCCCCTTCTCCAACTCCCCCCTCCAACTGGGCGAACTGCCGCTCGCCCAGCCTCGGCGGGGACTGAGGCCCCTTCGACTCAAGTGCCACCGAGCCACCTTCCCGCCAGGCACGGCGCCACCGCTCGACCGACCGCACCGTCCCTCTCAGGTCGCGGGCGATCATTCCGTTGCTGTCACCACGCTCGAACCGCTCGGCGGCATCAAGCCGCACCCGCTCCCGGCGCTGCTGTTCCTGGGCAGTGAACCCGCCCCCCTGCGCGTATCGCACGGACGGGGGCATACCCACGGATCGACAGCTCTCAGCACCTACGACAAGGCGAGTTCAAGTGGAGTAGGCGCAACATCACCTGCCTTGATCGCCTTGACAGGTTCCGCGGGCTGCTGGCGGTCTGATTCAGCGCTCGGCGCCGAACCACTGCGCCAACTCCCGCTTGAGCACCTTGCCGCTGGGGCCGAGCGGGAACGCGTCGACGAACTCCACCAGGCGCGGGTACTTGTACGCGGCCATCCGCTCCCGGCTCCAGGCGACGATCTCCGCGCCGAGCGCCTCGTCCGGCGTCCGGTCCGCGCGCGGGATCACCACCGCGCACACCTCCTCGCCGTGCCGCTCGTGCGGGACGCCGATGACCGCGACCTGCGCGATCGCCGGGTGGTGCACCAGCATCTCCTCGAGCTCGCGCGGGTACACGTTGTACCCGCCGCGAAGCACCAGGTCCTTCTTGCGGTCGATGATCGACAGATAGCCGTCCGCGTCCTTCACCCCGAGGTCGCCCGAGCGGAACCAGCCGTCCACCAGCACCTCGGAGGTCGCCTCGGGCCGGCCCAGGTAGCCGGCCATCACATTGTGGCCCCGGATGACGATCTCGCCGACCTCGCCCGTCCGCAGCAGCTCGATCCGGCCCTCCAGGTTGGCCCTGGCGATCTCCACCTCGACGCCCCAGATCGGGCGGCCCACGGTGCCCGGCTTGCACGGCCAGGCCCGCTGGTTGTACGCGACCACCGGTGAGGTCTCGGTCAGCCCGTACCCCTCGTAGATCGTGCAGCCGAAGGTGGCCTGGAACTCCTCCAGCACCTTGACCGGCAGCGCCGAGCCGCCGGAGAACGCGCGGTCCAGGGGCGGGCGGAGCGGGGTGGCGGCGGCCGCGTCGAGCAGCGCCAGGTACATCGTCGGGACGCCCATGAACACCGTGCACCTGTGCGCGACCATGAGGTCGAGCGCGCCCGCGGCGTCGAAGCGGTCCGTCAGCACCATGGTGGCGCCCGCCCGGAAGCAGGTCAGCATGCCGCAGATCTGCCCGAAGGTGTGGAACAGCGGCAGGCAACCGAACAGCACGTCCTCGGCCCGGAAGTCGAACGGGGAGAGCATCCCGACGGTGACGTTCATGGTGATGCTCAGCTGGGTCAGCATCGCGCCCTTGGGCCGACCCGTGGTGCCGGAGGTGTAGAGGATCACCGCGAGGTCGTCGGGCGCGCACGGCCGGTAGGCGGCGATCGGTTCGGCGTGCTCGGCGAGCACGTCCAGCCGCGGCGCTTCGCACTCCGCGTCGGCCCGCACCGCGAGCAGCGGCACCTCGGCGATCTCCGCTCCCTTGCGCCCCTCGGCGAGCAACGACCCGGCGCAGATCAGCACGTGGGCCCCGCTGTCGCGCAGCACGTACTCGATCTCGGTCGCCTTCAGCAGCGCGTGCATCGGCACCACGACCGCGCCGAGCGCCAGCACGGCGAAGTAGGCCGCCGGGAACTCCAGGCCGTTCGGCAGCAGCAGCGCCACCCGGTCACCGGGGCGAGTACCCCGTTCGTCCAACACCGTGGCGTACTGCCGGGCACGGAACCATAGTTCACGGTACGTCAGGCGAGCTCCGGCGAACTCGATCGCCGGGTGGTCCGGACGTCGTACCGCCGACTCGGCGAGAACGGCTGCTACCGAGAGAGTCACCAAACCTCCGCTGATCGATTGCGGTCGAAAGCAGCGACGACGGCGGCCGGGCGCGCCAGGGCCCCCGACCGCCGTCCCCGCCTCACGCCTGTGTGCGCGGGATGTCGAGCTCCTGCCAGATGGCGTCCAGCGCCTCCGCGAACTTCTCGACATCGGCCGTGGTGTGCGTCGCGGACGGCGCGACGCGCAGAATCTCCTCGCCCTCCCGCACGCTGGGGGCGTTGATGGATTGCACATAGATGCCGTACCGGTCCAGTAGCAGCGCCGACGCCTGACGGCAGGTGGCGTCCTCGCCGACGAACGCCGAGACGATGTGCGACATCGGCGAGACGAACGGGATGCGCTGCTCGTCGAGCAGCCGGTGCAGCAGCTGCGCGTTGTTCCGCAGCCGCTCGCGCTCCTCGTCGGAGGCGACGAGGTGGCGGACCGCCGCGAGCGCGCCGGCGGCGATGGCCGGCGGCAGCGAGGTGGTGAAGATGAAGCCGCGGGCGAAGCTGCGCACCGCGTCCACCATCGCGGCGGGCCCGGCGATGTAGCCGCCGGCGGTGCCGAAGCCCTTCGCCAGGGTGCCCATCACGACGGTGAATTCGTCGGCGATGCCGTCCCGGGCGGCGATCCCGGCACCGCGCGGGCCGTACATGCCGACCGCGTGCACCTCGTCGATGTACGTGGTGGCGCCGTACTTCTCGGCGACGGCGGCTATCTCGGCGAGCGGCGCGATGTCACCGGACATCGAGTACACCGACTCCAGGACGATCAGCTTCGGGCGGTCCCCGTCGGCGCGGATCAGCTCCTCGAGGTGCGTGACATCGTTGTGCCGGAAGATCCGCTTCTCGCAACCGCTGTGCCGCAGCCCGTCGATGATCGATGCGTGGTTCAGCTGGTCTGAGTAGACCACGGTGCCGGGCATCCGGCCCGCCAGCACTGACAGCGCGGCGTCGTTGGCGGTGTAGCCCGAACTGAACAGCAGCGCCGCCTCCTTGCCGTGCAGCGCGGCGAGCTCCTGTTCCAGCAGGACGTGGTAGTAGTTGGTGCCACCGATGTTGCGGGAGCCGCCGGAGCCGGCGCCGAACGCGTCGACGGCCCCCTTCATGGCGGTCAGCACGGCCGGGTTCTGCCCCATGCCGAGGTAGTCGTTGCTGCACCAGACGCTGATCTCCAGCTCGGCGCCTGCCTGCCCCTCCCGGGCAGTGGCACTCGGGAACCGTCCGGCACGCCGACCGACCTCCAGGAACTGACGGCTGTGGTCGGCGAATTCCTTCATCTCATGGGTGAAGAAATCCAGGTGTGCGGTCATTATGCCACTCGCTCTCTAAAGAAGCCGCTGTCATATCGATCACGAGGCTGTCGATCGAACGGAATTTGGGAAGGTGGATCCGGCCTGGGACTCGATCCCCAGTAGCACCGGTGCGTTTGGGGCTGGTTGGCCGCCAACAGAGCGCCTGTAACGAGAGTCAGCCAGTCATCGGTCTCAGGCCGGTCAGGCCAGGATTTTCGACAGCATCCCCGCCAGGAGGACTGCCGAGATTGACAGAAACGTGGCCCCCGGTCCAAGTGGGAACCTGTCTCGCCGGATGGACCAACCCTGTCGCGCGGTCGCCGAGCCTAAGCCTCACCTGCGGAAACCTACCGATCACATCCGATAAGACAACGGCTTATCAGCGAGAGCGCTAGCTAGTGCGACCAGCGTCTGCATGTCCGGCTTGCCGGCACCGGTGAGGGGCAGTGCGTCGTAGAACGTCACCACGGCCGGTACGTGATTCGGGGACAGCTCGGCAGCGACGTGACCGATCAGCGTCCCGGAGTCGGCGGTGCTGCCCGGCCGCACCACGATGGCGGCGTGGATGTGCTCCACGCGGTCGTCGTCGACCACGCAGTACACCGCGGCCTGGGCGACCTCCTGATGGGTTAGCAGCGCGTTCTCCACATCTGTGGGACGGACCTTGATGCCGTTGGTCTTCATCACCTCGCCCATCCGGCCGTGCAGGCGCAGAAAGCCGTTCTCGTCGAGGGAGCCGAGGTCGCCGGTGTGCACCCAGCCGTCGCGGATGGTCACGGCGGTCAGCTCCGGTTCGCCCCAGTAGCCGAGCATGGTGGACGGGCTCCGCACGCACACCTCGCCGATCTCGCCGGGTGGGACGTCACGGTCGTCGTCCAGGCCGCGGATGCGTACCTCCGCGGTCGGACGCCCGACGGTCCGGCAGAGTGCCGGGTCGGAGTGGTCCGGCGGGGTCAGGATGCTGATGGGGCTGGTCTCCGTGGTCCCGTAGATCTGGGTCAGCACCGGGCCGAACACCTCGACCGCCTCGGCCAGGCGGGCGGGAGCTGCGGGGGAGCCGACGTAGGTGATGTTCCTGATGCTCGACCGGTCGGTGGTGGCGATGTCGGGGTGGTCGACCAGCATGTACAGCTGCGGCGGGGTGATCGCCAGCGTGGAGATGCGGTGCTGTTCCACGGCCCGCAGCACTTCGCCCGCCTCAAACCCGTCGTGCAGGACGACCGTTCCGCCGGAGGCGAGCGCGAGGTCGACGACGGTACCGCTGGAGTTGCTCACCGGAAGGGTCGACAGGTACACGATGGGTTCCGGGGACTGGAAGCCCACCCGGGGGCCCACCTGCAGGTAGAGGCTGCGGACGCGGTACGGCATTGTGACAGCCTTGGGGCTGCCGCTGGTACCGCTGGTGCAGATCACCACGGCCGGTTGTTCGGGGTCGACCTCGACGGCGTCGAGGTCGAAGGCGTACGAGTCGCCCGACGAGAGGTCCAGGACATCGGGACCGAGGGGGCCGAGAGCGGCGAGACGCGGTGGCTCAGGCAGCCGGTCGCACAGCTCGCGGGCCGCGTCGACGTTCTCCTTGTCGATGGCGAGGAAGGTCGCCCCGGTCCTGCTGAGCATCTCCTGCCGGGCGGCGGCGGCCAGCTGATCGGTGGGATCCACCGCGTTCGTGGAGTGCAGGTGGACCAGGGTGGCCCCGGCGAGGTTGGCCGCGTAGCGGAAGATGATGGTCGCCGGGGTGTTGGTGACGGTTAGCACCGCCACAACCGGATCCTTGCCTTCCGCAATCGGAGCTCGGTGTTCCGTGAAGTGCCGACGCAAGATTTCCGCCGCGGTGAGAACGGCCTTGGAGAACTGGCCTGCGGTGAACTCTTCGCCTTCCCGCCACAGGGCAATCCGGTCAGGATCGGACGCCAGCGCCTCGAGCACCCGGCGGGCGTAATTCTCCTTCGAAGGCATCGGAACTCCATTCCGCCGACCCGTTTATTGATCGGTGTAGGATTACATGATCGCGAGAGCGTGGGCACTCGAAAATGTTGCTGGTTTCACGCGGCGAACTAGGCGGGAGAGTTGCTGTGACTTGCGCCCTGGGCCGCGGCGTTCACCGCTGCCTCCGGTGCCACGACGCCGGTTGCTCCCGGGTTGAACATCTCGGCTACCAGGAAGGCCAGGTCAAGCGCCTGGCCTCCGTTGAGGCGCGGGTCGCACGCCGACTCGTACCTGCGGTGCAGGTCGTCGAAACCCAGATCGGCGCCGCCGCCGACGCACTCGGTCACGTCCTCGCCGGTCAGCTCCACGTGCAGTCCGCCGGCGTGGGTGCCGAGCGCCTGGTGCACCTCGAAGAAGCCGGCGGCCTCGGCGAGGATGTCGTCGAACCGCCTGGTCTTGTGCCCGCTGGGCGCCTTGAAGGTGTTGCCGTGCATCGGATCGCACACCCACACCACCGGCGCGCCGGAAGCCGTGACCTTCTCCACGAGTTCCGGCAGCAGGTGCCGCACGCGGTGTGCGCCCATGCGCACGATGAACGTCAGCCGGCCCGGCCGCCGGTCGGGGTCGAGGCGGTCGATCAGGGCAAGCGCCTGCTCGGGCGTGGTGGCAGGGCCCAGCTTCACCGCGATCGGGTTGTCGATGGTCGCGAAGTAGGCGACGTGGGCGCCGTCGAGCTGTCTGGTGCGGTCGCCGATCCACAGCATGTGGCCGCTGCCCGCGTACCTTCGGCCGGAACGCGGCTCGTAACGGGTCAGCGCGGCCTCGTAGTCGAGCAGCAATCCCTCGTGGCTGGCGAACAACTCCGTGGTGCGCGACGGATCGCCGCCGCGCGCGTCCTTGGAGGACAGTGCCCGGCCGATTCGACCGGCGAGTTCGCCGTAGCGTTCACCGGCAGCCGAGCGTGAGACGAAGTCCTGGTTCTCCTCGTGCAGTTGGCGTAGATCGGTGCCGACACGGGCGAATGCGCGCATGGCGTCCAGGGTGTAGCGCGAAGCGTCGTACATCCGAAGCAGCCGGGACGGGTCCGGCCGTCGTTCGGCCTGGCTGAAGCCGACGCCGTTCACCGCGTCGCCCCGGTAGACCGGCAGCGTGCGCCCGTCGACGGTCTCGGTCGGCCGGGATCGGGGCTTCGCGTACTGCCCGGCCATCCGGCCCACCGTGACCACCGGCACCGCCGACGCGTACGCCAGGATCACGGCCATCTGCTGCAGGAGGCGTAGTTTGCTGTGAATCGCCTGCGTCGAGAGGCGGCCGAAGCGTTCGGCGCAGTCGCCACCCTGCAGCAGGAACGCTTTGCCCTCTGCCGCCTGGGCGAGTCGAGCGGTGAGCGTGTCGCACTCCTGCGGCGTGACCAACGGGAGCACGGCTGCCAGCTGATCCATCACGTCGCCGAGCTCAGCCAGGCTAGGCCACTCCGGCCGCTGATGGGCGACAAGTGTGCGCCAGTGCGCGGCGGCTTCGCCGGTGGGGGTCAACATGATCTCCGTCCGCTTCTCACGGCTCAACGGTGCGGGGCGGTCATGGGTGGACCATCTCGACGAGATCGTGGCTGATGCCCAGGTCGTCGAGCAGCAGCTGCAACGGTCCGGTGTCCCGCGCGGGCACGGGACGGGAGGCGGCCCACTCGCTCAGCTGATCGGTGTCGATCTCGAAGCCGCCCTGGGCCGCCACGGTCACCCAGGGGTCCAGGTCCGCGGAGCGGAACGCGGTCAGCCCGGCGACGAGCGCTTCGCGGAACGTCCGCTGCAGTGCGCCGTCCAGGTTCCGGTAGAGCGAGCCGCACAACTCACGGAACACCACCGCGTGTCCGCTCTCGTCCCGCCGGTGCAGATCGGTGGTGATCCGGTTCATCGGCTGGATCTCCTGGGCGGTGCCGAGTGTGGAGAGGAACCCGTTGATCGTCGTCTCGGCGGCCAGGGAGAACGCGATGTCGACGATGTCGCGGTCGAACCCGGACAGCCCGGCGCGGGTGGCTTCCAGCTCCCGGACGACCGACCAGGCGCCCGGCGCGAACCGCAGGTCCGTCAGGTCGCGCCGCCTGCGGGTCACGCCGACGGCGTTGTGGCACATCAGGATGTGGTAGTGCTCATCGATGATCGTCTGGTGCAGCGCGTCGACGGCGACGTCGTCGTGGCGGACGGGGATCCGTTCCTGGAGCATCAACCGGCAGGCCGGCAAGATGATCTCGTCCTCGATGGCCGCGGTCTTGGCGTTGTAGGAGATCCACGCCGCGGACAGGATGCGCTCGCGAGCGTCCTGGTCGAGCCGGTCGGCACCCGGCAGTCCCAGCACCGGGACGAGGCGTTCGGGGAAGTCCGGCATCGCCGTGTCGAAGTGACCGTCGAGGTCGAGCTCGTCCTTCTTGACGGCCACTCGCTTTCCCCAGCGGCGCGTCAGCTGCACCAGCAAGTCGCGCTCGTACGTGGGCTCTTCACGTGCCGAGGTCATCGGGAAACCTCCTTCATGGGTTCACCACAGGAATCAGCGAGGCGTCGGCCGCAACGGCGAGCGCGGCCAGGCGCGACTGCCAGCGCTCGGCCGCTGCGGCGTCCGTGTCCTGGAACCGGCCCAGCCCCTCGGTGACCGGCCGGATGCCGTGCAGGGCGTTCAGCGTCCAGACGGGGACGCCGGCGAGATCCGACGCGGTGGCCTGCTCGGTGACGACCTGGTGCCCTGCCGTGGCGGCGAGCTCGCCGAGCAGGGCGCGGGTGATCCCGGGGAGCAGGCCGGGGCCGGGTGGTGGCCCGCACAGCGTGTCGCCCCGCCACCAGACGATGCTCGTGGACGCCCCTTCGACCACATGCCCTTCCGTCGATACCAGCACCGGCTCGTCAGCTCCCGCCGCAGCCGCGGCAGCGCGTAGGGAGGCCAGGTGGTCCAGGTCGGCGCCCTTGACGGCCGGCAGTCGACGGCGGTCGGGTCCCGCCGCGGTCCACAACCGGACGGTCGCGGTGCGCGGTGGCGCGGGGCGCAGCCACATCCGCAGCCGCGTTCCCGACCCGGTCTCCACGAGTTCGACGCGAGGAAACCATCGGCCTTGCGCGGGCAGCGACTCGGCGACCGCCCGCAGGAACCGGTTCGTCCGTTCGGCTCCCGGTCCGCCGAACCGGTCGCAGGCCGAACCGAAGCGTTCGGCGTGCCGGTCGAGTCCCCGCACCCGCCCCTCGTCCACGAGCCAGGAGTCGATGACCAGCACCGTCCCGGCGGCGTCGGCCGTCGACCATCCGCCATCGGGGTCCCAGCACCGGCGGACGCCCTGGTCGGTGGCCGTGCTCTTTGCCGTGTTCATCGTCGGGAGCCGCCCACGTCCGACACCGCCGGCGCACGCCAGGCGCGGAGCGACGCCGCCGCCTTGAGCAGCATCTCCTCGTACTCTTCGTGCGGGTCGGAGTCGAGCACTATCGCCCCGCCGGCTCCGATGGTCAACCGGTCACCGACACGGACCGCGGTGCGGATCACGATGTTCAGTTCCGTGCCGCCGGAGAGGCCGAAGTAGCCGAGGGCGCCGGAGTAGACACCCCGGGCCTCCGTCTCCAAGCGGTCGATGATCTCCATGGTGCGCAGCTTCGGCGCTCCGGTCATCGACCCGCCCGGGAAGCACTGCCGGGCGCAGTCCATCGCGCTGACCCCGTCACTGAGCCGTCCGCGAACGGTGGAGACCAGTTGGTGCACGGTCTCGTAGCTCTCGACGGCCAGGTACGGGTCGACCTCGATGCTGCCCACCTCGCACACCCGGCCCAGGTCGTTGCGCAACAGGTCGACGATCATCAGGTTCTCGGCCTGAGTCTTGGCGCTGGAGGCGAGGACGGCGGCCAGTTCGGCGTCGCGCACCGGGTCGGCGTCGCGCGGGGCCGTGCCCTTGATCGGCTTGCTGGTGACCGTGCGGTCCCTCTCGATGCGCAGGAACCGCTCCGGCGAGGAGCTGAAGACCGTGACGTCGCCCAGGCGTAGGAGCGCGGCGTACGGTGCCGGGTTCGCCCGGCGCAGCCGCAGGTAGAAGGACGTGTCGTCGTCATGGAACGGCATGTGCAACTTGTTGGTCAGGCAGATCTCGTAGCTCTCGCCCCGGTTCAGCTGCCGCTGGCACTCCGTGATGTCCGCCAGGTACTGGCTCCGGCCGCGGCCGAGGTACTCCTCGGCATTCGGGGGCGGGCCGGCGGCGGGTTCGCGCGGCGGCTCGACATCGGCCGGGTTCAGGCCCGTCAGGAGCGCGGACGTCCGTTCCACCCACTCCTGCGCGTCACGCCGGGTCTTCTCGTCGTGGACGGCCACCAGGTAGGTCAGCCCCTCCTGGTGGTCGACCGCGATGACGCGATCGGCGAACATCCAGATGGCGTCCGGCGTTTCGGCGGTGTGGCTGGCCGTGGCCCCGCATTCGGCCTTGAGTTCGTAGCCGAAGTAGCCGACGTAGCCGCCGGTCAGGTCGAACGGCAGGTCCGAGTCGGGGATGCGCCGGTCGCGCAGCCGCTGTTCGAGGACGTCGAACACGCTGCCGGTGACGATGCCGACGCCGTTCGCGTCGCGCACTTCCACTGTCCCGCTGCCGGTGCGGTAGGTCAGGACCTCGCTGAGCGGACCTGACGTGTCGCCGAGGAACGAGAACCGGGACAGGCCCTCCTCCACCCGGCTGCTGTCCAGCCAGAAGCAGTACGGGGTGTTGTCGAAGAGCTTCAGAAAGATGGCCTCGGAATCGGCAGCGGTCGGCACGGCCGTGCTGATGATTCCCAGTTCCTCGACCGCGCCGGGCGTCTCGCCGGCCAGTGCGGTGCCGGTGCCGGTGCCGGTGTCCGTGTCCGTTCCGGTGTCGGTGACGGAGGGCCGTTGTTTGTGCTGCGTCCGGCGGGTCAGATCGGCGAAGTTCCGCAGGATCTCACGCCCGTACTGGGAAGCTATCGACTCGGGGTGGAACTGCACGCCCCACTGCGGCAGATCGCGGTGACGCAGCGCCATGAGTACACCGTCGTCTGCCCACGCGGTGGCGATGAGCTCCTCGGGCAGGGGCTCCTGCACGCACAGCGAGTGGTAGCGAACCGCGACGAATTCCCGCGGAATGCCGGCGAACAGCGGATCTCCCTCGTGGGAGACCTTGGCGAGGTACCCGTGTCTCGGTTCGGGCGCGGCGGCCACCGACGCTCCGGCCAGGTGCGCGATCATCTGATGGCCGAGGCAGACGCCCAGCACGGGCAGCGTGGTGCGACGCAGCAGGTCGCCGAGGAGGCCGACGTCGCGCGGGTTCTGCGGCCGTCCAGGGCCGGGCGAGACGACGATGTTGTCGAAGTCCTCCAGCCGCAGGCTGGACAACATCGGATCGTCGTTGACCATGACGACGGGCTCCCGGCCGTTGATCTCGGCGATCAACTGGTACAGGTTGAAGGTGTACGAGTCGTAGTTGTCCAGCAGCAAGGTACGCATCACGGGCCGTCCAAGATCTTCCGGAGCGTTTGGACGTCGCCCGGTTCCAAGGTGATCCCGAAGATCTCCTCGGGAGCGGAAAGCGTCTCGTCCTTGTCGAGTTCCCGGAAGGTCGCCGGCTCTGCG
The DNA here is from genome assembly GCF_055576085.1 of Kitasatospora sp. NPDC033851. Taxonomy (NCBI): domain Bacteria; kingdom Bacillati; phylum Actinomycetota; class Actinomycetes; order Kitasatosporales; family Streptomycetaceae; genus Kitasatospora; species Kitasatospora sp. NPDC033851. The sequence continues at coordinate 314,024 of NZ_JBVIRL010000001.1, read as the reverse complement.
GGACGTATCTCCGTGAGAGTGCTGCCGACGAGGAGGTGCCTCACGTCGGGCTGAGTGCGCTGGAGGACCATGCGGTGGTTGAACGGCGAGCGCGGGTGAGTCAGGCAGAAATGGTTGAGGAGCTCGAAGTCCGACGGATAGCGCGCGTCGGTGGTGAAACCGTAGAGCTCTGCGGGACCCTCAGGTCGAAGGAACCGCAGCACGTGTTCACCACTCGGTTCCCGCACCACGTCGAAGGGCCAATCGCCGTCCAGCCGCGAGTTCTCGGCGAGGCGGATGGGGACGTGCGGCCCGTATGCACCGAAACCCACGTCGAAGATCCAGCGTTCGTCGTCGAGCTGCACGCACAGGGCTACGTGGAGTGCCGGACCGAACTTGTTCCCGGTGCGGATCCGTGTCCTGCCCGCGAACGCCGAGAACGTGAAGCCGATCCGGTCCAGCACCGCCGCCATCAGGACGACCTGTTCCAGGCACCAGCCGCCGCGGCCCTGTCGCACGATCTTCTCCTGGACGCTGTCCAGGTCCAACGGCACCGTCGGCCGCCCGAGCACCGCGTCGAGGTTGTCGAAGGCGATCGCGTCGACGTGGGCGGCGTGCAGACCCCGCAGCGTGGAGAGGTCCGCAGCCACGTCGCCCTGGTAGCCCACGCGGGTCAGGTAGGCGTCCAGGTCGACGCCACTGCCCTGCCACATCGAATCCGTCATACGTAGCTCATCCTTCATGTGAACTGCCCGGCGACCGCGGCCGCGAGAACGATCCAGCCGAAGTACGTGTTGGCGACGAAGGTGTCCCAGCACGATTGCGGATCATCCAGGTCCACACGTACGACCAGATAGGACAAGAAGATTCCCGCGAGCACGACGATCAGGTAGAACGCCCACCCCATCGGCGTCTGGGAACCGGCCCACAGCACGCCGCCGACGCTGAGCACGACGAAAATCGCCAGCCACGCCTTGGTGGCCTTGCCGAACAGCAGGGCGGAAGACCTGACACCGATGTTCCGGTCGTACTCCTTGTCCTGATGGGAGTAGATCGTGTCGTGAATCAGGGTCCAGAAGGCCCCGCCGGCGTACAGGCCGGACACCGCGAGCGGGTAGTCGGCGCTCCCGGTCACCGCCGTCCAGCCGATCAGCACGTAGACGCTCATCACCAGCGCCAGGAACGCCGAGGGCCAGAAGAAGATGCGCTTCATGAAGGGGTACGCGACGATCAACGGGTACGAGGCCCCGACGACCAGGGCTGTCCCCACGTTCGCCACCGCCAGGACCAGCAGTGCGACCACGGCCTGTGCGGCGGCGAACAGGAGTGCGTTCCCGACGCTGATCGTCCCCGACGCGACAGGACGCGACACGGTGCGGGCGACCCGGGCGTCGACGTCCCTGTCGACCACGTCGTTGACCGCGCAGGCCGCGCCGCGCACCAGCACCGCCGCGACAGCGACGACCACCACCGCCAGCAGGTCCGGTCGTCGCCCGGAGGCGAGGACGACGGCCCACAGCCCTGGAAGCAGGTACAGCACGTACCCCGTAGGCCGGTCCAGTCGCATCAACAGGAGATATGCGCGGACTGAATCCGGGCTCTTCGTGACTACGCCGGTAGATATCTTGTGCAGCATCAGGATCCAATCACCAGGTCACCGGAAGCTGGACCAACCCGCCGATCAGCGTGTTGTGGCGCAGCCCCAGCTCCTCTACACCGACAGCCAGACGCATGGTGGGGAATCGCGCGACGAGCTGGGTGAGCAACACCTGCAGCTGCATCCGGGCCAGCATCGCGCCGACGCAGGAGTAGGCGCCGCGCCCGAACACGAGGCTGTCCGCGGTGTTGCGAGCGACATCGATCCGGCCGGGGTCGGCGAAGGCCGTCTCGTCGTGGTTGGCCGCGATGATGTTCAGCAGCACGAAGTCGCCGGCCCGGATGGTGACTCCGTCGATCTCGAAGTCCGTCAGCGCATAACGGGGCATGCCGCCGTTGTGCGGGTTCGGCATCGACATCCGCAGGGTTTCCTCGACCGCGCCGGGGACGAGGCCCGGGTCGTCCAGCAACGCCTGCCACTGCTCGGGGTTGGCCAGCAGCAGCGACACGCAGGTGCCGATCCGGGCCACCGTGGTCTCATAGCCACCGAACAGCAACAACGCCGTCAGCCCGAGGACCTCGTTGTCGCTGATCCCCTCGGTCGCGCAGATCCGGGAGATCACGTCATCGCCGGGATTCTGCCGTTTGTCCGCGACGAGTTGCCCGCAGTAGCCGAACAACTCGCCCAGTCCCTGCTTGGACCTGACCGGGTCCCCGACGTTGGCGGCGTCCTGGATCCAGCTGCCGAACCGGTCCTTGTCCTCCCGGGGTACGCCCAACCACTGGCACATCACCTGAAGCGGCAGCGGCAGCGCCAACATCTGGCGCAGGTCCACCGGTGACTTCTGCCCGGCCAGTTCGTCCAGGAGCCGCCCGGTCAGTTCTTCGACGTGGGGCCGCAGCGCCAGCATCCGCTCGGGTGAGAAGTGCGGCTCCAGTAGCGCACGCAACCGAGCGTGGTCGGTGGCGAAGTCGCCCAGCAGGCCGGCGAGGAACGCCGACCCGCTGTCCTTCGCCGCGGCCTCCGGATCGGGATTGGAGCGGCTGAGCCGGTCATCGTCGAGCAGCTGCGCCACCTGGGCATGACCGGTGACCAGCCACGCCTCGACGCCCTCGGCAGTACGAACCCGATGGACCGCGCCCTGGGATCGGAGCGTGCGCAGCCCTGGCGCGAGTTGCAGCACATTCGTCTGCTCGAAAGGCAATTGAGCTGGGGTACTCACTGACGGCCTCCGCCGGAATCGAGGTTCAGACCACCTTGTCGAGGATGATCACGATGTACGTCATGGCGTGCGATTGACGATGCGGTCGAACAAGGCGGTCAGTTCGGCGGACGCGGCCGGGGACAGCTCGGCTCGTCCGAGGTGCTCCAGAGCCGAGTCCAGATGGCTGCGGGACAGCCGCTCGGCCGTGTGCCGGCTGCCGGATTCCTCGACGAGGTCGGCCATCTCCTGGAGGTCCGCTGCCGTGCTGCCGTCGGCGTGCCACAGCTGGCGCAGGCGTTCGCCGGCCGGGCTGTCGGTGGACAAGGCCGCCAGCACCGGAAAAGAAGGGTTGCGCCGCAGGATGTCGCTCCGGACGGGCTTGCCGGTCACTGCGGGGTCGCCCCAGATGTCCTCGACGTCGTTGAAGATCTGAAAAGCCAGGCCCAGATGCCGGCCCGCGCTGCGCAGGGCAGTCAGGACGTGCTCCGGTCTGCCCGCCCGCAATGCGGGCGTCACCAGCGCGCACTCCAGCAGCGCGGACGTCTTCTCCTCCACGATCCGGTCGTACTCCGCGATGCCGGTGCCCGGACCCAGCCGGACGGTGAGCTCGCGAGCCTGGCCCGCGAGAACCAGACCGAGGGCTTCGGCGAACAGGCTGGAGATTTCCGCACGGCCGGGGCCGGGGTCGGCGACGACCATCTGCAGCCCAAGAGCCTGCAACGCGTCCCCGGCCAGGATGGCCAGACTGGTGCCGAACACCTTCCACGCGGCCGGGCGGCCGCGACGCAGCTCGTCCGCGTCGATGATGTCGTCGTGGATCAGGGTCGAGTTGTGCAGCAACTCCAGTGCTGCCGCCTGGCACCGCACGTCCTCCGGCCGTAGGCCGACGCCATCAGCCGCCGCCATCATGAGGGCGGCGCGGGTCAGCTTGCCGCCCTCCGCACCGCTGGGGTCACCGTGTTCGTCGATGAAGCCGAGGTGGTAGGAGCAGATCCGGGCCAGGATCGGCTGCAGTGCGGAAGTCTGCTGCCGCATAACGGGCAGTACCGTGGATTGCACCATCTTCGGCGACAGGAAGGCTTGGAGCCCGGTCGACGAGGTGTCGAGTGCGCTGATCGGGATTCTCCTTCGGTCGCGCGCCTTCCCAATTCGTGGTCAGAGCCTACGCGCATGGCGTTCGCGAATTGCACCACTGGAAATCACTGCGCTGGATGGACGAATGATTGCGCAAAGCTCATGATCACCCGATCTCACTACAGGTCAATGCGTAGGCAGCTCCCGCAGCTACGCGCAATCCGGACCCGGAGTGATGCACCGGAATTTGCGTGATCGTTCCGCCTGTCATCCTGAACGACCTCTCCCGTCGTGTCAACGACGCGGCGTGGGCAGCTTCGACTTTAGGAAAAACCCCAAACGGAGACGGTGTGGGGACTGGATTGGAGTACTGTGCAGATTGGTAGCTGCTGGGCGGCACCCGAGGCCGTACTTCGAGTCCGGCTATTAAGCCGGCACCAAACGGCAGACAAGACTTCCTGAGAAGGGCTCGGTTTCTGTGCCGGTGTACGCCTGGCGATAGCCGTCATCGACCTCGCGTTGGAACAGCACGGCGCGCGCTGGACGTGCTCGACCTGCCCCCCTGGTGGCCGAGGTGCACCAGGGGGCCCGCCGGTTCGCCCGCGACGGGCGGACGTTGCGACCCTGGGTCGCCCCTGCGGGCCGAGCAGTATCACACGACGTCACTGATCATTGCCGGGAATGGTTCACTGAAAGCTTGAGAGGCTGAATGGCTATGCCAGTTGATTCTGAGCAATTGCATGAAGTCAGGTCGTTCGACCCGTACGGCGCACATCGCGACGACCCGTATTCATTTCTGGCCGACATCGGAGAGACGGAACCGGTGTTCTACGCCCCTTTGCTCGGCGCGTGGTGCGTCACCCGGCGCGAGGACATGGTTGCCGTGCTGCGGGACGACCAAAGCTTCTCGGCGCGTGACCACAACCCTCGTCCCGCGGCCGCACTGCCCGAGGACGTGAGTCGGATGTTCCGCACCTGGCGCGGCGCTGATGCGGTGGCCGTCGGCTCACTCGACCCGCCCGAGCACGCCAGGGTCAGGGAAGTGCTCAACGCCGGGTTCACGCCGGCCAGGGTCAGAGCGTTCGAACCCACGATCCGTGCGATCGCCACCGACCTCGTCGAGCGTGCCGCGGTCTTGACGGAGTTCGACTTCATCTCGGCGTTCGCCGTTCCGTACGCCCTCGAGGTGATCTGCCGGCGCCTCGGGGTCCCGGAGGATTACTACGACCGCTGCCGCACGTGGTCCGAGCAGCGCATCGAGCTCATGATGTCGCAGAGCAACGCCGATCCTGAGCGGCTGCGTGAATTCGCCCGCGGGCTGATGGACTTCGGAGCGTTCGCCCGTTCACTCGTGCAGGAGCGGCTGGCCGCACCGCAGGACGACCTGATCAGTGAGCTGCTCCACGACGGCAAGGCGGGCCGCACGCTCACCGCTGACGAGGTTTCCGTCCAGGTCCCCACCCTGATCTTCGCGGGACACATGACCTGTGCCGAGGCGCTCGGCACGATCCTCTACCAGCAGCTTCAGTCACCCGGCGGCTGGGCCGAGGTCGTCGACGGGACGATCGCCGTACGGGACCTCGTCGAGGAGGGGCTGCGGTTCGACAGCCCGCTGGCGGGCATGTACCGGACCGCGGTCCGTGACGTAGTGGTCGGTGGCGTCCACCTGGCCGCGGGGAGTCGGCTGCTTCTGCTGTACGGAGCGGCCGGCCGGGACAGCCGCTCTCGCGCATGTCCGGCCGCGTTCAGTCCGGACAGCCGGTCTGCCACGCATCTCGCGTTCGGGCACGGCATCCATTTCTGCCTCGGAGCCGGATTCGCCCGCGCGGAACTGGAGATCGCGGTAGAGGCCATCGCCACCAGGATGCCGGGTCTGACCCTGGCGCCAGGGCAGCCGCCACATCACCGGCCGGTGTTTCCGCTTCGGGCGTTGACCGAGTTGCGGGTACGGCAGTGAGGACGGGCATCCGGGCGGTCGTCGGGGATCTGGACGACACGCTGACCCCTGCGGTGAGGACCCTGGGTTCCACAGATCCGGATGCCGGCTAGCCCCAGCACGGCGTGACGGCCCGTCAGTTGAACTGGCGGGCCGTTTCGGCTTGTCGGACTGCTGATGGGCCGTGCGGCAGGTCCGGTGATGCAGGATGGACAAACAACGAGGCCCTCCGGACGTCGAGTTGAGACGTCAGACATCTCGCTCAACCGCCGGAGGGCCCTGTTCAGGAAGCGTCAGGAAGTACCTCGACCCCAGCCTTGCGCCATGAGACGCCGAGCTGAGAACCGGGGACGGCGCCCGCGGTCAGGCGCGGACCGCGGTCAGGAAGAGGTAGCCGCTCTCCGGGATGGCCCCGAACCTGCGCACGTTGTGGATGAGCGACTCGGCGTGCTCCTCGCCGACCAGGTCGGCCAGCTTGTCGCGGACAGTATCAAAGGCGTCGGCCATGAGCCCGAGGGTACGGATGACGTTGTCGGTGATGTCACGGATCTCCACGTCGACGAAACCGTGGGCGGCCAACGCCACCCGGTATTCGTCCACAGTGCCCAGGGAGCGCACCGCGTAGTTCTCGGAGATGTGGTCCAGGACCACGCGTCCCTCAGGGCTGATCGGGTCGCGCTGGATGACGTCGGCGATGGCGAGGCGGCCGCCGGGGCGCAGCACGCGGGCGGCCTCGGAGAGCACCTGGGCCCGGTCGGGCATGTGCCACATCGACTCGAACGCCCAGGCCGCGTCGAACGAGCCGTCGGGGAAGGGCATGTCCATCGCGTCCGCGAACTGGAACGTGGCCCGGTCGGCGAGCCCGGCCTCGGCGGCGAGTTCCGTGGCCTCCTCCACCTGGATGTGGCTGACGGTGATGCCCACCACGTTCACGTCACAAGTGCGGACGAGCCGCTGCGCGGGGTAGCCGATGCCGCAGCCGATGTCCAGGACCCGCTGGCCGGCCTGTGCGGCGAGACCAGAGATCATCAGGTCGGTCAGGCGGTCCGTGGCCACCTCGACGGAGCTGTCGTCGGCCTCGTTCTCCCAGTAGCCGTAGTGGATATTGGGGCCCCAGACGGAACCGTAGATCCGACCGAACCCGTCGTACACGTTGCGGACGTCGCTGTGAGCGGGAGACTGTCCGAGCGTCATGAGGAACTCCGTATCGTCGTGAAGGTGGCGGGAAGTCGGCGGCGGTTCAGCCGTACCGGCGGTGAGCCCGCGAATGATCGTGTTGGTACGCCACCGCAGATCCTGCGGGTCGACCGCGAGCCACGAGCCGGGGAACGCGTCGAGGAGATGGTTGGCGACACCTAGGCGGCAGTCACATCGAAAGGCGGGCGGAAACCCGCTGCGCTGGGCTGGGGAACCCCAGCCCAGCGCCTGCGTGATCTACTGACAACCACTGGTAACCAGTGCTGCCAGGTCAACAAACCGGCTGTCTGCTACTCTTCGCGCTCACTTACGCTCGAAGCGCAAGAAGCCCAGCTGCATGCCTCCTGCTTGCCATTCAGCGCAGAGCGCCTGGTTCGCCAGCAGAGATATCCTCAGGTTCCTGCGGTCAACTGCAGAGAGGCTGCTGTCGGTGTCCAGTACCGCCTTCGTCCAGGCGACACTCTCCTCCCAGAACGGCAGGGTCTCTGACGTGGCGTCGACCTCATCGACCAGTTCGAAGCCCGCAGCCTGCGCGGCTTCTGCGTAGTCGAGCACCGTGGCCGGCTTCGTGTAGAAGTATTCGGCCCACACATCGGCCCCGTGAGGGCGTGTAATGAACACTTCCTCGATGCACACACTCGCGCCCGGACGAAGCACCTGCGCCAGACGCTCGAACCACTGCGGACGGTTGAAGTATCCGCTGCTCTCGATCGCTACTGCTGCGTCATAGGGGCCGTCCAGGGGGAGATGCATCGCATCACAGACCAGGGTTCGGACCCGCTCGTCCACGCCGCATTCCCGCGCGAACTTGTTGACGATCGGCGCGTGTTCCGGCGCATTGGTGACCGCCGTGACGTCGGCGCCGTACTCCCGCGCCCAGAAGAGCGAGCCCCCGCCGAGACCGCAGCCGACGTCCAGGATTCGCCCCGACAGCCGGTGTTCAGCGCCCCAGATCTTGGCCGCGTACCGCAGCAGACCCTCTTGGTGGTCCCGGATGCTGCGGCGAATGGCATCCGGCGTCACATCGTCGGGATGCAGCGGCGTTTCAGCCGAAGGGTAGTGACCCACGTGGTAGTGAATCCTGGGGCCGGGCCCGTATTTGCGGACAAGCCTGGCTGTTTTGTCGTCGTAGTACTGGCCAACGATTCTTACCTCGTCCTGAGGCTCCAGCGCTGCCTGAGGGGAACTCGAAAGTTCATCCAGCAGATTTGACACGGTCACTCCTCCAGAGCTCTGATGCCGACGACGTTGGCGAATGGCCTGCTTCGGTCGTTGCGCTGCGCGCGTCATGAATTTTGGCGAGGATACGTGGTTTAACGAGGATCGCCGGACCGGATTCCGTGGCTTGCGGCACGAGCGGCGCCTCGTTCGAAATGCAGGGCCGCTCTCACGATCCGGAATCCTGAGTCGCCCAAAATTGAGCGGCGGCTATTGGATGCCATCCTGGAGGACGGTCCCGGTCGTGTCAACGACGCGGCGTGAGCAGCTTCGACTTTAGGAAAAACCCCAAACGGAGACGGTGTGAGGACTGGATTGGAGTACTGTGCAGATTGGTAGCTGCTGGGCGGCACCCAAGGCCGTACTTCGAGTCCGGCTATTAAGCCGGCACCAAACGGCAGACAAGACTTCCCCAGAAGGGCCCGGTTTCTACCGACCGGCGTGGATGCCCTGTTCGGCAACGCAGGCCAGGCGTTTCAATGCAAACGTCATGGCACGGAACGGAGTGGGATGAGTGACGGTAAGCGGGTCCTGCTGGCCGAGCCACGGAGTTTGTGTGCCGGTGTACGCCGGGCGATAGCCATCATCGACCTCGCGCTGGAACAGCACGGCGCGCCGATCTACGTCCGCAAGGAGATCGTGCACAACCACTACGTGGTGCGCGAGTTCCAGCGCCGGGGAGTCCGGTTCGTCGATTCCGAGCAGGAGGTACCGGAGGGCGCGGTGTGTGTCTTCTCCGCGCACGGCGTCTCCCCGCAGGTGCGGCAGAACGCGGAGGCACGCGGGCTGGACGTGCTCGACGCGACCTGCCCCCTGGTGGCCAAGGTGCACCAGGAGGCCCGCCGGTTCGCCCGCGACGGGCGGACGTTGCTGCTGGTCGGGCATGCGGACCACGAGGAGGTCGAGGGCACTTACGGGCACGCTCCCGACCAGACGATCATCGTCGAGACGGTTGCCGACGCGGAGGCACTGGACCTTCCCTCCGACGCAGCAGTCGCCTACCTCACCCAGACCACGCTCTCGGTGGACGAGACCAGGGACATCATCGCCGTGCTCCAGCGCAGGTTCATCGACCTGCGCGGGCCCGCCACCGACGACATCTGTTACGCCAGCCAGAACCGCCAGGACGGCATCCGGGCCATCGTGGACCGCTGCGACCTGGTGCTGGTGGTCGGTTCGACCAACTCCAGCAACTCGATCCGGATGGTCGAGGTGGCGCGCAGGCTCGGCGGCAGGGCTGAACTGGTGCCGGACGTGACGCACTTCGACCCCACGTGGCTGGCCGGCGTGAGCACGGTCGGCGTGAGCGCCGGGGCGAGCGCGCCGGAGATCCTCGTCGACCAGCTGCTCGACCGGCTCGCCGAACTGGGTTACGCGGACACGTCCGTGGAACGGGTGGCGACCGAGGACATCGTGTTCTTCCCGCCCACGCGGCTGACCGGAGTGGCGGACGCGCCGTGACCGGTCGGGACCGATCGTCGGCCGAACCGGCATCGCGCCGGGCAGTCGGCCCGAACTGACCGAGTGGGCGGCCGCGGCCGCCCACCACGCCCGGTGAGGAGCACTGTTCGACATGGCGCTGCTGGAAACCGTGCGCGACCCGGCGCGGCTGCGTGAGTTGACCGCCGGGGAGCTGCGCGACCTCGCCGGGGAGATCCGCGCGTTCCTGATCGAGCGGGTCTCCGCGACCGGGGGACACCTCGGGCCCAACCTGGGTGTGGTCGAGCTGACCATCGCGTTGCACACGGTGTTCGAGTCCCCGCGGGACCGGCTGCTGTGGGACACCGGGCACCAGTCCTACGTGCACAAGATCCTCACGGGCCGCCAGGCCGGGTTCGACCGGCTGCGTAAGTCGGGCGGGCTCTCCGGCTACCCGAGCCGGGAGGAGTCCGAGCACGACCTGGTGGAGAACTCGCACGCGTCCACCGCACTGTCCTACGCGGACGGGCTGGCCAGGGCGGACGCCCACCTCGGCCGACGCGACCGGGCGACCGTCGCGATCATCGGCGACGGCGCGATGACCGGCGGCATGGCCTGGGAGGCGCTCAACAACATCGCGGGCGGGCCGGAGCGGCCGCTCGTCATCGTGCTCAACGACAACCGACGCTCCTACGCGCCGACCGTCGGCGGGCTGGCCGAGCACCTGGCCGACCTGCGCGCCGGGCGCGGGCCGGGCGTGTTCGAACAACTCGGGCTCGGTTACCTCGGCCCCGTCGACGGTCACGACCTCCCCGCCGTCCAGGACTCCCTGCGCCGCGCGGTCGCACTGGGCCGGCCGGTGGTGGTGCACGTGATCACCGCCAAGGGCAAGGGATACCGGCACACCGAGACCAATGACCTCGATCTCGGCCACGCCGTCAAACCGATGGACCCGTACACCGGGCAGGCACTGAAGGTATCGCCCCCGTCGTTCACGTCGGTGTTCGGCGAGAAGCTGGTCGAACTGGCCGAGCAGCGCGACGACCTCGTGGCGATCACGGCCGCGATGACCGAGCCGACCGGGCTCCTGCCGCTGCAGCGCAGGTTTCCGCACCGGGTGATCGACGTCGGCATCGCCGAGCAGCACGCGGTCACGATGGCCGCCGGGTTGTCCATGGGCGGTGTGCACCCGGTGGTGGCCATCTACTCCACGTTCGTCAACCGCGCGCTCGACCAACTGCTCATGGACGTCGCGCTGCACCGCCGCCCGGTGACGTTCGTCCTCGACCGGTCCGGGGTGACCGGCGACGACGGGCCGAGCCACAACGGCATGTGGGACCTGTCGGTGCTGCAGGTGGTGCCGGGGCTGCGGATCGCGGCGCCGCGGGACGGCACCAGGCTGGCCGAACTGCTGGCTGAGGCGGTGGCGTGGCACGAAGGTCCGACACTGCTGCGGTTCCCCAAAGGCCCCGCCGGTGAGGACCTGCCCGCCACCGCCACGTTCAACGGGATTGACGTGCTGCGCCGTTCCGGCCGGCTGGACGTGCTGATCATCGCGGTAGGTGCGCTGGCCGGGCTCGCGCTCACCGTCGCCGACGGTGGGCGGGCACAGGGCATCGGGGTGACGGTGGTGGACCCGAGATGGGTCACCCCGGTCAACCCCGCGCTGGCCGACCTGGCCCGCCGCCACCGGCTCGCGATCACGGTCGAGGACAACAGCCGCGCGGGTGGTGTCGGTTCCGCGATCGCGCAGGCGCTGCGGGACGCCGACGTGCACACCCCGCTGCGCGAGTTCGGCATCCCGAGGCGGTTCCTCAGCCACGGCACCAGGGCCGAGGTGCTCGCCGCCTGCGGGCTGACCGCGCAGAACATCACCAGGGTCGTGGTGGGGCTGCTGACCGGCCTCGACGCCGCACCGGCGTCAGCAGACATCGACGACCCCGGCACCTGGCCGGTTCATTCAGGGGAGGAACATTGACGACCATCGATTTGGGAATGCCCTTGCCACGCAAGGACGAGGTCCCCCTCTCGGTGGCCACGCGGCGGACCCCCCGCCAGATCATGGTGGGCGCGAGGTGCCGGTTGGCGGCGTCGCGCCGGTGCCGGTGCAGTCGTGACCACCACGTCCACGGCCGACATCGACGCCACGCTGCAGCAGATCGCCGAGCCAGGTCACGGCTTGGCCCGCGCACTCGTGGCCGGTCAGCGTCTGACCTCCGACCTGACCAGAAGGAGCGAGATAAAGTAAACGTCCGGGAAACATGAAACAAAATGCAGTTCGTGCAGAACGTGCGGATCACGATCTCGCGAACCGCCGGGCATTAATCCACAGCTTCATACGCAATGCGCGGGGGCCATGAATCTGTTCGCAGAATCTGGAGGACGAACGCCCTCGAAACCAACGCGACACGATTCGGCGCCTGCAGCTTGTCGGACATGACGCGGACGTGATAGTCGATGGTCTTCGAACTGAGGTATAACTCTCTAGAAAGTCGCCCGCTGGAGAAGCCGGCCGCAATGCCCTCCAGGATCCTGACCTGGACCGAGCTGAGAACGCAGTCGCCGACCGGCTGGGACACTTCGCAGCCGTTCTGGTCATTACCCATGGCACTCGTCCGTTCCGTACGGCCCGGCTGGGACGGGACCGTAAGCGGAGCCCACAGTCGTGACAGGCGGCAGCTCGACGTCCGACTCGATCGAGAACCGCCTCACCTCCTGGGTCATGCCGGGTCCGTAAAACAAAAGGACGTCATCGCTCGAACGGACCTCGTGGGGTTCGCGTATCAGCTGGGCTTCCGGCCAGGAAGGGCAAATCGATCCGACGCCGTGAGGACCGGTCAAAGATATTGACAATAACGTCGGCGAAAATTCTCCCGCCGGAGTAGTGTGGGTTTTCGGCACGACACTCTCCGTTCATGTCTAACGAGCGTGCATCGGAGCCTGTGGCGAGTTACTCCGACCTGAAAATCCTAACACTGCAAGATCATCCAGGCCGAGTGGCCCGTAGTGCTTCAAAATGGCTTCACCGGCTGTGAGCCGGGGGTTTGTCGGATGGTCAGCTTGCTCGGTGGTACTCGTTGATGAGGCCGGTGACGGCTTGTCGGCGTTCGATGCGGGCCGTCGGGATGGGGATGACGTTCGAGTCGTCGAACGGTGCGAGCTGGTTCCGGCCCTGGTGCGGAGACCTGGCCCGGGCGTCGTCGCCGTGGTCCAGCAGGTGTTCCAGCAGCTGTCCGACCGCCGGCCGCCGCGGGTCCCAGGCGTGCAGGCCGCGGGCCGCGGCGAGCACGGCGGCGGTGTCCGTGACCGGCCCCCCCGAGCAGCAGCAGGGCCGCTGGGCAGTTCCGCTCCAGCTGGGTCATGCGCACCACTTTCCGTACGTCTCATCTCTGTTGACCACTACCAGAAAGAACGTAGAGCCCGGGTCTGGCGGTTCATCCTGGCGGGCAGCCGGCGCCCCGGGTGATCGCCGGAACACCGGCCTGGCACCGCAGGGCGAGCCGGGGTAGCGGTGGGTCGCGGTCCAGCACGTCGTGCACCACATCCACCTCGCAGCCGTCACGGTACTGCCGGACGGCCGCCGGCCGCGGATGCGCCATGACGCCGTGCGCGCCCAGGTCCGTAGCCAGTTATAGACCCCCTTCCAGGATCCGAACCGTCCTGGCAGGTCGGTCCACGCAGTCCCAGTGCGGTACTTGAATGCGATCGCGTCGATAACCTGCCGATGATCACGCCACCGCCGACCTCGCTTGGGTGTTCGTTCCGGCAGCAGCGGCTCGAGCCGCGCCCACTGCGCGTCAGTCAACGACACACATCAACCATCTTGCGTGACGCGAGCGCAACTTACGGATGCGGAGTGGGAGTACATCGAGCCATACCTGCCGATCGGCGAGTACGGCCCGTACCCGGAGCGGCTGCGGCAGCAGTTCGAGGGCGTGATCTGGCGATTCAAGACAGGCGGGCAGTGGCGGGAGATGCCATAGGAGTTCGGCGCCTGGTCGACCGTCTCCAACCGCTTCCGGCAGTGGAGGGACGCCGGCGTCTTCGAAGCCCTGCTGGAGGGCCTGATCGCGTTCTCAGCACCCGGGATCCCGTCCCCGCCGTCGGCCGGGTCCGTGAGGACGGACGTCGCACCGTGCAGGGCGGTGTGCGCCAGCCGGACCAGACCGGCCAGCTCGCCGACCAATGCGGGCAACCGCCGCCTCCGCCGTCAGACATCCCGTCCACTCCCAGTCCTCGTCCACTCCCAGTCCTCCGCCCCTCGACCAGTCTCGCGCGATCGCCGGTACGCCGCCCGGGCCAGGGTGATCCACGAGGCCGCACCTGCGGCACGCGCAGCGGTCCCGGAGGGCCCGTGCGGCCGGCGCCCTGCTGTGGCCGCCGCACTCCTCCGGCCCGGATGCCCCGGACGACCGCGAGTCGACGCCGTACGGCAGGCCGGGCAGACGGGATACCCGAACGTGCTCGCCAATCCGGGACAGCGAGGACTGGCGGAGGACCGTCATGCCGGGCCCTGCTGACCAGCCCCGGGCTGGAGCGGAGCCCGCCGGAGCCCGATCGGACGTCAGACGAGGTTCGCGCCCCAGGTGCGGGCGCGGTCGAGTTCGCCGGCGCGCAGCGGGCCGTCGTTGTCCTCGACGATGAAGCCCTCGGGTTCGGCGACCACGTCGTAGTGGTGGTGGGAGAGCCGGTGGGCGATGCCGTTGGCCGCGCCGCCGGCCCGGGGCATGTCGACCCGGGTGTCGAACGCGGCGGCGTGTGTGCCGGGTTCGGTCTTCGGAAGGTCGTGGAACCAGGCGCGTAGGCCCGGACCCTCGACGGTCTCCCGCGCTTCGGCGGCGGCCTCCTCGTGGCCCTCCTTGTGCGCCTCGGCCGTGGCGGCCATCCGGCGGCTGAGTCCGGAGGACATGCCGTGCATGTGGGTCGGGCCGCCGACCACCAGCAGGTCCGCCGACCGCATGAGCCCGACGTCGGCCTCGGCAACCGGGAGGCAGTCCACGGCCGCTCCGGGGTCGGCCTGATGGACACCCTCGGCGATCGCCTCGGCGATCTCCCGGGTGTTGCCGTACATGCTCTCGTACACGATCACGGTGTGCATGGTTTCCACCTTTCGTCGACTCCATTCTCGCTCCGGCACTTCCGCGCGGAGGTGGGCCGTTCGGACCGGATCGGGTCGCCGGACGGGCACGACAGCGGTGCGGGACGATCACGACCGGACAACCGACGTGATGGATCGCAGCGTGCGCCACCGGACCGAGCTGGGCTCCGAGCGGCATCCGCCGGACCCGGCGACCCAGGACGAGCAGCCGGGCCGTCGCCGCAGCCTTCAGGGCCTCGGCGGTCACGGCAGAGCCAGAGCGGGAGACCAGTACCTGGGGTGCCAGGGCGCGCAACTCGCTCTCCCGGTCGGCGAGGCGTGCCAGGACGTGCTGGTGGGTCTCGTCGCTGCCGACCACGTCCCGTTCCGCTACGGGTGAGCTGGTACGGTCACGACCGGGCAGTGCGCCCGGTGCAGCAGGCCGTGGGGGACGGAGCCGAGGCGCATACCGGTGAAGCCGCCGTTGCCGCGACGGCCGACCACCACGGCCAAGGCATGCTCGGAGGCGCGGGCGAGTTCCTCGACCGGGTGGCCGCGCACCAGTTCGTGGGTCATGGCCACGTCGGGGTGGAGCTCGCGGCGCCCGGCGGTGGTCTCGAAGAGCATCCGCCGGAGCGCCTGCTCGGCGGCTGACTCGTCGAGATGGGCGACCGGCAGGCGCTGCCAGGCCCACACGACCCGTAGGGCGGCGTGCCGTTCGGCGGAGAGGTCGATGGCGAAGTCCAGGGCGGCGTCCGAGGACGGGCTGCCGTCCACGCCCACCACGACGTACGGCGGGTCCTGGGTGATGTGCTCGGGATCGCGGACGACGACGACCGGGCAGTGGCCCTGAGCGCTCACCGGGACGGCCACCGAGTAGACGCTCAGTTCTTCCGCCGCCCGGCTCAGTCGGCGCGAGCCGACGACGACGAGTGCGGCGTGGCGGGACTCCCGGCACAGTGCGGGAGCCGGGACGTCCTCGGCCACGAAGGTGGTCACGGTCAGTCCGGGGTGCCGCTCGCGGGCCACGGCAGCGGCCCGGTCGAGCGCCTGGTCGGCCCGTTCGCGCAGCGCCTTGTGGTAGCGGCCCTCGTCGAAGGGCCGGAACTCGCGGAACAGTGACGGGACGGCGTGCACCAGCCGCAGCGGAAGCCCCCGGCGGTCGGCCTCGTCGGCGGCCCAGGCGGCGCTCATCCGGCCGGTGTCGTTCGCATCGACGCCGAGGACGACGGAACGCGTCGTGCTGTCGGAACTCGCGGATGTCATGGCGGTCCTCCTCGGCCCGGTGACCTGGATCCTGCTCCCACGCTAGGTGGGCACGGCGTTCGCCACGAGGGCCGACCGGCCCAGTCGCCGGAGCCCGGAGGCCCCACCCGTGACGTCCCCGTCCGGCGACGGCAGAGCGGAGCACGAAGCCCGAACGAGGAGGTGGCCACGATGGTCCGGATCAAGGTCGTCACCCGGCCGACTCGCCCCCACGAGCCCCCGCCACCGGACCTGCGAACGCCGTCCGGCCGCCGACTGCCCTACTGAGCGGCACGACGCCACTCCTCGATGCGCCGGCGGATGTCTGCGGTCCCGAGTGCCGCCCGCACTGCTCGCCTGCCGGCATGGCCGGTCGTACCACCCGCAAGTCGACAGGGTTCCGAGATTCCAGCGGTGCCTCCTGGGGCGGCCGTTGTGATCGGGACCCCCTGCCCGAGCGAGTCAAGGTCCGGTCAAGGATTGGGCTTCGCGAGCTGGGTAGGCCTATCCTTGCGCAGGTTTGAACAGACACCTCGTTCGGTGAGGCGTCTTCACGGACACAGGCCACTGATCCCACCCGTCGAGAGACGCTCCGGATCAGGACAGGTCTCCCCGACCTAAGGGGTGACCCCAAGTGGCTTCCCGCAGAACGCGGGACACGCCGTGGAGTGCCAAAGCTCTGACGAGTTGGGGGTGTACCAGGCTGTGGGCCCGGTTCCCCTTGCCGTGCCGCCGCGACGTCGGATCGTGGCCGTGATCGGGAGGAGGCGAGATGGACAGTAGTCCGGGCCATAGTCGGCCCTTCATCGTGTTGTCCTCGCCGTCCTTCACCGGCCCGGGGCAGCCCCTCCTTCCCTGAATCGCTCAACCCGTAGCGGCCTTCTCGCTCGGCACCACGGCGAGACGCGTTGCCGTGCGGCGGTATCACCCCGCGCACGGCCTGCCGCACGAGCCAGGGAATGTGGAGGTGTGCCCCGGTGCCGCCTGATGCCTCGTCCCAGCCGAGGCAAGGGGGTGCTCACCCATGGCTTCCAGCACTCTGCTCATGTCCACCACGGCCCGCCTGCGCGACCGCAAGGTCGATCTCGAGCGCCGTGCCGCCACCACCCGCACGGTCCGGGCCTCCCTGGTCTCTGTCGCCGGGCTGGTCGGCGGCCCGGTCACCAACCAGCCCGGCGAGGACGTCGGCCGCGTCGTCGACATCGTCGCCCGCCTCTACGGGCCCGAGCCGTACCCGCCGGTCACCGGACTGATCATCCGGATCGGGCGCCGCCGCACCTTCCTTCCCGCCACGGCCATCGGCAAGATCCACGCCGGGCGGGTCGGACTGCGGACCTCCCGCGTCGACCTGCGCGAGTACGTCCGCCGGCCCGGCGAGGTGCTGCTCGCCCGCGAGGTGATGGACCACCAGCTGGTGGACGTGGACGGCGTTCAGGTCACCCGCGCCGCCGACCTGTACCTGGCGCCACAGGTCGACCGCACCGTGCTCATCGGGGTGGACGTGTCGCTGGCGACCCTGCTGCGCCGGCTCGGCCCTCGCCGCTGGCAGGTGCGCCCCACCCCGGACCGCGTCCTGGACTGGCAGTCCGTCGCCCCCTTCGGCGAGCAGGCCACCCACGGCCCCGCCGAGGTACGGCTGCGCGCCTCCCGCTCCGCCCTGCACCAGCTACGCCCAGCCGACCTCGCGGACATCCTGGAGGACCTCGGCCGGCACGAGCGCCAGCAGCTGCTTGGCTGGCTGGAGCCGGAGCACGCCGCGGACGCCCTGGAGGAGATGGAACCGGCCGAGCTGGAGAACCTGCTCCGCGAGGCGCCGCCCGAGCACGCCGCCCGGTTGCTCGACGAGATGGAGCCGGACGAGGCCGCCGACGCGCTGCGCGACCTCCAGCCGGGCGAGCGCGAGAACCTGCTCGCCCGGATGCCGGTCGGCGAGGCGTCGGAGCTGCGCACCCTGCTGACCCACCGCGAGGGTACGGCGGGCGGCGCGATGACCACCGTGCTGGTCACCGCCCGCGCCGGGCAGACGGTCGCCCAGGTGAGGGCCGAGCTGGCCGCGCAGGCGGAGCACCGGACCGAGATCGACTCCGTGGTGGTGCTGGATGATGATGGTCGACTGGTCGGCGACATCCCGCTGTTCGACGTGGCGGTCGCGGAGGACGCCGCGCCGGTTGGGGATCTGGTGGAGTGGCTGGCCCAGTTCGGTCCGCCGGTCACGGTCCGCCCCGATACCCGCCTCGCCGAGGCCGCCGATCAGCTGGTCGCCGCCCGGGCCACCTCCCTGCTGGTGGTCGACGAGACCGAGCGCCCGCTGGGCCGGATCCTCGCCGACGACATCCTCGACACCCTGCTGCCCGAGCGCGGGCGCCTGCACTTCCGGAGGCTCCTCAAGTGACCCGCGACCTCGACACCGCCCCTGTCACCGCCGCGCCGGCCGTCGCCGCGGCCTCGCCCGCCCGGCGCAAGGGCCGGCGCCGCATCGCGGCCATCGCGATGATTGCCGGACCCGGCCTGGTCGCCGCGAACGCCGGCAACGACGCCGCGGGCATCGCCACCTATGCCTCGGCCGGTTCCCAGTTCACGTACGGCACGCTGTTCTTCATGGTGCTGGTCACCGTCGCGCTGGTGATGGTGCAGGAGATGGCGGTCCGGCTCGGCGCCCACACCGGCAAGGGCCTCGGCGCGCTGATCCGCGAACAGTTCAGCCTCCGGCTCACCGCGCTGGCGGTGTTCTGCCTCGGGCTGGCCAACACCGGACTGGTCGTCAGCGAGTTCGCCGGCATCGGCGCCGCCTTCGAACTCCTCGGCGTCCCCAAGTGGGCGGTCATCCCGCCGGCTGCATTCCTGCTGTGGTCGCTGGTGCTGTTCGGCTCCTACAAGTGGGCCGAGCGGATCTTCCTGGTGATGTCGCTGGCCTTCTTCGCCTACCCCATCGCGATGGTCCTCGGCCACCCCGACTGGGGCCGGGTCGGCGAGCACCTGGCCGTCCCGCACATCGAGCCGAGTAAGGACTTCATCCTGTTGGCTGTCGCCCTGATCGGTACCACCGTCAGCCCGTACATGCAGTTCTACGCCGCCGCCGGCGTGGTCGACCGCGGGGCCAAGCCGGAGGACTACAAGCTGATCCGGGCCGACGCCGTCCTCGGCGCGGTCTTCGCCTGCCTGATCAGTCTGACCATCATCATCGCCACCGCCTCCGCCATCGGCGGCACCGGGCCGCTGGAGTCCGCCGCGCAGGCTGCCGAGGCCCTCAAGCCCGTGGCCGGGCACGGCGCCGAGCTGCTCTTCGCCTTCGGCCTGATCGGCGCCTCCGCCCTCGCCGGCGCCGTCGTCCCGCTTTCGGCCAGCTACGCAGTCGGCGAGGCAGCGGGTGTCGAACGCTCGGTTTCCCGCAGCTTCCGCGACGCGCCCCTGTTCCTCGGCGTGTTCACCGCGCAGATCGCTCTCGGGGCGATCGTCGCCCTCACCCCGGTGGACGTCATCCAGCTGCTGATCGGCACCCAGGTCCTTCAGGGCCTGATCAGCCCGATCGTGCTGGTCTACCTGCTGGTCCTCACCAACCGCCGATCCGTCCTCGGGGAGGCGGCCAACAGCCCCCGCTACCGGGTCGCGGCCACGGCGGTGGTCGTCGGCGTCGCCGGGATGTCCACGATCCTGCTCGTCCAGACCGTCCTCGGCTGGCTCGGCCTCGCCTGATCCTCGCCGCCATCACCCGCCCCCCACGGAAGGAACGACCGTGCCCCGCTTCGCTCCGCTGTTGGCCTTCACCGCCCTGTTCGCCTGGGTCGCGTTCATCGCCACCTGGATCCACCTCGACGGATGAGCACCCGGTGCCGGCCCCGCCCAGGGCCGACACCGCCGTCACAGCCAGTCGTTGCGGCGGAACGCCCGGAAGACCAGCCCGCACACCACACTGGTGAACAGCAGCATCGCCGGGTATCCGTAGGTCCAGCGCAGTTCCGGCATGTTGTCGAAGTTCATCCCGTACACGCCGGCCACCAGCGTCGGCACGGCGGCCAGGGCCGCCCAGGCGCTGATCCTGCGCATGTCGGTGTTCTGCTGCATCGACAGCCGGGCCATGCTCGCGTCCAGGATGCTGGAGATCAGCTCGTCGAACGCCAGGATCCGCTCCCTGGCCTGCGTGTGGTGGTCGGCGGCGTTCCGCAGATAGGCGGCTATCGCCGCCGGCACGAGGGCGATCGTTCCGTCCGCAAGGCGCTGCAGCGGTGCGCCGAGCGGCACGACCGCGCGCTTGAACTCCAGCAGTTCGCGCTTGAGCTGGTAGATCCGGCCCGCGTCGTCGGTCCGCTCGTGGGAGAACACCGCGGACTCCAGCTCCTCGACGTCGCGCTCGAACTTGTCGGCGACGTCGAGGTACTGGTCGACCACGTGGTCGGCGACCGCGTGCAGAACGGCGGCCGGGCCGAGGGCCAGCAGATCGGGGGCGGCCTCCAGGCCCTTGCGTACCCCGGTCAGGGACTTGGCGCTGCCGTGGCGCACGACGATCGCGAAGCCAGGCCCGGCGAAGACCATGATCTCGCCGGTGTCGACGATCTCACTGGTTGCCGTCACCTTGTCGTGCTCGACGTAGGTGATCGTCTTCAGCACCAGGAACAGCGTGTCGCCGTACCGCTCCAGCTTCGGCCGCTGGTGCGCGCGCACCGCGTCCTCCACCGCCAGCGGATGCAGGTCGAACGCCGCCGAGATCTCCGCGAACTGCTCCGCGGTCGGCTCGTACAGGCCGATCCACACGAACCGGCCGAGCCCCTCGCCGATCCGCTCCAGGACCTTCGACAGCTCCACCGTCCCGGGCAGCCTGCGCCCGAGCTCGTACAGCCCGCAGTCCACAACCGCCCCGGCAATCATGCCCCACCCGCTTCCGGCCTTCAGGGCACCCTGCCCGGCCCGCCAACCTACCCGCTCACCCCTATCCTCCGAAGGGGCACCCGGCCCCGTTTGCACCAGCGATTGCCGATGCCTCGCCGTCGGGACTGGTCAGTGCGTCCCAGACAACCGGTTGTGTCGCGGCGCGCACGTTCACGGGTCTGATGGTGGTCGCGGTCCTATCGCGGGACTCCACTGTGGGACGGGCCGCGATGCCGACCTCGGGACCGCCACGTCGCCGCAGCTGCCCTGCTGGCAGGACAGGGCCATCGGCAGCTCGTACAGGTCGGTGACCCAGGGCGTTCGACATGGCGTCAGACCCCTTGCCTGCACAGCCGGGCTGTCGCGAACCCGACGACCCCGGCGGCCGCGGGTGCGATGAAGTCGCTCCAGGACAGCGGCACGGTGTCGAGCACGTCGCGGAGGAACGGCAGGTAGAGGGCGGCGGCCGCGAGCGCGCCGGAGGTGAGGACGGCCAGCGGGAGGAAGAGGTTCGCGCGGGTCAGCAGCCGTTCGCGCAGGCCCAGGACGACGCCGAGTTGGGCGGCCAGCAAGGCGAGAAACAGGACGGACTGCCACGGGCGGTCACCGCCGTGGGCCCAGAGCCCGGCGCCGAGAGCGGCCGCCGCGACGACGAAGCCCAGCAGCAGCACCCGCTGCCACACACCGGAACCCGGGATGTGCTGGTGTGGCGGGCGCGGGGGCCGGGTCATCGCGCCGGGGGAAACCGGCTCCGCGCCCATGGCGACACCGGTGAGGCCGTGGGTGAGCAGGTTGATCCAGAGGATCTGGCCCGCCCGCAACGGCAGTGCGAGGCCGAACAGCGGGCCGGCCAGCATCACCAGGATCTCGGCCGCGCCGCCGGACAGCCCGTACACGAGGAAACGGCGGACGTTGTCGTAGACCCGGCGGCCCTCCTCCACCGCGCCGACTACGGTGGCGAGTTCGTCGTCGGCGAGGACCAGGTCGGCAGCTTGGCGGGCGACCTCGGTGCCACGTCGGCCCATGGCCACGCCGATGTCCGCCTGCCGCAGGGCGGGGCCGTCGTTGACGCCGTCGCCGGTCATCGCGGTGACGGCGCCCTTGGCGCGCCAGGCCTGGACGATGTCGAGCCTGCCAGCGCTCCAGCTCCAGGTCGTCGAGGGCTAGGCGCTCGCGCAGTTCGTCGCGGCGGTAGCCGGGCAGGACGTCCAGGGCGTCCCGGGCGCGGCCCAGCACCCAGGAGGCCAGCACGTTGGTGTACGCGTTGTCGTCCACGCCCGGCCGGGTCTCCCACGGGTAGGCGTCGTGGTATTCGTCAGGGCCGAGCACCCCGTGGATCGACCAGCGCCTGCGGGCCCGGTCGTAGGTGGCAGCGGAGGACCAGAAGCGGGCGATCTCCAGCAGCATCTCGGCGCCGGCCGTGGCGAGGAAGTCCCGGTCCCCGGTGGCCTGGTAGTACTGCCAGATGTTGTACGCGACCGCTGAGCCGACATGCCGTTGGAGGTGGCTGTGATCCGGCAGCCAGCGGCCGGACAGCGGATTGAGGACCCGTCATGCGTGCCCCATCGATTGGCCCAGGATCAGGATGCAGTACTTCAACGCATCCGGAGGCGCAGTTCGTTGATGCGGACATCGGCCTGTAGCCCGGACATCGTCCGCCTGCGGTACCTTCCCCGCCCGCCGCAGCACCGGGACGGTGGACCCGCTCCGCCCACGCGCCACCAGGTCGGTCAGGACGTCGCTCACGGAAAGTCCGCGTTCCAGCGTGGCGGTGGCAACTGAGCTTTCCCCGGACTGGCCTCCAGGAGGATGTCGTCGTTGAGTACGGCGATTCCAACGGCCCGCGCGGCATCCGGTGTACATGGACTGGGCGGGCGGATCCGGGTCGAGGTCACGGCGGCGGGAGCAGCGACCACAGCAGCACCCGGCCGCCCGTCAGCTGCTTCGCCATGCGGAAGTTCAACGCCACGGACACCGTGCACGACTCTCTGCGGAGCCGGTGCGGGCGCCCGCCTCCCGCGACCGGCCCGACCGGGCGACAGCGACCTGCGGGTGATCCCCGACGGTAGGGGCGCGGCCGGGGTGCGGGTAATCGTCCGATCGTCCGGAGGACCCGGGCGGCGGTCAGGGGGCGGTCGGAGGAGTGACCAAGAGCGTCGGAGGAGTGACCAGCGGAGAGGGGTGGGCGGTCACGGCGGGCGTACGGAGAGGTCCGGCAGCCTCAGGCCAGGAAGCCCCGCAGCAGTGCGGCCGTCGCGGCGAGGTGTTCCTCGGTGGCGCGTCGGGCGGCGTCACCGTCGCCGGCGAGGATCGCCCGGACCATCGCCCGGTGCTGCTCGGCGGCGTGCTCGATGTTCCGGTCCAGCATGGGGATGGCGTTGAGCAGGTCGTTGAGGCGCATCCTGGCCTCGGCGATGGCCGCGGCGAGGGTGGGGGAGCCGGTGAGCTCGCCGATGGCGAGGTGGAAGCGCGAGTCCAGCTGACGGTACTGCTCGGGCGGGGCTCCCTCCAGGTCGGTCAGCCGGCTCTCCAGGCGGGCCCGCTGCTCGGGGGAGAGGGGGCGGCGGGCGGCCGCCTCGGCGGCGCCGATCTCCAGCACCTGGCGGTAGGTCAGCGCGTCCTCGAGCGCGCCGCCGAGGTCGCGGGCCGCGCGGCGCAGGTCGGCGACGTCCGGCGCCGGCATCCGGTAGGTGACGAAGGTGCCGCCGTACCGGCCGCGGCGGGGTTCGACGCAGCCGGTCTGCTGCAGTGTGCGGAGCGCTTCGCGCAGGGTCTCCCGGCTGACGCCGAGCCGGGTGGCGAGGTCCCGTTCGGCGGGCAGCCGGTCGCCGAGGCCGAAGACGCCGAGCTTGATCGCCTGGAGCAGCCGCTCGACGGTCTCCTCGAAGGCGTTGCCGGTCCGGACCGGGCGGAAGATCGCCCCGGCCTGCCAGTCGAGCCGCGCTCGCTCACGTGTTTCGTCCACGTCCACGCCGGAATCGTACCTACGACCGGGTTTCCCCGACTCGTTCCCCTGTCGCTCTTGACGCGGCCCCGGCCCAGCCGGAACGATGCTGCTCACCCACCCCAATGGACTGATTCCAGACCATTGAAGAGCCGTCCGACCGTCGAACCCGTCGGGGCGACCGGGCCACGCCGTCGTGGCCGCGTGCTCCCCGGCACACCCTCAACCCCCAGGGGTGCCCATGACCGACGCACGCTCACCCGACCAGCCTGCCCCCGAAAAGTTTCCGGAGAACACCGCCCCCGTTTCCGCCGCCGTTTCCGTCCCTGTTTCCACCTCCGTCTCCGACGACGAACAGCGACTGCGCGAGCTGGGCTACACCCAGGAGCTGGCCCGCTCGATGTCGGGCTTCTCCAACTTCGCCGTCTCCTTCTCCATCGTCTCGATCCTCTCCGGCTGCCTGACGCTGTACGGAACGGGAATGAAGACCGGGGGCCCGGCCCTGATCGTCTGGGGCTGGCCGGTGGTCGGCCTGCTCACGCTCTGCGTCGGGCTGGCGATGGCCGAGATCTGTTCCAGCTACCCGACGGCCGGCGGGCTCTACTACTGGTCCGCCAAACTGACCCGCAGCCGTGGCCCGGCCTGGAGCTGGTTCACCGGCTGGTTCAACTTCCTCGGCCAGGTCGCGGTGACCGCCAGCGTCGACTACGGCGCCGCCTTCTTCACCAACGCGTTCCTCACGCTCCGCTTCGGCGTCGAGGCGAGCCCCGCGCACACCATGGAGATCTTCGCCGTCATCCTGCTGGTGCACGGCCTGCTCAACACCTTCGGGGTGCGCCTGGTCGCGGTCCTCAACAGCGTGTCCGTGTGGTGGCACCTGGTGGGCGTCGCGATCATCGTCGGCGCGCTCACCGTGCTCCCCGACCGGCACGCCTCGGTCTCCTTCGTCCTCACCGAGTTCGTCAACCAGACCGGCTTCCACAACCAGTTCTACGTGGCGCTGCTCGGCCTGCTGATGGCCCAGTACACCCTCACCGGCTACGACGCCTCCGCGCACATGACCGAGGAGACCCGCGACGCCGCCCGCTCCGGCCCGCGCGGCATCGTCAACGCCATCACGGTCTCCCTGGTGGCGGGCTGGATCCTGCTGCTCGGCATCACCTTCGCGATCCGGGACTACGACGGCGCCCTCAACAGCGACACCCAGGTCCCGCCCGCGCAGATCTTCATCGACGCGATCGGCTCCGGCGGCGCCCAACTCCTGCTGCTCATCGTCATCGGCGCCCAGTTCTTCTGCGGCATGGCCTCCGTCACCGCCAACTCCCGCATGATCTACGCCTTCTCCCGCGACGGCGCGCTGCCCGGCTCCCGCCTGTGGCACCGCATCGACCCGCGCACCCAGACCCCGACCAACGCGGTCTGGCTGGCCACCGGCGGCGCGCTGCTGCTCGGGCTGCCCGCGCTCTGGAACACCACCGCCTACACCGCCGTGACCTCCATCTCCGTCATCGGTCTCTACATCTCCTACGTCATCCCGGTGTACCTGCGGCTGCGCCAGGGCGAGGACTTCCCGCGCGGCCCCTGGCACCTGGGCCGCTGGAGCCGGCCGATCGGCGTCGTCGCCGTCGCCTGGACCGCGGTGATCACCGTCCTGTTCATGCTCCCCACCGCCAGCCCGATCACCGCCGAGAGCTTCAACTACACCCCCGTCGCCGTGGCCGTCGTGGTCGGCTTCGCCGGCGTGTGGTGGCTGGCCTCCGCCCGGCACTGGTTCACCGGGCCCCACATCAACGCCACGCCGCCCGAACACGACGTCCCGGACACCGAACTGGAGACCCGATGACCACCCCCCGGCTCACCCTCGACGAGCTGCGCACCCGCGTCGCCGACGGGTCCGTCGACACCGTCGTGCTCGCCATGACCGACATGCAGGGGCGCCTCCAGGGCAAGCGCGTCGCCGCCGAGTACTTCCTCGACGACGTCGTGCCCGGCGCCGCGGAGGGCTGCGGCTACCTGCTGGCCGTCGACGTCGACATGAACACCGTCGACGGGTACGAGATCTCCTCCTGGGAGAACGGCTACGGCGACCTGACGCTGCGCCCCGACCTCGCCACCCTGCGGTCAATCCCCTGGCACCCCGCCACCGTCATGGTCCAGTGCGACATCGTCCACCACGACGGCACCCCGGTCGCCGTCTCCCCGCGTCAGGTCCTGCAACGCCAGCTCGACCGCCTGGCCGGCTACGGCTGGCAGACCCAGGCCGCCACCGAGCTGGAGTTCATCGTCTTCCGGGACAGCTACGAACAGGCCTGGGACAAGGACTACACCCGGCTCACCCCGGCCAACCAGTACAACGTGGACTACTCCATCCTCGGCACCGGCCGGATCGAGCCCCTGCTGCGCCGGCTCCGCAACGGCATGGCCGGCGCCGGCCTCACCGTCGAGTCCGCCAAGGGCGAATGCAACCTCGGCCAGCACGAGATCGCCTTCAAGTACGCCGACGCCCTCACCACCTGCGACAACCACGCCGTCTACAAGACCGGAGCCAAGGAGATCGCCGCCCAGGAGGGCTGCAGCCTCACCTTCATGGCGAAGTACGACGAACGCGAGGGCAACTCCTGCCACATCCACCTGAGCCTGCGCGACGAGCAGGGCGCCCCGGTGTTCGCCGGTGACCGTCCGCACGGCTTCTCCCGCACCATGGAGCACTTCCTCGCCGGACAGCTCGCCTGCCTGGCCGACTTCGCCCTGCTGTTCGCCCCCACCGTCAACTCCTACAAGCGCTACGTGCCCGGCAGCTTCGCGCCCACCGCCATCGCCTGGGGCCGCGACAACCGCACCTGCGCGCTGCGCGTGGTCGGCCACGGCCCGTCGCTGCGCTTCGAGAACCGCGTCCCCGGCGGCGACGTCAACCCGTACCTCGCGGTCGCCGCCCTGATCGCGGCCGGACTGCACGGTGTCGAGCAACAGCTCGAACTCGAACCGGAGTTCACCGGCAACGCGTACGCCTCCGCCGCGCCCCGGGTGCCCGCCACCCTGCGCGACGCGACAGACGCCTTCGAGCGCAGCGCGGTCGCCACCGAGGCCTTCGGCAAGGACGTCGTCCGGCACTACACCCACGCCGGACGCACCGAACTCGCCTCCTACGAGCGGGCGGTGACCGACTGGGAGCGGCGCCGCGGATTCGAGCGGCTGTGACGCGCGACGACGGCCGACGCCCGCTGATCGGCATCACCAGCTACCAGGACGACGCCGCCTGGTCCGTCTGGAACCAGCGCGCCTCCCTGGTGCCCCAGACGTACGTCGACGCGGTCGCGCGCGCGGGCGGCAGCCCGGTGCTGCTGCCGCCGCAACCCGGCGGGGCCGACCACCTGCTCGACGCCCTGGACGGGCTCGTCCTCGCCGGTGGACCGGACATCGACCCGGCCAGGTACGCGGCGGTGGCCGATCCGCGCACCGGCCCGCCCCACCACGCCCGCGACGACTGGGAGAGCCGGCTGCTCGGCGCCGCCCTGGCCCGGGACCTGCCGGTGCTCGGCGTCTGCCGCGGCATGCAGCTGCTCAACGTCGAACGCGGCGGCACCCTCCGCCAGCACCTGCCCGACGGCACCCACCAGATCGTCCCCGCCCGCTTCGTCCGCCACCGCGTCAGCCTGGTGGACGGCAGCCGGCTCGCCGCCGTCCTCGGGCCGACCGCCGAGGTCTCCTGCTACCACCACCAGGCCGTCGACCGGCTCGGCACCGGTCTGCGGGCCACCGCCTGGGCCACGGACGGCACCGTAGAGGCGCTCGAACTGGCCGGCCACCGCTTCGCGTTGGGTGTCCAGTGGCACCCCGAGACCGACCCCGACGACCTGCGCCTCTTCGAGGCCCTGCTCGCCGCCGGCCGGACCACCGCCGGCCGGACCACCGCCAGGACCACCGACAGCCGGACCACCGCCACGCACAGGGAGACAGCTCCATGACCGATCCGGACCTCTTCGAGGTCGTCAACCCCTCCACCGAGGAGGTGATCACCACCGTCGAACTGGCCGGCCTCGCCGAAACCGACGCCGCCGTCGCCCGCGCCCGCGCCGCCTTCGACACCTGGCGCCGGGTGGCCCCCGCCGACCGGGCCCGGCTGCTGCGCTCCTTCGCCGCCGCCGTCGACGCCGACCGCGAGCACCTCGCCGCACTGGAGGTCGCCAACGCCGGCCACACCATCGGCAACGCCCGCTGGGAGGCGGGCAACGCGCGGGACGTCATCGAGTACTACGCCGCCGCGCCCGAGCGGCTGTTCGGCCGGCAGATCCCCGTCGCCGGCGGCATCGACGTCACCTTCCAGGAACCGCTCGGCGTGGTCGGGGTCATCGTGCCGTGGAACTTCCCGATGCCGATCGCCGCCTGGGCCCTGGCCCCGGCCCTGGCCGCCGGCAACACCGTCATCGTCAAACCGGCCGAACTCACCCCGCTCACCGCCCTGCGCCTCGGCGAACTCGCCCTCGAAGCCGGGATCCCGGAAGGCGTGCTGCAGGTCCTGCCCGGCCGCGGACCGGTCGTCGGACAGCGCTTCGTCACCCACCCCGACGTGCGCAAGGTCGTGTTCACCGGCTCCACCCGGGTCGGCAAGGAGATCATGGCGGGCTGCGCCGCCCAGGTGAAACCCGTCACCCTCGAACTCGGCGGCAAGAGCGCCAACATCGTCTTCGCCGACGCGGACCTCGCCAAAGCCGCCGCGACGGCGCCCTACGCGGTCTTCGACAACGCCGGCCAGGACTGCTGCGCCCGCTCCCGGATCCTGGTCGAAGCATCCGTCTTCGAGGACTTCCTGGCGCTCCTGGAGCCGGCCGTCCGCGGGGTGCGGGTCGGTGACCCGACCGACGAGAAGACCGAGATGGGCCCGCTGATCTCCGCCGCCCACCGGGCGCGGGTCGCCTCCTACGTTCCGGACGGGTCGGCCGTCGCCTTCCGCGGCAGCGCCCCCGACGGGCCCGGCTTCTGGTACCCGCCGACCGTGCTCGCGCCCGTGCGGCACGACGACCGGGCCTTCACCGAGGAGATCTTCGGCCCGGTCGTCGCGGTCGTCCCGTTCAGCGACGAACAGGACGCCCTGCGCATCGCCAACGCCGGCGAGTACGGGCTGTCCGGCTCCATCTGGACCAGGGACGTCGGGCGCGCGCTGCGGGTCTCCCGCGGCGTCGACGCCGGCAACCTCTCCGTCAACTCGCACTCCTCGGTGCGCTACACCACGCCGTTCGGCGGATTCAAGCAGTCCGGCCTCGGCCGCGAGCTCGGCCCCGACGCCCTCGACGCCTTCACCCAGACCAAGAACGTCTTCATCTCCACGGAGGAATGATCAGCATGACCCAGCGACTCGACGGCCGCGTGGCCGTCATCACCGGCGCGGGCAGCGGCATCGGCCTGGCGACCGCCCGCCGCTTCGCCGCCGAGGGCGCCAAGGTGGTCTGCGTCGACCTCGACGCCGAGACCGGCGCCAAGGCCGCGAACGAGGTCGGCGGCCTGTTCATCCAGGCCGACGTCACCGACGAGGACGCGGTGCGCGACCTCTTCCAGCGGGCCGTCGACGAGTACGGCCGGCTCGACATCACCTTCAACAACGCGGGCATCTCCCCGCCGGACGACGACTCCATCCTCACCACCGGCCTGGACGCCTGGAAGCGGGTCCAGGAGGTCAACCTGACCAGCGTCTACCTGTGCTGCAAGTACGCGATCCCGCACATGCAGCGCCAGGGCAAGGGCTCGATCATCAACACCGCGTCGTTCGTCGCCGTGATGGGCGCGGCCACCTCGCAGATCTCCTACAGCGCCTCCAAGGGCGGCGTGCTGGCCATGTCCCGCGAGCTGGGCGTGCAGTTCGCCCGCGAGGGCATCCGGGTCAACGCACTCTGCCCCGGCCCGGTGAACACCCCGTTGCTGCAGGAACTGTTCGCCAAGGACCCGGAGCGGGCCGCCCGCCGACTGGTCCACATCCCGCTCGGCCGCTTCGCCGAGCCCGAGGAGATCGCCGCCGCGGTGGCCTTCCTCGCCTCCGACGACTCCTCCTTCATGACCGCCAACACCTTCCTCGTCGACGGCGGCATCTCCGGCGCCTACGTGACCCCGCAGTAGCGGCGGCCACCCCCCCGGAGGATGCCGACGGCTCGCCCGCCCCGCGACAGGGGCGGGCGAGCCGTCGGCGTGCCGCGGCGGCCGCTACCGGCCGGGGGCGGCCGCCGGCGGGGTGTCCAGCACCCGGAAGGAGATGCCCGCCGCGATCAGCCGGTCGATCAGCGGCCGACCCATCGCCACCGCGGTGGTCAGCTGCCCCGCCACGGGCGGCAGGTCGTCGTAGGCCAGGCAGAGCGCCGCCTCGGCCAGCATCTTCGCGGTCTCCTGGTAGCCGGGGTCGCCCCCGGACACCTCGGTGAGGACCGTGGGCCCGCCCTGCGCCCGCGCCACGAACCGGACGGCGAACCAGGACCGTGCCCGCTGCTCCGCACTCGGCCCGTCGCCGGGCTTGCGCAGCCGTCCCAGGGCCCGGCGCAGCAGCGGCAGCTGCGCGGCGAGGGCGATCGCCGCCACCGCGGCGACACCGCCGAGGGCGATCGGCAGCCGTCGCACCGCCGCGTAGTGGGTGTAGCCGAAGTCCGGGCCGTACTCCTCCAGCGCGGCGGCCGAGCGGGACACCACCTGCGGGTCGATCGAGGGCATCGGCACCGCCCAGGCCCTTGCCGCCCGCGACCGGTGCGGCCGGCCGACCGGGGTGCGGACCAGCCGTCCCTTCGGCCGGGGCTCCGCCGCGCGGCGCGCCCGGGCGGCGCGGGCCATCGCCCGCGGTCGGGAGAAGGCCGTCATCGCGGAGGCGAAGGTGCCGCCGGAGACGGTGCCGCCGGCGCGGACGAACCCCTCGACGGAGACCCGGGCCGCCGGGCCGCCGCGGCGCAGCAGTTCCTCGACGGTGAACAGTACGCCGAGGTCGTGCGGGACCGAGTCGAAGCCGCAGGCGTGCACCAGGCGAGCGCCGGTGGCCACCGCCCGCTCGTGGTGCCGGAGGTACATCCGGTCGACGAACTCGGGCTCGCCGGTGAGGTCCACGTAGTCGGTGCCGCTGTCCGCGCAGGCTGCCACCAGCGGCTCGCCGTGCCGCAGGTACGGGCCGACCGTGGACACCACCACCCGGGCGTCGGCGGCCACGGCGCGCAGCGCCTCGCGGTCCGCGGCGTCCGCGATCAGCAGGGGGAGGTCGGCGCAGCTCGGGTCGATCCGGGCCAGCCTCGTCAGGACGGCGGCGAGCCGGCCTTCGTCCCGTCCGGCGAGTGCCCAGCGGCAGCCCTCGGGCGCGGTCCGGGCCAGGTACTCGGCGGTGAGCCCGCCGGTGAACCCGGTGGCACCGAACAGGACGAGGTCGTACGGGCGCGGCTCGGCCATCAGCAGTCCCTACTCGCGGGTAATCGACTGCGCCACGCTAGGAGCCTGCTGTGGCACTGTCAACGGTTCGTCCCCGGGCCGTCGGACGACCTCGGTACAACAGCCGGCCGGGTCGTGAGCGTCGAAGGGCCGCGTCGGCCCGCATCGGCTCGGCGGGCCTGACGAACGGTGCCTCGTGCTCACGTGCACCAGAACAGGAGACGGGTACAGCCCGGTGTGGTTGCCGGGTCGGTCGGGTGCCGGGTGGCGGAGGTCGGCGGGACGGGGCCGGTGTTCGGTCTGGTCGTGCTCGGGGCGGGTGCCGAGGGCGGGTCCGCCGGAAGAGGGGCGCCGGGGGACGGGGGCGGGCCCGAGGGGGACGCCGTGGCCGGGGTCGGGCTGCCGGACGGCTTGGGCCGGGTGGTGGTGGCGGACGGCTGCGGGCGGGCTGCGGCCGTGGCGGTGGCCGGGGCCGGTGAGGCCGACGTACCGGGGACGGCCGGGGCGCTCTGCGAGGGTGACTCGGCGCCCGCGGAGGCCGGGGCCACCGCACCGTCCGAGTTGCCGCCGGTCAGCAGGACGGTGGCCAGTCCACAGACGACCACCCCGGCCGTCGACACGGCCACGACCGTGCTCCGCGGCCGACCGGCCCGCCGCCGGGCCGACCGCGCTGCCGACCGGCGTGGCGGTGCGGACGCGGTGGCGGAGATTTCGCTCGGTCGCGCGGACCGGTGGTGAGCGGCCTCCCCGGTCGCGGGCTCGGCGGCCCGGCCGCATCCGGGGCAGGAGAGCGCGCCGTTGAGGTGGCGTTGGCAGGGCGTGCAGTAACTCATGGGATCTTTCCGTAGGTGCGCGTGACCGGGATCCCGGCGGTGACTGCCACGCCGCCCGAAGGCCGGGCCGGATGGGATGCGAGCGTACGCAGATCGGACCGGTTCGCGACACCCGGCCGGCGCGAGGCTTCTGCGCGGGTCGGGTGTCGTTCGTGTGACGGTTCGGTCGAGCCGTCGGCGCAGCGGCAACAGCACCCGCCGGGGAGCGGACCCGACCGGGGAACCGGGCCGCGGGTGCGGGCGTTGCTGGCTGAGGACACCCGGGCGGGGCTGCTGGTCGGCGCGCTGGGGGGTGGCCGATCCGAACAGGGAAAGGAACTGCACATGCACGTCACCCTCGCCGAGGAGCTGATGCTGCTCTCACTGGACGACGAGTCCGGTGTGGCGAAGGACAGTTCGAGCGCCGGATGGGCGGTGGCGGGAGGCCTCCTCGCCGACCTCGCACTGGCCGGCCGGGTCGCGCTCGACGAAGGCCGGCTCAGCGTCACCGACCACACCCCGACCGGCGACCCGCTGCTCGACGGGCGGCTGGAGCGGCTCACCGAGTGGGTCGCGCGCAAGGCTCCCGGCAAGGCGAAGGCGGCGGACTGGCTGACCAAGGACCACCCCACGGCGGTCCGTGCCACCGTGGAGCGGCTGTGCGAGCGCGGCCTGGTCGTCGAGGAGCGCCACCGGGTCCTCGGCCTCTTCCCGGTCCGACGCTATCCGGAGGCGGACGGCTCGGTCGAGCGTGAGCTCCGCGAGCGGCTCGCGGCCGTGATCCGCCATCACGGGACGCCCGACATCCGCACCGCGACCCTGATAGCGCTCCTGCACGCCGCCCGGTTGCACGGTCTGGCCTTCCCCGACCTCCCCCGCGCGCGGGTCGAGCTGCGCTTCTCGGAGATCGCCGCGGGCGACTGGGCGGGGGAGTCCGTCACCCAGGCGATCCGGAACATGCGCGTCGCGGTCGCGGCCATCACGGCCGTGAGCGTTGCCACGGCCGCCACGGCGGCCGTCAGCTGACAGCCGGCGGTCCCGGGCCCGCCTCCGCGTGGGCGCGGGACCGCCTGCGAGCGGGCCCGGCCCGGGGCCTCCTCGGCAAGGCCGACCTCCCGGATCAGCCCCCTGGCCGCACGCCCGTTCGGGGGGCCTCCTAGCATCGTGTCGCATTCTTCGACGGACACCGCTGCCCGCATGGCCGGGTGCCCGCCGTCCACCACCCGGCACGACACCTCGACTCCACCGCACGGCGATGGAGTCGGGCATCGAGGAGGAACCTTCATGCAAGCCCGGAAGATCGGCGCGGCCGCGGTAACCGCGGTGGCGGTTCTGGCGGCCCGCGACCTCCTCCAGAAGAGGCACGCGCTGCTCCGGAACTTCCCGGTGGTCGGGCACGCCCGGTACCTGCTGGAGACGATCGGGCCGGAGCTGCGGCAGTACATCGTGACCTCCAACGAGGAGGAGCGCCCGTTCAGCCGCGACCAGCGCACCTGGATCTACGCGTCGGCGAAGGAGGAGAACAACTACTCCGGGTTCGGAACCGAGGTCGACGTCGAGCACGTCCAGGGGCACGCCTACCTGAAGCAGCGCACCTTCGCCGGCGCACTGCCCGATGCGCACGACCCGCTGGCTCCCCTGCCCTCGGCCAAGGTGCTGGGCGGGCCGCGCGGGCGCGCCAAGGCATTCCGGCCGGCCAGCGTGGTGAACATCTCGGCGATGAGCTTCGGATCGCTCTCCGGCGCGGCCATCTCGGCGCTCAACAAGGGGGCGGCGCTGGCCGGCGCGATGCACAACACGGGCGAGGGCGGCCTCTCGCCGTACCACCGCAACGGTGGCGACCTCGTCCTCCAGCTCGGCACGTCGTACTTCGGCTGCCGCAACGAGGACGGCAGCTTCAACCTCGACAAGCTCAAGGACGTGGTCGCCGGTGCGCCCGTCAGGGCGATAGAGATCAAGCTCTCCCAGGGCGCCAAGCCCGGGTTGGGCGGAATGCTGCCGGGCGCGAAGGTGACCCCGGAGATCGCCGCGATCCGCGGCATCCCGGTCGGCGAGGACTGTGCCTCCCCGTCGCGGCACACCGCGTTCGGCGACGTCGACTCGATGCTCGACTTCGTCGAGTTGCTCGCCACCGAGACCGGTGTGCCGGTCGGGATCAAGAGCGCGGTGGGCGAGATGGGCTTCTGGCATGAGCTGGCCACCCTGATGGCACGTGGGGACCGCGGGG
The DNA here is from genome assembly GCF_055576085.1 of Kitasatospora sp. NPDC033851. Lineage (NCBI taxonomy): Bacteria > Bacillati > Actinomycetota > Actinomycetes > Kitasatosporales > Streptomycetaceae > Kitasatospora > Kitasatospora sp. NPDC033851. The sequence continues at coordinate 279,846 of NZ_JBVIRL010000001.1, read as the reverse complement.
TCGACTTCGTCACGATCGACGGCGGTGAGGGCGGCACCGGGGCGGCGCCGCGGATGTTCGCCGACTCGGTGTCGCTGCCGTTCCGGATGGGCTTCTCCCGGGTCTACGGCACCTTCGCCGAGCTGGGGCTGACCGACGACCTGACCTTCATCGGCTCCGGCAAGCTCGGCCTGCCCGAGAACGCCGCGGTCGCCTTCGCCCTGGGCGTCGACATGATCAACGTGGCCCGCGAGGCGATGCTGTCGATCGGCTGCATCCAGGCGCAGAAGTGTCACACCGACAAGTGCCCCACCGGCATCGCCACCCAGAACCCGTGGCTGGCCCGCGGCCTCGACCCGGCGTCGAAGGCCACCCGGGCGGCCGTCTACCTGCGCACCCTGCGCAGGGAGCTGGCGAAGGTGTCGGCAGCCGTCGGCGTCGCCCACCCGGCACTCATCACGGCCGACGACGTCGAGATCATGAACGGCGACTACGAGGCCCGCAGCCTGGCCGGCGTCTACGGCTACAAGGAGGGCTGGGGCGAACTCGGACCGCACCTCGCCGAGGAGATCACGGCACTTCTCACCACCAAGCCGACCTCCGCCCGGGAGCCGGCCGTCTGATCCGCCGACCGAGGCGGTTGTTCGGCGTTTTGTTCAATGACCGAGGGCCGAACCAGAACAATCCCGGTGCGCTACACCAGTAGCGCACGCCACACCCGTGCCGTGCGTGGACCAGGGCCGCAACAGCGCCGAACCCCGGGAGAGTTCACCAGATGACGACGCTCTGCATCGCGAACAACCGCACCGAGGAGATGGTCGGGGACCTCACCGGGATGGAGCCGCTGGAGCAGCGGTTCGCCGGGTGCGGGGCGCAGCGGATGCTCTGGTGGGCCGAGGACGGCGACGTCCTGGTGCTGCCCTGGGGCCCCGACCCGGAGTACCTGGCGTACGTCACCGGGCTGACCGGCGTGCGGGCCGACAGCCTGACCTTCGTGGTGCCGCCGCCGGGCGCCCAGGGCGACCAGGTGCTCACCACCGACCGCCTGGTCGACCCGGACTTCCGCGCGCAGCTGCGCCGCGCCCTGGCCGGGCGCACCGTCGACGAGGTGCTGGCCATCTCGCCGAACGGCGCGGTGGCCGAACTGGCGGACGCGCTCGGCCTGGCGCACGCCATGCCCGGCCACCCCTTCGCCGCGCAGGGCGGCAACGCCCTGGTCAACAGCAAGGCGGGTTTCCGGGCGCTGGCCGCCGGTGCCGGGGTGCCGATCCCGCCCGGGAGGGTGGCCGGCTCGCCCGCGGAGGTCGAGGCCGCCATCGAGCACCTGCTCGCGCAGGGGCACAGCGTGATGGTCAAGGTCGAGTACCAGGCCGGTGGCTTCGGCAACGAGATCCTCTCCCGGGACGAGCAGGTCGACGCGGTCGGCGCCGAACGGGTCGTACCGCTGCCGGACCGGGCGGCGGTGGCCGCGTACGTGGCCGAGCGGTGGACCTGGCTGACCGGCGGGCGCGGCCAACGGGTGGTGGTGGAGCGGTACTTCGCCGACTCCGCGCCGCTGTACGCCCAGTTCCTCATCGACGACACGGCCGTGGTGCTCTCCGGCTGCGGCGAGATGGTCATGCGGCCGGTGGTGATCGGCGAGATCACCCCGCCGGTCACCCCGGACTCCGACGTCCTGGCCGAACTCGTCGCCCAGGGCGCCAGGCTGTCCGAGGCACTGCGGGTGATCGGCTACCGGGGCACGGTCAGCGCCGACGCCGTGCTGACCCCCAAGGGCGAGATCTACTTCCACGAGACCAACGGTCGGCTCACCGGCTCCAGCCACCTGCACGACGCCTACTTCGGCCGCCTGCTGCGCGCGGAACACCGCGACTCGCGCTACATCCTGGAGCTCGCCGGCCTCACGGTGCCGTCCTTCGCGCAGGCCGTGGCGGCGATCGACACGGCCGGGCTGGCCTTCGACCCGCAGACCGGCACCGGCGTGCTGTACAGCTGCGACTTCGCGCCCGCCGACGGCTCGGTGATGTACTGCGTGATCGCCGAGAGCCCGGAGGCCACCCGCGCCCTGGAGAGCGCGCTGCTCGCGCTCTTCGCCGGATGACACCCGACACGGCCGTGAGCGGGATGCGTGCGGCGGTGATCCACCGCTACGGCGGGCCGGAGGAGTTCCGCACCGAGACGGTGCCCGAGCCCGTGGCCGGCCCTGACCAGGTGCTGATCGACGTCACCCTGGCCGGGCTCAACTACGCGGACCTGCACTGCCGCACCGGCGAGTACGCGCGCTACCCGCTGCCGGCGGTGCTCGGCGCCGACGTGGTCGGGCGGCGGCGCGGGGACGGGCGGCGGGTCGCCGCGCTGCTGCGCACCGGAGGCGGGTACGCCCAGGTCGCCCGCGCCGAGACGGCGTACACGGTGGAGGTGCCGGACGGCGTGGACGACGAGCAGGCGCTCGCCCTGCTGGAGCAGGGGGCGACGGCCTACGGCGCGCTGACCCTGGCGGGGCGGCTGCGGCCGGGCGAGACCGTCGCGGTGACCTCTGCCGCCGGTGGGGTCGGACACCTGGCGGTGCAGCTGGCGCGGGAGTCGGGCGCGGGCCGGGTGATCGCCCTGGCCTCCACCCCGGCGAAGCGGGAGTTCGCGCGCTCGCTGGGAGCCGATGAGGTCATCGACCCCGAGGATCCCGACCTGGCCGAGCGGATCGGCGGGTCGGGCGGGGTGGACCTGTTCGTGGACCTGGTCGGCGGCCGGGTGCTGCGCGCCGGGCTGGCCGCACTGGCGCCGTTCGGGCGGCTGCTGTCGGTCGGGGCCCGGGGCGGACCGGAGGAGAGCTTCTCGGTGGACGAGCTGGCCGACCGCTCGGCGGGACTGCTGGGCTTCTGGCTCCAGCACGTCCTGGCGGACCGGGTGCTGTTCGCCGGCATCGCCGAGCGCCTGTTCCGACTCGCCGCCGAGGGACGGCTGGTGGCGCGGATCGACCGGACCGTACCGCTGTCCGGGGTGGCCGGGGCGCACCGGGCGCTGGCCGCGCGGGAGACCATGGGCAAGCTGCTGGTGGACGTCCGCCGCGAGGAGTGAGCCCGCGAACAGGGCGCCGGGAGGACCGAGCGGTGTGCGCACCGGGCCCGACAGCGGACTGTCGGGCCCGGTGACCGGTCAGTACCCGGCGACCTCGTCCAGGCCGTGGCCGCGCAGCGGGACGAGGAAGCTGCGTTCGAACACCACCACGGCCTCGCCGGTGGACTTCGTCCCGGTGGTGCGGCAGCTCACGATGCCCTGCCCGGCGCGGCTCTTGGACAGCCGCTTGGCGAGGGTCTCGGTCTCCGCGTAGAGGGTGTCGCCGGTGAACACCGGGTGCGTCATCCGGATGTTCTCCCAGCCCAGGTTGGCGATGGTGCGCCCGCTGGTGGAGCGGGCCGTCATCCCGCCGACGATGCTGAGCGTCACCAGGCTGGAGACGATCGGCCGTCCCCAGGGGGTGTGCGCGCTGTAGGCGGCGTCGATGTGCAGCGGGGCGTCGTTCATGCTCAGCATGCTCATCAGCACGTTGTCGAGCTCGGTGACGGTCCGCCCGGGGCGGTGCTCGACCACCTCGCCGACCTCGAACTCCTCGTAGTAGCGCCCGACCACCTCGCGGTAGCGGCGCTCGCCGATCCGCCGGTAGCCGGCGGGTTCGGTTCCTTCCATGGTGGCTGTCCCCAAGTCCTAGAGGTCGGCGGTGAGTTCCTTGACGTGGCCGGCGAACTCGCGGATCAGCCGCTCGTCCATGTCGGCGCGCATCATCAGCCGCAGTCCGGCCTCGCCCTTGGGCACGATCGGGAAGAACACCGCCGAGCTGTAGAAGCCGCGCTCGAAGAGCTGGGCGGACAGCTTGACGGCCCGCTCGGCGTCCCCGACGTCGACCCGGCGCACCGGCAGGCCGTTGCCCGCGAAGGTGGTCGGCAGCAGTTCGTCGAAGAGGTCGATGTTGCGGTTCAACTGGGCTTGCAGGTCGCCCAGTTCGGGGGAGCGGTGGATGGCGGCACTGCCCAGCGAGGCGCCGACCAGCGGCAGCGCGACGTTCTGCGACCAGCCGACCGGGCCGGCGTGCCGGTGCAGGAACTCGAACTGCTCGCGGTTGCCGAGCATCGCGACGCCGCCGCCGGTGCCGAAGCCCTTGCCGAGGCTCGCGACGATGACCGTCAGCGGGTTCATCTCCAGCCGGGAGCGGACGAAGCCCTCGCCGCGCTCGCCCATGATGGACAGCGAGTGGGAGTCGTCGATGTAGAGGAACAGTCCGTAGCGGTCCTGGAGTTCGAGCAGCCCGTCGAGGGCCGCCGCGCCGCCCATCGAGTACGCGCCGTCGGCCACGTAGGCGACCCGCGGGTACTTGCGGCAGATGTCCTCGAGGTAGTTCAGGTCGTTGTGCGGGCAGGTCAGCACCAGCGACTCGTCCGCGCAGATCGGCTTGACGTACGCCATGCAGAAGTGGCAGAAGCGGTCGAAGACCATCACCCGGGGTCCGCCGCCGCCCTGACAGGCGCCGTCGAGGTGGCCGGAGGCGATCAGGGGCAGGATGCCGGCGGTGAGCGAGGTGCAGGAGGCGCCCGGCAGGATGTGCGCGCCGAACAGCTCGCCGAGTTCCTCCTCCAGGCGCACCAGCAGGTTGTGCCGGATCCGGGTGGTGGAGGTGACCAGCCAGGTGCTGCGGGACTCGGCCAGTGCGTCGACCGCGGCGGCCGCGACCGAGGGGTGGTTGTTCAGGCCCAGGTACGCGCAGGAGACCATGTTGGCGAACTCGTGCCCGGTCTCGCGGACGATCAGCCGGTTGTTGGACTCCGAGTCCACCGTGATGCCGATCAGGCCGTTGGCGGCGGCCGCCTGCCAGACCGGGTCGGCGGCGGCCAGCATGGCCTCGGCGTTGCGGTACCGGCGCGGGCCCAGGATGGATTCTTCGGTCATCGTCACTTCTCCGTCGCGTGGTTCGGGGTGTCGGTGGGCGCGTGGCCCTGCGGGGGGATCTGGGCGCGGCCCTGCGGGTGGCCCTGGGGAAGGTGCGAACCGTCCGGCCGGGGCGGGTCGAACTGCTCGATCAGGCGCTGCGAGGCCTCGAAGAACGGCATGCCGACCATCACCCCGTCCACCACGGTGACCGAGCGGCCGTTCTCCAGACCCGCCGCGACCACCCGGCGGGCGCGCGCCAGCAGCTCCTCGTCCGGGCTGAACGTCTCGTTGATCAGCGCAAGTTGGCGGGGATGGACGGCGATCTTGCCGCTGAACCCGAAGTCCCGGGCGAGCCCGGCCTCCCGGCGCAGCCCGGGGAGGTCGGCGACCTCGAAGAACGGCGCGTCCATCGCCTCCACCGCCGCCGCGCGGGCGCTGTTGACCACCCGGGCGCGGGCGTGGGCCAGGGCCTCCCAGGAGAGCCGGGCACCGACCGCGAAGGCGTAGTCGGCCGAGCCGAAGACCAGCCCGCGCAGCCGGTGCCCGGCGGCCGCGATGGCGGGCGCGTGCTCGATGCCCAGCGGGGTCTCCACGACGGCCAGGAACTCCGTCTCCGGGCAGTCCGGACCGAGCGCGCCGGCCGCGATCTCGATGTCCCGGGGGGACTCCGCCATCGGGATCAGCACGATGTCCGGCTTGACCCGGTACCGGGTGATGGCGATCAGGTCACGCAGACCGTCCGGTCCGGACAGCGTGTTGATGCGCACCGCGCTGCGCGCGAGCTTGGTGGACGGGAGCGCGAAGAACTCCTCGGCGAGCCGGCGGGCCTCCTCCTTCCGGGCCGGTGGGACCGAATCCTCCAGATCGACCATGGCGATGTCGGCGCCGGACTGGTGGCTCTTGGCGTACCGCTCCACCGCCATCGCGGGTGTGGACAGGAGGGAACGGCAGTAGCGCGTGAACTTCATGGATATCTCCGAAGTCAGCGAAGGCTGCGGGTTCCGGTTCTATCCCACCGGCTTTGTTCGGCGCCGTGTGACTGGACATTGAACATCAACTCGGAACAACCGACCCGCACGCACCATTGTTTGACGCCAACCGTGCTGTGCATGATGAATCACCGGGGGACGGACACGAGACACGCGCGACGCGCGTGGGCACGTGGGCACACAAGGGTGTCAGGACACCGCTTCAACGAAGAAGGGGGCCGAAGTGCCGCGTCGGGAAAGTCCACTGGAGCCCGGTGACGGGCCGCTGCTGCGGTTCGCGGGCGACTTACGAGCCATGCGGGAACGCGCCGGAAGTCCGCCGTACCGTCAACTCGCCCTCCGGGCACACTGTTCGGCCGCCAGCCTGTCGGTGGCCGCGGGAGGCCGGCGGCTGCCCAGCCTCTCCGTCACCCTCGCCTACGTCCAGGCCTGCGGCGGGGACGTACGGGAGTGGCGGCACCGCTGGCAGCTGCTCGCCGCCGAACTGGCCGCCGACACCGCCGCCCGGCGGCGCGCCCAGGACGCCGGGCGGGCTCCCTACCCCGGCTCGGCGGCGTTCGAGGCGGCCGACGCCGAGCGGTTCTTCGGCCGCGAGGCGCTGCTGGACCGGCTGGTCGCCCTGCTGGCCGAACGGCGGCTGGTGATCCTCGCCGGGCCGTCCGGGGCGGGCAAGTCCTCGCTGGTCAGAGCCGGTCTGCTGGCCCGGCTCGGCGGGGCTCCCGCTGCCGGTACGGCCGCCGGTGCCGCTGTCGGTGCGGCTGCCGGCGCTGCCGGTGGTACCGCTGCCGGGAGAGGCGGGGCCAGGGGCGGAGCGGGGCGGGCCCCGGCCGGTGGCGGCGTCCCGGTGGCGCTGCTGACGCCGGGTGAACGACCGATGGAGGCGTACGCGCTCGCGCTCGCCCGGCTCGGGCAGCGAGCCGGGGAGACGATGCGCGGCGCGTCCGGACCGACGGGCGGCGACCCGGTGCTGGTGGTGGACCAGGGCGAGCAACTGCGCACCCGCTGCCGGGACGCCGCCGAGCGGGCCCGCTTCCTGGACGCCCTGGTGGCGACGGCCGAGGGCGGTCCGCGCGAGGCCCTGGCCGGGCTGCCGGTGGCGGCGCCGGCCCGGTGCCGGGTGGTGCTGGTGATCCGCTCGGACCAGAGCGGGCCGCTGTTCGCCGAGCACCCGGGGCTGGCCGACGCCGGACGCCACGGGGTGCTGTCGATGGGGCGTCCGGCGCCGGACGAGCTGCGGCGGGCGATCACCGAACCCGCGTTACGGGCCGGCTGCACCGTCGAGGGTGCCCTGCTGGCCGTCCTCATCTCGACCGCCGCTCAACAGCCCGGCGCGCTCCCGCTGCTGTCCGCGGCACTGCTGGAGACCTGGCGGCGGCGCAGCGGCAACGCGCTCACCCTGGCCGGGTTCCAGGCCACCGGAGGTTTCGAGGGCGCGCTGGCCCGGACGGCGGAGACGCTGTACAACGGGCTGGATGCCTCCGACCGGAACCGGGCGCAGGCGGTGTTCCTGCGGCTCGGTGGGGAGTTGCTCGGCGCGGGCGAGGACGCCGCCGGCGGCGCGATGGCACTGGGCGACGGGCTGACCCCCGGCGGCGAGCTGGTGTCGGGCGGCGACGAGGGCACCCGCAAGCCGGTCCGGCGTGCCGAGTTCGACGATCCCGGTGTGGCGGAGGTGATGGAACGGCTGATCCGGGCGCGGCTCGTGGTGGTGGACCGGGACAGCGTCGAACTGTCCCACCACGCGCTCCCGCAGGCCTGGCCCAGACTGCGCGGCTGGCTGGCCGAGGGCCGCGAATCACTCGGCGAGCAGCGCAGGCTCACCACGGCCGCGCGGAGTTGGGCCGCCGCCGAACGGGATCCGGAACTGCTGTACCGGGGTATCCGGTTGGAGCAGCTCATGCGGCGGGTGGCGGCCGGCGAGCTGACCACGGCGGGGGTCGAGCGGGCGTTCCTGGCGGCCTCGGCGCGGGCGGCCGTCGCCGACCGGCGCCGGGCGCAGCGCCAGAACCTGGCGGTGGCCGGGGTCGCCGCGGCGGGCGGGGCGCTGCTGGCCCTGGCGGGCGGCAGCCGGATCCGTCGGGCCTGGCCGTGGTGAGCGCCGGGGTGTGAGTGCCGGGTCGTTCGCAGGAGCGGCGGTGGTCGTTCCCGCGAGCGCCCCGCTCGGGCCGTCGCCCGGTTGTTGCCCGGGGTGTTGCCCGGGGTGTTAGTCGGGGCATTGCCCGAGGTTGCCCGGGTGTTGATCAGCGCCGGAGCACGGGAGTTGAACAACGCGCGGATCAATCGACGGTTCGTCACGGCGGCGCATTCGGTGCCGATCACGGTCCTTGCGCCGCCGTCGGCCGGGCGGGTAGCTTGACGATCGATCCCGGCCCGTCGAAGGCGAATTCGGCTGCCCGGCCGGTGATTTCCCGTACGCCGTGGTCGGCCGGAGGCGGTCCGGCGAACAATCCGTACCGATTTCCCTTTTCCCTGGCCGGTTCCGCATGGCCGGGGGGACCACGCTCCGCCGCCGGCGCGCGGTTGTTCGCCGCCGTATCCGCGTTTCCCTAAAACCGTGTCACTAAACCTGCGTCAAGGGGGAGTCATGTCCAATTCGGCCCGTCCGGTCCACAGCTGGGACGAGTTCACCACACTGCGGGAGGTCGTGGTCGGCAGCGCCGTCGGCGCCCGGCTTCCCGAGCAGACCGAGCCGTCCTCCTGGCTGTCCTGCTTCCCGAAGACCAGCGCCGCCGACCTCGCCTCGATCCAGGTCGGCCCCTACTCGCAGCAGGTCGTGGAGGAGACCGAGGAGGACCTGGACGCGCTGGTGGCCACCCTGCGCGGCCTCGGCGTCACCGTCCACCAGCCCGAAGCGATCGACCACGCGGCCGAGTTCGCCTCCCCGCTCTGGAAGGCCGACGGCGGCTTCCACTCCTACTGCCCCCGGGACCTGACCCTGGTGGTCGGCGAGACGGTGATCGAGGTCGCGAGCCCGATGCGGCAGCGCTACTTCGAGGTCTTCGGGCTGCGCGGACTCTTCCAGGACTACCTGCGCCGCGGCGCGCGCTGGCTGGCCGCCCCCCGGCCGCAGCTGACGGACGCGCTCTTCGAGTACGACGCGGACGGACTCCCGCTGCTGGGCGAGGCCGAGCCGGTCTTCGACGCCGCGAACGTGCTGCGGCTCGGCCGGGACGTGTTCTACCAGGTCTCCCGCAGCGGGAACGAACTCGGCCTGCAGTGGCTCGAATCCACCCTCGGCCTGCTCGGCGACGGCGGCCTGAGGCTGCACCCGCTGCGCGACATCTACGGCTACACCCACATCGACAGCACCATCGCCCTGCTGCGGCCCGGGCTGGTGCTGCTCAACCCGGAGCGGATCAGCCCGGAGACCGTCCCGGAGCCGCTGCGGGGCTGGGACATCCTGTGGTGCCCGCCGGCCGAGCCCTCCGGCGACCTGCCCGAGCACGCGCTCAGCGAGAGCTGGATCAGCATGAACCTGCTGATGGTCTCCCCGGACACGGCGATCGTCGAGTCTGGCCAGGAGAGCCTGATCAAGCTGCTGGAGCACTCCGGAATCACCGTCCTGCCGCACCGGCTGCGGCACTCCCGGGTGCTCGGGGGCGGCTTCCACTGCGTCACCCTGGACATCCGGCGCGACGGCGGGCTGGAGGACTACCTGTCCTGACACGCGCGGGGGCCGTCCCGGTCGGCGGCCGCGAGCCGTCGGCCGGGCCCGCCCGTGGAGCGGTCATCGACGCGATCCACCGTCGGCCGGCGGATCGCGTCGATGACCCGCAGCGCCCAGTCCACCGGCCGTTCGTGGGCGAGGAGCGCGGACAGCCGTGCCATGCGGGTGCGGCGCTCGCCCGGGGTGGCGTCGAGGGCGCGGGCGAGGACGGAGCTGAGGTCCTCGGGCGAGCGGGGATCGGTGAGCAGGGCCGCGTCGCCGAACTGGGTGGAGGCGCCGGTGTGCCGGGAGAGCACCAGCACGCCCGGCCCGCGGTCGCGGTGCCCGGGGAGAGCAGCCCGGGCGGCTCGGGCGGCTCGGGCGGCTTGGGCGGCGACGAACTCCTTGGCCGTGAGGTTCATGCCGTCCTGGAGCGAGGTCACCCAGAACACGTCCGCCGCCAGGTACTCGTCGACGACCTCGGCGAAGGCGAGGGCATGGGAACGGTAGTCGACCGGCTGCCAACTTCCCTTCCGCCAGGTGTCGTTCACCGCGTCGATGCGTCTTTCGAGCAGGGCCCGGGTGGTGTCGTAGGCGGTGATCCCCGGTTCGGGCGGCGGGCAGACCAGCCGGAAGGTGAGCCGGCCGCGCAGGTCGGGCCGGTCGGTGAGCAGCCGGTCCAGCGCGTCCACCTTCTGGACCGGCGCCTTGACGTAGTCGAGGCGTTCGACCGAGACGACGAGCCGGTCTTCCGCCGACCGGACCGTGGGCGGCCGGGAGCGGGCCAGGGCCTCGATGGCCGGGCGGTCGATCCCCAGCGGATGCACGCCGAGCCGGGGCGTGGACGGCAGGCCGGCCGAGGACAGGACGTCCCGGAAGTGCTCGGCGAAGGCGGCGGTGTGGAACCCCGCCCAGTCCAGGCGGCCGAGCGAGGCGCGTAGTTCCGCCGCGACGGGCAGGGCGGCGAAGACGTCCGCCGGTGGGAAGGGCGTGTGGTGGAACAGCCCGACGTGCAGATCGGGCCGGGTGGCGTGCAGGAGCCCGGGCACCAGCCACAGGTTGTAGTCGTGCAGCCAGACGGTCGCGCCGGGAGCGGCCTCGGCGCCGATGCGCTCGGCGAAGCGGGCGTTCACCGCACGGTAGGCGGCCCAGGTCTGCGCGTCGTGGACGGAGCGGTGCGGTTCGGACATCAGCACCGGCCACAGGGTGTCCTTGCACGCCTGGTGGAAGTACGCGCTCCACTCGGTCCTGCTGACCGGGACGAGGGACAGCGGGAGCCCGTGGCGCCGTTCACCGGCGGCGGTGCCACCGGGAGCGGTGCCACCAGCAGCCGTGTCGCCGGCACCGGGCCGGGCGGCGACCCAGGTGCCCGGCAGCCCGTCGGTGAAGGCACTGGTCAAGGTCGGGAGGATGCCGTTGGGGCTGGCCGTCGGCCGGCCGGCCGGGTCCGTCCGGCGCGGGTCCGTCCGGCGCGGAGACGGAGGCGGAGACGGGGGCGGGCGGTGGTAGCCCACCACGAGGGAGTGCCGGCGCCCTGTGCGGCGGGCGGCGGGTGTCACCCAGCCGAGCGCGAGCAGTGCCGCCAGGATGCCGCCCGCACCGCGCCGGTGCGCCCGGTGGACGAGCGGGTCGGCGCCGACCGCGGCGCTCAGGGCGGGTTCGGCACCGGCGACGATCACCCCGTGGGTACCCTGCCGGAACAGTGACAGGTCGTTGAGCGAGTCGCCGGCCACCAGGATCGACTCCGCCGGCCAGGCCAGCTTGTCCGCCAGGGCCCGCAGCGCGCTGCCCTTGGAGACACCCGGTGGAAGGACGTCGAAGTAGCGGTCCCCGGAGTACACCCAGGCGCAGCCCAGTGACTCCACCGCCGCGGTCAGCTCGCCCGTCAGCCCCTGCGGCGGCAGGTGGAACGAGCAGCGGCCGTCCTGCGCCACCTCGTGCTGGTAGTCGAGCGTGCGGAAGCGGGCCAGCGCGGTGCGTACCCGCTCCGCGCCCGGCCAGCCGGTGCGCAGCTGCTCCTGCAGCGGCTCCACGGTGGACAGGTCGGTGCCGTCGAGGACGGTCGCGCCGACGTCCGCGATGACCCACCGGGGCGGCGGCACCAGAGCGTCGCGCAGGACCTCGCGGACCGAGGCCGCGCCGCGGCCCGTGGCGAAGACCACCGTCACCTCGGGGTGGCGGGCCAGGGCCTCCCGTAATCGGCGCCGGTCGTCGGTTCCGCCGCCGAGCAAGGTGCCGTCCAGATCGGTGACCAGAATCCTCGACATCCGACGGACGCTAACACGATCACCCGTCGTGGTGAAGTGTTCACTTCAGCCGAAGCGGGCGGCGCAGGCCAGGGCGGACCGGATCCGCGAAGTACGGTCCGGCGCCGAGGACTTCAGCCGGGAGCGGGAGCCCGGCCCGGCCGAGCGGGAGGAACGTGGTGGACCGGACGCTGGAGGTGAACCGGTCGACTGGGGAGGCCCGAAGGCGTGTGCCGTCACGGCGGCCGTCCGGTAGCCGGTGAGCAGTTCTGCGCGGAACCGGCGACCGCGAGGGCGGCACTAGACTTCCGCCATGCTCAAAGCTGACCGAACCGCCCGGATACTCGCGCACATCACCGAGGCGGGCAGCGCTGACGTGCACGGGCTGGCCGGGCTCCTCCGGGTGTCCGCGGCCACCGTCCGGCGCGACCTGCAGGAGTTGCACGACCAGGGGCTGCTGCACCGCACCCGCGGCGGCGCCGTGACCGGGGCCGTCAACCTCGAACTGCCGCTGCGGCACAAGCACGGGAAGCGTCAGGCGGAGAAGCGGCGGATCGCCCTGGCGGCCGACCGGCTGGTGCCGGACGGCGCGGTGGTGGGCCTGACGGGCGGCACGACGACGAGCGAGCTGGCCCGGGTGCTGGCGGAGCGCGGCGGGATCACCATCGTCACCAACGCCGTCAACATCGCGGCCGACCTCATCGTCCGGCCGGACATCCGCCTGGTGGTGGTGGGCGGCCTGGCCCGGACCACGAGCTACGAGCTGGTGGGGCCGGCCGCCGACCGGATGCTCGCCCAGTACCACCTGGACATCGCCTTCATCGGGGTGGACGGCCTGACCGCCCAGGAGGGCTGCACCACGCACGACGAGATGGAGGCCCAGACGGACCGGGCGTTCCTGCGCAGCAGCGCGCGGTCGGTCGTCCTGGCGGACAGCACCAAGATCGGCCGGGTCACCTTCGCGAGGATCTGCCCGCTCGCCGAGGTCGACGACCTCGTCACCGACGGCGAGGCCACCACGGCGCAGGAGACGGCGGTGGCCGCCTGCGGAGTGCGGGTCCTGCGCGTCTGAATCCCGCCGAACCGTACCCACTGGAAAGCCCGGCCGGGCCGCCCCGGCCGGGCTTTCTGGTGCACCACCCGTTGACATGAACTGTCAGAGGCAGGAAGCTCTTTCGGAACTGCTCAAAACCAGCTTTCTTCAAGCAACTTGGATCAGCGAATCAAGCGCGTACGAAGGCGGTAACTGCGGTGAACAAACCTGTGCTGGCCCTCGCCACGGTGTGCGCCCTCGGCGCACTCACCCTCACGGCCTGCGGCAGCGGCGGTGGCAGCGGGAGCGACGACGGCGGGAACGGCTCCGGCCGAAAGGTGACGCTCAGACTGGTCGCCGCCGACTACGGCGACAAGGACGCCAACAGCTCGAAGGCCTACTGGAAGGGCGTCACCTCCGCTTTCACGGCGGCCCATCCCGACATCACGGTCGACGTCCAGGTGGTCAACTGGAACGACATCGACAAGCAGGTCAAGACGATGATCCAGAGCGGCAACGTCCCGGACGTCCTGCAGACCGGCGGCTACGCCGACAAGGTCGCCGACGACCTCCTCTACAAGGCCGAGGACGTGCTGTCCGCCGACACCCGCGCCGACTTCATCGACGGCCTCGCCCAGGCCGGCCGCGTCAACGGCGTGCAGTACGGCATCCCGTTCGTCTCGTCGGCCCGCGCCTTCTTCTACAACAAGGAGGTCTTCCAGCAGGCCGGCCTCACCCGGCCGCCCACCACCTGGGAGGAGGTGCGCGCGGACGCCCAGCTCATCAAGGCCAAGGTGCCCGGGGTCACCCCGTACGCGCTGCCGCTCGGCCCGGAGGAGGCCCAGGGCGAGAGCATGCTCTGGGAGCTGGGGAACGGCGGCGGCCCCACCGGCAAGGACGGCACCTACACCATCGACAGCCAGGCCAACGTCGACACCTTCCGCTGGCTCAGGGCCAACCTCGTCGACCCCGGCCTGACCTACGCCAACCCGGCCACCACCGACCGCAAGACCGCGTTCGCCGACTTCGCCGCCGGCAAGGCCGCCATGCTCAACGGGCACCCCTCGCTGATCACGATGGCCCGGGACGGCAAGGTCGACTACGGCGTCGCGCCCGTCCCCGGCAAGGCCGGCCCGCTCCCGTCCACCCTCGGCGTGGCCGACTGGATGATGGCCTTCAAGAAGAACGGGCACCGCGACCAGATCCGCACCTTCCTCGACTTCGTCTACACCAAGGACAACACGCTCCGGTTCTACGAGACCTACAACCTGATGCCGGTCACCCAGGACGCCCTCCAGGACATGACCGTCGGCGGGAAGCACAAGGACCTCGAACCGTTCTTCGCCCTGCTGCCGCACGCCTCCTTCTACCCGCTCGGCGACACCAGTTGGGACGCGGTCTCGGCCGAGCTGAAGAAGTCCGTCGGCAGCGCCGTGGCCGGCGACCCGGCCAAGGTACTCGGCGACCTGCAGAAGAAGGCCCAGGACGCCGTCGCCAACAAGTAGCCACGCCACGCCCCCAGCGCAGCCATGCCCACTGGGCAGTCACGCCCCCAGCCGGCCGTCGTCGTCGTGCCCCGCGAAAGGCACCCGCAGTGACCCACAACTCCCGTGCGCCGCAGGCGGCCAGGCCCCGCCGGCGCGCGCCCGCCCGCCCGCGCCGCCCCGGCGGACTCGGACCGCTGCCGTGGATCGCCCCGGCCCTCCTGCTGATCGTCCTCGTCGTCCTGTGGCCCGTGTACGAGATGGTCCGCACCTCGTTCCTGCGCGTCAGCACCAGCGGATTCGTCCGCGGCTCGGCCGGGTTGGACAAGTACCGCAAGCTCTTCGACGAGGCCGACCTCGGCCACGTGCTGCTCTCCACCGTGCTCTGGACCGTCGCCGTGGTCGGTCTGACGATGGTGCTCTCGCTCGGCCTGGCCCAGCTGTTCGACCAGCGTTTCCCCGGCCGCAGGTTCGCCCGCTGGGCCCTGATCGCGCCCTGGGCCGCGTCCGTCCTGATGACCGCCATCGGATTCCGGTGGATGCTCGACCGGACCGCCGGCGTGCTCAACACCGCGATGACGGACCTCGGCCTCGTCGACGGGCCCCGCGACTGGCTCGGCGATCCCGCGACGGCCTGGCCCTGGATGGTGGCCGTCGCGGTCTTCGTCTCGCTGCCGTTCACCACCTACACCCTGCTCGCCGGCCTGCAGACCGTCCCCGGCGAGCTGTACGAGGCGGCGCGGGTGGACGGCGCCTCCCGGTGGCAGACCTACCTGAGGATCACCCTGCCGCTGCTGCGCCCGGCCTTCCTGGTCGGTCTGGTGATCAACCTGATCAACGTCTTCAACTCCTTCCCCGTCATCTGGGGCATGACCCAGGGCGGCCCGAGCAGCGACACGGCCACCACCACGGTGTTCATGTACCAGCTGAAGAGCTCCGACATCGGCGAGTCCGCGGCCATGTCGGTGGTCAACTTCGCCCTGGTCGTGGTCATGGTCCTGGTCTTCCTCAAGGTCAGCCGATGGACGAGCCGGGAGGAGAGGTGACGAGGCAGGTGACGAGGCACCGGACCGGGCGGGGCATCCGCCCGCGCACCCTGGTGGTCGCCGCACTGGCCTGGCTGCTGGCCGCGGTGTTCCTGCTGCCGTACCTGGAGATGGCCGTCACGGCGCTGCGCCCGGCCGACGAACTGCGCGACGCGAGCTACCTGCCGCGGCACTTCGCCTGGTCCAACTTCGTCGACGTGTGGCGCGACTCCACGCTCGGTGCCAACCTGCGGGTCACCCTGCTGGTCGCCGGCGGCTCCACCCTGCTGGTGCTGCTGGTCGCGCTGCCCGCCGCGTACCACACCGCGCGCGTCCGCTACCGGGGGCGCCGGCTCTTCCTGTTGCTGGTCCTGGTCACCCAGATGTTCCAGCCGACCTCGCTGCTGGTGGGCCTGTACCGCGAGTTCTACCGGCTGGACATGCTCAACTCGGTCTGGACGCTGATCCTCTGCAACTCCGCCTTCAACCTGGCCTTCGCCGTCTGGATCCTCACCGCCTACATCGGCTCGATCCCGGTCGAGCTGGAGGAGGCCGCCATGCTCGACGGGCTCGGCCGGCTCGGGGCACTGTGCCGGGTGGTCCTGCCGCTGGCCATGCCCGGCGTGGTCACCGCGCTGGTCTTCACCTTCATCGCGGCCTGGAACGAGTTCGTGATGGGCCTGACCCTGTCCACGGCGCCCGAGCGCCAGCCCCTCACCGTCGGGATCAACAGCTTCATCGGCAACTACACCGTGGAGTGGAACTACCTCTTCGCCGGCTCGGTCGTCGCCATCGTGCCGGTCGTGGTGCTGTTCGCCCTCATCGAGCGCCGCGTGGTCTCCGGACTGACCGCCGGATCGGTCAAGTAGCGGCGGCTGCCGCCCGGTCGACCCGTACGGCCACCCCCATCCGAAGGAGCCGCCGCATGACCTCCCACACCGCCGCCGAGATCGCCTCCCAGCCCGCGTGCTGGCGCCGCGCCGCCGCGTCCCTGCCCCGGTACGCCGACGTCCTGCCCCGCCGGGGCGAGCGGGTCGCCGTCACCGGGTGCGGCACCTCCTGGTTCATGGCCCAGGCCTACGCGGCGCTGCGCGAGAGCGGCGGCCACGGCGAGACGGACGCCTTCGCCGCCTCGGAGTTCCCCCACGGGCGCGGCTACGACCGGGTGCTCGCCATCTCCCGCTCCGGCACCACCACCGAGGTACTGGACCTGCTCGCCCGCGCCCGCACGGCGGGGGTGCCCACCGGCGCCCTCACCGCCGATCCGGGCACGCCGGTCATGGCACTGGCCGACACCGTCGCCGTGCTGGACTTCGCCGACGAGCGCTCGGTCGTGCAGACCCGCTTCGCGACCACCGTACTGGCCCTGCTCCGGGCCCAGTTGGAGGCCGACGGCGCGCTCGCGGCGGGAGTGCGCCCGCTCGCCCGGGCGGTGCGCGACGCCGAACGGGCCGTCGCGGAGCCGCTGCCCGCCGCAGTGAGCGGCGCCGAGCAGTTCACCTTCCTCGGCCGGGGCTGGACGTACGGGCTGGCGCTGGAGGCCGGGCTGAAGCTGCGCGAGGCGGCCGGGGCCTGGACCGAGGCGTACCCGGCCATGGAGTACCGGCACGGGCCGATCGCCATCGCCGCGCCCGGCCGGGTCGCCTGGGCCTTCGGCCCGCTGCCCGCCGGGCTCACCGAGGACATCGCCCGGGCCGGCGGCCTGCTCGTCGCCGGGTCCGGCGACGCCGCGACGGACCTGGACCCGCTGGCCGACCTGGTCCGGGCCCAGCGGCTGGCCGTCGCGGTCGCCGACGCGCGCGGCTGCGACCCGGACCGGCCGCGCCACCTCACCCGCTCCGTCGTCCTGCGCGACCACCACGACTGAGAACGCGCCCCGGACCCGCCCCGCCCCGGCGCCGCCTGCTGCTCCTCGCCCGCCAGCCACCCAGCTCTCGACCGGAGGCACCACCGTGCGCTTACGACGACCCGAACCCCACCGGACCCGGACCCGGACCCGGCTCCGACTCCGCCGACCCCGATTCCGCCGGGCCGCCCTCGCCGTGGCCCTGAGCAGCATCACCGCCCTGGCCGGGCCCGCCCTGCCCGCCCGGGCCGCGACCCCCGGCTCCGCCGTCCTCGACCAGGGCCACCAGAGCGTCACCTGGCAGAGCCCGCAGTACGCCAAGGGCACCCTCGGCGACCCCGCCTCCTGCCCGCCGGCCGCGCAGGACCCGGGCGGCGCGGTCTGCGACCACTTCGACCTGACCGTGAACGTGCCGGCCGGCTACTGGGACGACAACCCGGAGGGCGGCGTCCCGGTCTCCGTCCGCTGGCAGAACCCCACCGACGACTTCGACCTCTACATCTACGACGCCGCCGGCAAACAGGTGGCCGGCAGCGCGGGCACCGCCGACCCGGAGGCCACGGTGATCCCGAAGGCCTCGGGCAGCTACCGCGTCCTGGTCGTCCCCTACGACGTCCACGGCGGCTCGTACACCGGCACGGCCTACCTGCCGCAGACCGCCGACGCGGGCGACCTGACCTCCTTCGGCGGCTCCCAGGGCAGCTACGACGTCTCCGCCGGCACGCTGAAGGCCAAGGTCGACTTCCTCGCCGACGACCAGCTGCGCCTGCGCGCCGCCCCGGACGGCGTCCTCACCGACCCGGCGGGCAGCACGATCATCCGCACGCAGCCCGAGCCCCAGCGCGACACCAGCACCTTCGACGCCGGCGCGTACTACGGCATCCGCTCCAAGGGCCTGGTGCTGCGGGTCTACAAGCACCCCCTGCGGTTCGGCCTGTACAAGGCCGACGACCGCACCGCCCTCTGGCAGGAGGACGCCCCGCTGCGCTGGAGCACCAGCGGACTGCGGCAGAGCCTGGTGCGCGGCGCCGACGAGCAGTTCTTCGGCGGCGGCGAGCAGAACGGTTCCTTCTCGCACCGCGACCAGACCATCCACGTCGCCAACAGCTTCGACTGGAACGAGGGCGGCTACAACAACTCCCAGCCGTTCTACGTCTCCACCGCCGGCTACGGCGTCCTCCGGAACACCTTCGCGCCCGGGATCTACGACTTCGGCTCGCCCGTCCGTACGGGACAGCAGGAACGCCGCCTGGACGCCTACTACTTCACCGGTGACGTCAAGTCGGTGATCGGCCGGTACACCGCCCTGGTCGGCAAGCCCTTCATGCCTCCCGTCTACGGCCTGGAGCCCGGCGACTCCGACTGCTACCTGCACAACGCCAACCGCGGCGAGCGCCACACCCTGGACGCGCTGAAGGTCGCCGACGGCTACGTCCAGCAGCAGATGCCGCTGGGCTGGATGCTGGTCAACGACGGCTACGGCTGCGGCTACGAGAACCTCGCGCAAACCGGCCAGGGCCTGCGCAAGGACCACGCCCAGCTCGGCCTCTGGACCCAGAACGGCCTGCCCGACCAGGCCGCCGAGGTGAAGGCCGGCGTGCGGGTGCGCAAGCTCGACGTGGCCTGGGTCGGCAACGGCTACGACTTCGCGCTGAACGCCTGCGACCAGGCCAAGGCCGGCATCGAGGACAGCAGCGACGCCCGCGGCTTCGTCTGGCTGCCGGTCTCCTGGGCCGGCGCGCAGCGCTGCGGCGTCCTGTGGAGCGGCGACCAGAGCCTGTCCTGGGACTACATCCGCTGGCAGATCCCGACCTACGCCGGCGCCACCATGTCCGGCATCGCCTACGACACCGGCGACGTCGGCTCGATCTTCCGCCGCGACCCGAAGATGTACACCCGCGACCTGCAGTGGAAGGCCTTCCTCCCGGCGATCATGACCATGGACGGCTGGGCGAAGGACATGACGGGCAAGCAGCAGCGCGACCAGCAGCCCTGGCTGGACGGCGAGCCGTACACCTCCATCAACCGCAAGTACCTGCAGCTCAAGGAGCGGCTGCTGCCGTACATGTATGGCCTGTCCGCGGAGGCCACCCGCACCGGCATCGGCGCGGTCCGCCCGCTCGCCCTGGAGTACCCGCACGACACCGACGCCCTCGGGCCGAACGCGAAGTACGAGTTCCTGGCCGGGCCCGACTTCCTGGTCGCACCGGTCTACTCGGACACCAGCGTGCGCGACGGCATCTACCTGCCCGAGGGCACCTGGACCGACTACTGGACCGGTCGCACCTACCAGGGCCCGACCACCGTCAACGGCTACTCCGCCCCGCTCGACACCCTGCCGCTGTTCGTCCGCGGCGGTGCGATCGTGCCGATGTGGCCCAAGGGCACACTCTCCTGGGAGAACCGGGACCGCTCCGAACTCGACTACGACCTCTACCCGCAGGCGAACGGCGACTCCTCCTACACCCTGTACGAGGACGACGGCGTCACCCGGCAGTTCACCGCCGGGTCCTCGGCCACCCAGCAGGTCGACGTGCACACCAACCGGGCCGTCACCACCGTCGACGTCGGTGCCAGCGAGGGCAGTTACGCCGGCAAGCCGGCCGAGCGGGGCTACCGCTTCACCGTGCACGGCCGCCCCGCCCCGCGCCTGGTGGTCACCGACGACGGCCCGCTGCCCCGGCTCGACTCGGCGGCCGCACTCGACGCGGCCGGCTCGGGCTGGTACTACGACGCCGCGACCGGGGTGACGCAGATCCGCACGCCGTCCCTGCCCACTGACGACAGCTTCTCGCTGCGTCTGATCCACGGCGGCAACTGACCGCGACCCGACCGGTACCGAAGCCGCACGCGGGGCTCCCTCCCGGGGGTCCCGCGTGGGCGGCCCGCCCGGGGCCGTGGCCCCTCGGGCGGGGTGACCGGGTGCGGCGGGCGTCGTTGATCAGCGCGCCCGACTCCCCGCCAGAGAGCGTGAACCGACGTGCCGCCGCCGTTCGAACTCCCCGCTTCGTGCGTGCGGTGGGCAGGGCTCTCCCGGGGTGACGGCCCGGCCGGGCCTCCGTGTCGCGCGCACGGCGTGGGGACGTTCACGATTCGTAAGGCCCGGCGCGCCGGTTCCGTCGCCGTCCGTTCCTACAGTTGCCGGGAGCTTGTTCCCGAGAAGAGAGGTGGAGTGCGATGACGGTCGACCAGGACGTCCTGCCGAGCGCCGAGGTGGGCGTGATCGGTGGCTCCGGGCTGTACGCGCTGCTGGACGACGTGACCGAGCTGCGGGTGGACACCCCGTACGGGGCGCCGAGCGACGCGCTGTTCGTGGGGGAGGTGGCCGGGCGCCGGGTCGCGTTCCTGCCCCGGCACGGGCGCGGCCACGGGCTGCCGCCGCACCGCATCAACTACCGGGCCAACCTGTGGGCGCTGCACAGTCTGGGCGTGCGGCAGGTGCTGGCGCCGTGTGCGGTGGGCGGGCTGCGGCCGGAGTACGGGCCGGGCACGCTGCTGGTGCCGGACCAGTTCGTCGACCGGACGTCGGGGCGGGTGCAGACCTTCTACGACGGGCTGCCGCTGCCGGACGGCACCGTCCCCGGGGTGGTGCACGTGTCGATGGCCGACCCGTACTGCCCGGCCGGGCGGCACGCGGCGATGGACGCGGCCCGCGACGCGGCCTGGGAGCCGGTGGACGGCGGCACCCTGGTGGTGATCGAGGGGCCGCGGTTCTCCACCCGCGCCGAATCGCGCTGGTTCACCGCCAACGGCTGGTCGGTGGTCGGCATGACCGGCCACCCCGAGGCGGTGCTGGCCCGTGAACTCGGGCTCTGCTACACCTCGGTGGCCCTGGTCACGGACCTCGACGCGGGGGTGGAGAGCGGGGAGGGCGTCACCCACGCCGAGGTGCTGAAGGTCTTCGCCCGCAACGTCGACCGGCTGCGCACCGTGCTGTTCAAGGCACTGGAGCGGCTGCCGGCGGTGCGCGAGTGCCCCTGCGGTCACGCCCTGGACGGTCTCACGACGGGTCTTCCCGGGGTGACCGGCGCCTGACGGCCCGGTCCCGGTGTCTGGCGGCCCGGTTCCGGCGCCCGGCGGCCCGGTCCCGGTGCCGCCACCGTCCGGCGAGCGCGACCAGCAGCGCGACACCGGCGGTGGCGGCCAGCACCAGCAGCCAGTTGCGCAGGTAGGGCAGTGGCAGCACCGACGGGTTGCCGTGGTCGTCGTCGGCGCGCAGGACGGCCGGCAGGCCGACGGCGGTGACGGCCGCCGCGACGACCAGCCAGCCGCGCAGCACGGGCCCGCGCACCAGGGACGAGCCGAGCAGGCACACCAGCGGCACCCACAGCCCGTCGTGGATCACCAGCCCGCCGAACGCCCAGACCAGGACCTCCACCGGGTCGGTGATGTACGGGTCGCCGAGCAGCCCGTACAGGCCGTAGCCGATCACGGCGAGGCCGGCGGCCAGGAGCAGAGCCCGGAGCCCGGCGGTCATGCGATCACCTCGATGCGCGTGACCCACTTGGTCTGCAGGACGCCGGGCCGGTTCGGCGCGATGACGCGGGCGGGGAATCCGTGGTCCGCTGCCAGGACGTCGCCGTTGACCCGCAGGGCGAGCAGGCTGAGCGGATCGTCGACGTACGGTGCGGGCATCTCCATCACCCGGTACGGCCCCTCGGCCTCCAGCGAGGTGACCCGTACCGCCGAGCCGGGCGGGGCTCCGGCCCGCCGCACCAGTTCGGAGAGCCGGACCCCCGTCCACCGGGCCACGGCGCTCCAGCCCTCCACGCAGGAGATGGGCAACTCGACCGAGTGCTGCGGGAGTTCGGCGAGTTCGGGGAGGGTGAGCTGGTACGGCCGGGGCCCGTCCACCCGGAGCCGCCAGTCGGCGGGCACCGTGACCGTTCCGGCCTGGGCGGCGGTGCGGTTCACCGGCAGGCCCTGGGGACCGAGGTCGGGGCGGCGCGGGGCCAGCAGGTCCACGGCGCGCAGCCAGGGCACGCTCTGTCCCGCGGTGACGAGGGTGACGGCACCGACGGCGGCGGTGGTCGTCGTGAGGAACGCGCGGCGCTGCGCCAGGACCGGAGCGGCCCGGCGCCACCAGTGCGCGCCGATGAGCGGCGCCTTGACGGCCAGGTGGACCAGCAGTCCGCCGGTGGCCAGCCAGCCCAGCCAGAAGTGGGTCTGCCGGAACGGGAACGGCCACGGGTACCACTGAAGGGTGTTCAGCAGGCCGGTGAACAGCTCCAGCAGGACGGCCGCCACGAGGAGTGCGATGCCGAGCCGCTCCAGGGCGTGCAGCACGCTGCGCGCCGGCGGCCACTCGAACAGCCGGGGGTAGACCGCCCAGAGCTTCGCGCCGGCCAGCGGGATCGCGGCCAGGCCGCTGATCACGTGCAGGCCCTGGGTGACCCGGTAGCCGTTCACCGGCCGTGCGGGCAGGTGCGGTGCGAGCCAGCCGGGCGGGTCCTGGAGCAGATGGCTGGTCAGGCCGGTCAGAAAGCAGACCAGGAGGGCCGCGCCCAGCCAGCGGCCGATGACGACCACGGTCCGCGGCTCGTGCAGGGCTGAGGTGAAAGCCCCCTGCCGGAACGGCCCGCGACGCAGGAACGCCGGGGGAGCGGGCAGCGGCGGGTCGTGGCGGCGGCGGGGGGCGGGAGCGCCGGAGTCGGCGGGTTCGGTTTCCATCCGCCCATCGAAGCGCCTCGGCACGTCCCGCCGGAGCTCCGACGTGCTTACGGATTCCGAACGGCGGCCTCGCCGGCGGGGCCGGGGAGGCGGGCCGGTGGGAGGGTGGGCGGCGTGACCTCCCGTACCGTCCTGCCCTGCCTCCTCGCTCTCGCCGCCCTGGTGACCGCCCTCGCGTTGACCGTCGCCCGCGCCGGTGCCCTCCCGCTCCCCGGCTGGTACGTCCTCGACGTCGCCCTCTTCGTCGTCGCGGTGCTGCTGCTGCGCGAGGTGCCCGGCGGGCAGGTCGTGCCGCTGGTCCTGGCCGGCTCCGCCGCCGTGGCCGCCGTCGGGCTGCTCGCCCCGCCGCGCACCAGCGACGACGCCTACCGTTACGTCTGGGACGGTCGGGTGCAGGCGGCCGGGATCTCGCCGTACGCCCACACCCCGGACGATCCGGCGCTGGCGCGGTTGCGCGATCCGGGACTCTTCCCGGTGGGAGACGGGTGCGCGGGCTGGGACGAGCGACTCACCACGGCAGGGGACTGCACCCGGATCAACCGGCCGGCCGTGCACACCGTCTACCCGCCGGTGGCGCAGGCGTGGTTCGTCGCGGTGCACCCGTTCGGCGGCGGGATCCGCGGGGTACAGGCCGGCGGGGCGGTACTGGCGGTGGCGACCACCGGACTCCTGCTGACGGTGGGCCGGGAGAAGTGGCGGGCCGCGCTGTGGGGGTGGTTCCCGGGCGTGACGGTGTGGGCCGTCAACGACGCGCACGTGGACACGCTCGGTGTGCTGCTCACGGTCGCCGGGCTGGGCTGCGCGGTGCGGGCCCGAGAGGTGCGGGGCCGAGCCGTCCGCGGCGGGCTCCTCCTGGGCGGCGCGGTCGCGGCCAAGCTGCTGCCGGCCCTCGCCCTCCCGGGTGCGTTGTCGGGTCTGCTCGCCCGGCGTCCGACCCGCAACGACGTCCTGCTCCTCGGATCCGCGCTCGGTGCCTTCGCGCTGTCCTACCTGCCGTACGTGGTGGCCTCGGGCACCTCCGTCCTGGGCTACCTGCCGGGCTACCTGCGGGAGGAGGGCTACGAGCAGGGGCACATCGACCGGTTCGGACTGCTGCGGCTGGTGCTGCCCGACCGCCTCCTGCCCTGGGCGGCGGCCGTGGTCCTCGCGGTGGTGGTGGTCGGGGTCCTGCGCCGGGGCGACCCGAGCCGGCCGTGGGCCGGGGCGCTGCTGGTGACGGGCACGGCGCTGCTGCTCGTCGCGCCCTCCTACCCGTGGTACGGGCTGCTCGTGGTCGCCATGGTCGCACTCGACGGCCGCTGGGAGTGGCTGGCCGTCCCGGCCGCGGGGCAGGCGCTCTACCTGACGGGAGGCCAGGAGGCACAGCAGCTCTCGTACGGAACGGCACTGTGCGTCGTCCTCCTGGTCCCGCTGCTGCGCCGGCGCCGCACGGGACGGGCGGCCGTGGCGGTGGGCGCCGAGGAGTGACGGAAATACGCCTCGTCAGCGGGGACGGGCCGCCTTCCGGAAGGCGAGGAAGTGCCGGCCGTGCGAGGACCAGCGCTCGGTCTCGACGAGCCCGGCTCGGTCGGCGCGCCGGGCGGTGGCCGTCGCACCACAGCGGGCCCAGGCGAACGGCGGCCCGACCCGCCCGTCGGCGCCCTCGACCCGAACGGTGATCCGTTCGTCGACCTCCGCCGGCTCCACCTCGACCAGCAGTACGGCACCCGGAGCGAGGATCTCGGCGCTGCGGCCCAGCAGCAGCCCCGGGTCGCCGCCGATGCCGAGGTTGCCGTCGGCGAGCAGCGCGCCACCCCAGCGGCCCTCCGCGGGAAGCCGGTCGAACACCGACCGGCGCAGGGCCGGCCCGCCGAGGCTCCTGGTCCGGGCCACCGCGGCTCCGGTGACGTCGACACCCAGCGCCGGCACGCCCAGGCCCAGCAGGGCCGCGACCAGGCGGCCGGGGCCGCAGCCGAGGTCCACCACCGGCGCGGCCAGCCGGGTGCAGCGCAGCAGCAGCCCGTGATCCGCTCCGGCGGCCGGTGCGCACCAGCGTTCGACGTCGAGCGGGATCCGGCGGCCGTCCTCGCCCCGCAGCCACAACGGGCCCCGGCCGGCGCGGACGGCCTCGGCGAACGGGTCGTCCACCCACGCCTCCGACGCGACGGTCACTCCGCCACCTCCCGGGCGGTCCCGATCGATCGGAGGCAGGCCGCGAACCTGCCGTCCGGAGCCTCTGCGGCGACGTGACGCGCATCCCGGATGGTGTCCACGTCGGTGACCACCGGGAGGTGGCTGATCGTCAGGTCCTCCGCCGCCAGCCGGTCGAGCAGGGCCCGTCCGGTGTCCGGCGTGGACATCGGCACGCCCAGGAGCAGCCGCCGGGCCAGCCGCTCGGTGGGCCTGGCCAGCCCGAGCGCCCAGAACCCGCCGTCGCCGGCCGGGCCGTACCAGGCGTCGACGCCGGTGCGCCGGGCGGGTGACAGGGACTCGGCGAGGAGGGCGGCGTCCAGCTGCGGGGTGTCCATGCCGACCAGCAGGGCGGGCGCGTCCGGGGCGAGGCCGGCGGCCGCCGCGAAGGCCGCCGCGAGCCGGGCGTCCAGTCCGCCGTCCGCCTGCGGCACGACCTGCCAGCCGGGTGGGAGCCAGGCGCCGACGGCGCCGTCCAGGACGAGCAGCCGCTGTCCGGCCGGCATCCGGGAGAGGGCGGTGAGGGTGTCGGTGAGGGCGGCCTCGGCCAGCGCCGCCGCCTGCTCGGGTGTGCAGGGCGGGGTGAGGCGGGTCTTGACCCGGCCCGGGACCGGCGATTTGGCGATCACCAGCAGGGTCGGGGCCGGTGCGGCCAGGACGGCCCGCATGTCGCGGACGGCCTGCCGGGTGCCGCGCACGGTTCCGGTGACCTTGGAGCGACCCGCGCGGGGCAGGTAGTCGACGGGCGTCTCGGCGATCCGCATCCCGGCCGCCGACGCGGCGAGCACCATCTCCAGGGGGTAGCCGGAGCGGCGGTCGCCCAGGCCCAGGGCCAGCAGCCGGTCACGGCGGGCGGCCCGCATCGGCCCGAGGTCGTGCAGCGGCGCTCCCGTCCTCGCCCGCAGCCGGCGCGCCAGGAACGCGTTGGCCAGGCGGGCGTGCGGCGGCCACGCCCCGGCGGTCGCGGGGCGGCGTCGGCCCAGCACCAGGTCCGCGGAGCCGGCGAGGACGGGAGCGGCGACCCGCGGCAGCTGGGCGGGATCCAGCGAGCCGTCGCAGTCCATGAAGCAGACGAGCTCGGCGGTGGCGGCGAGCAGCCCGGCGTGGCACGCGGCGCCGAAGCCGCGTCGCGGTTCCTCGACGACGGTCGCGCCCAGCGAGCGCGCCAGCTCGGCCGAGCCGTCGCGGGAGCCGTTGTCGACGACGATCGCCCGCCAGCCCGGGGGGACGCGCCGCAGCACCCAAGGCAGGGCCTCGGCCTCGTCCAGGCACGGCAGGATCAGATCGGCACCCGGCGACGGGGGAGTCGGAGAGGTCGCATCGGCACCCGGCAACGGGGGAGTCGGAGAGGTCACGTCGGCCACGCTAGGGGCGGGTGGGTCGGTGGCGGCCGAACCGCGCCCTTACGGAAGTCCTACGTCAGCTCGCCGGCGGAGGGACCGGCGTGCGGCCGGAGCCGCGATCTTACGGAACACGAACGTCGACCAGGGTGGGGCACCCCACGGCGGCCACGCCTCGTATCCTCGGCGACGTGAACGACAGCCCCGCCTCCGCCGGCCCACCGGACCCCGCCCGCATCCTGGTGATCGACGACGACCTCACCGTGGGCGAGGTCGTCGCCGGCTACCTCACCCGGGCCGGCCACCACGTCGACCGGGCCTGCGACGGCGACCGAGGCCTGGACCTGGCCCGCGCCCACCGGCCCGACCTCCTGGTCCTGGACCTCATGCTCCCCGGGATCGACGGGCTGGAGATCCTGCGCAGGCTGCGCGCGACCGAGGACGGCGCCGACCTCCCGGTGATCATGCTCACTGCCAAGGGCGACGAGGCCGACCGCATCCTCGGCCTGGAACTGGGCGCCGACGACTACGTCACCAAGCCCTTCAGCCCGCGGGAACTCGTCCTGCGCGTCCAGTCCGTGCTGCGCCGCTCCCGCGCCGGGGCTTCCCCGGCGCCGTCTCCCGTGCGGATGGTGTCCGGGGACATCACGCTCGACCCGCGGGCCCGCCGAGCCGACCGCAGGGGGCGTGAACTCCTGCTCACCCTGCGGGAGTTCGACCTGCTTGCCTTCCTCCTCCGGAACCCCCGGACGGTCTTCACCCGGCAGGAGCTGATGCAGCGGGTCTGGGGCTGGGACTTCGGCGACCTGTCCACCGTCACCGTCCACGTCCGCCGGCTGCGCGAGAAGGTCGAGGACGATCCCGCCGCACCGACACTGATCACCACGGTCTGGGGCGTCGGATACCGCTACGACCCCATGGCCGACAAGACGGACAAGGCTGACCAGACGGACGAGACGGACGGCCCGGCGTGAAGGACCTGCTGCTGATCGCCCTGTTCGCGGGGCTCGGCGCCACCGGCGCCGGCCTGCTCGGCTGGCTGGCCGTGCGGCTGCTGCGCCGGCGCTCGGTGGCGCTCTCGCTCTTCTGCGTGGCCGTCGTCACCGTCCTCGCCGTCACCTCCGGGACGTTCGCCGTCGCCCAGGCGATGTTCCTGTCCGGGCACGACCTTGGGGTGGTGATAACCGTCCTCGGCATGGCGTCCGTGGTCTCGCTGCTCACGGCCGCGCTGCTCGGACGCCAGGTGGTGGCGGGCAGCCGCGCCCTGACCGCGGCCGCCCGCACGGTCGGGAGCGACGCCGGCTTCACCGCGCCGGACCACCCGCTCGGGCTCGAACTGGCCCAGCTCAGTGAGGAACTCGCCGCGACCAGCGCCCGGCTCGCCGAGTCCCGGGCCCGGGCACGGGCGCTGGACGCCTCGCGGCGCGAGCTGATCGCCTGGATCTCCCACGACCTGCGTACCCCGCTCGCCGGGCTGCGCGCCATGGCCGAAGCCCTGGAGGACGGAGTGGCCGACGAGCCGGAGCAGTACCTCACGCGGATCCGCACCGAGGTGGAGCGGCTCACCGGGATGGTCGACGACCTCTTCGAACTCTCCCGCATCCAGGCCGGCGCGCTGTCCCTGTCGGTGTCCCGGGTGTCCGTCTACGACCTGGTCGACGACGCACTGGCCGGCGCCCACCCCCTGGCCCGCCGGCGCGGCGTCCGGCTGGAGGGCCGCCAGGTCGCCGCCGAGCCGGTCGAGGTGGACAGCCGCGAGATCACCCGGGTGCTGGGCAACCTCCTCGTCAACGCGATCCGCTCGACGCCCGAGGACGGCGTCGTGGCGGTCTCGGCCCGCCGGGAGGTGGACGAGGTCGTCCTCTCGGTCACCGACGGCTGCGGAGGAATCCCGGAACAGGACCTCTCCCGCGTGTTCGAGACCGGCTGGCGCGGCAGCGCCGCCCGGACGCCACGGCGCGATCCCGGAGAGGGCGGGGACAGCGGGGCCGGGCTCGGCCTGGCCATCGTCCGCGGCATCGTCGAGGCCCACTCCGGCCGGGCCAGGGTGCACAACGTCGCCGGAGGCTGCTGCTTCGAGATCGCGCTCCCGGCGGCGCCCGGGTAGTCAGGTCCGCAGGGCCGCGGCGGCGAACTCGGCCATCCCCGCACGGAACGGCACCCGGGCTCGCCAGCCCAGCTCCGCCCGCAGCCGGGAGGAGTCGGCGGTGATGTGCCGGACGTCCCCGAGCCGGTACTCGCCGGTCACCACCGGCGCCGGTCCGCCGTGGGCGTCGGCCAGCGCCTCGGCCATCTCGCCGATGGTGCGCACCTCCCCACTGCCCACGTTGTACGCCCGGGCGCGGCCCGGCAGCCCGCCGCGGACGTCCTCCAGGGCGGCGAGGTTCGCCGCCGCGACGTCGTCGACGTGGACGAAGTCCCGGCGCTGGCCGCCGTCCTCGAACACCCGGGGAGCCTCACCACGGGCGAGCGCGGAGCGGAACAGCGAGGCCACCCCGGCGTACGGGGTGTCGCGCGGCATGCCCGGGCCGTAGACGTTGTGGTAGCGCAGCGTCCGGACGGATCCGCCGCAGGCGCGGGCCCAGGCGGCGGCCAGGTGCTCCTGGGCGAGCTTGGTCGCGGCGTACACGTTACGGGGATCACCCGGTGCGTCCTCCGCCACCAGGCCCGGCCGGAGCGGGGCCCCGCACGCCGGGCACGGCGGCTCGAACCGGCCCGCGTCGAGATCCTCCGGGCGCCGTGGACCGGGCGCCACGGTCCCGTGCTCCGGACACGCGTACCGGCCCTCGCCGTAGACCACCATCGATCCGGCCAGGACCAGGTTCCGCACTCCCGCGCGCGCCATCGCGGACAGGAGCACCGCCGTGCCGAGGTCGTTGCAGCCGGCGTACGCGGGTGCGTCGTCGAGGTCGAGCCCGAGACCGACCATCGCCGCCTGGTGGCAGACCGCGTCCACCCCGGCCAGGGCGCGCTCCACCGCTGCCGCGTCCCGTACGTCGCCGTGCCGGAAGTCGACGCCGGCCGGCAGGCCGGGAGCCGACCCCGAAGGGTGGACGGCGGGCAGCAGTGCGTCCAGCACCCGGACCTCGTGGCCCGTGGCGACCAGAGCGCGCACGACCGTCGAACCGATGAACCCGGCGCCGCCGGTGACCAGAATCCTCATGACCTGGGACGCTACCGGGCGATCTGCCCGCCGGGCCGTCGCGACGGGACGGTGTCAGCGATCCGTAAGGCCTGGCGTCCGAGACCGCGGAACGGATCGCCGCGTGGCGTTCCCCGACGAGTACGTGGAAATGGGATGGAAATCGCACGGGTGATCGATAAGCTTCCCGCCGATCAAGCTGACAGGCAACGCGGCTGACGATCCGTCCGGTCCATCCGCCGTCGGCACGAACCTGAGGACTACTGATGAGCGACCCGATCATCGTCGTAGGTGCGGGCCCGGTGGGGCTGACCGCTGCGTTGGAGCTGGCCAGGCGGAGGGTGCCGGTGCGGATCGTGGACCGGCTGGCGGAGCCCACCACGGAATCGCGCGCCATCATCGTGCACGCCCGCAGCCTGGAGATGTTCGAGCGGCTGGGCCTGGTGGACGTGCTGATCCGGGCCGGCGTCCGGACCACCGGGATGGAGATGCACGCGGACGGCGAGGTGGTCGCCCGGATCGCACTCGACCTGGTGGACAGCCCGTTCCCGTACTCGGTGACCATCGCGCAGACCGAGACCGAGCGCATCCTCACCAAGGCGCTCGCCGAGCACGGCGTCACCGTCGAGCGCGAGGTGACCCTGACCGGTCTCACGCAGGACGAGCACGGTGTCCAGGTGGTGCTGGAGCACGCCGACGGGCGCCAGGAGACGGCCGGCACCGGCTGGCTGGTGGGCGCCGACGGCGGGCACAGCCAGGCACGCAAACTGGTCGGCAGTGCCCTGGCCGGGAAGTTCAAGGGCGAGAAGTTCCTGATGGGCGACGTGAACGCCGACCACGACCTCGACCCGCACAGCATGTACACCTTCTTCTCGCCGCACGACGGCCCGCTGCTGGTCTTCCCCATGGAGGGCGACCGGCTGCGACTGATCGCGAACATCCCCACGGACGAGGAGCGCACCGCCACCCAGGAGTGGCTGCGGCAAGTGGTGGACGAGCGCGCCGAGCGCCCGATCCGCATCCGCGACTCCCGCTGGCTCACCGTCTTCGAAGTGCACCACGCCCAGGTGCCCGAGTACCGGGTCGGCCGGGTCCTGCTGGCCGGCGACGCGGCGCACGTACACAGCCCGGCCGGCGGCCAGGGCATGAACACCGGCATCCAGGACGCCCACAACCTCGCCTGGAAGCTCGCCCTCGTCAGCACCGGCCAGGCCGGCCCGACCCTGCTGGACAGCTACCACGCGGAGCGCCACCCGGTCGGAGCCCAGGTGATCCAGTTCGCCGGCACGCTCACCCGGGTCGCCACCCTCGCCAACCCGATCGCGCAGAAGCTGCGCAACAAGGGGATGCACCTGCTCACCGGCCTCGCCCCGGTCCGCCAGGCGATGGCCGACCGCACCGAGGAGACCGCGGTCGCGTACCGGAAGAGCCCGATCGTCGTCCGGGGCCGGGGCAGCGGCGAACTGCACGCCGGCGACCACCTCCCCGCGGCCGGCCCGGAGCTGCGCGCGGCGCTCGCCGAAGCGCACGCGCACGTACTGCTCACCGTGGCGGTCAACGGCTCGGCACCCGCACCGGTGAGCGGCGTGACGGTGCGTCAACTGCTGGTCGGTGCCGCCGCCACCGCCGCGACGGGCTACGACGCCGTGTTCCAGGACCCCGACGGCCACACGGCCGCCCGCTACGGCCTGCCGAACGGCGGCCGGATCATGGTCCGCCCGGACGGCTACGTCGCCGCGATCGCCCCGCTGGACGACGACGCGCCGCTGCACGCCTACCAGGCGCTGCTGCAGGCGTAGCGCCACGGCCGGGCCCGGGACGGCGGACGCGCGTACGAGCCGCCGGGGCGGAGGTGCCCCCGGCGGCTCGTACGGTGGTCGTGACGGTGGGGTCAGGCCGTGGGCCGGGCCTCGGGGAGCGAGGGGATGTCGGCGACGCTGTCCAGCACGTAGGTGTGCGGGTGTCCCTCGAAGTCGCCGCGGGTGAGCTCCCCGGTCAGCACGCCGATGACCACGCCGGCCCCGGCGTTGGCGCCGGCCTCGACGTCCACGACGGTGTCGCCGGCGGCCAGCACCCGGCGGGTGTCGATGACCCCGGTCTTCTCCATCGCCCGGTGGATCATGTGCGGCGCCGGGCGCCCGCGCGGGACCTCGTCCGAGGTGACGACCGCGTCGAGGTTGCCGCCCTCGCCGACCGACCAGCCGAGCGACTCCAGCAGCGGGTACGCGACGTCGTCGCTGAAGCCGGTGGTCAGGGCCACCTTGATGCCGCGTCG
Organism: Kitasatospora sp. NPDC033851; assembly: GCF_055576085.1. Classification (NCBI taxonomy): domain Bacteria; kingdom Bacillati; phylum Actinomycetota; class Actinomycetes; order Kitasatosporales; family Streptomycetaceae; genus Kitasatospora; species Kitasatospora sp. NPDC033851. Next base: position 248,082 of record NZ_JBVIRL010000001.1, on the reverse strand, counting down.
GCGCAGCTCGGCCAGGGTGGCCTCGACGCCGGGGATGGCCTGCGGGGGAGTGGCCCGGTAGGCCTCGCGCAGGAACGCCGCGAAGGCCGCGTAGCCGTCCTCGACGAGCTCGGGGGTCGGGGTGCCACCGCCGAGACGGACCAGGGCGGCGATGGCCTCGCGCTTGTCGGTGCCCATCCAGGTCTGCAGGTCGGCCTCGGAGACGGCCACGCCGGTCCGTTCGACGGCGGTGCGCAGCGCCCGGTAGACGGCACCGGCCTCGTTGACGGTGGTACCGGCCATGTCCAGGGCGGCGAGCTCGATCACGGTGTCAGTCCTCTTCGGTGCGGTAGCGGCCGATGACGGTACGGCCTTCGATGGTGTTCTCGATGGTGAAGGTGGCCATGGCGGGCAGGTAGCGGTCGTCGGCGTCCTCCAGCGGCACGCCCCGGCTCGACGTCGTGAGCCGCCGCACGCGCAGCAGTGGGTCGCCGACGGCGACCCGGAGGAGTTCGGCGTCGTGCGGCTCGGCGGCGACGGCGTCGATGGTGTGCCGGGCGTGGTGCAGGTCGACGTCGCGGCGCAGCAGTTCCTCGTAGACGGACCCGGTGTCCGGGTCGAAGTCGAAGAGGATGCGGCCGACCTCGTGGACGAAGGTGGAGCGCTCCAGCATGGCCGGGACGTCGTCCAGCAGCCGCAGCCGGACGAGTTCGACGACCGGCGCGCCCTCGGCGAGGCCGAGCCGGGCCGCTGCCTCCGGGGACGCACGGCGGCGGGCCACCTCGACGGTCGTCTGCCCGGGCTCGCGGCCGATGCTGCGGGCCCACTGGGTGAAGGACAGGAAGGTGCCGAACGGCTGGGAGGGCGCCGTGCGGCGGGCGACGGGCGGCTTCCCGCGTCCGCCGGTCAGGCTGCCCTCGTGGCGCAGCATGGCGAGGGCTTGGCGGACCGGGCCGCGGGAGGTGCCGAACTCGGCGCAGAGCTGCGACTCGCTGGGCACCGGCCGGCCCTCGGGCCACTCGCCGGACTCGATGCGGCGCTGGAACTCGGCGCCGAGTCGTTGGTGGAGAGGGGGGTCCTCACTTGTCTTCACAAGTCGACTATGACACTCGGCGGCGGGACTTCTCAAGGTGGGCCCATCTGGGCGTTTCCCAGGTCAACCGTTCCCCTCCGGTGTTCGTCGACCGGATGAACGGACGGTAACTTGTATAGACACCTCTTGACGTTGAGGTCGCCGAGCCCGGAATCTGGAGCCATGAGCAGCAGCACAGCACCCACACCCGCCTCCGCCGCCTCCCGTCCGTGCACGCCCGGCACACCCGGCCGCAGCGACGTGGTCATCGTCGGCGCCGGCATCATCGGCCTCGCCCACGCCTTCGAGGCACTGAGCAGCGGGCTGTCCGTCACCGTCGTCGACCGCGACCGGCAGCCCGTCGGCGCCTCGGTCCGCAACTTCGGCCACTGCTGCATCAGCGCCCAGGACGGCGACCTGCTCGCCCTCGCCCAGCGCTCCCGGCCCGGCTGGCTGCGCGCCGCCGAGGCCGCCGGGATCTGGGCCGCGGAGGCCGGCACCCTGGTGGTGGCCCGGTCGGCGACCGAGGCGGCCGTGCTGGAGGAACTGCGCGCCGAGCGCGGCGGCGACGCCGTCGAACTGCGCACCGCGGCACAGACGGCGTCGCTGCTCGGGCGCGCGGACGGCGACGCGGGCGACCTGGCCGGCGGCGCGCTCCTGCCCGCCGACCTGCGGGTGAACCCGCGCGAGGCGGCGCCCGGCCTGGCCCGCTGGGTGGCCGAACAGCCGCGCGGCCGGGTCCTGTGGGGCACCGCCGTCACCGGCGTCGAACCCGGGACGGTCCACACCACACGCGGCCCGGTCCACGGCGACCGGATCCTGATCTGCGTCGGCCACGACCTGGACTACCTGTTCCCCGACATCGCCGAGGACCACGAGATCCAGCGCTGCCGCCTCACCATGGCGCGGGCCGCCGCCCCGGCCGGCTTCCGCACCGACTCCGCGGTGCTGACGGCCACGTCGATGCTCCGCTACGACGCCTTCACCACCCGCGCGTCCGCCGCCCGGCTGCGGGAGGAGGTCCAGGGGCACAGCGCCGAACTGCTCGAGATCGGTGCCAACGTGATGTTCGCCCGCCTCCCGGACGGCACGGTGCTGCTCGGCGACTCGCACCACTACGACGCCACCACCCCGCCGTTCATCGACGAGCACACCCACGAACTGCTGACCGGCGCGGTCGCCCGGGTCCTGGGCGTGGAACGCCTGCGGATCCTCGAACGCTGGCAGGGCGTCTACGCCAGCAGCCCCCGCGGCCCCCTGCTGGTGCGCGACCTGGCACCGGGAGTCCGCGCCATCTCGGTCACCTCGGGCATCGGGATGACCCTGTCCTTCGGCCTCGCGGCCGCCACCTTCGACGGCACCCTCGCCGCGACGGCCTGATCCACCCGACGTCCGTGGGACCGGACCCGGAAAAACCGGGTCCGGTCACGCCTCGCCGCGTAGCACGTCAGCGTCCACTGCCGGCCGTCGCGAGTCACGCGTCGCCTGTTCGGCGGACGCCTCGTTGGCCGGCCGGGGTGCTTTCGTGGATGTCAGAAGGCGGAGTTGGCGAACCAGTGGGCCAGCAGCGCGTCGTCGCCGGACACGTCGACGCGGTCGGCGCTGCGGTCGAGCCGGCCGTAGAGCATGAGCAGCAGGTCGGCGGCGGTGGCCTGGACGGTCGCGTCCGCGGTGGCCGGGTCCGCGGCCTCCTGTGCGAGGGCGAAGCCGTCGGGGCGCAGCCGGACCAGCCAGTCGCCCTCGCCGTCGGTGCTGGCGAAGCGGACGGTCCGGTCGTCGGCGCGCAGCTCGGCGGTCTTGGGCGCGAAGATCGCGGCGAAGGGCAGGTTGGTGAGGAACTCGGCCACGCCGTCGGCGGCGAGGGCCGGGTCGATGTCCGGGGTGAGGCCGAGCGCGAGTTCGGCGTCGACGCGGTGGACGAGGGTCTCGAACAGCATCCGGCGGACCCAGAACCGGGCGTGCTGGTCGGCGCCCCAGGCCCACATCGGCGCGTCGAGGTCGGTCTCGGCGAACGCCTGGGCGGCCTGCTCGGCGGCCTCGGCCAGCCAGGCCGGGTAGTCCTCCGCCCGTTCGGGCAGCTGCAGGTCGACGTCGCGGCTGCGCGGCGGCTCCTGGATCCGCTGCCGGAGCAGGACGGTGAACCAGCGCTGCACGCTGCCGGCGTGGCGGACGAGGTCGGCGAGGGTCCAGCCGGGGCAGCTGGGCACCGGGAGCGACGGGTCGGCGTGCCGGACGGCGGCGACGAAGCGGGTGGTCTCGGCGCTGACGGCCGTGCTGTGGTCGTGCGGGGTCATGAACGTGTCTCCGGGGAGTGCGGGCCTCGCGGCGCCTTGGGAGGGCTTGCGCGCCCCAATGGTTCATCGCATGAAATAACGATGGCGACGCTAGGCCTGAAAGGTTGAGCTTGTCAAGCATCCCGCGGGTCGAGTGCCGCCAGCAGTTCCGGGCCCGACCACCGCCGCGCGCCGCCCGGACCGGCCCGCTCGGCCTCGCGGACCAGCGCGGCCAGCCGGGCGTTGGCCGGTGCCGCCAGGCCGTTCCGCGCGGCGAGCGCGATCACCTCGCCCTGCAGTGAATCGATCTCGGTCGGTCGGCCGCGCTGCAGGTCCTCCCACATGGACGAGCGGGCCCGGGCGTCGATCCGCAGACTGGCGGCGGCCACCCGCCGGAAGAGCGCGTCGGGCAGCCCGAGCACCCGGGGCATCCAGCGCGGTGGCACCGGGCCGAGCCGGGCGGGCGTGATCCCGGCCGCCCGGAACGCGGCGAGCGCCTCCCGCTGGCACCGGGCCAGGCAGGCGCGGTACGCCCGGGCGCCGAGCTCCTCGCGTAGCGGCAGTCCGGACAGGGCGTTCACCGCGTTGTTCAGGTTCATCAGCAGCTTCGTGGCCTGCACGGCGGGCATGTCCGCGCGCAGCGCCAGACTCAGCCCGCCGGCCCGGGCCGCCGCCGCGAACCGGTGGGCCGCCGGGGCGTCCTCGACCATGAGCGCACCCCCGCTGCCCTGGTGGACGGCGGCCGGACCGCTGCGCAGCACGTTGTACGGGAGCATCCCGGCGAGCACCCGGTGGCCCGGCAGCTCCGCCCGCAGCTCCTCGGGGTTGTGCAGGCCGTTCTGGAAGCTGATCACGACCGCGTGGGCCGCCAGCCGCCCGGCCAGCTCGCGCGCCGCCGCGCGGGTGTCGGCGGACTTGACGGTCACCAGCACGTAGTCCGCCGTCGCGGCGGCGGCCGCGTCGGTGGCGACGGTCAGCTCGCGCACCTCCCGCCGTGCGTGGCCGGGGCCGGTCAGCGTCAGCCCGTCCCGTTCGACGGCGGCCATCGCGGCCGGCCGGCCGATCAGCGTGACGTTTGCCGCGCCGGCCAGCATGCCCCCGAGGTGGCAGCCGATGCTGCCGGCGCCGAAGACCGCGATCCGTGGTTCCTTGCTCACTCGTAGCGTCCTTCTGGCAGCCGGCGGTTCGGGGGATGGGAGACGGGTTCGGGGGATGGGAGACGGGGGCGAGGCGGGGTCAGTCGACCAGGTCCGGGTCGGTCGCGCCGATCTGCTCGAAGAGCGGCTGCGCCTGGAACCAGCCGGCCAGGTGGCTGCCGATCTGCCCGCGGGTGATCAGCGCCGTCTCCCGGTCGATGTGCTTGGGCGTCCCGGCCGCCATGGCGAGCAGCTGGGCCTGGCAGGAGCGTTCCATCGTGACGAACCACCAGACCGCCTCGGCGACCGACCGGCCGACCGTCAGCAGTCCGTGGTTCTGCAGGATCACCGCCTTGTGCGCGCCGAGCGCGGCCGCGATCCGCTTGCCCTCGTCGACCTCGTTCACCACGCCGCGGTAGTCGCTGTACAGCCCGTGGTCCTCGAAGAACGCGCAGGCGTCCTGGGTGAGCGGGTCGAGCGTGATGCCGAGGCTGGAGAAGGCCTTCCCGTGCAGCGAGTGCGCGTGGGCGGCCGCGATCGCGTCCGGGCGGGCCGCGTGCACCTGGGAGTGGATCACGAACGCGGCGCGGTTCACCGGCCGGTTGCCGTGCAGCAGGGTGCCCTCGTGGTCGACGAGGATCAGGTCCGAGGCCTTGATCATGCCGAAGGGCATCCCGAACGGGTTCACCCAGAAGCGGTCGGGGTGCTCCGGGTCGCGCACGGTGATGTGCCCGGCCACCCCCTCGGAGAAGCCGAACCGGCCGAACAGCCGGAAGCCGGCGGCGAGTTGTTCCTTGCGGTAGCGGCGCTCGTCCGCCACCGAATCGAAGCTCGGCGGCAGCGGCAGGGTGACTCCGGCGGGCAGCGGTCCGACGGCGGCGGCGAGCGCGGCGGGCAGCGGGTTGCCCGCGCCGGAAGGCGGTGGGGTGCTCATGGCCCAGAAGATACAATGATGTATCCGATACGCCAATGGATCCGATGAAGCCGACCGGTCTGATGGAACTGACAGATCTGCCGGAACCGCTGGATCCGACCGGCCGCCATCCGACCGAACCGGGACGCCACCGATGCCCAAGGGTGAGACCAAGCGACGTCCGCGCACCCGTGCGGCACTGCTCCAGGCCGCACTGGAGACCTTCGCCGCGCACGGGTTCCGCGCCGCCACCATCGAGCAGATCTGTGAGCGGGCCGGCTACACCCGAGGCGCGTTCTACTCCAACTTCAGCAGCAAGGAGGAACTGTTCCTCGCGCTGTTCGACGCGCACAGCGACCGGATCGTCCGGCGGATGACCGAACTGGTCGACTCCATCACCACCGAGGACCTCACCGTGCAGGCCCTGGTCGACGTCCTCTGCGAGGTCGAACCGGCCGAACGCGACTGGTACCTGGTCACCACCGAGTTCACCCTGCACGCCATCCGCGACCCCCAGGCCGCCTGGGTGCTCGCCCAGCACGACGCCCGGCTGCGCGCCCAACTCGCCCGTGCCCTCACCGACCACCTGGCCCGGGCCGGACGCACCCTCACCGCGGACCCCGACGAAGTCGCCCGCCTGCTGATCGCGATCCGCGAGGGCGGCCTGGCGCAGAGCTACGTCGAACCCGAGCGGCTGCCACCGGGCAGGCTCGAACAGCGCTTCCTGGCACCCCTGTTGACGGCGCTGACCGCGGATTCCGGAACGTCCTGACGTTCTCACAGGCGCCCCACGTCCGTACGGGCGACAGCAGGAGCCGGGTCAGGCGATCCGGCGGGCGCGTACGGCGCCGCGGCCGATGGCGTGGAGGCGGGCGGTGTCCGGGCCGGGTGGCAGCAGGGGTTCGAGTGCCCGCCAGGCGTCGGCGCACAGCCGGTCGGCGTCGCGTTCGCTCGCATCGACGGCGCCGCACGCCAGCAGGGTGTGGCGGGCTTCGTGGATGTCGGCTTCGGCCGCGTCGCCGTCGCGGATCGTGGTCCACAGGGCCTCGGCGGTGGGGCGGGGGAGCAGGGTGACGGCGTGGGCCAGTGGCAGGGTCACCTTGGCGTTGCGCAGGTCCTCGGCGACGTGCTTCGTGAGGGTGCCGTCCTCGCCCGTGACGCCGCGCAGGTCGGCGACGTCGTCGGCGATCTGGTAGGCGGTGCCGATCGCGGACCCCCAGTCCAGCAGTGCCCGGTTCAGGGCCGGGCCGACGTCGGCGGCGATCGCGGCGATCTGGCAGCACGCCCCCACCAGGGCACCGGACTTCAGCCGGTGGGTGGCGAGCACCAGCTCCAGCAGCGGGCCGTTGTCGCCGGCGGCCAGGGCCCGGTCCAGCTCGGGGTGGTGGCCCTGGATGTCGAGGGCCTGTCCGGCGTGGGCCGCCCGCAGGGCCGCGAGCAGGGCTTCGCGCATCCGGCCCTGCAGCGCCGGGTCGTCGGCGGCGCACAGGCCGATGGCCCGGTCGAAGGCGAAGTAGGCGCAGGTGCCCGCGTTCAGGGCGGCGGGCAGGCCGTACACCGCGTGTGCGGCCGGTTTGGCGCGGCGCATCGTCGATCCGTCCTGGATGTCGTCGACGACCAGGGAGCCGGTGTGGGCGAGTTCCAGGGCGGCCGCGAGGACGCCGAAGCGGTCGCCGTCGCCGCCGAGCAGGTCGACGATCCGCATCAGCAGGGTGGGACGCCACCGTTGCCCGCCCGCGTCCACCATGTGCCGCACGGGCTCGGCGAGGGCCTGGTGCAGGCGGCGGTCGAGGGCGTGCGCGGTGTCGGCCGACAGACCGCCGCCGTGCCCGTCCGGGAGCCACACGGCCAGTCCGCCGGGGGCGGGCGGGCAGAGCCGGTCCAGGTAGCGCTCGATCCCGCGGTCGGCCTCAGCAATCCGGTTCCCGGCGCACGCGCCGTCGCCGAACGGCCCGACGTCCTCGGCTGGTGCCATAACCATGCACTCACCATAGGGTTGGGCGCGGAGGAGGGGTAGACGCAACGCGGGCGGCCCGGGGAGGACTGAGCCGCGTCGAGGGCCGGGCCGCTCCCGGCCGTTCTCCGCGGTGGCCTCCACGGCGTACCTGCCGGATGTTCCACCGGTGTTCAAGCGCCCGCTCCTGACTGTGCCCCGTCATGGCCCTACGTTCCCTGGGGAACTGCGAGAAGGGGCTATGAACGAGACTCAACCGGCCGTACGCGCACGAGCTTTGACGAAGTGCTTCGGTGACGTCGTGGCGCTCGACGGGGTCGGCCTGGAGCTGGCGTCCGGCCGGATCCACGGGCTGGCCGGGCCGAACGGCGCGGGGAAGACGACGCTGCTCGGGCTGCTGCTCGGGCTGGCCGTCGCCGACGGCGGCGAGTTGGAGGTGCTGGGCCGGCCGGTCGGGCGGGTGTCGGCGGCGCCGCCCGGGGTGGCCGGGTTCGTGGACGGGCCCGGGCTGTACCCGTCGCTGACCGCGCGCAGGAACCTGGCCGCGCTGGCGGCGCTGCGCGGGCCGGGCACGGAGGCGGGGCGGATCGACGAGGTGCTGGCCGAGGTCGGGCTGACGGAGGTCGCCGACGACCGGGTCCGCGGGTTCTCGCTGGGGATGCGGCAGCGGCTCGGGCTGGCGGCGGCGCTGCTCACGGATCCGCGGCTGCTGGTGCTCGACGAGCCGTCCAACGGCCTGGACCCGGCGGGCAAGCAGCATGTGCACGGGGCGCTGCGGCGGCTCGCGGACGACGGGGTGACCGTCGTGCTGTCCGGTCACCGCATGGACGACCTCGAGGCGCTGTGCGACGAGGTCACGATCCTCGGGACCGGGCGGGTCCGCTACTCCGGCCCGCTGGGCGGGCTGGTGGCGGAGAGCCGCGCGTCGGACCACCGCCTGCTCACCTCCGATCCCGGGGCCGCGCGCCGGGTGGCCGCCGGGGTCGCGGGGGTGCGGGCGGTGACGGAGGCCGGGTCGCGGGGCGGGACGTCGGGCGGGGCCGGGGCGCTGGTGGTGCGCGCGTCGGGCCCGGCCGTCGAGGAGTTGGTGGCCGCGCTGGTGCGCGCCGGGGTGCGGGTGCGCGAGGTCGCGCCCGTGGTGCCGCCGTTGGAGGCCGCGTACCTCGCCCTGACCGGGCGGCAGGAGGAGGGGAAGCCGTGAGCACGGCCGTCGTGGGCGTCGGTGCCGTACCCGACGCGAGCCGGGTGCCGGTGCGCCGCGTGTACCGCTTCGAGCTGGTGAAGCTGGTCTCGCAGTGGCGGATCCGGTTGCTGATGCTGGCCTGTTGGATCGGGCCGGGGCTGTTCGTGGCTGCGGTGGCGCAGCAGGGGACGCTGCCGTCCGACACGCTGTTCGGCCGCTGGATGCACGCCACGGGCTGGGCCGGCCCGCTGGTCGTGCTGGGGTTCTCGGGTTCGTGGGCGCTGCCGCTGCTGACCTCGGTGGTGGCGGGTGACGTGTTCGCGGCCGAGGACCGGCTCGGGACCTGGCGGCACCTGCTGGTGACGGTCCGCTCGCCGCGGCGGATCTTCGCGGCGAAGGCGCTGGCGAGCACCACCGTCATCGTGCTGCTGGTGGCCGGGTTGGTGGCCTCGGGCACGGTCGGTGGCCTGGCGGCGGTCGGGAACGGTCCGCTGGTCGGCGTCGACGGGCACCCGCTGTCGCCGGCGGACGCGGCCGGGAGCGTGCTGCTGGCGTGGGGGTGCGCGCTGGCGCCCACGCTGGCGCTGGCCGCGCTCGGGCTGCTCGGCTCCGTACTGCTGGGGCGCTCGCCGATGGGGCTGCTCGTCCCCGCGGTGGCGGCGGTCGCGATGCAGCTCGCGCAGATGCTGCCGCTGCCGGTGGCGCTGCGCCTGGCACTGCCCGGCTACGCCTTCGTGTCCTGGAACGGGCTGTTCGCCGGCCCCGTACGGCTCGACGAGCTGCTGGTCGCCGTCGCGGTCAGCCTGGTCTGGGCCGCGGTGGCGGCCGGGGCGGCCTACCTGCTGTTCGTACGGCGGGACTTCACCACCGGCAGCGAGGACGGCGTGGGGCGCCGCGCGCTCGCCTTCGGAGTGCTGCCGCTGGCCGGGCTGCTCGCGCTGACCTTCGGGGCGGTCGCCGCGGCCACGCCCTCGACGGGCTCGGGGATCTCGCAGGCGAAGGTGCAGCGGTCGGTGGCCACCGTGTTCGCGCACCTGTACCGGCTGCAGACCGAGCAACTGCACCGCCCGGCCGTCACGGAGGAGCAGCTGCGGGTCACGGCGGCGTGCGACCGCAGCGGCGGCCAGGTCGACCCGGAGGGGCCGGGCAACGACTGGCGCTGTGTCGTCACCTGGCACCTGCCCGGTACGGACGCGCCGGGGACGGCGATCTACCAGCTCGACGTGGCCTCGGACGGGCGGCTGATGGCCGACGGGGACGGGCCGAAGGACGTGAACGGCTACTTCCTGGTGCGGACCCCGTCCGGGGACGCGCCGAATCCGCTGTGGCAGTTCGACGGCCAGGTCGACCTGCTCTCCACCTGAACGAACCCGCCGATCGCACCGAACCCACCTAACCCAAGGAAGGGCTGACGCCATGCAGGTAACGCGTCGTCGACGTTCCCAGAAGGAGCACTTCGTCCTTCGCGGCCGCCGTGCGGGCCGCCGCGCCACACTCGTCACGGCCTGCGTCACGGCGGTGGCCGTGGCCACGGGCACGGCTTTCGCGACCACCCATCAGTTCGGCACGGACCAGGTCGGCCAGGTCACCGCCGACGGCCAGGTCATTTCCAGCGACCAGTACCTCGCCCCGTACGGCAGCCGGTCGGTGGTCGACGACGGCAAACTGATGGGGTCCGCGGTCAGCCCGGACGGCGGTCACCTGGCGGCCTCGGTCGCCGACGGAGACGCGGCGCTGGTCGTGGTGGACCTGAAGACCGGGAAGGTGCGGCAGCGCGTCGGCACCGCCGCGGTGGACGAACTGCGCATCCCCAGCGGTGCGGTCGGCCAGGAGTCCCCGGTGTACTCGCCGGACGGCAAGCAGCTGTGGCTGGGCCGGCTCGACGGCTACACCAGGTTCTCCGTGAACGCCGACGGAACCCTGGCCGCCCCGGTGGCGGTGCCGATCCCGGCCGAGGGCGACCAGCACGCGCTGGCGTCGGGGGCGGTCTTCTCCGCCGACGGCTCGACGGTGTACGCGGCGGTCAACGGGCAGAACCGGGTGGTCGCCATCGACGCGGCGAGCGGCGCGATCCGGCACAGCTGGACGGTGGGCAACGCCCCGCGCGGCATCGCGCGGGTCGGCCACCAGCTGTACGTGGCCAACGAGGGCGGGCGCGCGGCCACGGCCGACGACGACACGCTCAACTCCTACGGCACGCAGGTGCCGGCCGATCCGGCGACCGGTGCCACGACCACCGGCACCGTCAGCGTGATCGACCTCGCGGACCCGGCCGCCGCCGTCCGGTCCATCGCCGTCGGCCTGCACCCGACGGCGGTGTACGCCAAGAACGGCGTCCTGTTCGTCACCGACACCGGAAGCGACGAGGTGTCGGTGATCGACACCGCGCACGGCAGGGTCGTCCAGACCGTCTCGACCAAGCCGTGGCCGGAGGCCTCGGTGGGCTACGAGCCGACCGCGGTGACGCTCACCGACGACGGGCGGCTGCTGGTCACCCTGGGCCGCGCCAACGCGGTGGCCGTCTACCGCCTCACCGGCGCGCAGGAGCCGGTCGGCTACGTCGGCCTGCTGCCGACGGACTACTTCCCGGCGGAGATCGCCACGGTCGGCTCGAAGGTGGTCGTCTCCAACACCCGTGGCATCGACGCGCGGCGGCCAGACAGCACCGGCGCGCACAAGACCCACGACACCACCTCCAGCCTGACCCAGTTCACCCTGCCCGGCGACCGGGAGATCCGCTCCCGGACCGCCGACGTCTTCCGGCAGAACGGCTGGACCAACGGCGCGGTCAGGACGGCGAACGGCCACAAGGCGAAGGCGGTGCCGGTCCCGAACCGGATCGGCGATCCCTCGCCGATCAAGCACGTCTTCCTGATCGTCAAGGAGAACCGGACCTACGACCAGCTCTTCGGCGACGTGGCGAAGGCCAACGGCGATCCGAAGCTGGCCCAGTTCGGCGTGAACGTGACGCCGAACCAGCACGCGCTGGCCGAGCAGTTCGGGCTCTACGACAACACCTACGACATCGGCACGAACTCCGCCGAGGGCCACAACTGGCTGATGCAGGCCGACAATCCGGAGTACACCGAGTCCTCGGCGGGCGAGTACGAGCGCAGTTACGACACCGAGGACGACGCGCTGGGCCACCAGCGGACGGGCTTCCTGTGGACGGGCGCGCAGGCGGCGGGCCGGACGGTGCGCGACTTCGGGGAGTTCCACCAGTTCCTGACCAAGCCGGCCGACGCGAGCTGGCAGAACCTGTACTGCGACGCCAAGTCCATGGACGGGAGCGGCCAGGGCAGCGCGTACACGCTGAACTCGTCGTCGCCGATCCCGTCGCTCAACAGCGTGTCGGTGCCCGGCTTCCCCAAGTTCGACACCAGCGTGCCGGACCTGTACCGGTACCAGATCTGGAAGCAGGACTTCGAGCAGAACGGCCCGGCCGACCTCAACATGCTGTGGCTGTCCAGCGACCACACCGGCGGTCCGGCCGGCCCGGCCGCGCAGGTCGCCGACAACGACCTGGCGACCGGGAAGATCGTCGACGAGATCTCGCACAGCGAGTACTGGAAGGACTCGGCGGTCTTCGTCGTCGAGGACGACTCCCAGGCGGGCCTCGACCACGTGGACGGGCACCGCGCGCCGATCCAGATCATCAGCCCGTGGGCGCAGCACGGGGCCGTCGACAGCCGCTACTACACGCAGATCACCATGGTCCGCACCATCGAGCAGATCCTCGGGATCCGCCCGATGAACCAGAAGGACAGCGCGGCCAGCCCGATGGCCACGGCCTTCACCCGCACACCGGACTACACGCCGTACACGGCGGTGCCCAACCGGACCTCGCTGACCGACGGCCTGAAGACACCGCCCCCGTGCGGCGTCGACGTGCCCGGGGCGCAGGACCTCCGCGCGGCGGCGGTGCCCGCCACGACCGCGCCGCCGGCGGCGGAGCAGGCCGTCGCGGCCCAGTGGGAGGCCTGGAAGTCGCAGCAGCGGCTGACCGGACCGAACGCGGTGCCGGACCACGCGAACCCGGCGCAGATGGAGCACCTGGTCTGGTACCAGACGCACAACTGGACCATGCCGTACCCGGGCGAGACCGGGATCCACGCGCCGAACGACGTGCCCGGCGCCTACCTGCCGTCCGCGGAGACCGACGGCTGACCGGACTCCGACCTCCACCGGGGGATTCCGGTCCCGACCGGGGAATTCCGATCTCCGCGGGAAAAATCCGATCGCGCCCCGGGCCGGCCAACTCCGGTCCGGGGCGCGGTCGTTCCCGCGCGGGCGGCCGGCCGCTCCGAGCTGTGGCGCCGGTACGTTGGCAGGATCCTGACATCACATCAGGTTACTCTTGGGTAATCCAACGATGTCGCTCGGGTGAACATCCCCGGCCCCTCATGAAGGACCTGTACGTGCTCGATCACCAGTCCCGCCGTTCCGGACGCCGTCTTGCCGGATCGGCGCTGGCCCTCGTCGCCACCGTCTGCGCGCTGCCCGTCGCCCCCGCGTTCGCCGACCCGGCCCCCGCCCCGGTCCCGGCCCCGGCGACGACGGTGTCGGCCCCCGTGCCGGCCGCGCAAGCCGACGCGACCCCGCACCTGGACGCGGTGGAACAGGCGTTGCGTCAGGTGTCCCCCGGCCTGGAGGGGACGGTGTGGCAGCGCACGGCGGGCAACCGGCTCGACGCGCCGGCCGACGACCCGGGCGGCTGGCTGCTGCAGACCCCCGGCTGCTGGGGCGACCCCTCCTGCACCGAGCGCACCGGCACCCGCCGGCTGCTCGACACCATGCGCGAGAACATCGCGCGCGCCACCCGGACCGTCGACATATCGACGCTCGCACCGTTCCCGGACGGCGCGTTCCAGGACGCCATCGTGGCCGGCCTCAAGGCCTCGGTGGCCGCCGGCAACGCGCCGCACGTGCGGATCCTCGCCGGGGCCGCGCCGCTGTACAACATCACCGCGCTGCCGTCGAAGTACCGGGACGAGCTGGTGGCCAAGCTCGGTGACGCGGCCGGCCGGGTCACCCTCGAGGTCGCCGCGATGACCACCGCCAAGACCGCGTTCTCCTGGAACCACTCCAAGCTGCTGGTCGTGGACGGGCAGAGCGTCATCACCGGCGGGATCAACAACTGGAAGAACGACTACCTCGACACCGCCCACCCGGTCACCGACGTCGACCTCGCGCTGAACGGCCCGGCCGCCGCCTCCGCCGGCGCCTACCTGGACACCCTGTGGGACTGGACCTGCCGCAACACCGGGGTGTTCTCGGCCGCCTGGTTCGCCTCCTCCCACGGCGCCACCTGCACCCCCGACCTGGAGCGGCGCCGCAACCCGTCGGCCGCTCAGGTGCCCGCCACCGGCGGAGTGCCGGTGATCGCCGTCGGCGGCCTGGGCGTCGGGATCCGCGACAAGGACTCCGCCTCCGCCTACCGCCCGGACCCGGTGCCCGCCGCCGACGACGTCAAGTGCGGCCCGATCGGCCTGCACGACAACACCAACGCCGACCGCGACTACGCGAGCGTCAACCCGGAGGAGGCCGCCCTGCGCACGCTGATCGCGAGCGCCGGCAGCCGCATCGACATCTCCCAGCAGGACGTGACCGGCACCTGCCCGCCGCTGCCCCGCTACGACGTGCGGCTCTTCGACCTGCTCGCGGCCAAGATGGCCGACGGCGTCAAGGTCCGCATCGTGGTCAGCGACCCCGGCAACCGGGGCACGGTCGGCAGCGGCGGCTACTCGCAGATCAAGTCCCTGAACGAGATCAGCGACACCCTCGCCGCCCGCCTCACCGCCCGCCTCGGCGACCCGGCGCAGGCGAAGGCGACCATGTGCCACAACCTCCAGCTCGCCCCCTTCCGCGCCGCCGCCACCCCGACCTGGGCCGACGGCCACCCCTACGCGCTGCACCACAAGCTGGTCTCGGTCGACGGATCCGCCTTCTTCATCGGCTCCAAGAACCTCTACCCGGCCTGGCTGCAGGACTTCGGCTACGTCGTCGAGAACCGCGCCGCCGCCGCGCAGCTCGACCAGCAGCTGCTCGCCCCGCAGTGGCAGTACTCGCAGGCCGCCGCGACCGTCGACTACGCCCGCGGCCTCTGCCAGGGCTGACACCGCGCCGCCCTGACGGCCGTCGGGCCACGCTCGCCGGACCCCGGCCCGACGGGCAGTGCCGCGCCCCCTGCCCGTCGACGGGCAGGGGGCGCGGTGGAGAGGTGCCCGGCTTCGAGGTGGCGGGCAGATCGGCCTGTTCCCGCCTACCTCGGCGTCCCCGTGAACTTCAGGTCGATGACCTGGTAGAAGGCCCGGGCGGTGTCGGCGACCTCCCACACCGCGAGGAGCACCTGGTGCCCCGTGCGGGTGGGCAGCACCATGGTGTGCGTGGTCGGGATCGGCGGGTTGAGCTCCTCGCCGCAGGACCAGTACGGCTGGCAGGTGAGTTCCACGCTGTGGAACGGCTTCGGCTCGAACTGCGCCCTGCTCAGGGGCTTGGCCGGGTCCCAGTCCGCCTCCGTGATGAAGTAGTTCCACCGGCGGGTCTTGTGGGCCATGGCGTAGTTCCACACGACGGCCAGGGACTGGCCCGGGACGACCTCGTGGCTCCGCCACTCCCGGCCGTCGGGGTCCATCGGCTCGTCCAGCTGCGTGGCGTCCTTGCGGTTGGCGCTCGCGATCCGCCCGTCCATCGGCGGGATGTCGTTCCGGACGTCGTCGGGGGCGACGGGGTCGGCGAGACCGCCCTGAGTGGCCGGGAAGAACTTGCCCGACTCCATCTCGTTGGCGATCCACTCGGGCATGTAGAGCGCCGCCCGGGACGCCGGATCGGTCACCCGGCCGTGCCGGACTTTCATCGCCTCGCCGCTCATCGTCGACGCTTCGGTGCCGGGCTTGGCCTGTTCCTTGCTCATCGGAAGTCTCCAGAGTGCGATTCCCCCCATGGAAGGCCCGGATC
Organism: Kitasatospora sp. NPDC033851; assembly: GCF_055576085.1. Classification (NCBI taxonomy): domain Bacteria; kingdom Bacillati; phylum Actinomycetota; class Actinomycetes; order Kitasatosporales; family Streptomycetaceae; genus Kitasatospora; species Kitasatospora sp. NPDC033851. The sequence goes on along the minus strand of NZ_JBVIRL010000001.1, from coordinate 232,615 downwards.
ACACCGGGCCGCGTGCGGGTACCGGACGATCAGTCGGGCGCCGGGGCACGTTCCCCACTGAACACCGGGCATCCCGCCGACTGCATCCGTGCCTGGCCCGTCGGAATGACGGTGGCCGCATACGGCGCGGTTCCTCCGTTCGAAGGGCGACGCGTGAACGCGTGGGCGCGCGGCAGGAGAGTTGAAGGCGGGCCCTGTAGCGGTGATCCGCTCCGAGGACGATGATGTCGCGGTGCGCCGCGCCGACGACCGCACCCACCGCTTCGGCGCCCGAACCGCGCGTGAACCGTAGGAGTCCCACCCGTCCCGGGCCGGGCCGAGCAGCCCTCCGCCGCTCGGCCCGGACCCGCACCTTCGGAGGTGTCATGCTGAACCTGTCGGTCCTGCTCGAGGATTCCGCCCGTACGCACCCGGACCGTGACGCGTTGGTCCTCGGCCCGACGCGGCTCACCTACGCCCAGGTCGACGCCGCCGCGAACCAGGTCGCCAACCTGCTCGTGGAACGGGGGATCCGGCCCGGTGACCGGGTGGCGCTGAGTTGTCCGAACCTGCCGCAGTTCCCGGTCGTCTACTACGGCATCCTCAAGGCCGGCGGGGTCGTCGTCCCGCTGAACATCCTGCTCAAGTCGCGGGAGGTGGCCTATCATCTGCGCGACGCCGAGGTGAAGGCGTACTTCTGCTTCGAGGGGACGCCGGGCCTGGCCATCGGCGAGGAGGGCCGGAAGGCGTTCGACGAGGTCGGGACCTGCGAGGACTTCTTCCTGATCACCGCCGATCCGGCCGCGCCCTCGCCGATCGAGGGGACGGAGACCATGGGCGCGGCGCTGGCCGGGAAGTCCCCGGTGTTCGACGCGGTGGCCACCGAGGCGACCGACACCGCCGTCATCCTCTACACCTCGGGCACCACCGGTCAGCCCAAGGGCGCCGAACTCTCCCACGTGAACACGGTGATGAACGTGCTGGCCTGCAACCGGATGTTCCGGAGCACGCCGGCCACGGACAGCCACGTCCTGTGCCTGCCGCTGTTCCACACCTTCGGTTCCACCGTCCAGATGCACACCGGCTTCTCGACGGCCGCGACCCTCCACCTGGTGCCGCGCTTCGACGCGGAGGAGGTCGTGCGGCTGATGAACACCGAGGAGATCACCTTCTTCGCCGGTGTCCCGACCATGTGGTGGGGTCTGCTGGGCGCCCTCACCGATGCCGTCGACGTGGACCGGATCGCCCGCAACCTGCGCATCGGCGTCTCCGGTGGCGCCCCGATGCCGGTGGAGCTCCTCAGCCGGGTCGAGGGGCGGTTCCGCATCCGGATCCTCGAGGGCTACGGCCTCTCCGAGACCTCGCCGGTGGTGACCTTCTCCGACCCCGAGCGCGAGCCGCGCCCCGGTTCCATCGGCGTGCCGATCTGGGGCGTCGAGCTCATGTTGATCGACGCCGACTGGTCGGAGGTCACCGAGCCCGGCGCCGTCGGCGAGATCGCGGTCAAGGGCCACGCCGTCATGAAGGGCTACCACAACCGGCCCGAGGCCACCGCGGCCGCGATCAGGGACGGCTGGTTCCGCACCGGCGACCTGGCCCGCCGGGACGCGGACGGCTTCTACTACATCGTCGACCGCGCCAAGGACATGATCATCCGGGGCGGCTTCAACGTGTACCCGCGCGAGATCGAGGAGGTGTTGATGACGCACCCCGCGATCGGCCTGGCCGCGGTCGTCGGCGTGCCCCACGAGAGCCACGGCGAGGAGGTCAAGGCGTACGTCATCCTGAACCCCGATGCCCGGGCCACCCCCGACGAACTGATCGCCTGGGGCAGGGAGCAGATGGCCGGCCACAAGTACCCGCGCGTCGTGGAGATCGTCGAGACCCTGCCGATGACCGCCACCGGCAAGATCCTCAAGCGCGAACTCAGGTGACCGGCCGGCGGTCGAGAACGGACCCCGGGCGGGCGGACTGCAGGCGGACCCTAGGCGGGGAAGCTGTCGATGAACGCCTCCCGGCCGCCGGCCAGGTCGAGGGGCTCGAGCTCGGCGTCGTAGTCGACCCACCAGACCACTGGTACGGCGGGCGCCAGTTCGTGCAGCGCCGCGTAGATGACGGTGAGCGGCGCGGAGTGCGGTTCCCGGTCCTCGAAGGAGAAGGCGCCGTGCCGCAGGTTGTACGACACCTCCGCCCACCGGCCGGGCTCGACCTCGGCGTGGATCTCCAGGAAGTGCTCGAAGGCGCCGCTCACCGTGGCGTCCGGCCAGTGGCGGCGGACGCAGTCCTTCAGCTGTTCGCCGGTGAAGGCCCACGGTCCGGCCTGCTCGCGGTCGGCGCTGACGTAGAAGGTGGCTCCCACGGGGTGTTCTCGCTATCTCTCGGTGCTGCGGGTCGGGTGCGGTCGGGTGCGGGCCGGGTACTTCGGTCGCGGTCACGGTCACGGTACGACGCGGACGTTGCCGGTGACGCCCTTGGCGGTCATCAGGGCCTGGAAGTAGGAGCTGGCCTTGCTGTCGTTGGTGATCAGCTCCAGGTGGTTGACCTTGTTGCGGGGGTCCGTCAGCGCCGACGCGTACTTGTCCAGCTTCTTCGCCTCGCCGTCCATCGTGTTCTCGTACACGAAGTCGAAGACGCCGTCGGCGTTGTCCAGCCGGAACGGGGACTTGCAACTCTTCTGCTGGCCGATGTACTTGGCGTCGATCGCCGCACCGTCCTCGGGGCGCACACCGTCGGCGTCCATGCCGAGCTCGCGTCCGGTCTCCGGGTCGGTCACCGTGGTGTACAGCCGGTACTCGGTCGACCCGGCCACCCGTACCTGGTAGCCCCGGCGCGCGTCGATCTTGGGATCGCCCTTGACGGAGGGGCCCAGGGCCGGGAAGGTACGGCCGTCCTGCTGCATCTGCGTCATCCACGCCCGGACGGAGGCCTGGTCCTGCGGCGACAGCGCCGGGAAGGGGCTGTTCGGGTCGCGGGGCAGCGGCGGCATGCCGGGGGTGACGGTGAACGGCGGGGGCTTGGGCGTGGGGGCGGCCGCGGCGTCGGTCGCCCCGGCCAGGACGACGGCGGTGGTCGTCACGGCGACCACGCCCGCGCCGACGGGGATCAGGCTCGCCGCCGCGGAGTCGACCACGGCCGCCGCCTCGGCCAGCACGGCGAGTTCCGCGCTGCCCTCGACGGCCGCGGTCATGGCGGCCGCCGCGGTGCCGGCCTCGGCGACGATCGCGGCCTCGCCGCCGGCCGCCGCCACGTCGGATCCGCCGAGCGTGAAGACGGTCAGCAGGAGGCCGGCCCCGGCGACGACGCCGGCGGCGATCGCGAGGTCCTCCAGCTTGTCGCGCAGGTCCTCGACGTGTTTGGCGTACGACTCGCAGGCCTGGCCGAGCTTGTTCGCGGCGGTGGCGAGGCTGTTCAGCAGCGGGCCCTCGGTGGCGTTGCCGTCGTGCACCTTGGCCCAGTTCTGGGCGAAGGAGGTGACGGCGCCGGAGGTGCTGGAGGCGGTGACGCGCAGAACCCGCTTGTCGCCTTCGGTGCCGAGTTTGCCGACGAGTTCCGCGAAGTGCCTCCAGTCGCTCGCGGCCTGGCGGAGCTTGCCCGGATCGCCCTGCGGCCAGAACTTCTTGAGGAGGTCGTGGACGGCGCCGCTGTCGTTGTGTCCGGCCGCGGAGTGGAGCTTGGCCTTGGCGACCTCCTCGTCGCACTGCGGGTCGGCCGATTCCGGGAGCTTCTGCGGGGCCATCATCGAGGCCGCGATGTCGGCGTCGGTCTGGAGGTAGTTGATCGCCATCGTGTACAGGCCGTTGGAGGTCTGGCCGAGCTGGCCGACGACCTGGGCCATCGCGTCGACGAGCTTCTGCGCGGCCGGATCGTACGTGGCGGCGAAGGCGGTGCCGGCCTCGTCGTCGCCCGCCATGCCCGCGGTGCCGTCCAGGGCGAACACCACGCTCCGGTAGATCTGGGCGGCGGCGTTCTGCAGGTCGGTGAACCCGGCGGACGACAGCAGCATGTCCGCCGGTTTGACGTGAAAGTCCGTCATGGTGTCCCCCCGATATGTCCGGACATTCACGGTAGCAAGCAACACCGACCGCGGCTGCCCTCGGGCCGGAGATCAAAACCGCCGCCCGGCCCGCCCGACCCGAAGGTCGAGCGAACCGGGCGGCGGGTGTCACGGAACGGGCCGAGCCGCGCCGGGTCCGTCGGAGCGGGCCGAGCGGGCCGAGCGGTTCGAGTCGCGCCGGGGGTCAGCGCAGCCCGGCGAAGAGGTCGGTCTCCGGCACGGCCGCGCCGGTGGCGTCCTTGACCCGGACGAAGGTCTCCACGCCCCACAGCTCGTTGAAACGCTCCTTGCCCATGCGCAGGAAGAAGATGTTCTCGCCCTGGCTGGCGTGCGCGGCGAGGGCGTCGAACTTCTGGTCGCCGAACTCGGTGGTGTCCACCCAGGTGGTGATCTCCTCGTCGGGGAGGCCGATCTCGGGCAGTTCGGCGGCCTCGGTGGGCTCGGGCTCCTCCCGGTCCGTGCCGAACTCCCGCATGATCTCGCCGAACCGCCGCATCATCGAGTGCGGCGCCGTCGTCCAGTAGACCTTGGGCGTCATCCCGGTCAGTTCCAGTGCCGCCATCGTGATGCGGTGTGCCTGGATGTGGTCGGGGTGGCCGTAGAACCCGTTCTCGTCGTAGGTGACGACCACATCGGGCTGGTAGTGGCGCATCAGTTCGGCGAGGCGGGCGGCGCCGTCCTCGACCGGCGTCCGCCAGAACGAGCCGGGTGCGTCATTGGTCGGCCAGCCCATCATCCCGGAGTCGGCGAACTCCAGCAGCTCCAGGTGGCTGACCTTCAGGACCTCGCAGCTCGCCTCGAGTTCCTGTCGGCGCATCGCGGCGACGGCCGCCGGGTCGTGCCCGGGGTCGCCCGGCTTGACACCGCCAGGTCCGTCACCGCAACCGCCGTCGGTACACGTGACGAGGACCGTACGGATGCCTTCCGCCGCGTACCGCGCGAGGACACCGCCGGTTCCGCTGGCCTCGTCGTCGGGGTGGGCGTGTACTGCCATCAGCGTCAACGGCCGGTCAATCATGAAAACCATCCTCCGGTCTGGAAAGTGCTCGCTCCGAGTCTGCGCTACGACGGCACACGGCCACCGCGCATTATCGGGTAACCGACCGGACGGGCGCCGACTTCCCGAACGCGGACACGGAACGGACACGGACACGGAGACGGACGCGACGACGGAGACGGACCCGGAGGTGGAGGCGGGCGTGGAGGCCGGTCAGTGCGTGGAGTCCGGCGGGAAGGGGGCCGGGTAGGCCTCGGCGAAGTCGGCGGAGCGGGAGACCTCGCGCCACTTGGTGTCGTCCGCGAGGAGCCGGCGGTCCATGGCGATGGAGCCCTCGGCCGCGTTGACCCCGAGGGGCAGGTGGTGGGGGATGTCGCGCCGCTTGGCCATCCGCACGAGGATCTCGGCGGCCCGGACGGGGTCGCCGGCGACGCCGGCTCCGTCGCTGTTCTGCCGCAGCCGCTGGTTGACGGCGCCGACCGTCTCGGCGTAGGCCTCCGGGACGTCGTGGACGACCATCGAGGAGCCGGCCCAGTCGGTGCGGAAGCCGCTGGGTTCGACGACCAGCACCCGCACGCCGAACGGCGCGGTCTCGGCCCGCAGGACGCGGCTGAAGCCGTCGATGGCGAACTTCGCCGCCTGGTAGGACGCGATGCCCGGCGAGCCGCCGACCCTTCCGCCCATGGAGGAGAACTGGATGACCAGCCCGCCCTTCTGCTCGCGCAGCAGCGGGATCGCGGCCTTGGTGACGTGGTAGACGCCCCAGAAGTTCGTCTCGAACTGGGCGCGGAAGTCGGCGTCCTCGGTGGTCTCGATCGGCGAGACGTTGGCGTAGCCGGCGTTGTTCACCAGCACGTCGATCCGGCCGAAGTGTGCGTGTGCCTCGGCGAGGGCCGCCCGGGCGGCCTCCGGGTCGGTGACGTCGAGTGCGATCGGTCGGACCCGGTCGCCGAACTCCTCTACGAGGTCGGCGAGTTGATCGGGGCGGCGGGCGGTCGCGGCCACCCGGTCGCCGGCTTCGAGGGCGGCGCGGACGAGGGTGCGGCCGAAGCCGCGGGAGCTGCCGGTGATGAACCAAGTCTGTTCCATGCCGTTAGTAAAACACCGTTGCGGTAATAGCGCAACACTGTTGCGGTAATACGGCAACGGCGTTGTTCTACGATGGGCGGGTGGAAGCAGCAGCATCGGAGTTCCAGCGGGCGCGCTCGCCCGAGGCCAAGCGCCTGCGCGAGGCCTCGATCCTGGAGGCGGCCCGGGCACTCGGCCGGGAGCGCGGCATCCGGGACGTCTCCCTGACGGACATCGCCGCCGCGGTGGGCATGCACAAGTCGGCGCTGCTGCGGTACTTCGAGACGCGCGAGGAGATCTTCCTGCGGCTGACGGCGGAGGGCTGGCAGGACTGGTCGGACGCGCTGTCCGAGCGGCTCCGGGACGCCGCGGACCCGGGTCCGGCCGCCGTGGCGCGGGCGTTCGCCGCCACGCTCGCGGCCCGTGGCATGTTCTGCGACCTGCTCGCGCACGCACCGCTCAACCTCGAACGCAACGTCTCGCTCGACGCGGTGCGCGACTTCAAGCTCGCCACCCGCGCCGCCCGTGAGCCGATCACCGCGGCCGTCCGCGCGCAGGTGCCCACCCTGAACGACCAGGACGTCGTCGACCTGATCGCCACCGCCGTCGCCCTGGCCGGGGCGATGTGGCAGATCGCGAACCCGGGCGCAGAGGTCGCCGCCCTCTACCGCAGTGACCCGCGCCTCGCCCACGCCGTCATCGAGGTCGAACCCCGGCTGGCCCGCATCCTGACCGCGACGATCCTCGGACTGTCCGCGGGCGCGGGTTCCGCGCAGGACTGACCGGCGGTCACGCCGCCGCGTGAGTGCGGAGTCCTCCCTGGTCAGGGCGCACCGACGATCCGCGCGTGCGCGCCGCGTTCGCCGCGTGGAACGGATCCTCCGGGAGCAGGGCGAGGCCTGACGTCCTTGCGGACACCACGCAGGGACGGCGGTGGGCTTCCGTACCGGCCGCGGCGCCCGCGGTCGTGACCGGGGAACAGACGGCGAGGAGCGCGCAGGCAGCGGTGACACGCAGCAGGGAATTCCGGCGGGAGGGTGTCATGGCCGGAGTATCGGCCGGGCCTGCTCCGACCCCCGGACGGCGGCGGCCGACCTGCGGGAACATCACCCGTCGAGCTGCCCGGCCGACGCGTGGCCCGTGGTACCGCGGTACTACGGGCGCGTCGATGATCGGCCCCCGGTACCACGGATCCGGCCGCCCCTGCCCCTAGCGTGGAAGGCGAGGGCGGCCGGGACGGCCCGGCCCCGGAGCACAGGGATGACCGATGATCGAGGCACACCAGCTGACGAAGCGGTACGGCGAGAAGACCGCCGTCGACCGGCTGGACTTCACGGTCCGGCCGGGCACGGTGACGGGCTTCCTCGGGCCCAACGGGGCGGGCAAGTCCACCACCATGCGGATGATCGTCGGTCTCGACGCCCCCACCAGCGGAACGGTCCGCGTCAACGGCCGCCGCTACGCCGAGCACGCGGCGCCGCTGCAGGAGGTCGGCGCGCTGCTGGAGGCCAAGTCGATCCACCCGGGTCGCTCCGCCTTCAACCACCTGATGGCCCAGGCCCACACCCACGGCATCCCGCGCGGCCGGGTCGACGAGGTCATCGAGATGACCGGCCTGCAGTCGGTGGCCCGCAAGCGCGCCGGGGCGTTCTCGCTCGGCATGGGCCAGCGGCTCGGCATCGCCTCGGCCCTGCTCGGCGACCCGGCCACCGTGATGCTCGACGAGCCGGTCAACGGCCTCGACCCCGAGGGCGTCCTGTGGATCCGCAACCTCCTCACCGGGCTCGCCGCCGAGGGGCGCACCGTCTTCATCTCCTCGCACCTGATGAGCGAGATGGCCCTGGTCGCCGACCACCTGATCATCGTCGGACGGGGTCGGCTGCTGGCCGACACCACCGTGCAGGAACTGGTCCGCCAGGCCGGCGGCGACGCGGTCAAGGTCGCCAGCGCCGACCCGGCCGGGCTGCGCTCCGCGCTCGCCGGACCGGGAGTGGAGATCACCGGCCGGGCCGGCTCGGAGGAACTCCTGGTCACCGGCCGCACGGCCCGCGAGATCGGCCTCGCTGCCGCCGAGCAGGGCATCGCGCTCTTCGAGCTCACTCCCCGCACGGTCTCCCTGGAGGAGGCGTTCATGGAGCTGACCCGCGACGCCGTCGAGTACCACGGCACCACCACCGCCAAGGCCGCCGACACCGTCGGCACCGAAACCCCGAGGAGCGCGGCATGAGCGTTGTCGCACCGAGCCCGACGTCCGCGCCCGCCGACCTCCGGCCCGCCCGCCCCGCGTACAAGGTGACCGCACTGCGCGTGCTGCGCTCCGAGTGGGCCAAGCTGTGGTCCCTGCGCTCCACCTGGATCACCCTCGGCCTCGCCCTGCTCTTCCTGGTCGCGTTCGGCCTGATCGCCGCGTCCCAGTTCAAGTCGCGGATCAGCGAGGGCCGCCCGATGGACCGGGACTTCGCCACCGCGAGCGCGCTGAGCCTGTCCCTGTTCGGCACCAACTTCGCCCAGCTGGCACTCGGCGTCCTCGGCGTCCTGGTCGCCGCCGGCGAGTACTCGACCGGCATGATCCGCTCCACGCTCGCCGCCGTGCCGCGCCGCCTGCCGGTGCTGTGGTCCAAGGCCGCCGTGTTCGGGGTGATCGCGCTGGTCCTGGGTACCGTCGGGGTGTTCGCCACCTTCCTCGTCGACAGCCGGATCCTCGCCGACACCCGCGCCGCGATGACCCTCTCCGACACCGGGGTCGTGCGCGGCCTGCTCGGAGCCGGGCTCTACCTCGCGCTGGTCGGCGTGATCGGCGTCGCGCTGGGCGCGCTGCTGCGCTCGGTGGCCGGCGGCATCGCCGTCCTGGTGGCCTCGCTGATGCTGATCCCCGGGCTGACCTCGCTGCTGCCCAGCTCCTGGCAGGGCGACATCAGCCCCTACCTGCCCAGCCACGCGGGCGAGGCGATGTTCGCCCTCCAGCACGACAGCACCACGCTGTCGCCGACGGCCGGACTGGTCGTCTTCCTCGGCTGGACGGTGCTCGCCCTGACGGGAGCCGCCGTGCGCCTGGTGCGCACCGACGCCTGAGGCACGGCGCCTGCGGCACGAGGCCTGAGACAATCGGAGTGCGGCGCCGGGACAGACCGGCGCCGCTTTCCGCGATCGCGCAGTACAGACGTCCGACCAGGGAGGTGCCACCGGTGAGCGAGCACGCCACCTCCACGGGCCCGTTCACCGGAGCCGAGGTCCTGTCCGGCCCGCTGTTCGCGCGCCTGGCCCGGATCGGCCAACGGGTGCGCCAGGCGGACCGCGACCACCCCTGGGTGCTCGACGCCGCCGTGGTCGTCGCCGCCGTCCTGCTGTTCTGCCTGCCGGACCTCCTCCCCGGGCACGGCGAGGGCCCGCGCGAGCACCGGATCGTCCTCGCCCGGCTGTCGCTGCCCGCGACGCTGGCCCTGCAGGCGGGCCTGGTCGTCCCGCTGCTGTGGCGCCGCCGCCGGCCCACGGCGGCCTTCGTCGCGATCATGGCGGTCTTCGTCCTGCAGTGGTCGCTGGGCGTCGGCCTGCGCGCCGACGCCGCCCTGCTGATCGCCCTCTACAGCCTGGCCCTGCACGGCCGGCTACGGCACCTGGCCTGGTCCTGCGGGGCCATGGTCGGCGCCGTCGCCCTGGTCGCCGTGGCCGTCTCCGGTGGGGGGCTGCCGGTCGGCGACGCCCTGTTCTTCCTGTTCAGCGCCGCCACGGCGGCCGTCGCCCTCGGCATCGCGGTACGCATCCGGCGCGCCCAGCTCGCCGGACTGCGCGAACGCGCCGCCCGCCTGGAGATCGAACGCGACCAGCGCAGCCGGCTCGCCACCGCCACCGAGCGCACCCGGGTGGCCCGCGAGATGCACGACATCATCGGCCACAACCTGTCCGTCATCGTCACCCTCGCCGACGGCGGCGCCTACGCGGCCCAGGCCGCCCCCGAGCGCGGCCGGGAGGCCCTGCTGCTGATCGGCGACACCAGCCGCCAGGCACTCGGCGAACTGCGCCGCATGCTCGGCGTCCTGCGCGACCAGGGCGACGAGACCGCCGAATTCACCCCGCAGCCGGGCATCGCCGACCTCGACGGGCTGTGCGCCCGCATCCGCGCCGCCGGACCGCAGGTCGTGTACACGGCGGCCGGCGACCTCGACCGCCTGGACCGCGGCATGCAGCTCATGGCCTACCGCATCGTCCAGGAATCGCTCACCAACACCCTCAAGCACGCCGGCCCCGACACCCGAGCCCACGTCACCCTGACCGCCGACACCGACCGGCTGCGGGTCCGCGTCCAGGACAGCGGGCCGCCCCCCGACGCCCGCACACCCGCGCACCCCGGCGGCGAAGGCCACGGCCTCGCCGGCATCCGTGAACGCGCGGCGCTCTACGGCGGCACCGTCACGGCTGGCCCCGGCCCCGGTGCAGGATGGAGCGTGGAGGCCGTACTCGACCTCACCCCCGACCCGACAGGCGGACCGACGTGACCACCGTCCTCATCGTGGACGACCAGCCACTCCAGCGGTACGGCTTCCGCATGCTGCTGGAGAGCCAATCCGACACCGAGGTCGTCGGCGAGGCCGCCCACGGCGGCGAAGCCGTCCGGCTGACCGCCGACCTGCGACCCGACGTCGTCCTGATGGACATCCGCATGCCCGGCATGGACGGCATCGAGGCCACCCGGCAGATCGTCGCCAGCGGCGGCCGCTCCCGCATCCTCGTGCTGACCACCTTCGACCTCGACGAGTACGCCCACGCCGCGCTGCGCGCCGGAGCCAGCGGCTTCCTCCTCAAGGACGCCCGCCCCGAGGAGCTGCTCTCCGGGATCCGCTCCGTCGCCGGGGGCGACGCCGTCGTCGCCCCCGCCATCACCCGGCGCCTCCTCGACGCCTACGCCCACCGCCTGCCGATCCGCCCGCCCGGCACGGCACCCGCCGCCGACCCCAGGCTGGAAGCCCTGACCGACCGCGAACGGGAGATCCTGATCGCCGTCGCCAACGGCTGGACCAACGGCGAGATCGCCCAACGCCTGGTGCTCGCGGAGTCGACCGTCAAGACGCACGTCAGCCGCGTCCTGGCGAAGATCGGCGCCCGGGACCGGGTACAGGCGGTGATCTTCGCGTACGACCGCGGCCTGGCCCGGGCACAGCCGCCGGTCTGAGCGGGCACCCGCCGGGTTCCCGGGGTGGTCACTCTCGGTCGCTCGCGTGGTGATCCGTCGGGCTCCCGGGTGTCCGGCGGCGGTGCGGTGGGCCCGGGCGCAGGACGACGGCGCCGGCGGCGAGCCAGCCGGCGGCGAGGAGCCAGCCGCCGAGGACGTCCAGGGGCCAGTGCACCCCGAGGTAGACGCGGGTGAGGCCGATCGCGACGGCGAACACGGCGGCGCCCGCGATCGCGGCCCCGGCCCGGGCCGGGCGGGCCCGGGCGACGGCCAGGGCGAGCAGACCGGCGCTGACCGTGGCGGTGAAGGAGTGGCCGGAGGGGAAGGAGAACCCGGACGCGTCCGTCGCCCAGTTCATCCGCGGCGGCCGGGGCCGTCCGCAGGCGTGCATCACGCCCAGCCGCAGGAGCTGGCCCGCGATCAGCCACAGCACGGGGCCCGTCAGCTGCAGGACGGCGCGGCGCGGGGAGCGCGGCGCGGGCGCGGCGCGGAGGGTGACGGCCCCGGCGGCGAGGGCGAGGAGGTAGGGCACCACGCCGCTGCCGAGCCAGGTGAGGGCGACGGCCGTGCTCCGGGCGGCGGCCGGCCGGTGGGTGACACTCCAGTCATTGGCAGCCCGCTCGAACGGGTACGGTGCCCAGCCGTGGGCGGCCGTCAGCACGGCCACGACCGTGAACAGCACGCCCGCGATCCCCGCGACGAGGAGCCACCGGCGCCCGCCGTCGGCCGCCCGCGCATCGGGTTCGGGCGGGCGGGCAGGTCCCGGCGGGGGGTTCATCGAGCACGACGCCTTTCCTCGGGAACGGGGCTCGGTCACCGTCGGGGTTCGGTCGCAGCCGCCTCCGGTCGCGTCCGGTCGCGGCCGCCGACCGGGGGACGGCGACGCCAGGCCCTATGCTCGCGGCGCGCACCGTCCGGCGGGGCGCAGCCACGCCACGGCGGCCCCGACGACCCGTCGCCCGCTCTCCGGGCGGCCGGCTGATCAGCCGGCCGCCGTGATCCCCGCGTGCCGTAGGGCGGACCGGGCCGCGTGGATGCCGCACAGGCCGTGGACGCCGGCGCCGGGTGGGGTGGCGGCGGAGCAGAGGTAGACGCCGGGGATGCCGGTGGCGTACGGGTCGAGGGCGGGGCGTGGGCGCAGGACGGTCTGGAGCGGGGTGTTGGCGCCGGTGCTGATGTCGCCGCCGACGAGGTTGGCGTTGTGGCGCGGCAGTCGGCACGCCGGGGTGACGGTGGTGGCGAGCACGCGGTCCCGGAAGCCGGGGGCGAAGCGTTCGAGTTGGGCCAGGATCTGCCCGGAGGCGTCTCCGTCGTAGCCGTGCGGCACGTGGGCGTAGGCGTACACGGGGTGGGTGTCGCCGCGTGAGCGGCCGGGGTCGGCGAGGTACTGCTGGGCGACGAGGACGAAGGGGCGTTCGGGCATCCGGCCGTGGGCGGTCTCCCGTTCGGCGTGGGCGATTTCCTCCATGGTGCCGCCGAGGTGGACGGTGCCGGCCCGGCGGCAGTCCTCGTGGCGCCACGGGACGCCGTCGGCCACGGCGAAGTCCATCCGGAAGGCGGCCGGCCCGTGCCGCCAGCGCCGGTAGGCGCGTCGTACGCGTGGGGGCAGTCGGTCGCCGCAGATGTCCGCTGCCGCGCCGGGGGCGACGTCCAGCAGGACGAGCCCGGTCGGCGGCAGTTCGGCGAGGGAGCGCACCGGGTGCCCGGTTTCGAGGTGTCCGCCGAGTTCGGTGAGCCGGGCCGCGAGGGCGGCGGTGATCCGGCCGGAGCCGCCTCGGGCGACGGGCCAGCCGCGGTGGTGGGCGGCGGCGAGGAGGAGCAGGCCGACGGCGGAGGTCAGCGGGCGTTCGAGGGGCTGGAAGGCGTGCGCGGCCGCCCCGGCGAACAGAGCCCGGGCCCGGTCGGTGCGCCAGCGCCGGGCGAGCACGGTGGCGGGTTGCGCGGCTCGGCGGCCGAAGTCGGCGAGCAGCAGCGGGTGTCGGGGTACCCGCAGGAGCGGGCGCAGGGCGTCGTCGGCGAGGGCGTCGAAGTGCTCGCTCGGCCGGGTGAACACCCGCAGCCAGGCCTCGGCGTCGGCGCCGAGCGCGCGGGCGCTGTCCCGGACCGAGCGCAGGGCCACGGCCGCGTTCCCGTCGTCCAGGGGGTGTGCGAGGTCCACGTCGGGCCAGGCCCAGTGCAGGCCGTGCCGGGCGAGGTCGGGGGAGCGCAGCAGTGCGGAGGCCACGCCGAAGGGGTGCACCGCCGAGCAGTGGTCGTGCAGCAGGCCGGGCAGGGTGGTCTCGCCGCTGCGGGCGCCGCCGCCGATCTCCTCGGCGGCTTCCAGCACGGTGACCGCGAGCCCGTGCACGGCGAGCGTGACGGCGGCGGCCAGGCCGTTGGGACCGGAGCCGACGACGACGGCCTCGGTGACGGGGTGCCTGGGCTGCCGCGCCTCCACGGGACCCACCGGTCACCGTCCCTTCCCGGCCCGAGCTTGCCCGGGGCCGTCCGCGGGCCGCGGCGTTCCGGACGTCGGCCATGGTCTCCCACGGTAGGGGCCGTCTCCTCCCACGGTAGGGGACCGGGGCGGCCGGCCCCGCTCCCGCCGCCGTTCCAGGCCGAAATCGAGGCCGCCCTCGCCGCCCGCCGTTCCCGAGGGCACGCCCCCGGGCAGCCGGCTCGCCGGCGATGACGTGGTGAGTCGCTCGCGGACCCGGACGTGACCGGAGCGGGGTCAAGGTCCGGTCGGGATCGGAGGGTCAGTCCTCGAGGGCGACCACCGTGGTGACGGCGGTGAAGAGCAGCCAGGCGAGGATGGGGAGGGCCAGGGTGACGACGAGGGGCCACTGGGCGAGGCAGAGGGTGAAGCTGCCGAGGAGGGAGACGAAGGCGATCCCGAGGGCGGTGGCCGGCGGTACCGCCTGGGCGCTCGCGCTTGGCCAGGCCAGGCCGTACAGGGTCAGGGCCGTCCCCGCTCCGACCAGGAGGGCCACCTTGAGGCAGGTCAGCCAGGGGATGTCGGGTACCGAGGCGCGGTGCCCGTGCCAGGAGACCTCGACCGCCCGGCCGTTCCAGATCTTCAGGTCCACGTCCGTGCCGATGGCGACCTCGTCGTAGAAGGCCTCGCCGACGTCGAAGGTGTGGCTGCGCGCCGTTTCCCGGGCCACGGTCAGCTCGTAGCTGGTGGAGTCGCCGCTGTTGTCGACCTTCCCCGCCGTGACCTTGCCCGTCTCGTGGCGTACGCAGGCCGCGCCGGGCGCGGCCGCCGCCGTTCCGCAGTCCGGGGCGGCGAGGTAGGCGTCCACCGAGCGGTAGCCGCCCACGAACCAGCTGAAGGCGACGAAGACGGTGGCCAGGCCCGCCAGCAGGAGCAGGCCCCGGGCCAGCGTGCGGCCGACCGCCGCCAGGACTCGGGGCCGGCCGGGCGGCCGCGCGTCCTTGATCCGAGCGTTCATCGCAACCCCCATCGATCGCGTCCCGGGCACCTCCCCGATGCCCAGTGGGGATGATTCCAGGGAGACGGCTGACGGGAAAGCAGACCGGGCTCCTTGTAGCGCAGTTGTGGAAATCCGGCCGGGTCCGCTGGTCAGCGCAGCAGGAGGCCCGCGAGTTCGTCGAGCAGTTCGGTGACCCGGCGGGCCTGGTCCGGGTCCGGGACGGCCTTCGAGATGACCGGCTCGGCGGGCTGCGCGACGCGGGCGCGGATGGCGGTCCGGGCGCGCTCGGAGACGGTCAGCAGGGTGCGCCGCCCGTCGGCCGGGTCGGCGGCGGCGTCGAGCAGGCCGGCCTCGCGCAGTCGGGCGACGGAGGCGGAGACGTGGCTCTGGGCGAAGCCGGTGCGGACCCGGATCTCCTGGACGGAGGTGGCGGGGTGGCGGTACACGTCGGAGATCACGGCGATCCCGCCGGCGGTGAGGTGCGCGGAGGCCGGGTCGGTGATCATCGCGCGGCCGAGCTCGGTCAACCGCTTGCCGAGTCTGAGGAGTTGCACGCCGTCCATGCCGCCATAATACATCTTCACCGATGTATCGGTGGCGATGTACATTGCGGGCATGACGACCTCCGAACCGCTGAGCCCGGTGTCCCGCACCTCCCTGTCCGTCGCCCGGGTGCGGGCCTACGAGAGCGCCCGCCCCGACCCGCTCTTCGTCGACCCGTACGCCGCCGCCTTCGTCACGGCCGCCGCGCTGCCGCTGCCCGCAGCCGGCCTGGGCAGCGGCCTCGCCAGGGCCCTGGTCGCGCACGGCATCCTGCGCACCCGCCACTACGACGACCGCCTCCTCGCCGCCGAAGCCGACCAGGTCGTGCTGCTCGCGGCGGGCCTCGACACCCGCGCCTACCGGCTGGACTGGCCCGCCGGCACCCGGGTGTTCGAACTCGACCTGGCCCCGGTGCTGGCCTTCAAGGAACAGGTCCTCGACGGGCTCGGTGCCGCGCCGAGGAGCGAGCGCACCACCCTGTCCGCCGACCTGCTGGACCCGCACTGGCCCGCCCGGCTGGTCGAGGCCGGGTTCGACCCGTCGCGCCGCTCGGCCTGGCTGGCGGAGGGCCTGCTGGTCTACCTCACGCCCGAGGAGGCCGCCGGACTGCTCACGGCGGTCGCCGGCCTGGCCGCCCCCGGCAGCCGCCTGCTGACGGAGAAGGGCGGGGACGTCAGCGCCGCACCGCACGAGCCGTCCCTCGCCCACATCACCGACCTGTGGCGCGGCGGCCTCGGCCCCGACACCCACGGCTGGCTCGACCGGCACGGCTGGACCACCGCACTCACCCCCCTGGACCAGGTCGGGGAACGCTACGGCCGCCCGCTCTCCGGGCCCTCCACCAGGGGCTTCATCGAGGCCGTCCGACGCACGGACGGCTGAGCCCGCGCCCGGCCCCGCCCGCTGCCCCCGACCCGCCGCAGGGCCCGGACCAGCGGCGGCGGCCACCACCGCGACATGTCCATGCGCTGGTCGATCGTCCAGTCTGGCCGCCCGAGGCTGGTGCGTGCGACCACTCGTTCCGCCCGGTGGCGCGTTGCTTCAATCGCCGTGTCGATCAATCGAGCAATCGAGGACGGTGACGGAACGTGGACCTGAACACGGTGGTGGAGCTGCGCGACGCGCGGCGGCGCGGGAGCTGGCGCCCGGGGGACGCCTGGCTCGGCGGCGGGACGTACCTGTTCTCCGAGCCGCAGCCGCACATCCGGCGGCTGATCGACCTGAGCCGGATGGGCTGGGAGCCGGTGCGGCTGACGCCCGCCGGCGACCTGGAGATCGCGGCGACCTGCACGATCGCCCAACTGTCGCGCTTCGCCCGGACCCTGGACCGGCCGACGGCCCCGCTCGTCGAGCAGTGCTGCCGGGCGTTCCTCGCGTCCTGGAAGATCTGGCACATGGCCACCGTCGGCGGCAACCTGTGCAACGGGCTGCCGGCCGGGCCGATGATCTCGCTGACCGCCGCCCTGGACGGCGTCTGCACCCTGCTGTCCCAGGACGGGGGAGTGCGCGAGGTCCCCGTGGCGGACTTTGTCGTCGGCGCGGGGGTGAAGGACCTGCGCCCCGGTGAACTGCTCCGCTCGATCCTCCTGCCCGCCCGGGCCCTGGAGCGGCGCACGGCCTTCCGGCAGGCCTCCCTCTACGGGCTCGGCCGCTCGGGCGCGCTGCTCATCGGCACCCGCGACCCGCTCGACGGCGAGCTGGCGCTGACGGTCACGGCCTCGACCGTGCGCCCCGTCCGGCTGCGCTTCCCGCTGCCGCCCAACGCGGCGGCGGTGCGCGAGGCGATCGGCTACGGCATCGCGCCCGAGGAGTACGTCGACGACATCCACGGACACCCCGCCTGGCGGCGGCACATGACCTTCCGCCTCTCCGAGGAGGTCCGCCGCGAACTGGTCGACGGGCACCACGCCGACGAGGAGGACGGACGGTGAGCTTCTCCATCCGGGTCAACGGCGAGGACTTCGACGCCGAGCCGCGCGCCGGCCAGTGCCTGCGCACCTACCTGCGCGACCGCGGCTGGTTCGGGGTCAAGAAGGGCTGCGACGCGGGCGACTGCGGCGCCTGCACCGTGCAGGTGGACGGCGAGCCGGTGCACAGCTGCCTCTACCCGGCGCTGCGCGCCGAGGGCCGGGCCGTCACCACCGTGGAGGGCCTGGCCGAGAAGGGCGGCGAACTCCACCCGCTGCAGCAGAAGTTCCTGGACGCCCAGGGCTTCCAGTGCGGCTTCTGCACGGCCGGCATGCTGATGACGGCCTCCGCCTTCGACGAGGAGCACCTCGCCGACCTGCCGAGGGCGCTGAAGGGCAACCTGTGCCGCTGCACCGGCTACCGGGCGATCGAGGACGCCGTCCGCGGCGTTCGGCACACCGAACGGCCCTGCGCCGGCCAGGCCGTCGGCCGCAGCCCGGGCGCCCCCGCAGGGCCGCAGGTGGTGACCGGCACCGCCCGCTACACCTTCGACCTGGCGGTGGACGGGCTGCTGCACATGAAGCTGCTGCGCTCGCCCCACCCGCACGCCCGGATCACCGCCATCGACACCTCGGACGCGCTGCGCGTCCCCGGCGTGGTCGCGGTGTTCACCCACGAGGACGCGCCGGACAGGCTGTACTCCACGGCCCGCCACGAGCACCCGACCGAGGACCCGGACGACACCCGGGTGCTGGACGACGTGGTCCGCTTCGTCGGCCAGCGGGTGGCCGCCGTGGTCGCCGAGAGCGAGGGTGCCGCCGAGGAGGGCTGCCGGAGGATCGCCGTCACCTACGAGCGACTCCCGTACGTCCTGGACCCGGAGGAGGCGATGCGGCCGGGCGCCCCGGTGATCCACCCCAAGGGCCCGGAGTCCCGGATCGCCCGGCCCGGGGACAACGTCTGCGGCGAGGCGCACGGCGAACTGGGCGACGTCGAACGGGGCTTCGCCGAGGCCGACGTGGTCTACGAGGAGACCTTCCGCACCCAGCGGGTGCAGCACGCCAGCCTGGAGACGCACGGCTGCGTCGCGTACTTCGAGGAGAGCGAGGAGACGGGGGAGGAACGGATCGTGGTGCGCTCCTCCACCCAGGTGCCCTTCCTCACCCGGCGCGCCCTGTGCGACCTCTACGACCTGCCGATGGACAGGGTCCGGGTGGTGGCGGGCCGGGTCGGCGGCGGGTTCGGCGGCAAGCAGGAGATGCTCACCGAGGACATCGCGGTGCTGGCGGCGCTGCGGCTGCACCGGCCGGTCAAGCTGGAGTTCACCCGCGCCGAGCAGTTCCACGGCGCCACCACCCGGCACCCGTTCACGATCACCGTCAAGCTGGGCGCCAGGAGCGACGGCACCCTGACGGCCCTGCGCTTCCGGGTGGTTGCCGACACCGGCGCGTACGGCAACCACGGGCCGGCCGTGATGTTCCACAGCATCGGCGAGTCGATGGGCGTCTACCGGGCGCCGCACAAGAAGGTCGACGCCTACTCCGTCTACACCAACGCGGTGCCCGCCGGCGCGTTCCGCGGCTACGGTCTCGGCCAGGTCACCTTCGCCGTGGAGTCGGCGATGGACGAACTCGCCCGGCGGCTGGGCCTCGACCCGCTGGTGCTCCGGGAGAGGAACGTCATCGGCCCCGGCGAGCACATGGAGGGCCCGCTCGGCGAGGAGGAGGACCTCCACATCGCCTCCTACGGACTCGACCAGTGCCTCCAGGTGGTCCGCAACGCCCTCGCGCACGACACCAGCGCCGAACTCGCCCCCGAGGGCTGGCTGGTCGGCCAGGGCTTCGCCATGGCGGCCATCGCCTGCGGCCCGCCCGGCGGCCACATCGCCGACGCGACGGTGAAACTGCTGGAGGACGGCACGTACGACATCGCGGTGGGCACCGCGGAGTTCGGCAACGGCACCACCACCGTGCACCAACAGATCACCGCCGGAGCCCTCGGCACCACGCTCGACCGGATCTCGATCCGGCAGTCCGACACCGACGTGGTGAAGCACGACACCGGCGCCTTCGGCTCCGCCGGGACCGTCGTCGCGGGCAAGGCCGTGATGAAGGCCGCCGACGCGCTCGCCGAGCGGATCCTCTCCTTCACCGCGGAGTACGCCCGCACTCCGCGCGGCCTGCTGCGGCTCACCGCCGACGCGGTCGAGTGCGACGGGCGGGCGGTCGCGCTCAAGGAGGTCTTCGAGGCGGCTCGCGGGCAGGGCGTGGAGCTCAGTGCCGACGGCCACTTCGGCGGCTCACCGCGCTCGGTGGCGTTCAACTCCCAGTGGTTCCGGATCGCGGTGGACCCGGACACCGGTGAGATCCGGATCCTGCGCAGCGTCCACGGCGCCGACGCCGGCAAGGTGATGAACCCGCTGCAGTGTCGCGGCCAGGTCGAGGGCGGCGTCGCCCAGGCCCTCGGCGCGACGCTGTTCGAGCAGGTCCTGGTCGACGACCGCGGCGAGGTCAGCACGGCGGCGTTCCGCCGCTACCGGCTGCCCGCCTTCGCGGACGTGCCGCGCACCGAGGTGCACTTCTCGCAGACCTCGGACGCCATCGGGCCCTTGGGTGCCAAGTCGATGTCGGAGAGCCCGTTCAACCCGGTGCCGCCGGCCTTCGCCAACGCCCTGCGGGACGCCACCGGGATCCGCTTCACCGAGGCGCCGTTCCTGCGGGACAAGGTCTGGCGGGCCCTCGACAAGCACCGCCGGCGGCCCGCGGCGCCGTGAGCGGGAGGCGGCCCGGGACGGTCCGGGACGTGGCCCGGGAGGCGGCCCGGGGCAGTCCGGGCGGCGGTCCACTGTCGGGACCGCCGGACCACGGCCCCCTCCGCAGCCCTCGCCGTCAGGTGATCACACAAGAGGAAAACCGCACCCTAGTCCTTGTGTTTACGATGCCTGATACGCGTCAGCCATCGCATGTGCGAGACCCCCATGCCGCACATGGCGCACAAGGAGCAACAACATGATCGTCGGAGACCTCCTGGAGCTGGACGACCTCCACATCGAGGTCGCCTGGGCGAGCCCCCACCAACTCGACCGCGAGGTGACCGGCGTGACCTCCACCGACCTGCAGGACCCGGCGCGCTACCTGCAGCGCGGCGAACTGGTCCTCTCCGGACTGGTCTGGTGGCGGCCGGACGAGAGCCAGGCGGCGATGCGCTTCGCCAACTCGCTGCGCACCGCCGAGGTCGCCGCGCTCCTCGCCGGCGAGGGCACCCACGGCACCGTCCCGCCGGAACTGGTCGAGGCCTGCCGCCGGCACGGCGTACCCCTGCTGTCGGTCCCGGCCGGAACCAGCTTCCGCTCCGTCACCGACCGCGTCTACCTGCGCCTGTGGGGCGACCTTCAGGCGCACGCCGAGGGGCAGGCGGCCCTCCCGGCCGCCGCCCGGCGCGCCCTGACCCAGCTCCTCCGCACCGAGGCCTCCCTGGACGACCTCCTGGAGCGGGCCGTGACCGACCTCGGACTGCCCGGCTGCTTCCTGACCACGGGCTCCGGCCGGGTGCTGGCCTCCTCGGAGCACTCCTCTGCGCACTCCTCGGCGCACACCTCTGCGCACTCCTCGGCGCCCTCCGCATCGCGAACCGCAGCCCGAGCCGCGGCCACGCCCGTCCCGGTCGGCCCGCCCGGCGAGTCACCCTTCGACGGCTGGCTGCTGCAGCCCCACACCGAACCCGGCCCCACCGCCACCGCCATGCTGCACGGCCTGGCCGAACTGCTCACCCCGCTCGCCACCCGCGACCGGGCCACCGCCACCGCCCAGCGGCAGACCGGCACCCGGCTGATCGAACTGCTCGACTCCGGCGCCGACACCGAGGCCGAGGCCGAACGCGCGCTCGCCCTCTCCGGCCTGCCCCCGCACCAGAGCCTGACCCCGGTCGCCGCGCGGATCGACGGCGCCCCCGCGACCTGGACGGCCGCCGCCCTCGCCGAGGCCCTCCACGAACTGTCCGCCCCCTTCGTCGCCGCCCCCGACGGCCGGGGCGGCGCGGCGGCCCTGTCCCCGGCCCCGGAAGCCCGGATCGCGGAGACCCTGCAGCGCGTCCTCCCCCGCCTGGAAGCCGGACTGACCGGCCGACGGCGCCTGCGCCTGGGCATCGGCTCCACCGTCGAACCGGCCGCCGGGGCCCTCAGGACCGCGCTCGTCCAGGCCCGCTACGCGCTCCACGTCGAGCCGCCCGGGACGGTCGGCCGCTGCGCGCGGATCACCTCCCTCGAAACGCTGCTCCGGGGCGTCCCCGCCGAGATCACCGCGGACTTCCGCCGCCGGCTCCTCGCGCCGCTGATCGAGCACGACCGGACCAACACCGTCTCCCTGCTGGACACCCTGGACGCCTTCCTCCGGCACAGCGCCTCCTGGTCCAGGACGGCCGAGGCACTCCACCTCCACGTCAACACCGTGCACTACCGGATGAAGCGGATCGAGGAGCTCACCGGCCGCAGCCTGCTGAAGCTGGAGGACCGGCTCGACCTGTGGGCGGCGCTGCGCTGCACACCCGCCTGACGCCGCAGGCCCGGCCCGCCCGGCCCGCCTCCGCCCGGTCGCCGCTGGTCCGGTCCTCGTCCTGGCGCAAGCCGTCCTCCTCCTCGAAGCGCTCCGTCCGCCCGGGGCGGCTGCCCAGGCGTAGCCGGGCCGAAGCTCGCCGTCACCCGTTCGGGGCGTTTCGGCGCCCGTCGCCGGGCTCTCACCAGGCCGCGGGCTCGGGGGGCCAGGTGTCGGCGGCCAGCACGCCGGTGGCGTAGGCGCGGGCGACCAGGGCGGTGCGGTTGGGCACCCGCCAGCGCCGGGAGAGCCGGGCGAGGTGGTAGTTGACGCCGTCCGCGGTGAGGCCGATCTCCCGGGCGATCTGCGCGGTGGTGGCGCCCCGGGCGGCCGCGGCGAGGATCCGGGCCTCGACCGGGCTGACCTCGACCTGCGGGCCCGGCGGCGGCACCTCCCGGGGTGCCTCGACGGTCCGCAGGGAGAGCAGCAGGTTCGGGGTCTGTTCCGGGGTGTCGCCGACCAGGTCGACGGTCATCTCGCCGTGCCGTTCGCCGCCGTCCGCGGGCGTCCAGGAGACCCGGGCCGGGTACCGCGAGCGGCGGTGCAGCCGGACCGCCTCGGCGAGTGCCTGCAGCGTGTCGCTGTCCTGGAGGGTGAAGAACTCCAGGATCTTCCGCTCGCGCAACTGCCCCGGCAGCAGGCCGAACTCGGCCGCCATCGCGCGGTTGACGATCAGGACCCGGCCGCCGAACTCGACCACCGCGATCGGCATCGGCACGTGGTCGAGCAGGCGCAACGCCCGGTTGCGCCAGATCACCGCCGCGTCCTGCGGGCTCCCCGGTACCGGACCGCAGTCCTCGGTCGGTTGCATCTCCGGCCTCTCCTCCCCGTGGCATCCGCGCAGCCGGAGCTGACGGTTCGTAGGCAAGCCCGCGGACGCTCCGGGTACTACACAATCATGTAGTGATCACGGCCGGTCCTCCCTCCCGGTGGGCACAGAGTGGGAGAGCCGAACTTTTCCGCTGCGGGAGGGACCCACCATGACCGAGATGATGACCGAGACGAGGAACGGGGCAAGCGACGGGGCGACGGCCGAAGCCGGGGCCGAGACCCGGGACGGAGCCGGGAGCGGAGCCGCGAGCGAGACCCCGGCCGTCCCCCTGGTGGACATCTCGTCGGCGCCGCCGATCGCCGCCCCGATGCTGCGGACCATGGAGCTGGCCAGAGCGCACGGCCCGGCCTTCGTCCAGCGGCTGCACGGCCGGGACACCCTGGTGGTCAGCGGCCTGGAGCTGGTCGAGGAGCTGGCCGACGAGACCCGGTTCACCAAGTCGATCGGCCCGGGCCTGGTCAACGTCCGCCAGTTCACCGGCGACGGCCTGTTCACCGCGTACAACGACGAGCCCAACTGGGCCCGGGCGCACGACATCCTGATGCCCGCCTTCGCGCTCGGCTCGATGCGCACCTACCACCCGGTGATGCTGCGGGTGGCCCGCCGGGTGATCGACTCCTGGGACCGCCGGGAGGCCGCCGCGCTGCCCGTGGACGTGCCCGGCGACATGACCCGGATGACGCTGGACACCATCGGGCTGGCCGGCTTCGGCTTCGACTTCGGCTCCTTCGAGCGGGACGAACCGCACCCGTTCGTCGACGCGATGGTGCGCTGCCTGGAGTGGGCGATGACCCAGCTCACCCGCGACCCGGAGCTGGACCACAGCGAGCGCGACGCGGCCTTCCGGGCCGACGCCGACTACCTGGCCAACGTCGTCGACGAGGTGATCGCCGCCCGCGCCGGGGAGGACGAGCAGGGCCCGGCCGAGGACCTGCTCGGCCTGATGCTCGGCGCGGTGCGTCCCTCCGACGGCACCCGGCTGGACGCCGAGAACATCCGCAACCAGGTGATCACCTTCCTGATCGCCGGCCACGAGACCACCTCGGGCGCGCTGTCCTTCGCGATGTACTACCTGGTCAAGCACCCGGCCGTGCTGCGCGAGGTGCAGCGGGAGGTGGACGCCCTCTGGGGCGGCCAGGCCGACCCGGAGCCCTCGTACGAGGACGTCGGACGCCTGCGGTACACCCGGCAGGTGCTCAACGAGGCGCTGCGGCTGTGGCCCACCGCGCCCGCCTTCAGCCGCGAGGCGCGCGAGGACACCCTGCTCGGCGGACGGATCCCGCTGCGCGCCGGGGAGACGGTCTTCGTGTCGACCCCGATGCTGCACCGCGACTCCGCGTGGGGCGACAACCCGGAGCTGTTCGACCCGTCCCGGTTCGACACCGAGCCCGAGGCGGCCCGCTCCCCGCACGCCTTCAAGCCCTTCGGCACCGGCGAACGCGCCTGCATCGGAAGGCAGTTCGCGCTGCACGAGGCCACCATGCTGCTCGGCATGCTGGTCCACCGCTACCGGCTGATCGACCACGCCGACTACCGGCTGACCATCAAGCAGACGCTCACCATCAAGCCCGACGAGTTCACCCTCGGCCTCGCCCGGCGCACGCCCGTCCCCCCGGCCGCCGAGCCGGCCACCGGCGCGGACCCGCGGACCGGCGCGGCCGCCGAGCGCCCCGGCCGGGTCCGCCAGGGCACCGGGCTGCTGCTCCTGCACGGCTCCAACTACGGCGCCTGCCGCGAGTTCAGCCGGCAGCTCGCGGAGGCCGCCGCCGACCTCGGCTGCGACACCGCGATCGCCCCGCTGGACGCGTACGCGGACGGGCTGCCCACCGACCGTCCGGTGGTGATCACGGCCGCCTCGTACAACGGGCAGCCGACGGACGACGCGGCCCTCTTCGTCCGCCGCCTCCAGGAGGACGGCCCGGAGGACGGCGCTGCCGGCGGCGTGGCGGACGGCGTGGAGTACGCGGTGCTCGGCATCGGCGACCGCACCTACGCCGCCACCTACCAGCGCGTCCCCGTCCTGATCGACGACCGGCTCGCCGCCCTCGGCGGCACCCGGCTGCTCGCCCGCGCCGAGGCCGACGCCTCCGGTGACCTGGCCGGCACCGTGCGGCAGTTCACCGAGGCGCTGCGCGTCGCCCTGCTGGAGCGGTACGGGGACGCCGACGCCCCGGCCGCGCCGTGGCAGGAGGCCGCGTACACGGTGACCGAGGTGGCCGGCGGTCCGCTGGCCGCGCTGGCCGCCCGGCACGACATGACCGAGCTGACCGTCACCGCCGTCGACAGCCTGACCGACCCCGGCTACCCCCGGGTCAAGCGCCTGGTCCGGCTGGCCCTGCCCGAGGGCGCCGGCTACCGGACCGCCGACCACCTCACGGTGCTCCCGGCCAACGACCCGGCTCTGGTCGAGCGCGCGGCCAAGCTGTTCGGCGCCGACCCGCAGACCGTGCTCAACATCGTGGCCCACCGGCGCACCGGCCTGGCCCTCGACCGCCCGCTGACGGTGCGCGACCTGCTCACCCACCACGTCGAGTTGCAGGACCGCCCGACCGCCGAGCAGCGCGCCGCGCTGGCCGCCCGCAACCCCTGTCCGCCCGAGCAGGCCGCGCTGCGCGCGCTGCCCGAGGACGACCCGCGCACCCTGCTGGACCTGATCGAGGACCACCCGGCCCTGCAGGGGAGCCTGACCTGGCCGGTGCTGCTGGAGCTGCTGCCGCCGATCAGGCCCCGGCACTACTCGATCTCCTCCTCGCCGACCGGCGGCGCGGGCGAGGTGGACCTGATGGTCTCCGTGCTCAGCGCCCCGGCCCGCTCCGGGCGGGGCACCTTCCGCGGCACCGGCTCCGGCCACCTCGCCCGGCTCGCGGTCGGCGACACCGTGCTCGCCCGGGTCCAGCCCTGCCGGGAGGCGTTCCGGATCGGCCACCGCACCCCGGTGATCATGATCGCGGCCGGCACCGGCCTGGCGCCCTTCCGGGGCGCCGTCGCCGACCGCCGCGCGCTGCTCGCCGACGGGGCCGAACTCGCCCCCGCCCTGCTGTACTTCGGCTGCGACGCCGCCGAAGCGGACTACCTGCACCGGGCCGAGCTGGAGGCGGCCGACCGGGCCGGCGCGGTCTCGATGCGGCCCGCCTTCAGCGAGCGGCCGCAGGACGGGCGGCGCTTCGTGCAGGACCGCCTCGCGGCGGAGGCCGCCGAGGTCTGGGAGCTGCTCGCGGCGGGCGCCGAGGTGTACGTGTGCGGCGACGGCGGGCGGATGGCGCCGGGCGTCCGGGCGGCCTTCCGGGAACTGCACCGGGAGCGGACGCCGGGGGCCGACGAGCAGCGGGCGCAGGCCTGGCTGCAGGGACTGATCGAGGCCGGGCGGTACGTCGAGGACGTGTACGCGGGCTGACCGGGCCGCACACGGCCGCCGGCCCCGCTGCTGCGCGCAACGGGGCCGGCGGCTGGTCGGTTCGTCGGTTCGTCGGTTCGACGGCTCAGGGTCTGGACGGCAGGGTCCGGGCGGCTCAGGGTCTCGACGTCTCAGGGTCGCGGGGGATCAGTACACGTTGACCCCGTACGCGGCGAGCGCCGCGTTGACCGGCTGGAAGAAGGTCGTGCCGCCCACCGTGCAGTCGCCGCTGCCGCCCGAGGTGATGCCGAGTGCCTTGGCGCCGTCGTAGAGCGGGCCGCCGGAGTCGCCGGGCTCGGCGCACACGTCGGTCTGGATCAGGCCGCGCACGGTGCCGCCGCCGCTGTAGCGCACGGTGGCGTTGAGCCCGGTGACCTTGCCGCCGTGCGTGCCGGTCGTCGAGCCGGTGCGCTTGACCGCCTCGCCGACGAACGCGTTCGGCGCGGAGGTGAAGCCGCCGGGGTGGCTCAGGGCGGAGTTGTCGTAGCGGACCAGCGCGTAGTCGTGGCTCGGGAAGGTCGAGGCGACGGTGGCTCCGACCGACGTCGTGCGGGCGGCGTCCGTGTACCACTGGGGGGCGACGTTCCCGCAGTGCCCGGCGGTGAGGAAGTAGTGGGCGCCGGCGTCCGCCACGTTGAAGCCGAGCGAGCAGCGGTACTGGCCGCCGTAGATGGCGTCGCCGGCGGCGAGCAGCGGGGCGAGGGTGCCGGGGACGCGGCGGACGGTCAGGACGGACGCGTCGCCGCCGGACGCCTGGGTGATCCGGTCGAGCGCTTCCGTGGACACGGTGCTGTCGGCGGTCACCACGACGCGTCCGGCGGCCTCGTCGACGTACCACGCGGTGCCGTCGACCTCGGCGTGCAGGACGGCGTCGCTGACGGCCGCGAGCTGTCCGGGTTCGGCGGTGTGGGTGGGGGCCGCCGCGGCGCCCGGCACGGCGACCGCGGTGGCGGTCAGCAGGCCGAGGGCCACGGCGAGCAGGCGGGTACGGCGTCGAGTGGTGCCGGTGCGGGGGGTCCCGCGCTTGGTCCTCACCGATCTCCTCCTGGGAGTACGGCCCCTGGGGGGTTGGGGGCCGGGAGGCGCGGTCAGACGGTGGGCGGGCTCCGGCTGTGCTGTCCGGTAGCACGACGGATGATCTGCCCCTGACAGGCGCTGACCGGAAGTATCAGGAAACGGACGGTTCGGTACAAGCTTCCTGACCGGGTGTCGGCGGATTCCGCAGCCGGTATGACTGTCCGTCAATTCAGCGCTGTGCGGGGCGATCCGATGAAAGTGTTATCGCTGCGGCCCGGTGGGGTCTCCCAGGCACGGGAACGGACGCACGATGCCGCGGGTGAGGTCCGCGGCGGGGCTGCGGAGTTCGAGATGGGGCGCTCCGCGCGGAGGCGCGGCCTCCACCGCGTCCGTTCCCGCCGCGCCGCCGGATCGTCCCGTCCGGCCGGACGCGCCCGGCGGTCCGCACGTTTCCCCCACGACGGCGGACCGCCGGGGCCACCGCTCGGATCACCGAACGGGTCACCGCCGGGCGTTCGCGGCGGCCTGCTCGCGGGTGAGCCGCCACACCTGCTCCTCGCCGGTCTCGGCCGGAGCGATCGCCTCGGAGGGGCGACGCAGGTGCACGGTGAAGCCGAGGCGGGCCGGGATCGCGCCGCTGGCCCGGTTGCCCGGGTCGTGGACGATGTCGACGCACTCGACCCCAGGGAGGTCGAAGGCCTGGTCGACCAGGGCCGCCGCGGCCCGGGTGGCCAGACCGCGCCCGATGGCGGCGGGGTGGAGCCAGTAGCCGATCTCGAGGCCGTCGTCCGGGGCGTCGTCGCGCCGGTACAACCCGCAGGCGCCGACGATGGCGCCGTCCAGCACGATCGCGTAGGCGAAGTCCTGCCCGCTCGCCCAGCGCTCAGCCCGGGTGGCCAGGTACTCGGTGGTCTTGGCGCGGCTGTGCTCGGCCACCCACGGCATCCACGGCCGCAGGTGCTCCACCGACTCCTCGATGACCGCGAAGAACTCGGGGAAGTCGGCCTCGCCGGCGAAGCGGCGCAGCGTCACCTCACCCAGGTCGATGACGTGCCGGGGGCATTCCGGGGGTGCCGGGGACTCCGTGCGTTCCGTGCGTTCCATGGACAGAGGATGGTCCGCATCCGTCTCATCGGGCAAATGGACTGGGGCACGGCGGCCGGGCGGCGGTGAGGCCTCCTCAGGTCCGTTCGCCGACGGACCCGGGGAGGACGGACACGGCGTGCCGCCGCAGCAGGACGGCGGCCTCGCGGTCGGTGACGTCGTGGAACTCGTCGTACCAGGGGCCGGCGGCGTGCGCGTAGCGGGGCAGGTGGAGGCAGACCAGCTCGTCCACGTCCCGCCGCAGGTCGGCCGCGATCCGGGCGTCGCCGACCGGCGCCGCGAGGATCAGCCGGTCCGGGTGTTCGGCGGCGACGGCGTGGACGGCGGCGCGGGCGGTGAGCGCGTCCGTCAGGCCGTCGAAGACCAGGACCGCGGTCCGCCCGTGCAGGGGGTGCCGGGACCGGCCCTGGCGGTACAGCGACTCGCGACGGTGCACCTCGACGCGCTCGCGCTGGACGCTCGCGCCGAGCTGCGCCGCGGTGACACCGAGGATCGTCAGGGTGTACCGGTCGAACAGCGGCGGGTCGCGGTCGGCGATCGCGCCGATCGGGTGGTCGCAGCCGGGGACGACCAGCGGCCGGACCACTGCGGCGTCGAGCGGGGCGTCCAGGGCCCCGGCGACCTCCGCGGCCACCGGCAGCCCGCCGGGGGCGAGGCCCAGGACCACCACCCGGTGACGGGACCGGCCGTCGAGGAGCGGGGCGAGCCGCTGGGCGAGCTGGTGCCCGGCGGTGCTGCGGTCGAGGAATCTCACGGGCGGCTCGTCCTCCTCGGGGTTCTCCCGCGTGCCCTCTCGGGGTTCTCGCGGTGGCGGCCGTGTGCGTGCGGCACCGGCCCCGCCACCGGGGCGGCTTCCCCGTCACGGCACGCTCTGACGTCCGGCCCCGCGGTTCCGTCACGTCCGGCAGGGATTCCCTGACGTCCGGCCCCGCGGTTCCCTGACGTCCGGCCTCGGCGGTTCTGCCGGTGTGGCCACGGCGAGCCGGGGCAGACGCGGGTCGTGGACGTCCGACGGACAGCGCTTCCGGCCGTCGCTAGGCGGCGGCCGGGTCCGGGGACGGCCGTCCGCGCGGCCCGCCAGGGCGCGCGCGATGATGGTCCCGACGGCGCACCGCCGTCCCGACCCGACCGGGAGCGAGCCATGCCACGGCCATCCGAGGGGCCATCCGAGAAACCCTGCGAGCCCGCCGGAGACCACGCGTTCGGCGACCTGCGCGTCGCGGTGGCCGACGAGGGCCCGGTACGGGTCGTCACCGTGGCCGGGGAACTGGACCACGACACAGCCGATGCGCTGCGCGCCGCGCTCGCCGGGCCACCGCCGGACGGCGTCGAACGGATCGTGATCGACTTCACCGACCTGCGGTTCTGCGACTCGACCGGCCTGAACGTCCTGCTCCGCGCGCACCTGGACGCGCAGGCGGCCGGGCTGCGGCTGGAGCTGGCCGGCCCGAGCCCCGTCGTGGCGCGGCTCCTCGCGGTCACCGGGGCCGACACCGTGCTGCGGATCCACCCCGACCTCGGTTCGGCGCTCAAGGCGCCGCGGGGCACCGCCGGGCCCGCCGCTCCGCCCGAGCGGACGTGAGGAGGGCGGCCGTGGACCGGCTCGGCGACGGCGAGCTGCCCGGACCGGAGCAGATCCGGCGTCTGATGCTCGCGGGCAGCGCCGGTGCGGTGCAGCGCAGCCGTGCGTTCAGCCGGCAGGTGCTGCGGTCCTGGCACTGGCTGCCGACCGCCGACGAGGAGCGGCAGTTGGTGGTCGAGGACGTCCTGCTGATGGTCTCCGAGCTGGTCACCAACGCCTGTCTGCACGCCCCCGGCGGCCCGCGTGAGCTGCGGTTGCGCTGGGACGGCGAGCGGCTGCGGGTCGAGGTCGCGGACGCGAGCCCGGTGCCGCCGAGGCTGCGCCCGTACGCCGACCCGGGTCGGCCGGGCGGGCACGGGCTGCGGGTGGTGGACCGGCTCTCCCGGTCCTGGGGCTCGGAGCCGGAGGGCGGCGGGAAGCTGGTCTGGCTGGAGGTGGCGGGCCCGCCCGTCGGCTCCGTCCGGGGCTGACGGCTGCCCCTCGGCGCCGCAGCTGTCCCTCCCGTCCGCCCCGTCCGCGGCCTCGGGTGTTTCCTTCGGCCCGAACGGGATAACCGCGCTGTCGCAGGCGTCAGCGGGCAGGGAGCACCGGGCTCCGGGGCCCGGACGCGGCGAGAGGAGCCCGAGGCTCATGACGAAGCGCCCGCAGTGGGCCGGGAACCCGGCCGCCGATCGGGTCGAAGGGCTCGTCGTCGAGGCCAGGCCGTGGGCCCGGGGCACCGTGCTGGTCCTTTACGGCGAGCTGGACCTGGACTCGGTGGCCGACCTGCGGTCCGCCGTCGAGGGCGCCCTCGCCGGGCCGGCCGCCGTCATCGTGATCGACTGCGCCGGGCTGGAGTTCTGCGACTCCACCGGGCTCAACGCCCTGCTCCGGTCCAAGGCCCGGGCCGCCCTCGAGGGGAGCCGGTTCGAGCTGGCCCGGCCCAGGCCGCTGATCCTGCGCATGCTCGAACTCACCGGGGTCACCGACGCCTTCGTGATCCGCGAGGCCGTGCCGGACTGAGCCCGCCCGGCGCGGCTCCCGTCCGGGCCGCCTGCATCGTTTCCCTTCCCCCGGCCTGCCCGCCTGCCCCGGCCCGCACCGCCTGCCCCACCTGCGGCCCCGGTGCCCGCAGTGGCACAGTGGGAGCAGGGCGGTGGACCCCGCCGTCCCCGGACCCGAGGTGCCCGGACGGCGCACCCCGGCCGTGTGAGCGATCCGGACGGTGGACGGATGGACGAGCACCCGGTACCCGGCGCCGCGGCGGCCGACCCGGCCGAGCAGGCGCTGCGGCAGTTGCTCGCGGGACTGACCGCCGTACGCGACGGGGACTTCCGTACCCGGCTCGCCCCGGACCGGCCGGGCGTGCTCGGGGAGATCGCCGAGGTCTTCAACGGGATGGCCGACCAGCTGGCCCGGGTGACCTCCGAGGTGACCCGGGTGGCGCGCGAGGTCGGCACCGACGGGCGGCTCGGCGGCCAGGCGCAGGTGCCGGACGCGGCCGGGACCTGGCTGGACCTGACCGACGCGGTCAACGCGATGGCGGGCAACCTGTCCTGGCAGGTGCGCAACATCGCCCAGGTGACCACGGCGGTGGCGCGCGGCGACCTCACCCAGAAGATCGAGGTGGACGCTCGGGGCGAGATCCTGGAGCTCAAGAACACCGTCAACACCATGGTGGACACGCTGTCCTCGTTCGCCGCCGAGGTGACCCGGGTGGCCCGCGAGGTCGGCAGCGAGGGCCGGCTCGGCGGGCAGGCGCAGGTGCCGGGCGTCGCCGGGACGTGGCGCGACCTGACCGACTCGGTGAACGTCATGGCCGACAACCTCACCGCCCAGGTCCGGGCGATCGCCTCGGTGACCACCGCCGTGGCCGAGGGCGACCTGTCGCAGAAGATCCGGGTGGACGCGCGCGGCGAGATCCTCGAGCTGAAGGAGACCATCAACACGATGGTCGACCAGCTGTCCGCCTTCGCCGGCGAGGTCACCCGGGTGGCCCGCGAGGTCGGCACCGAGGGGAACCTCGGCGGCCAGGCCACCGTCCGGGGCGTCTCCGGGACGTGGAAGGACCTCACGGACAACGTCAACGTGATGGCCTCCAACCTGACCGGCCAGGTCCGCTCGATGTCCGAGGTGGCGACCGCCGTGGCCAAGGGCGACCTGTCCCGGAAGATCACCGTCGAGTCCAAGGGCGAGGTCGCCGCCCTGGCCGACGCGATCAACACCATGGTCGACACCCTGTCCGTGTTCGCGGACGAGGTGACCCGGGTGGCCCGCGAGGTCGGCACCGAGGGCATCCTGGGCGGCCAGGCCCGGGTACCCAACGTCGCCGGGACGTGGAAGGACCTCACCGACAACGTCAACTTCATGGCGCACAACCTGACCAGCCAGGTACGCAACATCGCCCAGGTCACCACGGCCGTCGCCGAGGGCGACCTGACCCGCAAGATCGACGTGGACGCGCGCGGCGAGATCCTGGAGCTCAAGAACACCGTCAACACCATGGTGGACACGCTGTCCTCGTTCGCCGCCGAGGTGACCCGGGTGGCCCGCGAGGTCGGCAGCGAGGGCCGGCTGGGCGGCCAGGCCC
Organism: Kitasatospora sp. NPDC033851; assembly: GCF_055576085.1. Lineage (NCBI taxonomy): Bacteria > Bacillati > Actinomycetota > Actinomycetes > Kitasatosporales > Streptomycetaceae > Kitasatospora > Kitasatospora sp. NPDC033851. Next base: position 200,396 of record NZ_JBVIRL010000001.1, on the reverse strand, counting down.
GGGTGGAGGGGGTCGCCGGCACCTGGAAGCGGCTCACCGAGAACGTCAACGAGCTGGCCGGCAACCTGACCCGGCAGGTCCGGGCGATCGCCGAGGTCACCAGCGCCGTCGCGGCCGGCGACCTCACCCGCTCGGTCAGCGTGGACGCCTCCGGCGAGGTCGCCGAGCTCAAGGACAACATCAACGCCATGGTCGGGTCACTGCGCGAGACCACCCTGGCCAACCAGGAGCAGGACTGGCTGAAGTCCAACCTGGCCCGCTTCTCCGCCGCCATCCAGGGCCGCCGGGACATCCGCTCCGTCGCCGAGATGATCACCGACGAGCTGACCCCGCTGATCGGCGCCCAGTACGGCGCGTTCTTCCTCGCCGTGGAGGGCGAAGCCGGCACCGAGCTGGCCCTGATCAGTGCCTACGGCCGCCCGGCCGGGGAGGAACGGCGGGTGCGGCTGGGGGAGGGCCTGGTCGGACAGGCCGCCCGCACCCGGCGGACCGTCCTCGTGGACGACCTGCCGCCCGGCTACGCCACCGTCGCCTCGGGCGCGGGTGCCGCCGACGTCCGCTCGGTCGTCGTCCTGCCGATCGCGCTGGAGGAGTGGCTGATCGGCGTCATGGAGTTCGCCTCCGTCCACTCCTTCACCGAGGTCCACCGCGACTTCCTGGAGCAGTTCACCGAGGCCTGCGGCGTCAACATCGGCACCCTGCTCGCCAACGCCCGCACCGACGAGCTGCTCGGCGAGTCCCAGCGGCTCACCGCCGAACTCCAGGCCCGCTCCGAGGAGTTGCAGGAAGGACAGCAGGAACTACGGCGCTCCAACGCCGAGTTGGAGGACAAGGCCGCCCTGCTCGCCCAGCGCAACCGCGACATCGAGGCGAAGAACCTGGAGATCGAGCAGGCCCGCCAGGAACTCGAGGAACGCGCACGGGAGTTGACCCTGGCCTCGATGTACAAGTCCGAGTTCCTGGCCAACATGAGCCACGAGCTGCGCACCCCGCTCAACAGCCTGCTCATCCTCGCCCAGCTGCTCGCCGAGAACACCGGCGGCAACCTCACCCCCAAACAGGTCGAGTACGCGGGCGTGATCCACTCGGCCGGCACCGACCTGCTCCAGCTCATCAACGACATCCTCGACCTCTCCAAGGTGGAGGCCGGGAAGATGGAGCTGACCCCCGAACCCTTCGCCGTGCGCGAGCTGCTGGAGTACGTGGAGTCCGGCTTCGAGCCGCTGGCCGACCAGAAGGGCCTCACCTTCGAGGTGACCGTCGGCCCGGCGGTCCCGGAACGGATCGTCACCGACCAGGCCCGGCTGCGCCAGGTACTGCGCAACCTGCTCTCCAACGCCGTCAAGTTCACCGACGCCGGCCGGGTCGAACTGCGGATCGAACGCGCCGAAGGGCCGGACCTGCCGCCCGAACTCGGCCGCCCGCAAGCGGCGGTGGCCTTCCACGTCGAGGACACCGGGATCGGCATCGACCCGGACCACCTGGACACCATCTTCGGTGCCTTCCAGCAGGCCGACGGCTCCACCGCGCGACGCTACGGCGGCACCGGCCTCGGCCTGTCGATCAGCCGGGAACTCGCCCGGCTGCTCGGCGGCACCATCACCGTCCGCTCCACCGCCGGACGGGGCAGCAGCTTCACCCTCTACCTGCCGCTCGGCGCCCCCGAACAGCCGTCGGACCACGACCCGCACGCCGCGCCGCAGGTCCTGGTGGTCGAGCCGGACCCGCCGGCCCTGCTCTCCCAGCTCGCCCGCTCCGCCGCCGCCGAACTGGGCGGATCGGCACCGCCGGTGCGGGTCGACGGGGTCGGCGACGAGGCCGCGCTGCGGGACGCGCTCGCCGGCGGCCCGTACCGGTGCGTGCTGCTCGACCTCGCCCGCTCCGCCGGCCTCGCACCCGCCCTGGCGGAGGCCGCGGCGGTGGGCACACCCGTGCTCGGGTACGGCGGCGAGGGCGACACACCCGGGAGCGTGGAGCGCGCCAGGGGACTGGACGACCTGCGGGAGCGGCTGATCCGGCTGCTCGACGACGGGCCGTCGGCGGCGGGGGAGGCGGCGGCGAAGGGGGAGGCGGGGGCGCAAGGAGCGGATCCCGTCCAGGACCCGGCGGCCCCGCCGAGGGCCGACCCGCTCGCCGGACGGACCGTGCTGATCGTCGACGACGACATCCGCAACGTCTTCGCCCTCACCGCGGCCCTGGAACAGCACGGGCTGACCGTCCTGCACGCCGACGACGGCCGCGCCGGACTCGACCTGCTGCGTGCCCACCCGGAGACCGACCTCGTCCTGATGGACGTCATGATGCCCGGACTCGACGGCTACGCGGCCATCGAGGCGATCCGCGCCGACACCCGCTTCGACCGGCTGCCCGTCGTCGCCGTCACCGCCAAGGCCATGCCCGGCGACCGGGACCGCAGCCTGGCCGCCGGCGCCGACGACCATGTCACCAAGCCGGTCGACACCGTCCACCTGCTCGACCGCATGCGGACCCGGCTGGACGCCTCGTGACCACGAGCCGACCGGACCCGCCATGACCGCCGCGCGAGAACCCGCGGACCGCCCGGAGCCGCAGCCCGTGGGCGCCGCCGCGGGGCAGGAACCTGCGGGCGACGCGGCGCGGGAGGCCGCGGACCGCGCGGCCCGGGCGTTGGCCGAGACCGTCCGGCGGCTGCAAGGGGCCGCCACCCGGGCACACGCCGAGGCGCGGACCAGGGCCGCCGTCGACCTCGCCACCGGCATCCTGGCCGAGCGGCTCGGCCTGCGGGTCGCCGAGGCCGCCGCGTACCTCGCCCGGCTGGCCCGGGAGGCGGGCGTGCCGGTCGCCGGGCTGGCGGCGGACATCGCCGGGCTGCCGGAGCCGGCCCCGGAGTCGGCCCCGGAGCCGGCCCCCGAGGCGGGAACCTTCGGGGCCCCCGGCGCCGACCCGCGCGACCTCGGTGCACCCGACGTCGGTACGTCCGACCTCGGTACGTCAGACGGCAGTGCGTCCGACCTCGACGCGCTCGACCCGGACCTGCCCGACACCGGCCCGCCCGTCGCGCCCGCGCTCGCCGCCGCGTCCGACCTGCAGCGCGCCGCCGAGGCCGTGCTGGACCAGACCGGCGCGGCCCTCGGCGCCCGTGCCGTGGCCGTCTGGCTGCGGCTGCCCGGCGGCGTGCTCGCCCTCGCCGCGCACGCCGGGCTGTCCGCCGACGAGACCGCCGCCTGGGACCGGGTGCCGCCCGGCGTCCTCACCCCCGCGCAGTGGGTGATCGGCGGCGGGGTGGCGCTGTGGCCCGGTGAGCCGGGGACCGACGCGCCCTCGGTGGGCGCCGGCTCCGCCCGGGCCGTCCTCCCGCTGGTCGACCAGGGCCGCCGCCGGGGCGCCCTGGAGCTGGTCTGGTCCGGCTCCGCCCCGGCGCTCGGCCCGCCCCAGCACCGCCGGCTGTACGCGCTCGCCGACCTCTGCACGACCCTGCTCGGCCCGCCCCGCGAGCCCGTGACGCCCGAGGAGACCGCCGCCCTCCTGGAGGGGCTGCTCACCCCCGCCCTGCTGCTGGAACCCGTCGTCCGGGACGACCGGGCCGTCGACTTCACCATCCGGCGATTCAACGCCCGGTTCCGCGACCCGCTCGGCCGCCCCCGGGACACGCTGGAGGGCGCCTCGCTGCTGGAGTCCTACCCGGTCGCCTGCGCGGCGGGCCTGCTCGACCGCCTGGTCCACGCGTACGAGACGGGCGCGCCGTGCCCGGCCGAACGCGTCCGGCTGGCCTTCCAGGACACCGGGGCCGCCGGCCCCGCCGCCGCCCTGCTCGCGGTCGTCCCGCTCGGCGGCCGACTGCTGGTGTGCTGGCAGCTGGACGACGAGCGGGCCGAGGAGGACGAGCGGACCGCACTGCTGCGCCAGGCCCACCGGCTCGTCCGGGTGGCCGGCTTCGAGGAGAGGCCGGTCGAGGGCCGGATCCGGTGGAGCGACGGGCTGCGCGAGCTCTACGGGCTGCCGCCGGACGCGGCGCCGGTGCCGCTGGCCCGGCTCGCGCGGCACACCCACCCGGACGACCGGCCCGCGATCCGCCGCCTGCTGGACACCGTCCGGCACCGCCACCGCACCGCCTCGGCCGTCATCCGCCTCGACCGGCCCGACGGCACCCACCGCTTCACCCGGGTGATCGCCGAGCCCGTACTCGACGACGCCGGACAGCTCACCGCGATCCGCGGCGCCTACCACGACGTGTCCGCCCAGCACTGGACGGAGGTCGCGCTCGGCGCCACCCGGGAGCGGCTCGCCGACAGCGAGCAGGAGTCCGCCGAACGGGAGCAGCTGGCGCTGCGGCTCCAGCAGGCCATCCTCCCGGCCGCACCGCCTCCGCTCGGCGTCACCGGTGTGCACGCCGCCGTCCGCTACCGCCCCGCCGCCCAGCGCGACCGGGTCGGCGGCGACTGGTACGACGTCATGCCGCTGCCCGACAAACGGGTGCTCCTCGCGGTCGGCGACGTGGCCGGACACGGCGTCGGCGCGGCCACCGGGATGGTCGCGCTGCGGCACGCCCTGCGCGGCCTCGCGGTCACCGGCGCCGGCCCGGGCCGGCTGCTGGAGTGGGCCAACGCCGTCGCCCTGCGCGAACCCGGGCAGGTCACCGCGACCGCCGTCTGCGTGCTGCTCGACCCGGCCGACGGCGAGCTGCGCTGGGCCCGGGCCGGCCACCTGCCGCCGATCCGGCTCGGCGCCGACGGCGCCCACGTGCTGCCCCTGCCGCACGGCGTGCTGCTCGGCGCCCTGGACGACGCCCAGTACGGGGAGAGCACCGCCCGGCTCGACCCCGGGGACGTCCTGCTGCTCTACACCGACGGGCTGGTCGAGCGCCGGGACCGCCCGGTCGAGGAATCCGTCGAGCAGCTGATCCGCGCGGCCGGAGCCCCCGGCCCGGACCTGGAGCAGTACCTGGACCGGCTGCTCGAACTCAGCCCCGCCGACACCGACGACGACACCTGCCTGATCGCCGTCCAGACCGAGTAGGGCCACGGGGCAGCACCGGGGGCCGCAGGACACGGCCCGTTACGGACCGCACGGTCCGGGTAGGCGCGACCTGTCGGGGGCGCAGAACGGGACGGAAGGGACCCCCATGTTGCTGCTAGGACTTCTGCTGATGTCGGCGTCCGGCGCGTTCGTCGGGCTGCTGATCGCGGACAACCTCTCCGGCGGGCCCGACTACCAGGTCACGATCCTGGGAAACGACCTCGTGACGCTGAACACTCTGGGCGTCTTCCTCTCCGGCGTGGCCCTCGCGCTGCTCTTCTGCCTCGGCCTCGCCCTGATGCGGTCGACCCGGCGGGCCGGGCGTGCGGTGGGTGCGGCGCGACCGGCACGGCGCCGGGTGGCGTACCGGGAGGCCGAACCGGTGGAGCCGGTGGAGCCCGTCGAGCGGGTGGAGCCGGTACAGCGGTCCGCCCCGGCGGACCGCGCGGCGCCGGTCGACGGCGAGCGGGCCTACGACGACCGGCGCGCCAACGACGAACGGGCCTACGATGAACGGGCCTACGACGAACGGGCCTACGGTGAGCGCTCCTACGACGACCGCCGCGCCAACGACGAACGCGCCTACGGCGACCGCGCCGCCCAGGCGCCGGGCTCCGACGAGGGGTTCGCGCGGCCGGATGAACCGCCGTCAGAGGAACAGGCCGCCGAGCAGGGTGGCCGGGAGGCGTCACCACAACCGGGAGGCCGGATCCGTCATCTGTTCGGCCGCTGACCGAAGCCCGCACACGGACCGAAGCCCGTCGAGTCGGCACGGAGGAGAGGCGATCGCATGTCGAGGGCCCGGGCGCCCTCCGTCGGCCCGGCCGCGCAAGCGGTGCGGTTGCCACTCGCGGGCCGGCGAGGGGCGGCGGCCGAGGCGCGCGCCGTCACCGCCCGGTTCCTGGCCGACGTGCCGGACCGGGCCGTGGTCGCCGACGCCGTGCTGCTGGTCTCCGAACTCGTCGGCAACGCGCAGCGCCACACCGCCGGCCCCGGCGCACTGCTGCTCGTCCGGAGCGACAGCGCGCTGCGCATCGAGGTCAGCGACCCCAGCCGCCGCCCGCCGATGCCCCGGGCACCGTACGGCGACGACGGATCGGGGGGCCTCGGACTGTTCCTGGTGAACCGGCTCAGCCGGCGCTGGGGCTGGCGCCCGCTGGGCCCAGGGAAGGCGGTCTGGTGCGAGCTGCGGATGCCCGCGCAGCGGTGTCCGCCGGGCCCAGGCGGGTAGGTGCCCCGAGTAAGCCGTCCACGGCGGACCCGGCAGCCGCCCCACCGGGGCGAGCGCACCGGGACAAGCCCGTAGAGCCTGCCCATCCACCACGGGAGGCCACCATGGACCTCGCGTTCCTCACCCCGCTGCTCGACCGGCCCGGCCCCTGGGCCACCGTCTACCTCGACACCGACCGTGCCACCGAGGACGCCGTCCGGCGCCGGGCGCTGATCGACCGCGCCGCCGTGCGGCGGCTGGCCGACGCCGGCACCGACGAGGACACCTGCGCGGCCGTCCGCGACCACCTGGCCGCCGAACCCGCCGCCGGCTCCCCGCCCGGGCGGGCGCTGTTCGCAGCCGACGGTGAGGTGGCCCTGGACGTCCCGCTCGCCGTTTTCCCGCCCGACGTGGCCGCCACCTGGGCCCCGCTCCCGCACACCAGCCCGCTGGTCGGCCTGCTGGACGACGCCGCGCCCGCCTGCCTGCTCGCCGCCGTCGACCGCACCGGCGCCACGCTCGAGCGGTACGAGCTCGGCCGCAGCGACCCGCTCGGCACGGTCGAGAGCCCGCAGTGGCAGGGCCGGGGACACCGCGCCCCGCCCGCCGACCGCTACGAGTGGCACTACCGGCACCGCGTCGAGGACACCTGGGACCGCACCGCCGGGATCATCGCCGACCACCTCGCCCGGGTCTGGCCGGACAGCGGCGCCCGCCTGCTCGTCCTCACCGGGGACGCCCGTGAGCGCCGGGCCGTCCACGACCGGCTGCCGAGGCAACTGCAGCCCCTGACCGTCGAGTTGGAAGGCAGCGGCCGGTCCGACGGGAACATCGGCGAGGCCTTCGGCCGGCGCCTCGCCGAAGCCTGGGACGACCACCGCGCCCGGCACCTGGCCGAGGTGCTGGAAACCTTCCACACCGCCGTCGGCCGCCCCGGCGAGCACGGCACCGACAGCGCCGGCACCGAGACCGCGCCCGGGCCGGCCGCCCGGGGCATCCCCGCCGTGGTGAGCGCCGCCCGGCAGCACCAGCTCGCCGCGCTGCTCCTGCAGGCGAGCGGCCACGACCCGGAACGCCCGGTGTGGACCGGTCCCGAACCCGAACACCTCGGCGTCCACCGGGCCGACCTGCGCAGCATGGGCGTCGCCCACCCGGCGCAGGCCCCCGCCGCCGACGCCCTGCTGCGCGCCGGCGCGGCCTCCGGCGCCGAGGCGCTGCTCGTCCCGGACACCGTCCCCGGCCCGCCCGGAGGCCTCGGCGCGGTCCTGCGCTGGCCCGCCTGACGGCCGTTCGCTCCACCTGACGGCGGCGCGGCCCGCCTGACGGCCGTTCGCCCGCTACCGCTCGCCGACCCCGGGCAGCACCGGCTTCACGTCCAGCACCGGGGTGCCGTCGATGGCCTCCAGGTCGCTGACCCGCAGCCGCAGGCCGTCCACGGCCAGGACGGTGACCCGGTGCAGCCCGATCGGGTTGGGCCGGTCCGGCGAGCGGGTGGCGAACACCCCGGTCTCCGGCCGGGAGCGCTCCCCGCGCGGATGCACCGCGAGCACCTCCCGGTCGGCCCGGTCCAACCAGGTCAGCAGCAGCACCTCCTGGCCGACCGCCAGGTCCCGCAGCCCCCGTCCCACCGACGCGTCGAACGCCACCCACGCGGCCGGCCCGCCCTCGTCCCCCTGCCGGGGCGCCCCCGCCCGCTCCAACAACGGCGACTCCACCCGCCCGATCACCCGCACCTCGAAGCTCTGCTCCGGTTCGCCCCGCCCGGGGAAACCCGTGTCCGTCATTGCGCCCTCCGTTGCAGTCCGGGACTCCGTCCGCCAGCACCGTAGCGGGCCCGACCGTCGGCGGCCGGGGGCTCGGCGGCGGGTGTCAGGAGCTGATGCCGACGGCGTGGCGGTAGGTGGCCGGGTCGGGGAGGAAGTCCAGCATGGCCCGGGCCACGTCGGCGCGGGGCATGCTGTTGCCGGCCGGGCCGGCCTCGACGGCGTGGCGGTATCGGCCCAGGCCGGGCTTGTCGGTGAGGCGCGGGGGCCGTACGGCCGTCCAGTCCAGGCCGCTGTCGCGCAGGACGCGCTCCATGGCTTCGAGGTCGGTGTACACGTCCTTGAGGACCGCCCACAGCAGGGGTCCGAACAGCTTCGCGGTGGCGAAGGCCTGGCCGGTCCCGGCGCGGTTGAGGGGCGCGGCGCTGACGACGAGGAGGCGCCGGACCCCGACGGCTGCCATGGCGGTGGCCGCCGCGCGGGCGGAGGTCGAGGCGGGCTTCAGGGGATCGGAACGGCCGGCCTGGCCCATGCCGGAGAGGACGGCGTCGGCGCCCTCGATCACCGGCTTCAGGGAGGCGGGGTCGAGGGAGTCCGCCCTGACCACGGTCAGCCGGTCGTGGTGGACGGTCAGCCGGGCCGGGTCGCGGACGGCGGCCGTGACGTGGTGTCCGTCGGCGAGCGCATGGGCGACCAGATGGCGGCCGACGCCGCCGGTGGCGCCCAGAACAGCGAGTTTCATGACCCCTCCCGGGGGTGGGTGAGTGCTCACTTCCTTCTTCTTCGATGGTGAGTGAGTACTCACCCACCTGTCAAGGTAGGATCACGTCCATGACGCATGACGGACATGACGGAACCGAGCCGCTCACCGGGGCGGCGCTGACCCGGGCGCGGGTACTCGACGCCGCCGCCCGCCTGCTCGGCACGGTGGGGCTCGTCCGGGCCACCACGAAGGAGATCGCCCGGGAGGCGGGCTGCTCGGAGGCGGCGCTGTACAAGCACTTCCGGGACAAGGAGGAGATCTTCGTCCGTGTCCTGCGCGAACGCGCCCCGCGTCTCGCGGCCGCCGTCGCCGAGCTGCCCGGCCGGGCGGGGGAGGACACGGTCGGCGAGCACCTGGAGGCGGTGGTCCGGGTCGCCGTCCCGTTCTACCGGCAGTCGTTCCCCATGGCCGGATCGCTCTTCGCCAGCCCCGAGCTGCTCGCCGCCCACCGCGCCAAGCTCGGCGACTCCGGCCCGCACCACGTCGGTGTGCACCTGGCCGACTACCTGCGCGCCGAGCAGCGGCTCGGCCGCGTCTCCACGGCGGTCGACCCGGACGCTGCCGCGATGCTCCTGATCGGCGCCTGCTTCCACCGCGCCTTCCTGGAGCTCTTCTACGCCGGTGAGGGCCCGGCCGAGGCCATCCGTCCGGCCACCCTGGACGAGTTCGCGACCGCGACGGTGCGGGCCCTGCTCGACGGAATCCGGTGACTCGGCACCATTCGCTGACTCGACGGCCTCCGGTGATCAGTGGCCCGAGGGCGACGGACGCTCAGCGTCCGGGCGCGAGGTAGCGGCGGCCCGGTATCTGCTCGAAGATCAGGTTGGTCCGGGTCTGGGCGACCGCCGGGTGGGTGGTGAGGTGGTCGACCACGAAGTCGCGCAGCGCCTCGGGGCCCGCGACGCCGACGTGCAGCAGGTAGTCGTCGGAGCCGGCCATGTGGAAGACGGCCAGGACGCCGGGCAGGTCGGGGGCGGTGCTGCGGAAGCTCTCGTTCTGCTCGCGGGTGTGGGCGCGGAGCCGGACCGAGATCATCGCCTGGAGCGGCAGCCCGATCGCGGCGGGGTCGAGCTCGGCGCGGAAGCCGCGGATGATGCCGCGTTCCTGGAGCGCCCGGACCCGGGCCAGGCAGGTGGAGGGGGCGATGCCGACGGCCGCCGCGAGGGCGTTGTTCGGGAGGCGGGCGTTGTCGGCCAGGGCGCGGATGATCGCCCGGTCCACGTCGTCGACCGGTGCCCGCCGGGCCTGCGGATTGTTCGGCATGCCCGCCAGGATGGCAGCCGTTTCCGCAGATTCGCAAACCTGATCGGCCCCGGGTCGAATGTTCTTCGGAGGGGCTTCCCGTGGGCGGCGAAAGGTTCCATCCTTGCCGCGACCGGCGAACGCCCGTCGCCACCCACCGTGAGCCCGGAGTGCCCTGCCCATGAGCCCGACCGCGTCCGCCACCTTCGCCCCGGCCGCCGACCCGGACGCCGCCGCCCCGACGGCCGTCGACCCCGGCCCGGAGCTGGCCGGCGGCGACTTCGCGCTCCCGGCCGGCGGACTGGACGACGCACAGCGGCTCCGCGCACTCGACGCGGTCGACGAGTACCTGACCCGCAAGCGCAAGCACCTGGTCGGGTACCAGGCCACCCAGGACATGCAGGGCACCGCGCTGGACCTGGCCCGGTTCATGCCCAACAACATCAACAACCTCGGCGACCCGTTCCAGAGCGGCGGCTACAAGCCCAACACCAAGGTCGTCGAGCGGGCCGTCCTCGACTACTACGCGAAGCTGTGGCACGCCGAGCGCCCGCACGACCCGGCCGACCCCGAGTCCTACTGGGGCTACATGCTGTCCATGGGCTCGACCGAGGGCAACATGTACGCCCTCTGGAACGCCCGGGACTACCTGAGCGGCAAGGCGCTGATCCAGCCGCCGACCACCCCCTTCGACGCGCTGCGCTACGTGAAGGCCACGCCCGACCGGTCGAACCCGAACGCGCACCACCCGGTGGCGTTCTACTCCGAGGACACCCACTACTCCTTCGCCAAGGCCGTCCGCGTCCTGGGCGTCGAGACCTTCCACGCCGTGGGCCTGGAGAAGTACGCCGACGAGTGCCCGCTGGTCGACCCCGTGACCGGCCTCCGCACCTGGCCCACCGAGGTGCCGTCCAGCCCGGGGCCGTCCGGCCTGTCCTGGGACGGCCCCGGCGCGATAGACGTCGACGCCCTCGCCACACTCGTCGAGTTCTTCGCCGCCAAGGGCCACCCGGTCTTCGTCAACCTCAACCTGGGCAGCACCTTCAAGGGCGCCCACGACGACGTCCGCGCGGTCTGCGAGCGGCTGCTCCCGATCTTCGAGCGGTACGGCCTGGTCCGCCGCGAGGTGGTCTGCGGCACCGACCCGGTGACCGGGGAGCCGCTGGTCGACGTGCGCCGCGGCTTCTGGATCCACGTGGACGGCGCGCTCGGCGCCGGCTACGCGCCGTTCCTGCGCCTGGCCGCCCAGGACCCGGGGGCGTACGGCTGGACCCCCGAGGTGGAGCTGCCCGAGTTCGACTTCGGCCTGCGGCTGCCCAGCGCCGAGTGCGGCGAGGTCGACATGGTCTCCTCGATCGCGATGAGCGGCCACAAGTGGGCCGGTGCGCCGTGGCCGTGCGGGATCTACATGACGAAGGTGAAGTACCAGATCTCGCCGCCGTCCCAGCCGGACTACATCGGCGCGCCGGACACCACCTTCGCCGGCTCCCGCAACGGCTTCTCCCCGCTGATCCTCTGGGACCACCTGTCCCGGTACTCCTACCAGGACCAGGTGGACCGGATCCGCGCGGCCCAGGAGCTCGCCGCCTACCTGGAGCGGCGGCTGGTCGCCATGGAGCAGGAGCTCGGCGTCGAGCTCTGGCCGGCCCGTACCCCGGGCGCCGTCACCGTGCGGTTCCGCCAGCCGAGCCCGGAGCTGGTGGCCAAGTGGTCGCTGTCCTCCCAGGACGTGCTGCTGGTCCCGGGCGACGAGACCACCCGACGCAGCTACGTGCACGTCTTCGTGATGCCCTCGGTCGACCGCGCGAAGCTGGACGCCCTGCTGGCCGAACTCGCCGAGGACCCGGCGATCCTGGGCCTACCGGTCGAGGACGCTCACCGGTCCCCGGCGTTCGGGTAGGCGTTGACGCCCTGCCCGTCGATGTCCGCCCCCCACTCGTCCGCACCGACGGCGCCCACGCAGTAGCCGACGCCCTGCACGGTGCCGCCGGCCTCCTGGCACTGCTCGGCGGTGACGTCGTACGGGAGCGCCCAGGCGGGGGCGCCGGCGGCGCAGACGAGGAGGGCGGCCGCGAGCGGGACGGCCAGGCGGGCCGGCGATGAAGTGATCATGCGCCCTACGACAGCACGGAGTCGGGACGACGGCGAGTCCGGAGCGGCCGTTCGCCGCCCACCAGGTCGGGTCGCTCTCCGCGGGACTGCCGGACTGCGGGCCTGCGGGCCTGCGGGCCTGAGCGGGCTGTGCGGCCGAGCGGCTTTGGTTCCCGGCTGCCCGACCAGGCATGATCGGGGCATGGTCGAACGAGTCATTGCAGCGTGTGACGGAGCAGCCAAGGGCAACCCGGGCCCGGCGGGCTGGGCGTACGTGGTGGCGGACGCCCAGGGGGCGCCCCAGCGCTGGGAGTCCGGGGCGCTCGGGCACAGCACCAACAACGTGGGCGAGCTGACGGCGCTGCAGCGGCTGCTGGCGGCGACCGACCCGGCCGTGCCGCTGGAGGTGCGGCTGGACAGCACCTACACCCGCGACTCGGTGACCAAGTGGCTGAAGGGCTGGAAGCGCAACGGCTGGAAGACGGCGGCCGGCAAGCCGGTCGCCAACCAGGAGCTGATCCAGGCGATCGACGCGCTGCTGGAGGACCGGGACGTCACCTTCGTCTACGTCCCGGCCCACCAGGTGGACGGCGACCCGCTGAACGCCATCGCCGACAAGGCCGCCAGCGACGCCGCCCGCACCCAGCGGGACGCCTCCGGCACCGCCGCCGACCTCCCCGAGCCCGACCCGGCCGCCGCCCCGAAGCCCCGCACCACCCGCACCGCCTCGGCCGGCAGCCCGGCGAAGCGCGCCTCCTCGGGCACCGCCCGTACCCTCGCCGCCCGCTACCCCGGCACCTGCCCGTGCAGCCGCCCGTACGCCAAGGGCGACAAGATCACCAAGGTCGGCAGCAGCTGGGGCCACCCGGAGTGCGTCGCCGCCCACGCCTGACAGCGGGTACCTGGACCGCCGTCGCGCTGAGTCCGCCGGGGCTCCCGTCCGTACATCCCGGTGGGAAGGTCCCGGCGGAGCCGGAGGTGGGTGCGGTGATCGTCTCGGAGACGGCGGAGTTCCATGTCGGGGACCGGGTGTGGGTCTACCGCGAGTCGTCCTACGCCGCGGTCGAGAGCGCCGTCGTCGTGGCCGCCCCGGTGGACCGCAGCCTGCGGCTGGAGTTCACCGACGGTCACCGCAGCCATCTGCGGTCAGGCCGGGTCGAGTTGTCGGCCAGGCGTGCCGTGCAGGCGGTGTAGGGGCGGAACGCGATCGGCCGGCCGCAGGTGCGGCCGGCCGATCGTGGTGGCGGGGTCGAGCTGGATCAGCTCTCCTGCGTGATCTCCTTGATGTCCTCGAAGCTCATGCCGAGCGAGTTGAACGCGCGGGCCTGGGACTCCGGGACGCCGAGCTTGGCGAGCTCCTTGAGCTGGGCGTCGGTCAGCGGTGCCGCGGCGGTGGCCGGGCCGCCCTCCGGGGCGAGGCCGCCGCCGGGGCCGGCGGCGAGGCCGAGCACCGCCTTCGTCAGGTCCGCGCTGGTCATCTTCACCGCGCCGGCCGGAACCTGGACGTTCGGGGCCGACTGGTTGAAGGCGAGCTTCACCGGGAAGTTGACGCCCGGCTCGATCTTGTCCTGCAGCTGGGCGAGGTCGAACGTGGCGGAGGAGAAGGCGCCGTTCTTCAGGTAGAGGTCGACGCCGACCTTGCGGTCCGGCACGTCGCTCGGGGCCTGGCTCGGGAACTTCCCGAACTGCTGCGGGAACTTGTCCGCGACCGGCTTGACGGCCTTGAACATCTCGTCCACCAGCTGGCGGGCCGGGGCGCTCAGCCAGATGTGCTCGGCGCCGTCCTTCTTGCCCTTGTCCTCGTACGTGACGGTGCGGCTGAGCACGTCCTTCAGCGAGTTGACGAGCTGTTTGGCGGCCTCCGGGTCGGCGGTGGGCGCGGCGCTCGGGGTGGCCTTCTTGCCGTCGTTCTTCTTCGCCTCGTCGGCGAGCTCCTGGAGGTCGAGCGAGACCCACGTGCCGGCCAGCACCTCCTTGACCGGGCCCATGTCCGGCGGCAGGTCCTTGCTGACGGCGTCCACCTGGGACGGGTCCTCGCCGACGAGCTTGACCAGGCCCTTGGCGTCGACGTGCAGGTAGCCCTTGGCGTCGACCTGGCGGTACTCCAGCAGCGCGGCGCCGTTGCGGTCGGAGAGCACGTAGGAGATGCGCACCGACTTGTCGAGCGTCAGGTCGTTGCCGGCGGCCGAGCCCTTGGCGCTCTTGAAGGCGTCGATGTCCTTGAGCGGCTTGTCGGCGGAGACCGCGACGGCGAGTGTGAGCCCGGACAGCGCCTTGGCGCTCTTCTCGTCGATCTGTCCGTCGGCGCGCTTGCCTCCGGCGCCCTTGCCTCCGACGCCCTTCTCCCCGGTGGCCTTGGCGAAGGCGACGATCTGCTCGGGGGTGGCGTCGATGGAGAGCGCGAAGCCGGCCGACTTGCCGTCACCGACCTTGTCGAAGGCCTTGGACACCTTCTGGGCGGCGGAGAGCTGCTCGACGGTGCCGCAGGCGGCGAGACCGGTGGCGAGGACGGAAGCGGTGACGGCGACGGGTATCGCACCGCGAGCGGCCTTGCGGATGGCGGTGTTGATGGTGCAACTCCTGTGTGACTGGGCCCGATCGGACTGACGGGCCTTTCCTCCCCTGCGGCATGCAGCGCCACAGCGCCTACACAGGTGAACACATTATCAGCAAGTAGTCACACGATTATTTGGCCCAGGCTTTAACCAATCCGGCCCGAGAACGCCCGATGTGGCCTGATCCGTCGTCCGCCCGCCGGGCGATGGCGGTGGCCGCCGCGCTGACCAGCGGAAACATGGCAAAACCTTTGCCGAGAAGGGATGTTCAGAGCCCGCCCACCACCTGCTAGCCTCAGCCGATTTCCCGCCGGGCAAGGTCGGCGGACACGACGGGGTAAGAGGTACCGAAAGCATGGCAATACGCCGGGCGAAGCAGAAGGCCCAGGTCATCGAGAAGCTCTCGCAGGTGGCGCCGCCGGGGGAGACGTTCATCGCGTGCGTGCACGTGGAGACCGGCCCCAGCCCGTGGCTCAACGCGGTCTTCGACGAGGTGCCGCTGCTCGGCCTGATCGTCGCACTGACCCGTCAGTTCTACTTCCTGACGCTCACCAACAGCTCGATCGTGGTCAACACGGCCAGCCGCTGGACCAACCGCCCCGGCGAGGTGGTCGCGGTCTTCCCGCGGAACGCCTTCCCGGTGAGCCGGGTCAAGCGGGCCTCGATCTGGAGCTCGATGTACCTGCAGCTGCCCACCAGCACCAAGCCGACCCGGCTGAACATCCACCGCTACTGGCGGGCCGAGATGGACCAGCTGAGCACGGCCTTCCCGCCCGGGTCGATCGACCCGTCCTCGCAGCCGTTCGAGCTCGCGCCCACGGGCATGCCGTACCCGGGGCAGCCCGGCCAGGCCTACCCGCAGCAGGGCCAGCCCTTCCCGCAGCAGCAGGCCTACCCGGCGCCGCCCGCGCAGCCGTACCCGCCGCAGCAGGCCTACCCGGCCCCGCCGGCCCAGCCGTACCCGCCGCAGCAGCAGCCGTACCCGGCGGCGCAGCCCTACCCGCCGCAGCAGGCCTACCCGGCGGCCCCGGCCCAGCCCTACCCGCCGCAGGCGTCGCCCTACGGCGGCCAGCCTGGCTACCCCGGGCAGCAGTGACCTCGCCGTAGGCCGCCTGAACACGCGTCGGCCCCGGCTCCCCGATGGGAGCCGGGGCCGATCGGCTTTCCGCGACTACTGCCCCTGCAGGGCGACGACGACGAAGACCACCACGACGACGACGATCCCGACGAGCACGCCGATCACCGTCGGCGTCAGCCGGTCCCGGAACTGCTTCGCCGGCTTCACCCGCTGCGTCGCGTCCGTGCTGTACTCCCACCAGTTCACCAGTCGCCGGAAGTTCACCTCGAAGTCCGCGGCCGGGTAGATCGCGCTGGTCTGCAGGCCCGGCAGCGAGCGGCGCCGCCCGTCGGTGAGGTGGATCCGCGCCACGTACGACGTCGAGCCGTTGCTCTTGGTCTCCCGCACATCGATCCAACGGACCTCGTGCCACGGGTAGGTGCGGCCGCGGCCGACACCCCAGCAGACGGTGACGCCGTCGCCGCCGACCCGGCTCCAGCAGCGCCAGCTCAGGACGAAGGCCGGGACGGCGAGCACCAGGGTCCCGAGGACCAGCCAGAGTGCGCCCCAGGTGCCGAGCTTCATCCCGCCGAAGACGAGTTGGAGCACGATCACGACGAGGAGCGGCCCGAGGTTCGACCACGAGGGCCGGAACAAGTCCTTCCCCCGGAAGATCAGTTCGTTCACACGGCGCAGATTACGCCTGCGCCCCCGGGCCGGAACAGGGGGGTGCGGATCACTTCCCGGGGACCTCCTCGCCCGCTACCCGCGGCCCTTCCGACCGGCGGTCGCGGCCGTCTCGCGGAGGGTGCGGCGCGCCGCACCCAGGGTGAGCAGGCCCCACAGGACGGCGGCTGCGGCGGTGACGTAGAGGCCGCCGCCGCGGAAGGACAGGTCCTCGTCCAGCGAGGCCGGCGGGGCCCAGCCCTCCGGGTCGACCAGCACGTTCATGGCGGTGCCGACGTCGGACCTGCCCGAGCAGCCGAAGCCGCCGACCTGGCCGTGCGGCAGCGGCTGCCCGTCGGCGCGGCGGATGTCGCAGGTCCAGCTCACCTTCCCGCTCCGGTCCTTCGCGCTGTGGGCGCCGGTGACCACGACCTCGGTCTTCACCGCGCGATGGGACAGGATCTGCGCGCGGATGCTCGTCGTCGGAAGCACCATCAGCAGCACACCGAGCAGGACGGCCGGCCAGATCACCCAGCCGCGGGCCCGGACGAACCCCATGCCGATGATGCCCGTCGACAACACCAGGAACGCGGGGACCGTGCAGAGGAGCTGGTAGTCCGGGTCGGTGGCGATCGCCAGCAGGCCGACCATCAGCACCGGGGTGAGCAGCCCGACCAGCCACGCCGTCCGGCGGACCGCCCGCGGCGACAGCTCCGGTGCCGGGCGCCTGCGAACCCGCTTCGGCGGCCGGACCACCCCTTCGGCGAGCGGTCTCTTCTGCTTCTTCCTGCCTGCCATGTGGCCCCCGTCCGGTGGTGCGGTGGTGCGTTCTTTCCGTGCCCTCTGCCGTGCCCATTGCGGCGCCCGTTTGCGTTGCCCGTTTGCCGTGCCTGCGACAGTGTGACCGCAGCCCCCGACGGCCGGAAGAGCGGGGGCAGGCAGGGCGGTCCGGTGACCGCCTGTCCGCTGGTTCGTGCGGGTGTTACCGGCGGGTTCACCGAATGCTCGCCCGACGTCTTGCGGTCCGTGCCGACCGGCACGTTGGATACACAACATCCCGCGACCCGACGGGTCCACGACACGCCCCACGGAGCCCAGATGCCGCTGTCGTCCGTCCGCCGTGCCCTCGCCGCCGGTGCCGCCGCCACCGTGCTCGTCACGCTCGGCGCCGCCCCCGCCTCGGCCGAGAGCGCGCCGGCCCACACGTCGACAGAGAAGAGTGCGCCCCCGCTCGACGTGCTCACCTACAACGTGTTCCTGATGAGCACCACGCTCTACCCCAACTGGGGCCAGCAGTACCGGGCGCAGGCGATCGCCTCGGCGGACTTCTTCCAGGGCCACGACGTGGTCGTGCTGGAGGAGGCCTTCGACAATGCGGCCTCCGACGCGCTGACCGCGAAGGCCTCGGCCGCGTACCCGCACCACACGCCCGTGGTCGGCCGCTCCACGAGTGGCTGGGACGCCACCTCCGGCAGCTACAGCTCCACCACCCCCGAGGACGGCGGGGTCACCCTGCTCAGCAAGTGGCCGATCCTGCACAAGGAACAGTACGTCTACAAGGACGCGTGCGGCTCGGACTGGTTCTCCAACAAGGGCTTCGTCTACGCGGTGCTGGACGTCGACGGCCGCCGCACCCACGTGGTCGGCACCCACCTGCAGTCCACCGACTCGGGCTGCACCAGCGGCCAGGCGGCGGACATCCGGGCCAAGCAACTCACTGCGATGCGCGGCTTCCTCGACGCCAAGCGGATCCCGGCCGGCGAGCCGATCGTCCTCGCGGGCGACCTCAACATCGACTCCCACGGCTCCGAGTACCAGGCGCTGCTGGACAACGGCAACCTCGCCCCGGCGTCCGCCCGCACCGGCTGGCCGTACTCCTTCGACACCGCCGACAACTCCATCGCCGCCTACCGCTACCCGGGCGAGCCCAAGGAGGACCTCGACTACGTGCTCTACCGCGCCGACCACGCCCGCCCGCAGCAGTACACCAACCAGGTCGTCCGGGAGCACAGCGCGCCCTGGACGGTGAGCAGTTGGGGCAAGAGCTACACCTACACCGACCTCTCCGACCACTACCCGCTCGCCGCGCACTGACGACGCTCGGGCTGCCGAAGGGGCAGCGGGGTGTGGGATGCGTCACCGTCACGCCCCGGAGGCGGTTCGGCCCCTTACGATCCTGAACGCCGAGGTCGGGCGCCGTCGTACCCCGGCGGCGCCCGCCCGGTGACCAGTGATCGGCCCGAGGAGAAGCGCACGTGACCACCCCCACCACCGCGCCCGACAGCTACTACCAGCGCACCGGCGAGAACCGCTACAAGCCCACCCTCCAGGCCCAGGGCGCCTGGCACCCCGACGAGCAGCACTTCAGCCCGCTCGGCGGCCTGATCGTCCACGCGATCGACCAGTACCGTGCCGGCCGCCCCGGCAACGGCCTGGCGCTGACCCGGATCAGCTTCGACATACTCGGCCTGATCGCCCTCGAGGAGTTCGAGGTCACCGTGGAGACCGTCCGGCCCGGGCGCACCATCGAACTGGTCGAGGCCACCGTGGTGATCGGGGAGCGCGCCGTCGTCCGGGCCCGCGCGTGGTTCCTCGCCGAACTCGACACCGCCGCCATCGCCGGGACCCACGACCAGCGGCTGCCCGCGCCCGAGGAGTTCGAGCCCTGGACGATGAGCGGGCTGTGGGGCGGCGGCTACATCTCCTCGATCGACGTCCGCCGCCGCGAGACGGCCCCCGGCCGCGCCGCCGCCTGGATCTCCAGCCGGGCCGGACTGGTCGCCGGGGAGCCCAGCAGCCCGCACGCCTCCTTCATCGCGCTGGTGGACACCGCCAACGGCATCGCCGCCCGGCAGGACCCCACCGAGTGGATGTTCCCCAACACCGACCTGACGATCCACCTCCACCGCCGCCCCGAGGGCCCCTGGACCGGCCTGGACACCAGCGTCAGCTTCGGCCCGGCCGGTCACGGTGTCACCAGCACTGTCCTGCACGACGAGCACGGTCCGGTGGGCCGCGCCGAGCAGATCCTCACCGTCCGCCCGCAGAACGGGAGTTGACCGGCCCGACGATCGCGCCGGTCAACCCGATGCGGCCGTGATGCCCCGAAGCGCCTCCGACGGCGCCGCCCTCCGAGGGGGCGGCGCCGTAGCGGTGTGCGCTCAGGAGGGCGGGCTTACGCGGGCAGCGAGTCCATGAAGGAGCTGACGGAGAAGACCGCCCGGCCCGGGCCGGCCGGGCCGTAGCCGGGCGGCGAGGAGAGCCCGAACTCCTCCAGGGTCGCGCGGTAGGTCTGCAGCAGCCGGATGTGGTACTCCAGCGGTGCGCCCTGCGGGTTGGCCTTGCCGAGCGGGGTGGTGGGCTCGGGGCACCAGGTGGTGAAGCGCGGGACCACGCCGTGGGACATGAAGAAGCGCAGGCCCTCCTCGGTGGAGGTGATCGCCTCGTCCACCGTGGTGAAGCCGAAGGGCTCGGCCATCTCCACGCCCGCGACGAAGTTGGGGATCACGTTCTCCGGCCCGAACACCTCGGTGGAGTCGAGGATCCGGCGGTGCCACTCGTCGCGCCCGACGTAGCGCTCCTTGCCCGGGCAGTACAGCTCGAAGAGCCGCCGGTCCCACACCTCGAAGTTGGGGTGGTAGATCCGCACGCCGTAGTCGTGGAAGCGCTGGACGTCCTCGCGCGGCAGCGCCTGGGCCACCACCTTGCCGATCCAGCGGCCGGGGAAGCGTTCCTCGATGGCCTTGGCGTACTGCCCGTAGAAGTCGGCCTCGTCCCGGCCGCCGACGTGCGAGGTGATCGCGCCGCCGGTGAGGGTGTACGCCTGGGAGGCGCGGGCGGTGTCGTGCTCGTCGATCAGTGCCAGCGCCTCCAGCACCTCCTCGACCGGCTTGACCCCGGTGTACGGGCGGCCGGCGGCCTTGTGCTGGCGCCAGTTGTGGTTGATGTCGCAGTACTGGCACTCCTCCTTGGCGCCGAAGTACTGGCAGACCCGGAACACCGTGAGGTAGATCAGGTAACCCCACTGGATGGTCGGGGCGACCTCCATCACCGACTTCCCGTTGGCCAGCGTGTGCCGGTAGTAGTCGGGCATCGGGGGCAGACCGACGTCGGCGATCCGCGCACCGTCCAGGTAGAGGCCGAGCGTGCCGTCCTCCCCGGCGCCGACCCGGTACGGCGAGTCCGGGTTGACCCGCACCGACACCACCGTGCGGCGCAGCCCGTACGGCCCGCCGGTCAGCACGATCTCCTCCGGCGGCCGGTTGAGCGCGGCGGCGCCCAGCTCGGGCAGGGTGCGGTGGTCGAAGGAGAAGATGAAGTACGACTTCGGCTTGACCTCGCCGCCCCCGTCGGTGCCGGCACTGCCGCTGAGCGCGGACTCGTCGAAGGCCATGCCGCCCCGCAGCAGGTCCTCCTTGATCACCGCCTCCCGGGGCACGTCGGGATAGCGCTCCATGAGCCCCTCGATGAGTGCGGTGCGGCTGCGGGCCTGGCTCTCCATGCGCTGGTCTTCCTTCCTGGCTCCGATCCTCCACGGAGCCGTGGCCATTCTTCTCCCCCTTACGCGCCCGGCCGTGCCCGGCCACGCGAAGGAAGACCGACAGGTCGTCGACGATGTCGGCGGCACGGGGGAAGCTCCGGGCCCAGGGCGTGTTCGAGGAGTTGGGCCGACCAGAGGATCCCGCCGGCCCAGAGGTCGGCCGGCCCGCGTTCCAGCGGGTTCTCCGGAGCGAGGTCGGCCATCTGCATTCGAACAAACCCCGCCGCGAAGGGCACAACGCCGACGGCCGGAACGGGACACGGGTGGGGTGCGCCGGGTTGATGCGGGGGGCGGGGGCGTCGAGGGGGTCGATGCGGGGCGGGGCGCCCTGTGTGCTGAGCGGGCAGATGCATGACAGGGGCGCAACCAAACGCCGCCAGCATGAACGTTCACCCTATCGGGTGTAGAAGATCGTCCGTTGCGTTCCGGAACGGGCCTTCGCGCCTACGGTTGGGAATCGAGCGAAGACGGGGTCCGTCGCCAGGAGTTCCCTTCGCGGCGGGCGAGATGACGACCCGTCATATCGCGCGATCCTTCTCAGAGGAGGCTTCATGCCCCTGTGTGTCCGAGCGGACTCACCACCCGGGCCCGCCGCCGCCCCGGCGGTGGGCTCATGAGCTCCCCGGCGATCGAGCGGATCCTGCGCGGGCCCACCGGACTGGGCACCGCCGGGCTGCAGTTGAGGCCGCAGGTCCCGGCGCCTGAGGCCGCGACGCCTGAGGCCGTGACGCCTGAGGTCCCGGCCCCCGAGGTCGCAGCCCCGCAGGTCGCGATCCCCGAGGTGTCGGCCCCCGAGGTCGCAGCCCCGCAGGTCGCGATCCCCGAGGTGTCGGCCCCCGAGGTCTCGGCTGCGGAGACCCCGGTGTCCGAGGCCGTGGTGTCCGAAGTCGTGGTGCCCGACGTCCAGGTGCCGCCCGTCCCTGCCTTGTCCCTTCCTGCCCTGTCCCTCCCCGCCTTGTCCGTCCCCGCCCTGCCCGGCGTGGCGGCGCTCGGATCGGCCGCACTCGGGGTGGCTCCGGCCGCCAAGGCTCCGAGCGGTGGCAAGCCCAGGACCGGCGACCCCATCCCCGGTCTCTACCACCACCCGATCGCCGAGCCCGACCCGGTCCGGGTGGAGGCGCTCAGCCTGAAGATCAAGGCCTGGGCGATCGACGAGATCGAGCTCTACCCGCCGGAGTGGGAGAAGGACTTCGACGGGTTCTCCACCGGGCGCTACATGGTGGCCTGTCACCCCGACGCACCCAGCATCGACCACCTGATGCTCGCGGCCCGCCTGATGGTGGCCGAGAACGCGGTGGACGACTACTACTGCGAGGATCTCGGCGGATCGCCGGTCGGCCTGGGCAGCCGCCTGCTGCTCGCGCACACCGCGATCGACCCGCTGCACACCACGCCGGAGTACCACCCGGCCTGGGAGGCCTCCCTGTCCGAGGATGCCCCCCGGCGCTCGTACCGCTCGGCGATGGACTACTTCGTCCGTGCCTCCACGCCCTCCCAGTCGGACCGCTTCCGGCACGACATGGCACGGCTGCACCTGGGGTACCTGGCCGAGGCGGCCTGGGCGGAGACGGACCACGTGCCGGAGGTGTGGGAGTACCTGGCCATGCGCCAGTTCAACAACTTCCGCCCCTGTCCGACGATCACCGACACCGTCGGCGGTTACGAGCTGCCCGTCGAGCTACACGCGTTGCCCGCCATGCAGCGGGTGATCGCGCTCGCGGGCAACGCCACCACGATTGTCAACGACCTGTACTCGTACACCAAGGAGCTGGCCGGCCCCGGCCTGCACCTGAACCTGCCTGTGGTGATCTCGGAACGCGAGGGCGTCTCGCGCAAGGAGGGCTACCTGAAGGCCGTCGAGGTCCACAACGACCTGATGCGCGCCTTCGAGGCCGAGTCGGCCGCCCTGGCCGTCGCCTGTCCGGTGCCGACTCTGGTGCGCTTCCTGCGCGGTGTGGCCGCGTGGCTCGACGGCAACCACTACTGGCACCAGACCAACACCCACCGCTACACCCTGCCCGACTTCTGGTGACCACTCGCCCCCGGCGGTACACCCGAGCTCGGCGACGACACCCGTGCTCGGTAACCAGTCTTAAGAACCTTGGAGTTGACCCATGTCCCTGACCGACGACCGCACCACCTCCGGCAAGGCCATCCCCGGCCCGGCGACTCCGTACCAGGGCGACATCGCACGCTACTGGGACCACGAGGCTCGCCCGGTCAACCTTCGTCTGGGCGACGTCGACGGCCTCTACCACCACCACTACGGCATCGGCGAGATCGACCAGGCCGCGATCGGCGACCCGGCCGACAGCGAGCGCGAGAAGAAGGTGATCGCCGAGCTGCACCGCCTGGAGTCCGCCCAGGCCGACGTGCTGCTCGACAACCTCGGCGCCATCCCGGCCGACGGCACCCTGGTCGACGCCGGCTGCGGCCGCGGCGGCTCGATGGTGATGGCCCACCAGCGCTTCGGCTGCCGGGTCGAGGGCCTGACCCTCTCCACCCAGCAGGCCGACTTCGGCAACAAGCGCGCCGCTGAGCTCGGCATCGGATCGTTCGTCCGCTCCCGGGTCGCCAACATGCTGGACATGCCCATCGAGACCGGTTCGGCCGCGGGCTCCTGGAACAACGAGTCCAGCATGTACGTCGACCTGCACGACCTGTTCGCCGAGCACTCCCGGGTGCTCAGCGTCGGCGGCCGGTACGTGACCATCACCGGCTGCTGGAACCCGCGGTACGGCCAGCCGTCGAAGTGGGTCTCGCAGATCAACGCCCACTTCGAGTGCAACATCCACTCCCGCCGCGAGTACCTGCGGGCGATGGCCGACAACCGTCTGGTGCCCCAGGCCGTCATCGATCTGACCCCGGACACCCTGCCCTACTGGGAGCTGCGGAACACCACCTCGCTGGTCACCGGCATCGAGGAGGCGTTCATCGAGTCCTACAAGGACGGCTCGTTCCAGTACGTGCTGATCGCGGCGGACCGGGTCTGATCGCGGTCTGATCGACCGAAACACCGACGGCGGCCTCCCTCGCACCCGCGGGGAGGCCGCCGTCACGTGTGCGGGCTCGCTACGGCCGGGTGAAGGTGAGGTGCGTGACGCCGCTCGGGCCCGTCACCGCCTCGGTGCGGAACCGCTGCTCCAGGCCCTCCAGCCCCGCCCAGAGCGACTCGCCCCGGCCGAGGACGATCGGCACCACGACCACGTGCAGGTGGTCGATGAGGTCGGCCTCCAGGAAGGCGCGGACCGTGCTCGGGCCGCCGCCGATTCGCACGTCCTTGCCGCCGGCCGCTTCGCGGGCCTGGCGCAGCGCCTCCTCGGGCGTCGCGTCGATGAAGTGGAAGGTCGTCCCGCCCTCCATCTCGAGCGTCGGGCGCGGGTGGTGGGTGAGCACGAAGACGGGGGTGTGGAACGGCGGGTTGGAGCCCCACCAGCCCTTCCACTCCTCGTCCTGCCAGGGGCCGCGCTGCGGGCCGAACTTGTTGCGGCCCATGATCTCCGCGCCGATGTCGTCGCCCCAGGCGCGGGCCATCGCCTCGTCCACGCCGGTGTCGCCGCCCTCCTCGCCGTGCATCCGCCGGAACGTCCGGGTGTTGAAGAACCAGCCGTGCAGCCGGTGGGCGGCGTGGCCGAACGGCGCGTCGAGGCTCTGCCCCTCGCCCGTGCCGTAGCCGTCGAGGGAGATCGAGAAATTGTGGACCCGGACCAGGGACATCGGCTTCCTCCGCCGCTCGGCGCCTCGGTGCGGGCGGGCCGCACCCTGTTCGCGAGCCCACGCTAACCCGCGGGTCCGACACCCTGAGGCTCCGTCACCGTCTCTGGCGTGGCGTGGCGTGGCGTGGCGTGGCGGGGGCGGGGCGGAGGTGTGGGCGATGGGCCGCGAGTGGCGGATGTGGAGGAGGGGGAGGGGACCGGCGGAGAAGCAGTGCGCCCGTCACGCTATTGTCGGGCCTTCTTCACGCGGAGCACGCCCAGGTGGGCGATGCTTCGTCAGGCTGCCCGGAGGAGGGCAGCCGGCACGTTCCGAACCTCGGGGGGTTCCCATGACCGTACGCCGTACTCTGTCCGGATTCCTGGCGGCCGGCCTGCTCGCCGGCGCGGCCGCGCTGATCACGACCGTCCCGGCGGGCGCCGCCCCGAGCGGGACGGGCGACCTGCCGTTCGGCTCGGCCACCACCGTCGGCCTGCACAACACCTACGACCCGGCCGCCTTCCCGTACCTGGCTCAGGGCCTGGACACCGGCACCGGGATGATCGAGCTGGACCTCTGGCCGAACATCGTCACCAAGGAGTGGAAGGTCAGCCACTCCAACCCGCTGGGCAACGGCAACAACTGCACCGCCGCGACCACCCCCGCCCAGCTCTACAGCGGCGGCACCAACAAGAACCTGGAGAACTGCCTGGACGACGTCCGGGTCTGGCTCGCCGCGCACCCGGCGGCCGGGCCGCTGGTCATCAAGCTGGAACTCAAGCCGGGCTTCTCCGCCAACCTCGGGATGGGCCCCGACCAGCTGGACGCCCTGATCGCCCAGCACCTCGGCTCCGCCGTGCTGCGCCCCGCCGACCTGCTGGCCAAGCCGGGCGGCGGCTCGTACGCGAGCCTCGACGAGGCGGTGCGGGCGGGCAACTGGCCGAGCCGCTCGGCGCTGGCCGGGAAGGTGCTGCTGTACGCGATCCCGGGCACGGTCGAGCTGGGCAACCCCTTCGACACCCTGCACACCGACGTCGAGTACGGGCGGCACCTGCGCGACCTGGCGGCGGCGGGCCGGCTCGGCCAGGCCCAGGTGTTCCCGGCCGTGCTGGGCGCCGCGGCCGGCGACCCGCGTGGTCAGTACACCGGCGCGGACGCCTCGATCCGGCCGTGGTTCGTGGTCTTCGACGGCGATGCGGCCACCTACGTCAACGGCATCGACACCGCGTGGTACGACAACGCGCACTACCTGCTGGTGATGACCGACGCCCACAAGGTCGCGCCGGAGATCAGCGGCACCGACCCGACGGCCGACCAGGCGCGGGCCCGCGTCGAGCAGTTGGCCAAGGCGCACGCGAGCATCGTGTCGAGCGACTGGCGCAAGCTGCCGGCGGCGCAGTCCCTGGTCCTGCCGCGCGGCTGACGGCGTGACGCCTGCGGGCCCCGGATGGGCCCGCAGGCGTCCGGCCGCTGCGGTAACCGGCCAGGTCACGTCACCTTCGGGTACGTCGAGTTGACCCGAGGTGAAGAGTTGGATCATCACCGGCAAGCAGTACCAAGAGGACTACTACACCGCCGACCACTACGCGACCTTCCGCAAGGTCGACTTCGGCTGCTGACCCGGCCACCGCTCCACCGCAGGGCCCCGGCGCCGCACCCCGCGCCGGGGCCCGTCTGCTTCACCGCCCGCTTCACCGTCCACTGCGCCGTCCACTGCGCCGTTCGTCTCGCCTGCGCCGCCCGCTGTACCGCCCGTCTCGCCGTCCGGGGCCCCGCCCGCCGACCACCCACCGCCGCGCGGTAGCGTCGGCGCCGTACTGTCCGACTCCGGGAGGTTCCCGTGCCGCAGATCCTGGTCGATCACTCGGCCGAACTCGACTTCGACCGCGCGGCCTTGGCCGACGAGGTCCACCAGGCGATCACCGAGGTCATCGATACGACCGTGTCGCAGTGCAAGACCGTCTTCCGTCCCGCCGCGCACCATCGGGTCGGCGACGGCACGACCGGCGAGGCCGTGGTCCTGGTCGAGGTCAAGATCCTGGCCGGCCGCACCGCCGAACAGCGCGCCGAGCTGACCAACCGGGTCCTCGGCGCCCTCCGCTCCCGGATAGCCGAGCCCGCCGCCCTCGGCGTCCAGGTCACCGAACTCGACCGCGACACCTACCGGTTCGTCCACCACCCCGGGCACTGACCGGCGGCGGACGCACAACGGTCCCGGGCGCGCGGCCGGTCGGCCGGGCACACGGGACCGCTGTCGTTCGGGCGGGGGTCAGTCCGTGGGGCAGTGGGTGCCCGCCGTCGGCACGGTGCCGTCCACCAGGAAGGCGTCGACCGAGGCGCGGATGCACTTGCTCGCGCCGTACGCGGTGTGGCCCTCGCCGTCGCGGGTGAGCAGGACGGCGTTGCCGAGCTCGGCGGTGAGCTTCTCGGACCACGCGTACGGGGTGGCCGGGTCGCCGGTGGTGCCGACGACCACGATGGGCGTGGTGGCCGTCGATGTGATGACGTGCGGCTTCTCGGTGGCGCGGAACGGCCAGATCCGGCAGTCCGGGTCGAAGAGCGCCGCGAGTGGGTCGTGCTTGCTGACCAGCGGGGCCTTGGCGGCGAGGTCGGTGAGCGAGGCCTGCAGCTGGTCGCCGGCCGGGGCGTCGGTGGCGCCGTCGGCGCAGTGGATGGCAGTGTAGGCGTCCACGGAGGGGGTGTAACGGCCGTCCTTGTCACGGCCGTTGTAGCCGTCGGCCAGGGCGAGCAGGTCGTCGCCCTTGCCGCGTACCATCGCCCAGCCGAGGGTGTTGCGCAGCCCGCTCCAGGCCTTCTCGCCGCCGTAGAGGCGGCTGATCACGCCGGTCCACGCCGCGCTGGAGGTCAGGGTGCGGCCCTTCGCGGTCTTCAGCGGCTTGTCCTTGAGCCCGTCGAGGAAGTCGGCGAGCTTCTGCGAGGCCCGGCCGGCGTCGGTGCCGAGCGGGCACGGGTCCTTGGTGACGCAGTCGGCGGCGAAGGCCTTCAGGGCGCGCTCGAAGCCGGCCTCCTGCTCGATGTTGTGCTGGACCAGGGAGAAGGAGGGCGAGGTGGCGCCGTCCAGGACGAGCCGGCCGACCCGGTCCGGGAACTCCTCGGCGTAGAGCGAGCCGAGGTAGGTGCCGTAGGACATCCCGAGGTAGCTGAGCTTCTGGTCGCCGAGGGCGCCGCGCAGCACGTCCATGTCCCGGGCGGTGTTGCGGGTGCCGACGAAGGGGAGCAGCTGGGCGTACTTGGCCTGGCAGGCGTCGGCGAGCTGCTTGCCGTGGTCGGCGCCGGGCTCGTCGGTGTTGAGCCAGCCGTCCCGGGCCTGGTCGTCGAGGCACTTGAGCGGGCTGGTGCCGGCCACGCCGCGCGGGTCGAAACCGACGATGTCGTAGCGCTCGTGCAGCGGGCCGTCGAAGCCCTTGGAGTTGTACGTGACCATCTGGACGCCGGAGCCGCCCGGGCCGCCCGGGTTGAGCAGCAGCGAGCCGATCCGCTGGTCGGGCTTGGTGGCGGGGTTGCGGACCACCGCGACGTCCAGGGTACCGGTGGCCGGGGTGCTGTAGTCGAGCGGGACCTTGAGGGAGGCGCACTGGAGGGCGGAGCTGTCCCCTTCGCTCTGCGGGTCCTTCGGGCAGGGCGCCCAGGCGAGTTGCTGACCGTAGAACGCCTGGAGCGCCGGGTCTGCGGCGCCGGTCGGCTTGGCCGTCGGCGTGGGGGTCGGGGTGACGCTCGGCGTTGCGGCGTCGGCGGCGGCCGTGGTGGGCGCGGTCTTGCCGCTGCTGCCACTGGTGCAGCCGGCCAGCAGGGCGGCGGTGGCGACGGCCGCGACGGTGGCGGGCAGGATGCGCCGCGAGGTTCGGGGGATCATGGAATGCACCGCACACAAATATCACCCGGTCATCACATCAGTCACCTCGATATTCCGTAGGCGTACCGGACGTGGCCCGGCGGCCTCGCGCCGGACCCGGGGGTGCCCGATTCCACAGGGTCCCGAACGGTGCCATGCTGGGGCCATGACAGACAGCGGTGCGCTCACCCCACTCCGTAAGAGGTCGGAAGTCGGCGGACGGCGGCGGGAGTTGGCCGCGGCTACGGTTGGCTCGGTGGTCGAGTCCTTCGACTGGAACATCTACGCCGTCCTCGCGCCCTACTTCGCGGCAGACCTCTTCGGGCACGGCAAACACGGGGTCGGCGGGGTACTGGGGGCGTACGTGACCTTCGCGGTGGGCTTCGTGGCCCGCCCGGTCGGGTCGTACCTGATCGGCCGGCTCAGCGACACCCGGGGGCGGCGCTTCGCGCTGAGCCTCGGCATGGCGGTGATCGCCGTCGCCAGTCTGGGCATCGCGGCCGTGCCGGGCCAGCGCTCGATCGGGGTCTGGGCGGCGGTGCTGGCGGTCCTC
This sequence comes from Kitasatospora sp. NPDC033851, assembly GCF_055576085.1. Classification (NCBI taxonomy): domain Bacteria; kingdom Bacillati; phylum Actinomycetota; class Actinomycetes; order Kitasatosporales; family Streptomycetaceae; genus Kitasatospora; species Kitasatospora sp. NPDC033851. Next base: position 171,415 of record NZ_JBVIRL010000001.1, on the reverse strand, counting down.
GCGCGGCTGGTGCAGGGACTCGCCTTCGGTGGGGAGGCGCCGAGTGTGGCCGCGTACGTGACCGAGACGGCCCCGCCGCGGCACCGGTTCGCGTTCAGCTCGGTGTCGTACGGCGGGATCATCCTCGGCTCGCTGCTCTCCTTCGGGGTGCTCACGCTGCTGATCCACACCATCGGCAAGTCCGGCCTGGAGAACGGCGGTTGGCGCTGGGGCTTCGTGGTCGCCGCACTGCTCGGGCTGGCCGCCGTCTGGGTACGACGCTCGGCACCGGAGAGCGCGGAGTTCCACCGGGCCCGGGAGAGCGTGGCGGACGGTGCCCGCCCGCCGTTCCTGCGGATGCTCCGCGAGCACCGGTGGGCGGCGTTCACCGTCTTCCTCAACACCCTCGGCGGGACGGTCGGTTACTACTTCGCCCTGGTCTACCTGCCGCAGTACGCCGCCGCCTACCACGTGATCGACAAGGAGTCGGCCGCCTCGTTCATGACCGTGGTGCTCGGCGTCGTGCTGGTCACCATGCTGCTCACCGGCGCCGCCGCCGACCGCTTCGGCCTGCTGCCGGTCGCCCGGATCGGGTTCGCCCTGCCCGTGCCACTGGTCGGGGTGCTGCTGGCCGGGCTGCGCCAGGGCTGGCTGCCGTTCCAGGTCGTCGCCGTGCTGCTGGGGATGCTGGTGGCGACGGTGCTCGGCACGCTCAACGTCTTCACCGGGCTGCTGTTCCCGACCGAGGTGCGGGCGGTCGGCCTCGGCGTGGTCAACGCGGCCACCATCGCCGCGTTCGGCGGCACCTTCCCGCTGCTCGCCGAGTGGCTCAGCGACCGGCACTGGCTCGGCGTGATCCCCGGGTACGTCACCCTCTGCACGATGGGCCCGGCCCTCGCGCTGCTGACGGCGATGAAGGTGCCAAGCTTCGCGGCCGCCGTCCGGGATGCCGAGACCGTGGCCGGGCGTTCACCGGGAACCGCCTGACGGACGATCATCGACTGTGGTTGAGTGGTCCGGACTTACGCCGAACGGGGAGAGCGAGCGTGGACGTCAACACACCGGACAACAGCGCATCGGACAGCAGCGCATCGGACAGCAGTGCCGCGGAGAGCAGCACATTCGGCACCGACGCGTTCGACACCGACGCGTTCGGCGCCGACGCATCCGAAAGCTGGCTGACCGAGGCCGGGTTCGAGGAGCCGCCGCAGGCCGACCTGCGCACCGACCGGGCGCACTCCGCCCGGGTCTACGACTACCTGCTCGGCGGCAAGACGAACTTCCCGGCGGACCGCGAGGTCGGCGACCGCGTCATGGCCGACCTGCCCGGCGCGCGCGAGGGGGCGACCGCCGCCCGCGCGGTCATGCACCGGATGGTCCGCCGGCTCGCCGAACTGCACGGCGTCCGCCAGTTCCTCGACGTCGGCACCGGCATCCCCACCGCGCCCAACCTGCACGAGATCGTCCAGTCGGTCGACCCGTCGTCGCGCGTGGTCTACGTGGACAACGACCCGATCGTGCTGGCTCATTCGCGCGCGCTGCTCACCAGCACCCCCGAGGGCCGTACCGCCTACGTCCAGGGCGACCTGCGCGAGCCGGAGCAGTTCCTCGCCGACCCGGCGGTGGCTGCCACCCTGGACCTGAACGAGCCGGTCGCGCTGACGCTGATCAACATCGTGCACTTCCTCTCCGACGAGGCCGCGCACCCGCCCGTCCGCAAGCTGCTGGACGCCCTGCCGGCGGGTAGCTTCCTCGCGCTGACCGCCGGCACCGGCGACACCTCGCCCGATCGGGCGGAGATCGGCGCCCGCCGCTACGCGGAGGCCGGGATCGAGGTCCACATGCGCTCGCGCGAGGGCGTCGAGCGCTTCTTCGCCGGCCTCGAACTGGACGACCCGGGCGTGGTGCTGATCAACCGTTGGCACCCGGAGCTGGGCGAAGCGCCGTCTCCGGCACTGGCCGACGAGGAGGTCCCGGTGTACGGCGGAGTGGGCCGCAAGGCGTAACCGGCCCGCGAGGCGTAACCGACCCGCGAGGCGTAGTCGCCTCCGTAGGGTCCGCCACCGCCGATATTTCGTCAATTCGACGTCCGTCGAACCCGGAGTGCGCCAAAACCATCGTCTTTACGTGTACGTGTCATTAAAGTGACTGCCCGTCGAACCCCCACTCGACAGGCGGAGAACCCATGACCATTGCACGCAGGTCCATCCTCAAAAGCACCTCGGCGGCCGGAGCCGCCCTGGTGGCAGCAGGCTCGACGGCGGCCGCGCAACCCGCGGCCGCCCAACCGGCCGACGACGCCCCCACCAGCCCACTCCTGCAGACCACCCCGCACCGTGCCGGAACGGCCGGCGTGACCGGTTTGCACCTACAGTTCGGCACCGATGCCGGCACGGAGATGACCGTCTCCTGGCTCACCCCGCAGTCCGTCCGTCGCCCGCAAGTGCGGTACGGCACGACGGACGGCGGCCTCGGCCGGGTCGTCCAGGCCGAGACCCGCACCTACCGGGACTCGATCGACAAGATCGAGGTGTACGTCCACCACGCACGCCTCACCGGCCTGCGCCCGGGCACCACCTACCTCTACAGCGCCGGCCACGACGGCGCCAACCCCGAGACGGGCACCTTCACCACCGCCCCGCGCGGCCGCGCCCCCTTCACCTTCACCAGCTTCGGCGACCAGGCCGCGCCCAACCTTCGCCGCCTGGTCACGTTCCCCGCCGGTATGCCCTCGCCGCTCGGCAAGTACCCGGTCTTCATGAGCAGCCAGGTCGGCACCTCGGCCTCCGCCGACATCGTCTCGGCCGTCGAACGCGTCGGCCCGCTCTTCAACCTCGTCAACGGAGACCTCTGCTACTCCTCCTACGCCGGGCGCCACGGCCAGAGCCGCACCGCGACCTGGGCCGACTGGTTCATCAGCAACAGCCGCTCCACCCGGCTGCGCCCCTGGATGCCCTGCGTCGGCAACCACGAGAACGAGGGCGGCAACGGCCCGATCGGCGCCCTCGGCTACCAGGCCTACTTCTCCCTCCCCGACTCCACGGCCTCCTCCGACGAGGAGACCCGGGGCATGTGGTACGCCTTCACCGTCGGCTCGGTGCGCTTCATCAGCCTCGCCAACGACGACGTGGCCATCCAGAACTCCGGCGACATCTACCTGCGCGGCTACTCCGGCGGCGCCCAACAGCGCTGGCTGGAACGCGAGTTGCGCACCGCCCGGAGCAGCCGGGCGATCGACTGGATCGTGGTGTGCATGCACCACCCGATGATCTCCAGCTCCATGCACGGCGCCGGCAGCGACCTCGGCATCCGCGAGACCTGGGGCAAGCTGTTCGACGCCTACGGGGTCGATCTGGTGCTGTGCGGCCACGAGCACTACTACGAGCGCTCCCACCCCGTCCGCGGCACCCTGCCCAACGACACCCGCACTCCGGTGCCGACCGAGACCCGCACCGACATGATCGACACCGGGCGCGGAACCGTCCACATGATCATCGGCGCCGGCGGCAACGCCGCCACCACACAGGACGACCTCTTCCCGACGCCCAAGGGCCGGGTGGTCATCGGGCTGGAGGACCCGAAGCCCGGTGCGCCGTACCGGGAGTCGGTCTGGCTCACCGAGGACGCGCCGTGGGCCGCCGTCCAGGACCGCGAACACGCCCACGGCTTCGCGGCCTTCGAGGTCGACCCCGGCGACCGGCGCGGCGGTACCACCACCATGAAGGTCACCTACTACACCTTCGACGGACCGCACGGCGACCTCACCCCGGTGGACACCTTCACCCTCTACCGCCGCCGGACCGACGGGCGCGAGGGCTGACACCCGCGTGGCTGACACCTGGGCGGCCCGGCGCCGAACCGTCGTGGTTCCGGCGCCGGGCCGCCCAGGTGTCAGTGCCGGTTCAGCGGCGGAAGGCGCCGGTCAGCACCTGCCACCAGCTGCGCCGCCGCTGCGCCGGGACGGTCGGGGCCACGCCCCGGCCTGTCCCGCCGGTTCCGGCCTGCGCGCCCGTCCCGGCGGTTCCCGCCACCGGGACGGCCCGGGCCGCCTGCTCCGCTTCGGCCGCCTGCGCTGCCTGCGTCGCCTGCGCCGCGACCGCCGCCGCCCGCTCCGCCTCCGCGACCGACACCGGGTCCGGGTCGATGTCGCGCGGGGTGAACTCCACGGGCAGCGCCGTCAGGTGCCGGGAGATCCAGGCCGAGCTCCAGGTCAACTCCTCCTCCGGTACGGCGAGTCGGACGTCCGGCAGCAGGGTGAGCAGGATGTCGATGCCGGCCTCGGCGACGTGCCGCCCGATGTCCTGGCCCGGGCACTCGTGCGGCCCCGCGCCGAAGGACAGGTGCGAGCGGTTGCCGTACAGCGGGGCGGCCAGGTCGGGGCGGACCACCGGGTCGACGTTCCCGGCCGCGAGTCCGAGCAGCAGCAGGTCCCCGGCCTTGATCTGCTGCCCGCCGAGTTCGGTGTCGGCGGTCGCCCAGCGGCCGGCCACCAGGGACATCGGCGGGGAGTCCCACAGCACCTGGTCCAGCGCCTCGCCCAGGGTCATCTGGCCGCCGGACAGGTGGGCGCGGAAGCGCGGGTCGGTGAGCACCATCTTCAGCGAGTCGGCGATCAGGTTGACGGTGGTCTCGTTGGCGGCGAGCAGCACCACCCGCAGGTGCTCCATCACCTCGTCCTCGGTCAGACCGGCCGGGTGTGCCAGCAGACGGCTGGTCAGGTCGTCGCCGGGCTCCTCACGCTTGAGGGCGATGGTCCGGCGCAGTCCGGCCACCACGTACTCGTTGCTGGCGATGGCCGTCTCGGTGCCCTTCATCAAGTCCCGTGCGGCGTCGACCAGTTGTGGACCGTACTCGTCGGGCATGCCGAGCAGCTTGGTCATCACCAGCATCGGCAGGTGCTCGGCGAACTGGGTGATCAGCTCGGCCCGGCCGGTCGGCCCGACCACCTGGACCAGGTCGGTGGTGAACCGCCGCACGTGGCGGCGGATGCCGCGCCGGTCGAAGCGGTTCAGGCCGTCCAGCACGGCGCCGCGCAGCCGGCGGTGCTCGTCGCCGTCCGCGAACACGCAGATCGGCTGCCAGGCGACCACCGGCAGCAGCGGGGAGTCCATCGGGAGCTCGCCGGTGCGGAACGCCGTCCACAGGCGCGAGTCGCGCGAGAACAGCGAGGGGGTGCGCATCGCGGTGATGTTGGCGCCGTGGCCGAGGATCAGCCAGGCCCGGTGGTCGCCGTGCAGCAGCACCGGGGCCACCTCGCCGTACTCGGCGCGCAGCTTCTCGTAGAGGCCGGCCGGGTCGGCCTCGGCCTCCGGCCCGTACAGGCGCCGCAGGCCGCCGGGGCCGATCGGGCCGGTGGTGCCGGTGGTGCTGCCGTGCGCCGGGCAGCCGGGCGGCGGGGTGGGTGCGGCGTCGGGGAACGGGGTGCTCACAGGGTCTCCGGTCACAGGGTTCGGGTGGTCGGCGCGGCCAGCTCGTACAGGTAGTGCATCAGCGTCATCAGGGTGTCCCGGCTGGATTCGCGGCTGCGCGCGTCACAGCTGACGATCGGCACGTCGGACGGCAGGTCGAGCGCACCGCGCAGGTCCGCGAGCGGGACGCTCGGCGCCTCGGCGAAGCCGTTGACGGCGACCACGAAGGGCACACCGCGCTCCTCCAGCCGCCCGATCACCTCGAAGCTGACCTCCAGCCGGCGGGTGTCGACCAGCACCACCGCGCCGAGGGCGCCCTCGAACAGGCCGTTCCAGAGGAACCAGAACCGCTCCTGCCCGGGGGTGCCGAAGACGTACAGCACGAGCCGGTCGCTGAGGCTGATCCGGCCGAAGTCCATGGCCACGGTGGTGGAGGTCTTGAGCTCGACCCCGGTCGGGTCGTCCACGCCGACCCCGGCCTGGGTCATGGTCTCCTCGGTGGTCAGCGGGCGGATCTCGCTGACGGAGCCGACCAGCGTCGTCTTGCCGACGCCGAAGCCGCCCACGATCACCACCTTGACCGCCGTGGTGACGGTGTCCGGCAGCAGGTCCGCGCCGGCCGGCCCCACCGCCGTGTCAGAGCCGCTGAAGTCCATGGATCACCGCCTCCAACAGAGCCCGGTCGGGAAGTTCCGCCGCCGGCACGGCGGCGCGGGCCTCGATCAGTTCGTCGTCGAGCAGGTCCGCCAGCAGGACGGTGACCACGCTCGTGGGTAGCCCCAGGTAGGCGGAGACCTCCGCAACCGAGAGCGGGGAGCGGCACAGCCGCAGGATGGCCGCGTGCTCGGGCTGCAGGGCGGGGGTCGGCTCCGCGCGGGAGACGATCAGGGTGACCAGGTCGAAGACGCCCGGCCCGGACGGACCGCTGCGGCCGCGGGTGATCACGTACAGGCGGTCGGGCTCGGGGCCGTCCCAGCCGCCCTGGTCTGCCGTCATGCAACCGCCTCACTGTGCTCGTTCATGCGCGTGGCCGTTCATGCGCGTGCCCGTTCATGTGGCCGTCCCGCCGCCGCGCGGGTCCGGGGGCCGGTTCACGCGACCACCTCGGGGTTGCGCGGCGGCGTGGACAGGTGCTCGCCGATCCGGGCCACCAGGTCACGCATCTGGTGGCTCACCAGCCCGGCGTCCACGCCCTCGTCGGCGAGCACCGCGAGGTAGGCGCGGTCACCGGCCGCCATCAGGTAGAAGTAGCCGCCGTCCACCTCGATCACCACCAGCCGCATCGAGCCGTCGCCGTGCGGGAACTCGTGCCCGACCGCGCCGGCCAGGCTCTGCAGCCCGGCGCAGGCGGCGGCGAGGCGGTCGGCGGTGTCCGGATCGGTGCCGTACTGGGCGATCCGCAGACCGTCCGCGGACAGCACGATGACGTGGCGCACGCACGGGACGCTGTGTGCGAGGTCGTTGAGGATCCAGTCCATGTTGCTGCGGTGCGGAATCACTGCTCGCCTTTCCCTGCCGTCTCTTCAGTGGTGTGTCCGGGGCCGGTCTGCGCGGCACCGGGCCGGCCGACCCGGCCGACCGGACCGGCGGACGGTCCGGGCCCGGTGCCCTTGATGCCGTCCATGAACGCCTCCAGCCACAGGCCGGGCTGCTTCGGCTCCGTGGCGGGGCGGGGAGCCTGCGCCGCCGGGCCCGCCGCAGGCCCGGCCGTCGGACCGGCGAGCGGCGCGGACGGCTGGGCGGTGCCGCGCGCGGGGGTGGCGAAGGCGGCGCGGCCGGTCGGCCGGTGGCGCCGGCGCTGCGGCAGGCCGGTGGCCGTCCGCTCGGTCACGATCACCTCGTCGTCCCCGGCCGCCGCCGAGACGGAGGGCGAGCCCCACGGGCTGGTCGAGCCGTAGGACGGGCCGACGCCGGCCGAGGTGGTCCGGGCGCCCCAGGGCCGCGCCGGGGCCGCGTGCCGGGGCGGGTTCGGCGGGAGCGGACGGGGGCCGGAGAAGGCGCCGATGCCGTGCGCCCGCCCGGTCGGGGGAGCGGTGGTGAGCAGTTCCTGCGGTACGACCAGCACCGCGCGCACACCGCCGTACGCGGAGCGGCGCAGCGACACCTGGAAGCCGTACGCCTGGCAGAGCCGGCCGACGATGGCGAAGCCCAGCCGCGGGGACTCGGTGAGGTCGTCGAAGTCCTTGGAGACCATGGCCTCGCGCATCGCGCGTTCGGCGCGGGCCGTGGCCTCGTCGGTGAGGCCGAGACCGCCGTCCTCGATCTCGATCGCCATCCCGCTCTGCACCTCGGAGGCGCTCAGGTGCACGTGGGTGTGCGGCGGGGAGTAGCGGGTCGCGTTGTCGAGCAGCTCGGCGACGGCGTGGATCAGCGGTTCGACGGCCGGGCCGGTGACCGAGATCTGGGCCACCGGGTGCAGGTCCACCCGCTGGTACTCCAGGATCCGGGACATGCCGCCGCGCAGCACGCTGTAGAGGGCGATCGGCCGGGTCCACTGGCGGCCGGGGCGAGCGCCGGAGAGGACGGCGATACTGTCGGCGAGGCGGCCGGTCAGCGCGTTGCCGTGGTCCAGGCGCAGCAGGTCGTCGAAGACCGCCGGGTCGTTGCCGTGCCGGTCCTCCATCTCCCGCAGGTCCTTGGCCTGCCGGTGGATGATCGCCTGGACCCGGCGGGCGATGTTGACGAAGGCGCGCTCGGCGGAGTCGCGCCGGCTGACCTCGTCGTCGACGGCGACGGCGATGCCGTGCGCGACGGACACCAGGGACTTGCGGAACCTCGGCGACACGGCCACCAGGTCCTGCCCGATCGGGTTCAGCAGGACGTCCATCGAGTACCCGTACCGGGCCCCGGCGACCACCCGGCGCAGCTCGACCTCGGCCAGCCGCGCGAGTTCGTCCTCCTGCCCGGCCAGTCGGCGCTGGAAGTCCTCCGCCTGCCGGACGCTACGGTCCCGCAGTTCGCTCAACGCCCGCCCCCGGCGGGCCGACTCGGCGGCCACCACGGCCACCAGCACGGTGCCCGTCGCCCCGCACCACAGCACCCCGGCCCGGGCCCCGGCGCCCACCAGCGCCGCGGCAACCGCCACGGCCGCGGCCATCACAGCCGTCGGCAGCAGCCAGCCGAGCAGGGGCGCGCGGCGCCGTCTGGCGGGTGACGATCCAGCTCGAAGCATTCAGCATCCTCAAACGATCGGAACAGTACGGGGACGGACGGCGACCGGCTCCGGAGGCGTGGTGCTGCAGCATAGCCAAGTTCAGGACAATCCTGACCGAAACTCAAAAATACTGTCCCTCAACCGACTTGTGGCAACTTGCCGGACATGCCCGACATCTCGCACACCAGTCCCGCGCCCGGCGGAACGCCGCCCCGCACCAGGCTTCTCGCCCCGCCGCCCCCGCACCGCCAACCCGCCCCGGATTCGCCCATCAGAAGGGTTTCCACGCCAAGTCCCCGCGCGAAAAGCAGAGTTCGTGCTAAGTGGCGGTCGGCGTCGAGCGGTGATCACCCGTGCGGGGACGGCGCGGTCGTGGGCAACATCTGTTGCGCAGTGAAGCAACGACCATTGACACGTTGCCGCAGCGGTCCCTACAGTGCGGGCCCATGGAGACGGACGATCTTGGTCGGCGGGTGGCGGAGGATGTGGCCGGTGGGGGCGGAGTGGAGGGGCTGCGGCGGCTGTCGGGCGTGATCGAGGCGTTGGAGGAGCGGCGGACGGAGCTGGTGGAGGAGTTGCGGCGCGGGCGCGAGGCCACCTGGGAGGAGATCGGACGGGCCTGCGGGATGACCCGGCAGGGCGCGACGCGGCGGTGGGCCGGGCGGCTGCGGGCACGGTCGTTCGGGGTCGCGGCGGCGTCGTACCAGGCCGGGCGGCCGGGATACCCGCAGGCGCTGATCGGGTCCGCGGTGCCCCGGGAGGCCCGGCGGGTGCTCGATCTGGGCGCCGGGACGGGCAAGTTGACCCGGCTGCTGGTCGAGGCGGGCCTGGACGTGGTCGCGGTCGAGCCCGACGAGGGAATGCGGGCGCACTTGGCCGCGGCGGTGCCGAAGGCGGCCGTCCGGGCGGGCTCGGCGGAGCGCGTCCCGCTGCCGGACGGGAGCATGGACGCCGTCGTGGTCGCGCAGGCCTGGCACTGGTTCGACCCGGCCGTCGCGGTGCCCGAGATCGCCCGGGTGCTCGCCCCCGGCGGGACGCTCGCCCTGGTGTGGAACGTCCGGGACGAATCGGAGCCCTGGGCCGCCGAACTCGGCGCGCTGATGCACCGGTCGACGCGGCAGCGGATCGACACCAGGCCCGTCCTGCCGGCGCCCTTCGGCCCGCCCGAGCGGCTGGAGATCCGCTGGGAGCACGAGACCACGCGGGCCGGGATCGTGGACATGGTCGCCTCGCGCAGCTACGTCATCGCGCTGCCGGAGAGCGAACGCATCCGGCTGCTGGCCGACGTCGGGCACCTGCTCGCCACCCACCCGGACCTGGCGGGGCAGGACACGATCGCCCTGCCGTACCTCACCCGGTGCACCCGTGTCCGCCTCGGCTGAGCCGGGCACGGTGCGCCGGCCCGTCACTGTGCGCCGCCTGGGCCGCGCGGATGCCGAGCCGTACCGGGCGTTCCGCCTGGAAGCCCTGCGCGAGACGCCCAGCGCCTTCACCTCCCGCCACGCCGAGGAGCGCGCCAAGCCGATGGCCGCGACGCTGCGCCGCCTGACCGAGGCCGAGGACGGGCCGGGCGCCCTGCTCGGGGCCTTCGACGACACGGGCACGCTGGTCGGCACCGCCGGGCTCAAGGTGGCGTCGCGGAGCCAGGAGCGGCACAAGGGCACGCTGTACGGCATGGCGGTGGCCCGCAGCGCCGCCGGGCGGGGGATCGGCCGGGCTCTGGTGCGGGAGGTGCTGCGCACGGCCGCCGAGGACGGGCGGCTGCGGCAGGTGCTGCTGACCGTCTCCGAGGGCAACGAGGCCGCCCTGCGGCTCTACACCGCCTGCGGCTTCGAGGTGTGGGGCCGAGAACCGAGGGCCGTGCTGGTGGACGGGCTGGCCGTCGCGAAGCTGCACATGGTGCGGCTGCTGGACGCCGAGCCGACAGCGGCCGGGCGCTGACAATTGTCATGGCGCACCGGTGCGCGAGCACACTGCCCCGCGCACCGGGCCTGCGCCCACGATGGGTCCATGACCTCCACCGAGACCTCCACTGACAGCGAAACCGGCACCGGCACCGACCCCGATCTGCACCACCCCGACACCCGGCGGGCCTTCCGCACCGTGCGGCGGTTCGTCCTCGCCTACCTCGGCCTCAGCGTGCTGACGCTGGCGGTCGCCTTCGCCCTCCGCGACCACCCTTCCCTCGTCACCTCGGCGGTCTGGGTCCGCGGCACCATCGTCGTGGCCGGCGCCGCCGTGACCCTGCTGCTCACCGCCCGCGCGGCCCGCGGCTCCCGGGGGGCCTTCCGGCGGCTGCGGATCATCTCGGCCGCCATGCTCGCCGCGATCGCTACGATCATCGTCCTGCCGGGGCTCTTCCCGGTCTGGATGAAGGTCGAGCAGGGCCTGTGCGGGCTCGCCCTGCTGGGCGTGGCCGTCCTGGTCAACGGGCGGCACCTGCGTACCCTGTTCGCCAGGCTCTGAGGAGGGGGCGCGAGGGTGACCGACCTCGACCGCGAGACCGCACCGAGCGCGCCGCCGACGGCTACGCCGACGACTGCGGCAACGACTGTGCCGACGACGCCGAGCGCGCCGGGCTCCGCCCACCGCTGGGGGCCGGGTCGGCGACGCCTCCTGCTGGGCGCCGGGATGCTGGTCTTCCCGGCGCTCACCGCCGTGGCCGTGAGTCAGGACGTCGCCGGGTCGGCCGCGTTCGCCGGATACGCCGTGGTCGCCGCGTTCTGCCTCTGCTACGTGCTGACCGCCCTCGCCCTCGAACGCGGCCGACGGCACCGGGTCACACTGCTGCTGGCGGTGATGACCGCCCTGTTCCTCGCCGCGCTCCCGTTCGCCCACGCGGACGCCTTCTACCTCGCCACCGTGGTCGTCTCGGCGGTCGCGGCCCTGTGGCGTCGGCAGGCCGCCCGGGTGGTGACCGTCGCCACGCTGGCCGCGTTCCTGGTGCCGTGGGCGGTGCGCCCCTGGCACACCGGGCCCGGCGGATTCCAGGCGCTGGCCCTGCTGTTCACCGCGCTCACCTGCGGCGCCTTCGCCGAACTGGCCGCCACCAACGGGGAGCTGGTCGCCGCCCGGGCCGAGGTGGCCCGGCTGGCCTCCGAGGCCGAACGCAACCGGATCGCCCGCGACCTGCACGACCTGCTCGGCCACTCGCTGACCGCGATCACCGTCAAGTCCCGCCTGGCGCAACGGCTGGCCGACAAGGACCCGGACCACGCGGTCGCCGAGATGGCGGCCGTGGAGACGCTCTCCCGGCAGGCGCTGTCCGACGTCCGCGCCGCCGTCACCGGCTACCGCGAGGTGACCCTCGCGGGCGAGCTGGCCCGCGCCCGCGAACTGCTGCGCGCCGCCGGGGTGGTGGCCGACCTGCCGACGGCGGCGGACGCGGTCGGGCCGGAGCACCGCGAACTGTTCGGCTGGGTACTGCGCGAGGGCATCACGAACACGGTCCGGCACGCCCGTGCCGCCCGCTGCTCGGTGGTGCTCACCGCGACCTCGGTGGAGATCCGCGACGACGGTCGGGGCGATCAGGGCGATCAGGGCGGCCCCGGCGGCCCCGGAGGCCAAGGCGACGGCAAAGGCCTCACCGGCCTGCGGGAACGGGTCGCGGCGGCGGGCGGTACGGTCGAGGCAGGCCCGCTCGCCCCGCGCGGCTGGCGGCTGCTGGTCACCGTCCCGCCGGGCGGCTCCGACTCCCCTCCCGAAGGGACGACATGACGATCCGCCTGCTGCTCGCCGAGGACCAGGAGCTGGTGCGCACCGCGCTGCGCGCCCTGCTCGACCTGGAGGACGACTTCGAGGTGGTCGCCGCCGTCGGCCGCGGCGACCAGGTCGCGGAGGCGGCCCGCGAGCACGGGCCGGACGTCGCCCTGCTCGACATCGAGATGCCCGGACTGGACGGCCTGGCGGCGGCCGCCGTCCTGGCCCAGCGGGCGCCGGAGTGCCGGGTCGTCATCCTCACCACGTTCGGCCGCGCCGGCTACCTGCGCCGGGCCATGGAGGCGGGCGCGGTCGGCTTCGTGGTCAAGGACGCGCCCGCAGAGGTGCTGGCCGACGCCATCCGCCGGGTCGCGGCGGGGGAGCGGGTGGTGGACCCGGACCTGGCCGCCGCCACCCTCGCGGCGGGCACCTCCCCGCTCACCGCCCGCGAGCGCGACGTGCTGAACTCCTCCCGCCCGGGCGCCGGGGTCGCGGAGATCGCCGCGAAGCTCTACCTCTCCGAGGGGACGGTCCGCAACTACTTCTCCTCGGCCATCGCCAAGACCGGCACCCGCAACCGTACGGAGGCCCTGCGGGTCGCGGACGAGCGCGGCTGGCTCTGAGCCCGCGCCACCCTCGACCGCACCCGCCCCGCCGACGTGAAGCCCTCCTGGCCCGCAACACCGCAACACCGCAACACCGCAACACCGCAACACCGCAACACCGCAGCTCCGCAACACCGCAGCTCCGACAGCAATTAAGTCATTCGACTGTTTCGGTGCTGCCGTTCCCGTTCGATCCTGGCCGGGTGCCCACACGTCGGTGCTGGGCGGTCATCACGCCAGGAGGCCCCGCAGTGCCCGGTACGCCCGTCGTCTTCGTCCATGGAGCGTGGTTCCATGCGCTGTGCTGGGAGGCGTGGGCCCAGCGCTTCACGGCCCGGGGCTTCACCGTCGTGGCCCCGGGCTGGCCGGGCGAGCTTCCCACGGCCGACGAGGCGCGGCGCCGTCCGGACCGGCTCCCGGACCTCGGGCTGGCGGCACTGACCGAGCACTTCACGGGTGTCGTCGGGTCGTTCGACAGCCCGCCCGTGCTCATCGGGCACTCGGTGGGCGGGCTGATCGTGCAGCGGCTCCTTGCCGCGGGTCTCGGGCGTGCGGCCGTGGCCATCGCCTCGGCGCCCATCAACGGCGTGCCGCTGCCCGGCCCCCTCGCCGCGCTCGGAATGCCGCCCTGCGCCGGGTCGGCCGAGCCCTCGACCGAGTCGCCGGCCGGCCGCCCGGAGGCACAACTGGCTCTCTCGGGAGGGCAGTTCCGGCAGCTCTTCGCGAACACCTCCGACGAACGGGAAGCCGCAGAACTCTACGAGCGGTACGCCGTCCCGGCCCCGCGCCGACTGATCACCGAGGTGGGCGCCGGCGGCCGGTCCGAGCTGACTGCCGTGGACGTCGGCCGCAGGGCCCGCGGGCCGCTGCTCCTGATCTCGGGCCAGGAGGACCTGCTCGTACCCGACGCGCTGACCCGCGCCGTCTACAAGCAGTACGGCGACTCCGCGGCGGTGACGGAGCTGAAGCAGTTCGCGGACCGCAGCCACACCCTGTTCGTGGACAGCGGCTGGCGCCCGGTCGCGGACCACGTCCTCGACTGGCTGGCCCGGCAGGACATCCGGGCGGACCGGCCGGGGAGTTGAGACCCCCTCCGGATGCCACGCACACGGATGCCACGCACACGTGAGCCACGCAGATGCGCTTCACACACACGTACCTCCCGCACGTGTGCCCCTCAGAGGAGGGTGTACACCACCGAGCGTTCCAGCTTCTGCCGCCCGATCCGCCCCTTGGCGACGAGCGTCTCAAGCGTGTTGCGCACCACCTGCGGGGTGGGCTCCCGGTCCGGGTGCGCGCGCATCAGCTCCGCCCGCAGCTCCTTCGCCGCGCAGGGCTCGGTGTGACCGCGCAGGAGGTCCAGCAGGAGTTCGGTGAGGAGTGGCTGCCGCGCCTTGCCGCGCGGCCGCGCCCCGGCGAGTACGGGTTCGCTCTGCGCCTGCTCGGGGAGGGGCGACGGCTCCGACAGTCCCTCGTACCGCTCGGCAAGGGTCAGGAGCTCCTCCAGGAGGGCCTCCTCCTGCTCCAGCCGCTTGATCTCCTCGGCCAACTCCCGTTGCCGGCGCCGGTTGTCCTCCAGGTCCGACGCGGCCTGCAGGACGTACCGCGATCGGCGGGTGGCGGCCGATTGGCTGGTCACAACGTTCACTCCCTCGTCGTAGCTGGTGCTGCGCATGGTACCCCCGGGAGGCGGACGGCAGCGGCCTGTCCGGGGCGCACGTGTGCGGCTCAGCCCGCGCCGGGGGCCGGGGCGTCGCCCAGCGCGTCGCGCAGGGCGGCCCGGGAGGTGATGCCGAGCTTGGGGAACACCCGGTACAGGTGTGAGCTGACGGTACGGGGTGACAGGTGCATCCGCTCGCCGATCTCCTTGTTGGTCAGGCCGGCGGCGGCGAGGTCGGCGATCCGGTGCTCCTGCCAGGTGAGGGTGGCCAGGTGGGCGGAGGAGGCCCGCGCGGGCAGGCCGGAGGCGCGCAGTTCGGCCCGGGCGCGCTCGGCCCAGGCGGGGGCGCCGAGCCGCTCGAAGGCCTCCGCGGCCCGGGCCAGCGGCTGCCGGGCCGCCGCCGGCCCCCGGGAGTGCCGGGTCCGCACGCCGTGGGCGAGCCGGATGCGGGCCAGCTCGAACGGGAAGCGGACGGCGTCCGGCAGCGTCTCCACCAGCCCGAAGAGCTCGGCCGCCGCTTTCTCGTCGTCGGTCGTCATCGCCAGCGCGCCGTACGTCACCAGCGCCAGCCGGGGCGAGATGTCGGGCAGTCCGGCGTCGCGCGCGGCCAGCGCGTGTCGGCGCGCCTGGTCCGCGCGCCCGGTGTGCAGCGCCGCCTCGACGAGGTCGAGCAGGGTGCGGGACGCCTGGTGCGCGTACGGCGTGAACGAGCCCGGGGTGGTGATGCCGATCGCGTACAGGTAGGCGGCCTCGTAGTCGCCCTCGCTCAGCGCGGCGGTCGTGCCGACGGAGTCCGCGATCTGGGTGAGGAACCCCACCCCGCGCGGTCGCGCCCAGGCGTCGACGGCGGCCTGCAGCTCGCGGGCCCGGTCCAGGCGGCCGCGCATGGCGGCCAGGAGCGCGAGGTAGGCGCGGCTGTGGTGGGCGAAGAGGTCGTGGTCGTGGTCCGTCGCCAGCTCCAGGCTGCGCAGCCCGCTCTGCTCCGCCTCGTCCCACTCGCCGACGGCCATCTGGTCGAGCATGATCAGGTGCAGCATCGTCATGCCGGCCGACATCGCGCCGGTCGTCACCTCGCGGTCGACGACGCGCTGCAGGTGCGGCCGGTACGGGCCGAGCGTGTCCAGGTGGTAGGCGGCGACGCCGAGGCGGGTGACGTCCCAGGGTTCGAGGTCCTGCCGGCCGGCGAACGCGGCCTCCAGGCGCTCCCGTGCCCCGGCGCCGTGCCGCACCACGTCGCTCCAGGCGTCGCGGTAGATCAGCGAGCGCGTCGGCACCAGGTCGCCCAGCCGGTCCAGGAACGCGCGGACCTCCTGCCACGCGGCGCCGTCGCTCGCGTACTGGCAGTTCGCCAGCAGCAGGTTGATCAGCCGGCTGACCGTCTCGCTGTCTTCCCGTGCGCTGTCTCGCCGCGCGCTGTCTCGCCGCAGTCCGTCGGCCCGCACGCCGTCGACCCGCACGCCGTCGACCCGCGGGCTGTCCTCCCGCAGGCCGTCGGCCCGCAGGGCCTCGATCGTGGCGATGATCCGGCGTCGCGAGGAGCGCACCTCCCCGTCCTGGTACAGCGCCAGATAGGCGGCGGCGAGCACTGCGGCGGGCGATTCGCCGCGGCCCGGGACGATGTCCGCGTGGGCCAGCCGCTGCGCCCGGTCGAGCAGGCCGGCCTGCCCGGCGAGGTAGGCCGCGTCGCCCAGCCGCCGGGAGCGGTCGGCGTGGTTCTCGCTGAGCTCCGCGGCCCGGACCAGCCAGGCCATCGCGGCGACCGCGCCGCCGCGCCGGGTCGCGGACTCGGCGGCCGCCTCCAGTTCGGCGGCGATCCGCTCGTCGGGGTCCACCGTGGCGGCCGCCAGGTGGGTGGCCCGCCGCTCGATGTCGTCCCGGTGGAAGCGGGCGAGCGTGGCGTGCGCCGCGCGGCGTTCGTTGGGGGTCGCCAGCTGGACCACGGTCGAGCGCACCAGCGGGTGGCGGAAGACGAAGTCGCCGCTGACCGGGTCGATGTCCAGTAGCCCGCCGAACGCCGCCTCGTCCGCGTCGGCCATCCGGTACCGGGCGCCGCGGGTGTGGCCCACCGAGGGCCCGGCCTCCACCCCGTCCAGCGCGCCGCGCAGCAGTTCCGCGCGCACCTCCCCGCCCAGGGCCTCGATGCGGGTGCCGTAGACGTGCTGGAGGCGGCGCGGCAGCGGGACGCCCCGGTAGCCCCACGCCTCCTCGGCCCCGCGCGCGGGCCTGCGGCTCAGGTAGGGCGGCAGCTCCTGCAGGGCCAGCGGGTTGCCCTGTGCCTCCCGCAGGACGACCCGGCGCAACTGCGGGTCGAGGCCCGGGTGCTGCCGGTCCAGGAGCTGCCCGGCCGCCTCCTCCGACAGGGTCGGCACGAACAGTTCGGGCAGGGCCGCGGTGTCCAGCCGGGACGGGATGTCCGAGCGCAGCGCGACGAGGAGCTTCACCGAGCCGCCGCTGAGCCGGCGGCCCGCGAAACCGGCCACCTCGGCGCTGGCGGTGTCGAACCACTGCCCGTCGTCGAGGACCAGCAGCAGCGGCTTCTGCGAGGACGCCAGGGACAGCAGGTCGAGGACCGCGATGGCGAGGGTCATGACCGACGGCGGCTTCTCCTGACTCCGCCCGAACACGACGTCGAACACCCCGCGGTAGCCGCTGTCGAGGCGGCTGAGCTGGGGGAGCAGCGGGTGCAGCAACTGGTGCAGGCCGGCGAACGGCAGGTCCGACTCGGCCTCGACGCCGGTCGCCCGGATCACCCGGTGGCCCTTCGCGGCCGCGAGTTCGGTGGCGTGCTCGAGGAGCGCGCTCTTCCCGACCCCCGTCTCGCCCTTGAGGACGAGTGCCTGTCCCTGCGCGGACGTCACGAAGGAGGACAGTACGTCCCCCTCGTGCCGGCGGCCGACCATCGTCCGGACGGTCCTGGCCGGCTCGTTCACGGGCTCCCCCTACGACTACGGTCCACAGGAAGCCCAGCGCTGCCGTGTCCTTCCGCCATTTTCCCACGGGCGGAAAGGTGTTCCGATCAGGTTTTCGGCCGACGTCACCATCGGCTTCCCCCCACACATAGGTGTGACCTCGGGAGGGAGCGGCGCACACCAGTCATCTGACGGTTTGTTCCCCTCCGCCGCCCCGAACCGTACAGCCCAGCAGCGCCTCGCCCCGCCCCGCGTCGTTCCGTACCGCCCCGCGCCGGACCGTCGAGCGGGCCGTCGAGCGGCCCGTGACGTACGGGAACCTTCGGTCAAGTGACGGATGCTCCGGACCGGCCGGTTGCAGAACAGTCGAGGGGACGACGGGGATCCACGAGAGGGGAAGACCGCCCATGAGCGGCGAAGGGTTCGGACACGGCGGCTGCCGGGAGGCGTCGAAGCACGTCCTCGCGCTCTCACTGGACGTCCTGCGGGTGCTGGGACGGGCCGAGCGGCAGCCCCTACGGGCGGACTTCCGCTTCGATCGGGACACACCGGTCCTCGTGTCCGTCACGCTCACCCCGCCCCGGGGACGGAGCGTCACCTGGCGGATCAGCCGTGAGCTGCTGTACCGGGGTCTCTCCGAACCGAGCGGCGAGGGCGACGTCCGGATCTGGCCGGTGCCCGGCGAACGGGGAGAACTGGCCTGGCTACGGCTGGCGTCGAGGGAGACGAGCGCCGTCCTGGAACTGCCCGTCGCCGCGCTGGCGCAGTGGTTCGAGGCGACCTACCGGCTGGTGTCGGCGGAGCAGACGCGGGAGGCCGCCGAACTGGACTGGGAGGCCTTCGTCACGCAGCTGCGCACCGAGCCGTGACCGAGGGCCGTGACCGACGCCGGCGGCCACGGCCGAGGGAGAGTCCGACGAGGGGTCTTCCCGGGTGGGGCGGATCAGGCCAGGCGGAGCACCAGCTTGCCGGTGTTCTCACCGCGGAACAGCATCCGGAAGGTCTCCGGGAAGTCGTCCACGGTGCCCTCCACCACCTGCTCCTTCACCGTGATCCGGCCGTCGCCGATCCAGCCCGCGATCTCGGCGGTCGCCTCCGCGTACCGGCGGGCGTAGTCGAACACCACGAAGCCCTCCATCCGCGCCCGCCGCACCAGCAGCGACAGGTAGTTGGACGGGCCCTCGACGGCGCTCTCGTTGTTGTACTGGCTGATCGCCCCGCAGATCACCACCCGGGCGTGCATGGCGAGGCGGGTCAGCGCGGCGTCCAGGATCGGCCCGCCGACGTTGTCGAAGTAGACGTCGATGCCGTCCGGGGCGTGGGTGCGCAGCGCCTTGCGGACGTCCTCGGCGCGGTAGTCGATCGCCGCGTCGAAGCCCAGCTCCTCGGTGAGCAGCGCGCACTTCTCGGGACCGCCCGCGATTCCGATCACCCGGCAGCCCTTCACCTTGGCGATCTGCCCGACGATGCTGCCGACCGCCCCGGCGGCGCCGGAGACCAGCACGGTCTCGCCCTCCTTGAGCGCCCCGACGTCCAGCAGCCCGAAGTACGCCGTCATACCGGGCATCCCGAGGGCGCCGAGGTAGGTGGACAGCGGTGCGAGTGCGGGATCCACCGTCATCGCGCCCTTGCCGTCGGACACCGCGTACTCCTGGACCCCGAAGGCGCCGACCACGTGGTCCCCGACCCGGAACTTCGGGTGGTTCGACGCGACGACCTCGACCACCGAGCCCGCCCGCATCACCTCGCCCAACCCGACCGGCGGCAGGTACGACGGCCGGTCGTCCAACCACCCGCGCATCGCCGGATCCAGTGACACGTACCGCGTCCGCCCCAGGAACTCCCCGTCCCCGGGCACCCCGACCGCCTCACTCCCGTGCGTCCAGTCCTCCGCCCGCACCTCCCCGACCGGCCGCCGGGCAAGGCGGATCTGGCGGTTGACTGCGGTGTCTCCGGTGTCTCCGGTCATGACGTCTCCTGGGGTGTGCACGCGGCTCTGGAACCCGACGCGCCCGATTCTAAGCAAGCGCTTATTCATCTGACCAGAGCCGATGACCCACGGAGACCCGTAGGAACGCCCGGAGGTCGAGTCCGCCCGACCTACCGGCTGTCGGAGATCTTCGGCCGGTCAGCCTTCCCCGGGCGCCGGGGCGGGGCGCCAGCCGAGGGCCGGTCCGAGCCGGGTCGCGAGGTCGGTGAGGATCTGCACGTAGTCCCGGTGCTCGAAGGTGAACGGCAGCGCGAAGGCGACCTCGTCGACCTCCCGGTACCCGGCGTGGGCGTGCAGCCGCTCGACGAGCTCCGCGGTCGTGCCGACCAGGTCGGGGGCGAACAGGAGCCGGGCCGGCCCCTGTGGGGCGTGCGTGCGCGGGGTGCGGGCGAGGGCGTACGCCTCGTACTTGGCGCGCTGTTCGGGCGTGGCGCTGTCGGTGGGGATGACCACCAGACTCTGGGAGACCCGGGCCCGCTCGCCGTCGGGGTGGCGTTCGCGGAAGGCGTGGATCTGCTCGGCCTGGATCGCGGCGAAGTCGAGCGGCCGGTCGTCCGGCTCGGTCTTCATCACGCTGCTGGTGAGCAGGTTGAGCCCTTGTCCGCCGGCCCAGCGGGCGGAGCGCAGGCTGCCGGCGCCGTACCAGAGGCGGGAAACGAGGCCGGGGGAGTGCGGCTGGACCCGGCGGGAGTACACCTCGACGCCTTCGGTGCCGGCGAAATCGGAGGCGTCCTCGCCGCGGATCAGGGCGAGGAGGCGTTCGGCACGGCGGGGGCTGAAGTCCTCGTGCTCGCCGGTGTCGGGGTAGAGCGCGTCGCGTACGTGCTTGTAGTGGGTGGGCGGGCCGACGCTGAAGCCGGGGTTGAGCCGGCCACCGGACAGGATGTCCACGGTGGCGAGGTCCTCGGCGAGCCGGAGCGGGTTCTCCCAGCCGAGCGGGGTGACGGCGGTGCCGAGCTGGATGCGGCTGGTGCGCTGGGTGGCGGCGGCGAGGACGGCGACGGGGGAGGAGATCCCGTACTGGAGGTGGCGGTGGCGCAGCCAGGCGCTGTCGAAGCCGAGCTGCTCGGCGAGGGTGATGAGGTCCAGGGTGGACTCGTGGCCCCGGCGCGGGTCCGCCTCGTCGAAGAGCCCGATGGTCAGGAAGCCGAGTCTGCGCAGCGGGCGGGGGTCCGGCATGGTGGGCGGCTCCGCTGGGTGTGAGGCGGCCCGGGGGAGGGCCGGACGGTCCGTGTCCTCCGAACGTAGCGCCCGCCCCTCGGCCCGACAAGATCGGCAATGCGATCCGGACACCCGGCTGAAACGAGGCGCAACCGGGCGCAGCGGGACGCAGCCGGGCGCCATGCGGCGTCACGCGACGTCACGCGCGGAGGGCCCCCGCCCGGGCGGGGGCCCTCCGTACGGCGGTCGTCAGCAGCTGCGCAGCTCCGGGCTCTGGTTGCGGATCTGGTTGTGCAGCGAGGTGAACTCGCGGTACGCCTCGCTGTCCTCGGAGCCGGGCCGGAAGGCGCCGACGCGGTGGCAGTTGACGAAGGCGAGCTTCACTCCGAAGTGGTCCTCCAGGCTGCCCCGGATGGCGTTGCTGGCGAGCGCGCGCAGCAGCTGGGCCCGCTGCTCGTCGCTGGGCGTGGTGTTGTCGGTGGTGAACTCCTCGTCACCGTCCGCGAGTTCGGTGCTGAGCCCGGCGACGACCTGGTAGGCGTAGGGGAGCGAGGCCCGGACGGTGGCCAGGAAGTCGGCCTCGTCGACGCGGCCCTCCCGGGCCTGGTCGAGGAGGGCGGGGGAGACGTCGAGCGACATGGGTGTCCTCTTTCGGGGGGTGCCGGGGGTGCCGGGGGTACGTGGGCATCGGTGGGCAAACACCTGCCCGCGATGGTTATCGAAGATGAAAACCATTGCGGTTAAGATTTCGGTATCCCCGACGCCCTGTCAAGTGCCGCCCCCCGAAGGGCTGACATCCGCCTCCGGCAGCCGGCGGACCTTGATGACGAGCGAGGCGATCACTACGGCGAGCGCCGCGAAGACGAGGCCCAGCTGGAAGGCGCTCGCGATGCCGTGCACCAGCACCTGTGAGGAGTACGGCTCGGGCAGCTGTCCGGTCGCCTTGAAGCGGAGGGCCTCCTGCGGGGTGGCCTGCTGGAGGAACTTCCCGACCTGCTGACGGGCCTCGTTGCGGCTGGCGGTGCCGTACACCGTGACCAGGATCGACAGGCCCAGCGAACCGCCCACCTGCTGGGTGGTGTTGAGCATGCCGGTGGCGGCACCGGTCTCGTGCGGGGCGACCCGGGAGACGGCGGTGAGCATCACCGGGACGAAGATCGAGCCCATGCCGAAGCCGAACAGCAGGGTCGGCCCGAGGATGCCGCCGACGTAGCTGGTGTTGATGTCGATCCGGGTGGCCCAGGTGACTCCGGCCAGCACCAGGACCGAGCCGGTGACCAGGAACGGCTTCGGGCCCCACCGCAGTTGGTTGCGGGCGGCGAACTGGGCGGCGGCGATGATGGCCACGCTGATCGGCAGGAACGCGAAGCCGGCCCGCAGCGGGCTGAAACCGAGGATCTCCTGCACGAACAGGGTGATGAAGAAGAAGATGCTGAACATCGCCGCGGCCACGCAGAGCATCAGCCCGTACGCGCCGGAGCGGTTGCGGTCACGGAACAGGTGCAGCGGGGTGATCGGCTGTGTCACGCGCCGCTCGTTGAGCACGAAGGCCGCCAGCAGGGCGACGGCGAGGCTGAACGCGGTCAGCGTCACGGTGTCCGTCCAGCCGTGCTCGGCGGCGCGGATGAAGCCGTACACCAGCGAGACCATGCCCGCGGTGGAGGTGAAAGCGCCGGTGAGGTCGAACCGTCCGGGGTGGCGTTCGGACTCGTTGATGTAGAGCGGCGCCAGGAGCGCGATCGCGATGCCGATCGGCACGTTGACGAAGAACACCCACCGCCAGGACAGCCAGGACGTCAGCATGCCGCCGAGCAGCAGCCCGATCGCGCCGCCCGCGCCCGCGACGGCGGAGAACACGCCGAAGGCCCGGTTGCGGTCCGGGCCCTCCTTGAAGTTGGTGGCGATCAGTGCCAGCGCGGTCGGCGAGGCGATCGCGCCGCCCAGCCCCTGCAGGGCCCGCGCGGCCAGCAGCCAGGCGGAGGACTGCGCGACCCCGCCGAGCAGCGAGGCCAGGCTGAACACCAGCACGCCGACGACGAACACCCGCCGTCGGCCGAGGATGTCGCCCGCCCGGCCGCCGAGCAGCAGCAGCCCGCCGAAGGTCAGGGTGTAGGCGTTGATGACCCAGGACAGGTCGGTGGTGTTGAACTTCAGCGCCTGCTGGATGTGCGGCAGCGCGATGTTCACGATCGTGATGTCCAGGACGACCATCAGCTGGGTGGCCGCGATGACGGTGAGGGCTATCCCTGGATGCTGGCCCCGACGTGCGGTCGCGGGCGGAGCCGTGGCCAGGGCACGCGAGGTGGCCATGGCAGGTTCCCCAATGGCTCGGGAGCGAACGAGTGGGAGGGGGACGGATTCGTTCACCAACCTCGACAGTATCCCCAGGAGATAGGGAACACAACCGTTCATTACGGACAAGCGGTGATTTCCGGACAACCGTCGATCGGGGGTGTGAACCCCGTCCCGGCCATGGCGGGTCATCGGGCAAGACCTCTTGCCGGCCCGGAGCTCGCAACACGAGACTGTTCGCCCTCGGCGAGTCGGTCAGGCCGGCTGGTCGCGGTGGGCAGCTTCGCTCTCCACGCTCAGGCCCTTGCGCGTGCGCTGGAGCATCTGGACCAGCAGCCCCTCCGACGGGCGTCGCTCGGCCAGCAGCCGGTTGCAGTGGAGGTGGACGTAGCTGCCGAGCAGCCGGTCGCGGTCCGTGGCGAGCCGCCCGGCAGCCTCCAGTCCGGACAGCCGGTCGACGGCCTCGGCGAGCGCGCTGCGGCGCTGTGCCAGGATCGTCTGCACCGCACCGCCCAGCAGGGCCGGGCCCTGCGGTGTGCCGAGCAGGGTGCGCAGGCGCCGCTGGCGCACGCGGTAGTCCTCGCCGGCCTGGCGGCGGGCGGAGTCGTAGAACTGCCGGGCCTGGTCGGTGTACCAGTGCAGGCGCTCCTCGGCGTCGAGGCCGAGCCCGGCTAGCAGGTCGTCGGTGCTGACGGCGGCGAGCTCGGTGAGGTCGCCGCCGTCCGGGGCGTCCGGGGAGTCCGAGCCGTCCGGGCTGTCCACGGCGGACGGGCCGTCCGCGAGGGGCGGGGTGTGTGCCGGCCCGGTCTCGGCGAGCAGCCTCATCACGGCCCGGCTGTCGGCGCAGAAGATCTCCTCGCTGACGTCGGTCCCCTCCGAACCGCCGTACCGCTCGAGTTCACGGTCGTAGGTGTCGATGACCAGCCGGGAGACCAGGCCCTCATCGGTGAGCCGGGCGGCGAGCCGGGCGATCTCCGGGAGCAGGTGCCGGGTCAGGGCCTCCTGGTCGCCCTTCCAGCGCAGGCGCAGGTGCGGGTCCGGGTCCGCGTACCGGATGAAGAACCACTGCTGCGCGAGCCCGGAGACCTCGGCCATCTCGCACAGGTGCCTGAGGGGGCCGGCCAGGAGGCCGTTCTCCTGGTCGTGGTCGCAGTAGAGCTTGGCGAACAGCCAGTCGCTTCCCGGCAGGCGGAGCCGGTCCCGGATCGGGACGGGGCGGTCGTCGCCGCGCGCGACCGTCGGCGCGGGCGCGGGCGCGGGCGCGGGCGCGGTCTGCGGTACGGCCTGAGGTACCGCCTGTGGTCCGGGTGTCGTCCGCGTCGCCGTCCCCGGGGCCACCCGCCTGTCCGCCTGCCCGTCCGCCCGTGCTGCCGCCTGTGGGCGAAGGACGAGTGGTGCCACGAGCTCGCTCATGAAGACGCCGTCCGCACCGGGCACCCACGCGTCGGCGGTGTCGGGCAGTGCCTCCTGGAGCACGAGCAGCCCGGCCCGGCTGCTGCGGGCCTCGGCGCGCAGCTGTTCGACCTGGGCGGGGTCGTCGAGGTCGAGCAGCAGCCGGTTGTCGGCCACGGTCAGGTAGAGGCGCGCCGGGACCGACCACTGCGTGCGCCAGGCGGCCACGTGGGCGGCGAAGGCCTCGGCGCCGGCCGGCCGGCCCTCGCCGCCGTCGGGGGCCGGGCGCAGCAGCCAGCGGGCGGGGGCCAGCACGATCCGGCCGTACTGCACTCTGGGCAGGAACGGGAAGCCGGCCGCCGGGCCCCAGTCGAAGGCCGCGAACTCGGGTGAGCCGTCCCGGGCGACCTCGTCGAGGAAGCGGCAGACAGCGGGCGCCTGATGGGTGTTGAGCATGTGGCGCGCGGTCGGGCGCAGCACGGCGTCGAGCCGCCGAGACCGGAGCCGGTAGCGGTCGTGGCGGATGCCGACCAGGATGTCGTCGAGCGGCACGACCCGCTCGGCGGGCACCCCGGCGGGGACGTCGAGGACGATCTCGTGCTCGTGGACGGCGGGGCGCACGACGACGTTCGCCATCCGGTGGTTCGCGGGGAGGTAGACGACCTCGGCGGGCAGGGCGGCGTCGGCGCGGGCCCGGCTCTCGGCTTCGCCCAGGGCGCGCAGTGCCGCCGGGCCCTGCGGCGCGAGGAGGTCGGCGAACCGTCCGAGCGAGCGGCCGGCGCTGCTGGCGCCCAGGTTGGGTCCGACGACCAGGAGGAAGTCCCCGCGGTCCACGGCCTCGGGGGAGGCGGCGGCGACGAAGGCGGACAGCTCCAGGGAGAGCGGCGCGGGTACGGGTTCGGTCGACGGGTCCCGGGTCTGGAGGTCGGCCAGCAGGGCGTCGGTCAGTTCGACGACGCGCTGCCCGTCCCGCAGGGCGCCGAGGGCGAGGTCGGTGAGTGCGTTCGCGCGCCGGGCGGCCACCTCGGGCGGCAGCGCCTGCCGGGCGCCGTGCGCGTGTGCGAGCGGGCCGATCCCGGTGTGCTCGTCCAGCAGCTCCAGCAGGGGCACCTCCCGGTCGTGGCCGTAGCGCTGGGTGAACGCGCCCCGGTGGGCCGACAGTTCGGCGCAGCCCAGCGGCTGCGGCGACAGGCGCAGGAGCAGCTCGGCCGCCTGGGCGCAGGCCTCGCCGACGTGGGCGGTGAGCCGGTCGCCGGCCACGGGCCGGGCCATGTCGGTCTGGAACGCCGGTCCGCCGGCCGGGTGGACGGCCTTCGCACGCTGGGCGATGCCGCGGGCCCGCTTCGGTGCCTCGTCCGCCGGGGCCCTGTCGAGATCGGCCATCTCGGCGAGCAGGTCGGCGAGTCGGCCGGCTGTGCGGGCGCAGGCGGGGCGGTCGGCAAGGCGGCCGCGCAGCTCGTCGGCCGGTTCGGCGGTGGTGAGGGCGGCGCGCAGGTCGGTGACCAGGAGGCGCTGGCGCCACAGGTCGGTGAGCAGCCGGTCGACCTGCTCGGGACTGCCGCCCGTGTGGTCCAACAGGTGGCGGCGCAGCGCCGCGTACGGGACGGGGCGGCGGGCGGCGCGCAGTGCCTCGCGTACGGCGGTGGTGAGGCGGACCGAGCCGGTGCTCTGCGCGGGTCCGCCGTCGGCCAGGGCGAGCCGGCCGTGGCGCTCGACGGCGTGGGCGCCGACCGCCCACCGGCTGTCGGCGCGGGCGGCGGGGTCGTCGTCCAGGGTGAGGCACAGGTCGGTCAGCCAGCCCATGTCCGGGCGGGTGCGGATGCGGTCGGCGTCGTTGCGCACGGACAGTGTGGTGCGCTCGCCCCAGCCCGCGAGGGACACGGCGGCGAACGCGCCGTACGGGGTGGGCCGGGTGCTCATCCGGATCAGGTAGCGGGCCAGCTTCAGCTCGGCTCGGGCGGCGTCGCGCGGGCTCGCCCCGGGGCGCTGCAGTGCTTCGAGCAGGTCGGGGCTGGCGATGGCCAGGGCCCGGCGGATGCGCGGGTCGGCGAGGGCGTCGCGGGGGTTCGCGGTGGTGGCGGCGCCCGGTCCGCGGGCAGGCAGCAGGGGGGTGCGGACGATCAGCCAGGGGGCCGGTTCGTAGAGGGGGGCGCGGCTGCGGGGGTGCGGCGGGGCCGCGTCGGCGGCGGCGCCGGTGTTCACGGGCGGTGCCGGGGCCGGGTCGGGGCTCGGGGCCGGCGTCATGACAGCGCCACGGCGCGGTCCCACACCGGCTCCTGGTCCGTCGCGGCCGCGAGCAGGACGAGGGCGACCCCGGCCGCCCCGTCGAGGAAGCCGGGCTGGTCGACGAGATTGCCCGCCGGCTCCACCGTCGCGATCCCCATCGGCCGTGCCGGGTCGACGTGCGCCAGGATCTGTTCGGTCAGAGCGACGGCGGCCTCGGTGAACACGGGCAGCCCGGTGTCGTCGGCGAAGCGGAGCGTCACCTGGAGGAGCCCGGCGACGCCGTGGCAGAAGGTCGGGGAGTCGATGCCGCGCTCGGGGACGGGCCGACGGTAGACGGCCTCCATCGCCTGCACCGCCGCGCCGCACAGGCCGTCGTCGCCGAGCGCGCTGCCCGCCAGCCACAGCGCCCTGGCGATCCCCGGGCTGCCGTAGCACCACGCACTGCGGGTGGCGTGGTGCGCGCGGCCCTCGCGCAGGCCGGGCCCGCCGTCGACCAGCGGGACGACGGCGGGCCAGTTCGGCCCGGCCGCGTCGTCCACCCGGTGGGCCGACAGCCACCGGGCCGGCTCGCGGACGGCCGGTTCGAGGCCCTCGACCACGGCCCCGCTGCGGACGGCCAGGGCCAGCACCGCCAGCGGGCCCGGGATGCCGTGCGCCAGACCGCAGTTGAGGTTGCCGAACGGATAGGAGCGGGCCTGCTCCTCGTCATGGAGCAGCGCCACCGGGGTGTACCAGGCGGGCGGGTGCCCATCGGAGCGGGCGAGGCCCACGAGAGCGCGCAGCACCTGCGGGAGCGCCGGATGCGCGGGCCGGTCCGCACCGGCGGGCAGCAGGTGGGTGGCGATGCCGCTGAGGCCCGAGATGAGGTCGAAGGCCGACACCGGCACGCCGCTGCTCCCGCGCATGGCCGCCGCCGCGGACAGGCTCACCGCCGCGATCCGGCCGTCGAGGACCTGGCGCAGGCGCCGGTAGCCGCGACCGCCGCCCAGTACCGCCGCGCAGAACGCGACACCGCTCAGCCCCCCGAACACGCTCGGCGGGGCGCTGCCGCGCCGCTCCAGCGCGGCCACCGAGCGCGCGAGGTGCGCGTGCCCGGTGCGGTCCCAGCCCTCGGCGGGGAAGCAGCGGTGCAGCTGGGCGCAGAGCAGGGCCTGGCCGGTGTCGCCCTGCGCCAGCGACACGGGGTCCCAGTGCACCGATCCGGGGAACGACGTCTGCCGGGCGGCGAGTTCGATCGCCGCCCGCACGCGCGGGGGGTCGGTGGCCCGGTCGGCGATCAGCCGGGCGGCTTCGAGCGCACGTGCCCCGGCCGCCGGCCCCAGCCGGGGTGTCCAGCCGTCGCGGCCCTGCGCCGCCGGCGCGGGCGGTGTGGGCGAGGCCGTGCCGAATGCCGTCACATCCGGCATTGCGGGTTCGGTCCGCAGGTGAACACGTGCGGGTTGCAGGTGTCGCGGGTTTCGCACAGGTGGCACGTGGCCTGGCCACAGGTGGCGCAGGTCCCTCTGCCGCAGGTGATGCAAGTGAACCCGCCGCAGGTCACGCAGGTGGCTTCGCCGCAGGTGACGCAGGTGGCTCCGCCGCAGGTGACGCAGGTGTTGTCCTCACCGCACGTGGCGCAGGTGTTCTCACCACAGGTGGCGCAGGTCTGGCAGGTCTGGCAGGTCCTGCGGAGGGTGGCGCATACCGTGTCGTCGGTGCACTGGCACGTGTGCGGCTTGCAGCCGGTGTTGAATTCCGTCGGGCAGTCGAAGTCGGTGCCGCAGGCGAAGTCGGTGTGACAGGGGGCCCCGGTCTCCGGCCCGAGGGGCTGCATGCCCGTCGGGCGTGGCTGCCCCAGGCGGAGGTCGAGGTCGAACTCGTCCACGGGAGCGGCCGATTCCACGCGGGTGAAGTGCACGGTCGCGTCGCGACGCAGGGTGACCTTCGTCGCGTCGAGTCCGACGAACGGCGGCTGGTCGCTCGCGACGGTCTCCACCGAGAGCACGTCCGCGGAGGCGAACTCGGCGTAGTAGTCGAGCTGTTTGTTGAAGTACAGGCGCCGGAATCCGGTGCGGTCGCTGTCGCCCAGCAGGCCGCTGAGGGTCAGCGTCTTGGCCGGCCGCTCGGATGGGTCGGAGAGGTTCCTTGCCACGAAGTCGTCCTGTGGGCGGTCGCCGATGCCGCTGGGCCCACCGGGTTCGGAGTTCTTGTCGGCCATGTCAACCTCGGGTGCTACTGATGAGGTTCCGCGCTTCCACGGCGGCGCCGGTTGCACAGGGTGCGGGTTCCCGTGGTGTACGGTCCGGGCCAGCCGGACGGCGGCGTCACCGGCGGGAGGCCGCGGCCGCGTCAGACCGTCGGCCTGTCAGTGGTCCTGCCGCATGCCGGAGCTTGCGAGGAGACGGGCCCGGGACGAGAAACCGCACTGTCCGTGTTGACTCTGCGTCACGCTCGGTCCTGTCTCCTCCTTCCATTGTGGGCCCGCTTGCCCGTACCCGCACGGCCCGTGGGCGGGGTGACGACGGACTCCGGAGCCGTCGCCGAGGAGGTGCGCCGAGGCGGCCTTGCCCTGTGATCCGATGGATACCGGGGAATCTGATACTGGCCCCCGCCGTCTGCCTCGTACCGGCGCTGCGTCGCTGCGGCGGTGCGGACCTGCGGGAGGCGAAACCGGAAAGCGCGGTGGCGAGCGATCTCACGATCCGGCCGGTCGGCTCGGAAGCGCAGACAGCCGAGCCCGCGCCGAGCGCCGCCCTCGGCCACGGCGCGGTGGTGCCGGCGCTGGTCGCGGCCGGCGCGCGGTGCGGTGCCGGAGATGACGAAATTCTGACGGAACGCCCCGGTCGCTGGCCGTGGCCCGCCCTGAGCTGGTCGAATCGGGGCGTGACGAGAGAAGTGGAACATCCCAAGGGCAGTCCGGTGGGCCGGCGGGTCGTGCTGGGCCTGCTCGGGCTCGGCGCGGCCGGCGTGGCGGTCGGCCCGTACCTGCAGCGTGCCGAGTCGGCGTTGGCCGAGCGGGATCCGAGTGGGCTCAGCGGGCTGTTGCCGGGCAACAACGGCTTCCGCTACTACTCGGTGGTGACCTTCGTCCCCGGGCGGGACGCCGCGAACTACGCGCTCACGGTGGACGGACTGGTGGAGCGCCCCACCACCCACCGGCTGGCCGATCTGCAGGCGATGCCGCAGCGGCGGCTGGTCAAGGACGTCCAGTGCGTCACCGGCTGGCGGGTGCCGAACACCCCGTTCGAGGGCGTGCCGCTGGCCCACCTCCTGGACGCCGCGGGGGTGAAGGACGGGGCGAAGGCCGTGCGCTTCAACTGCTTCGACGGCGAGTACACCGAGAGCCTGACCCTGGAGCAGGCGCGCCGGGACGACGTGCTGGTGGCGCTGCGCATGCAGGACAATCCGATCTCGCACGACCACGGCGGGCCCGTGCGGCTGTACGTCGCGCCGATGTACTTCTACAAGTCCGCGAAGTGGCTGTCGGGGATCACCGTCACCGGCTCGGTGGAGCCGGGTTACTGGGAGCAGAACGGTTATGACGTCGACGCCTGGGTCGGCCGGTCGAACGGGCGGGACGATGCGCCGACGAGTTGAGCCGATCCTCCGCTTCACCCCGACCGAGCGCTGGGTGCACCGTACGACCGCCGCGCTGATGGGCGTCTGCCTGGCCACGGCCGCCTTCCTCTACCTGGCGCCGCTCGCCACGCTGGTCGGCAACCGGCCGCTGGTCGTCACCGTGCACGTGTGGTGCGGCCTGGCCCTGCCGGTGCCGCTGCTGCTCGGGCTGGCGTCCCGTGCGCTGCGGGCGGACGTCGCCCGGCTCAGCCGGTTCGTGCCGGCGGACTGGGCGTGGCTGCGGGCCGTCCGGCGGCGCTCCTGGGACCGGCCGGCGGGCAAGTTCAACGCCGGGCAGAAGCTGTACGCGCAGTGGACGCTCGGGTCGATGCTGGTGATCGTCGGCACCGGGTTGCTGATGTGGCTCACCCACCTCGCCCCGCCGTCCTGGCGGACCGGCGCGACCTTCGTCCACGACTGGCTGGCCGCTGCCATCGCGATCGTGGTCGCCGGGCACGTCCGGATGGCCTGGCGGGATCCTGAGGCCCGGCGCGGGATGCGGACCGGGCTGGTGGAGCGGGGCTGGGCCGAGCGCGAGCACCCGCACTGGCAGGCCGCGGACGCGGAGCCGGAGTAGGCCGGGGGAGCCGTCGTTGCGCGCCGAGCGCCCGCCGATCGACCGCCCGGAACCGGCGGCGGGATGACGTGTCGTCAACGCCAGGCAGCGGGTCCGTGGGCGGCCGGCGTGGAACGCCATCAGGGGGTGGACGGCGTGCCGTCGCCCCGGAAGGCGGCTTCCGGGGCGACGGCACGGGGGCGTCAGCCCGTGATCGGCTTCAGTGCGGCGGTCATCGTCGCCGCCATCACGGAGGTGCCGTTGTAGGAGCCGACGGTGGCGTCGTCGAGGGCGTTGACGATGTCGTCCCCGGCGACCTGGTTGCGGTCGCCGACGATCACGGTCCCGTAGTTGCCCCCGGCGGCCTGGGCGGCGTCCATGGCGGCTCCGGCCACCCCGGCCGCGCCGCTCGCGCCGTTGTGGGAGCCGACGGTGGCGTCGTGGCCGGCATTGATGATGTCGTAGCCGGCGACCTGGTTGTCGTCGCCGACGATGACCGTCCCGTGGTTGCCGCCGGAGACGACCTCGGCGCTCGCGGCGGTCGGCACGGCGGCGAGACCGGCGGCGGCGAGGAGGATCAGCGTCCGGGTGATGCAACGATTCATGGGGGATTTCTCCGCTTCTGTCTGTAGATGTCCATGTGCGGGCGAAGGTGACAGTAGGCGCCGCCCCTCGGGGCGGCGGCGATGATCCGCCGCCCGTGGCGTGTCGGACGGGGTCGCCGGGGCCGGTCGAGGCCACCGTCCGAGCCGACACTTCGGCGCCGGGCCCTGACGGGTTGACCCGCCCGGGTGGTCGGCGGCGCGGCACGCCGGGGACCGGGGGCAGCGGCGGGCTAGGGTCGGCGGGGCCGGTCCGCCCCACCACGGGAGAACGATGCCGAGGGTCCCCAGTCTCCGCTCACGGTGGGCGCGTGCCGCCGCCGGACTGGCCGTCGTCGCGTCCGCCCTGACGGGCTGCGGGAGCGGCGGGCAGGGCGGCCCGGTCGCGCTGAACTGGTACAACTTCCCGGACGACTCGGGTGCCCTCCAGCAGGCCGCCGACCGCTGCGGGCAGCAGTCCGGCGGGCGCTACACGATCCACTACAACAAACTGCCCCGCGGCGCGGACGGCCAACGCCAGCAGCTGGTGCGCCGGATGGCGGCGCACGACGCCGACGTGGACATCCTGGGCCTCGACGTCACCTGGCCCGCCGAGTTCGCCGAAGCCGGCTGGATCCGCGAGTGGACCGGGGCGATGCGCGAGCGGGCCACCGCCGACACGCTCGACGCGGCGGTGCGCACCGCGACCTGGCGAGGCCGGCTGTACGCCGTGCCGTACAACTCCAACACCCAACTGCTCTGGTATCGCGACGACTTGGTGGACACCCCGCCCAGGACATGGGCGGAGATGCTCGCCAAGGCCGAAGAGCTGGCCCGCGCGGGCAAACCGCACTACGTGGAGATCCAGGGCGCCCAGTACGAGGGACTGACGGTCTGGTTCAACACCCTCGTCACCAGCGCGGGCGGCTCGATCCTCACCCCCGACGCGCAGGCACCCGCGCTCGGGGCCCCCGCCGTCACCGCCGCCACGGTGATGCACGACCTGGCGACCTCCGCGGCCGCCGACCCCTCGCTGCCCAACCAGATGGAGGACCAGAACCGGCTCGCCATGGAGTCCGGCACGGCCGCCTTCGAAATCAACTACCCCTTCGTCTACCCCTCCATGAAGGCCAACCAGCCCAAGCTTTTCCCGCACTTCCGCTGGGCCCCGTACCCCGCCGTCACCCCCGACCGCCCCGCCAGCGTCACCATCGGCGGGATCGACCTCGCGGTGGGCGCCTACAGCCGGCACGCCGACCTCGCCTTCGAGGCCACCCTGTGCCTGCGCGACCGGGACAACCAGCTCACCAACGCCCTGAAGGGCGGCCTCCCGCCGTCCCTGCGCAGCCTCTACCAGGCGGCGGAACTCACCCAGAGCTACCCCTTCGCCGCCGACGTGCTCACCGCCCTCGACTCCGCGAGCGTCCGGCCGCAGACCCCGGCCTACCAGAACGTCTCCATCGCCATCTCGCACACCCTCTCCCCGCCCGCCGACATCCACCCGGACAAGGACGTGGCCGACCTCCGCGGGCAGATCCAGGACGCCCTCGGCTCGAAGGGGCTGATTCCGTGACACCACCCACCGGAGCCCGCGACGCGGCCGCCCCCGCCCCGGCCGTCCACACCCCGGCCGGGCGCTCCCGCGGCGCCCGCCAGGAACGCAGGCTCGGCCTGCTGCTCTGCGCGCCCGCGGTCATCGTGATGCTCGCTGTCACCGCCTACCCCATCGGCTACGCCCTCTACCTCTCGCTCCAGCGCTACGACCTGCGCTTCCCCGAACAGGCGCACTGGGTCGGGCTCGCCAACTACGGCGCCGTGCTGACCTCGAACTTCTGGTGGCAGGCGCTCGGCGTCACCGTGCTGATCACCGCGGTGTCGGTCGCCGTCGAACTGGTCCTCGGACTGGCACTCGCCCTGGTGATGCACCGCGCCGTCTTCGGACGCGGCACCGTCCGCACCGCGGTCCTGGTGCCGTACGGGATCGTCACCGTCGTCGCCGCCTACTCCTGGCAGTACGCCTGGACACCCGGCACCGGCTACCTGGCCGCCCTGCTGCCCGAGGGCAGCGCCCCGCTGACCGAACAGTGGCCCGCCATCGGCCTGATCATCCTCGCCGAGGTGTGGAAGACCACCCCGTTCATGGCCCTGCTCCTGCTCGCGGGGCTCGCCCTGGTGCCCGACGAGACCGTCCGGGCGGCCATGGTGGACGGCGCGACCTTCGGACAACGGCTGCGCCTGGTCATCCTGCCGCTGATGAAACCGGCCATCCTGGTCGCCCTGCTCTTCCGCACCCTGGACGCCTTCCGGATCTTCGACAACATCTACGTCCTCACCGGCGGCTCCAACGGCACCGGATCGGTCTCGATCCTCGGCTACGACAACCTCTTCACCGCGCTCAACCTCGGCATCGGCTCGGCGATCTCCGTCCTCATCTTCGGCTGCGTCGCGCTCATCGCCCTGGTCTTCGTCAAACTGTTCGGCGCGGCCACGCCGGGCGCCGAACCGGAGCACCGATGAGCACCCGCCACACCCGCGCGCTGACCGGCTGGGGCATCGCCAACCTGGTCGTCGTCCTCTACGCGCTCTTCCCGGTCTGGTGGATCGTCGCCCTCTCCTTCAAGGACCCCAGCACCCTCTCCGACGGCGACTTCGTGCCGCGCACCTGGACCTGGACCAACTACCGCGGCATCTTCCAGACCTCGGAGTTCACCCGGGCCCTGGTGAACTCGATCGGGATCGCGGTGATCGCCACCACCATCGCCGTCGTCCTCGGCACCATGGCGGCCTACGCGGTGGCCCGGCTGCGCTTCCCCGGCAAGCGGCTGCTGATCGGGGTGTCCCTGCTGATCGCGATGTTCCCGCCGATCTCGCTGGTCTCACCGCTGTTCAACATCGAACGGGCGCTCGGCCTCTTCGACACCTGGGCCGGACTGATCATCCCCTACATGACCTTCTCGCTGCCGCTGGCGATCTACACACTGTCGGCGTTCTTCCGGGAGATCCCCTGGGACCTGGAGAAAGCCGCCAAGGTCGACGGCGCCACACCCTGGCAGGCGTTCCGGCTGGTCATCGCCCCGCTGGCGGCACCCGGCGTGTTCACCACCGGCATCCTCGTCTTCATCTTCTGCTGGAACGACTTCCTGTTCGCCATCTCGCTGACCTCCACCACCTCGGCCCGGACCGTACCGGCCGCCATCGCCTTCTTCACCGGGAGCTCCCAGTTCGAGCAGCCGACCGGCTCGATCGCGGCCGCCGCCGTGATCATCACGATCCCGATCGTGGTCTTCGTGCTGCTGTTCCAACGCCGCATCGTCGCCGGGCTCACCGCCGGCGCAGTCAAAGGTTGAGACCGCCCCACCCGGCGGACCAGGAACAGGAAGGCGAACCGTGGCCGAGATCGTCCTCGACGGCATCACCAAGCGCTACCCCGACGGCGCCCTCGCCGTCCACGACGTCAACCTCACCATCGCCGACGGCGAATTCGTCATCCTGGTGGGCCCGTCCGGCTGCGGCAAATCCACCACGCTCAACATGATCGCCGGCCTGGAGGACATCACCGAAGGCACCCTGCGCATCGCCGGACAGGTCGTCAACGACCGCGCGCCCAAGGACCGCGACATCGCGATGGTCTTCCAGAGCTACGCGCTCTACCCGCACATGAGCGTGCGCGACAACATGGGCTTCGCGCTGCGCCTCGCCAAGGTCGACAAGGCGACCATCGGCGCCAAGGTCGAAGAGGCCGCCCGCATCCTCGACCTCACCCAGCACCTCGACCGCAAGCCCGCCAACCTCTCCGGCGGACAGCGCCAGCGGGTCGCCATGGGACGGGCGATCGTCCGCGACCCCAAGGTCTTCCTGATGGACGAGCCGCTGTCCAACCTCGACGCCAAACTCCGGGTCCAGATGCGCACCCAGATCGCCGCGCTCCAGCGCCGCCTGGGCACCACCACCGTCTACGTCACCCACGACCAGGTGGAGGCCATGACGCTCGGCGACCGGGTCGTCGTCATGCGCGCCGGCGTCGTCCAGCAGGTCGGCTCGCCGCAACACCTGTACGACGAGCCGGTCAACCTCTTCGTCGCCGGGTTCATCGGCTCGCCCGGCATGAACTTCCTCGGCGCCGCGCTGGAGGAGAACGCGCTGCGCACCTCACTCGGCGCGCTGCCGCTGGACGACCGCACCCGGCGCGCCCTCGAGCACGCGGACGCCCCGCGCGAACTGATCGTCGGCATCCGCCCCGAGGACTTCGAGGACGCCTCCCTGACCGAGCACACCGGGGTCGGGTACGCCGGGGTCGGGCACACCGGCGGGGTCACCTGCACCGTCGCCGTCGAGGTCAGGGAGTCCGTGGGCTCGGACGTCTACGTCCACTTCGCCGAGGAGGGCGGGCCGGCGCCGACGGACGAACTCGCCGAACTCGCCGCGGACTCGGGCCGGGCCGACACCGGCATGCAGGAGCACCGCGTCGTCGCACGGCTGAACACCGCCACCCGCGCCACCGAGGGCAGCCCGCTGGAACTGTGGGTCGACACCGCGCGGATCCACGTCTTCGACCCCCGAAGCGGGGCCAACCTGACCCACCCGGAACGCCTGCCGGACTAGCGCGGGGGCGGGGGCAGGGGCTACGGCGTGCCGCCCTGTTGGCGGCTCATCCAGTCCTCGATGGCCTCTTCGGTCCGGGCGAGCTTGTCGGTCGGGCTGAACTGCAGCAGTTCGGTGCCGGCGTCGACGTACGGCCGGTGGCCCGGCGGCTGGTAGAAGGCGTCGCCGGCCTCGTACACCTCCTCCTGGTCGCCGAAGACGTAGCGCATGCGGCCGGCGATGACGTAGCCCCAGTGCGGGCACTGGCACGACCCGTCGGGCAGCGCCTGCAGCGGCCCGTCGAGGTCGGCGTCGGCGGCGAAGGAGACGAATTCGACGGTGTAGCCGTCCATCTCCGCCCGGCGGTCGGTCACCGGTCCGAACTCCTGGACCTGTGGCGCGGATTGCTTGGAAACCTTCGGCATTGCTACGGCTCCTCTCGGTGACGCCCCCCGAGACTTCCCGTCGTGTCGAGTCGACCACCCCGGACGGCCGGGCGCATCCGGAGGCGGACGCCCCAGCGCGCGCTGCCGGTCCGGAGGACACCCGGGTCGGCGACGCGCGCGGGGGTGGTGAGGGCCGGTGGTGTCAGAGGGTCGCCGCCGGGGTGGCAGACGGGCGACGGGCCATCGCCTCGGAGGCCTTGGCCGTGGCGTACAAGGAGATGGCCAGGGCGACGACCAGGGCGGCGCCGGCGGCGAAGACACTGCCGGAGGAGACGGCCTTGGCGCTGCCGGCCTCGGTGCGGGCGGACCCGGCGAGGAACGGCACGACCACCAGGACCGCGACCCCGAGGGCGGCCTCGCCCCAGACGACCAGGGGGAAGTGGCGCAGCGTGAGGTGGCGCAGGGAGGCGGTGTCGTCGGCGCGGCGGGCCCGGGCGATGCGCGGCATCAGCCAGAACTGGTTGACGGCACCGGCGGCGACCAGGCCGAGGACGAGGACAACCTTGACGAGCAGGGCGAGGCCGTAGCCGGTGGTCCACAGCTGGGAGACCGAGCCGACGTGCTTCCAGCTGAGCCACAGGCCGGAGACGAGGACGGCGCCGACGCAGACCATGGCGACGAGGCCGAAGCGGCGCCACAGGTCGGCCCACAGCAGGCCGGCGCCGTCGCCGAGGCGGCCGCGGGTGCCGGCGAGGGCGACGAGCAGGGCGAGGCCGCCGAGCCAGACGGTGCCGGAGACGATGTGGACCTGGTCGAGGGCCAGGTCGAGCCAGCGGTCGAGGTCGGCGGGCGAGGTGGTCGGGACGGCGGCGACCAGGGTGACGGCGAGCGCGGCCGGCAGGACGGCGAAGGCGATGCGGTCGGTGTGCCGGCGGGCGGCCGGGACGAACAGGGCGATCAGCGCGGCGGCCGTGGCCAGGAGGACGAGGTTCTGGACCAGGTAGACGGTGCCCTGGGCGACCCAGGCGTCCTTGGCGGCGGGGGCCTGGAGGAAGTCCCGGATCCGGCCGGGGGCCAGGGCGTCGCCGAAGGGCGTGCCCTTGCCGGAGCGGGCGACGCGGGCGGCGAGCTGGAAGTAGCCGGCGAGCAGCAGCACCACGCCCGCCCCGGCGAGGCAGGCCGCCGATCCGGACCTCAGGACCGCGGCGTCGTCGCTGTTCCCGCTGCGCTCAGCCGTCCTGAGGGCGGGGCGGACGGTGGTGGCGTACGTGACGGTGGTGCCGATGGCTCCGCTGAGGCCGATGAAGTAGCCGGTCTTGGTGAGGACCCGCCAGAGCTGGGGCGTGGCGTATCCGGCCGTGTTCGCGGCCGACAGCAGACTGTTCATGAGGGAAGGCTAACCTTTCTAAGGATAGCCTTCCCTCATTCCGGGCCCTTGGTTGTTCTACCGTCATCAACCTGTGACTCGCGGTCGGGTCGGACGGCCACGAGCAGGACGAGGGCGCCCGCCTGGACGACCGTCACCGCCGCGATCAGGGCCGGCACGGACACCTCGTACAACGCGCCGGTCAGGGCGCCCGCCGCCAGGGTCGCGGCGCCGACGACGGCGGCGAAGACGCCGTAGGCGGTGGCCCGGCGGGCGGCGGGCACGAGGTCGGCGACAGTGGCGCGCAGCGTCGACTCCTGAACTCCCATCACCGCTCCCCACAGCAGGACGCCCGCGACCACGGCGGCCCGCGTGCCGCTGAAGGCGAGCGCGGTCATCGCGGCGACCAGCACCGGCAGCACCGCGAGGACGCGCGGCCCGACCCGGTCGTACAGCCAGCCGGTGGCCAGCGCGACGACGGCGTCGGCGAGCATCGCCGCCGCGTACAGCACCGGCACCAACGACACGGACACCAGGTGGCGCTGGACCAGGTGGAAGGAGACCACGCCGAAGGTGGCGAAGCCGGCGGTCGTCGCCGCGGTGAAGGCCGCGTACACCCAGAACGCACGTGGCAGCCGCGGCGGTTCGGCCTCTTCGCCGCCGTCGCTGTTGCCGCCGGAGGGGTGGGCGGGCGTGGAGGCGGGCTCGTAGCGGGCGGGTTCGGGCACGCGGGCGCGCAGCCACACCAGCAGGGCGAGCGCCGCGACGCCCGGCACGGCGAGGACGCCCAGCGCGGGCGCGTAGCTACCGGTCACGGCCAGGACCCCGGCCACGGTGAGCGGGCCGATCACCGCGCCGAACTGGTCGAGCGCCTCGTGCACCGCGAACCCCCGGCCCCGGCCGGTGGCGGCGGTGGCGTGCGAGAGCAGGGTGTCCTTGGCCGGGGACCGGACGGCCTTGCCGACCCGCTCCGCCACCACCAGCACGCACGCGGCCGTGAGCGTCCCGGCCACGCCCAGCAGCGGCACCGCGGCGACGGTCAGCGCGTACCCGGCGATGGTCAGCGCCCAGAACCGGCCGGTGCGGTCCGCCAGCGGCCCGGACACCAGCCGCAGGCCGAACGCCGCGGCCTCCCCGGCTCCGGTGACCACGCCGACCACCAGCGCGGAAGCGCCGAGGGAGGCGAGCAGCGGCCCGGTGACGGACCGGGCGCCCTCGTAGACGAAGTCGGCGAGCAGGCTCACGATCCCGAACCACACGACGAACCGCCACGGTCGCATACCCGTCGACCGCTCCGCCGGGGTGGGCCGGTTCATCCCCACACCCTATCGGCTGCGCGGGCCGGTCGAGGTGCGCGCGGGCGGGAGCGGGAGTTGGCTGGAAGCACCGGGGGTTGGGAACCGCGACGAGAGCAGGGACGAGAGCAAGGGAGCGGTGACATGGCTGTGGTGATGTCGATGCGGTGGGCCGAGGCCACGCCCGAGCAGTACGACACGGTGCGTGACGAAGTCCGCTGGGAGGAGGTCGAGCCGGCCGGTGGGCAGCTGCACGTCGCCTGGTTCGACGCGCAGGGCCTGCACGTGACCGATGTGTGGGAGTCCCAGCAGGCGTTCGAGACGTTCTTCGCCGAACGGTTGGCACCCGCGATCGAGAAGGCCGGCATCCCCGGTGAGCCCGAGACGGTGTTCAGCCCGCTGCATCGGCGCTTCGTCGCCCCGGGCGTCAGCGGCGCCGCGTAGCCGGAAACCGCGGGTGCTCCCCGCGAGCACCCGCGCGCCCCCGCCGGGCCTGGACGCCCGGGCGAGGGCCGCGGGTCGTCACTGCGCGCGGACGATGACCACCGGGCAGGCGGCGTGCTGCGCGCAGCGCGTGCTGACCGAGCCGAGCAGGGCCCGGGTGAAGCCGCCGCGGCCGTGGCTTCCGACCACCAGGACCTCGGCGCCCTTCGACGCGTCCAGCAGGACGTCCGAGGGGTCGCCCAGCACCATCGTCGGCCGAACCTCCACCGGGCGGTCCGTGCCGAGCACCGTGCGGAGTTCCTCGGCGAACCGCCGCCCGGCGAGGTCCCGGTCGAAGGACATGTCGACCACCGGCGCCGACCAGCCGACGTGGCTCGGCGGCTCCCACGCGCCCACCGCCTCCACGACCCCGCCGATCAGCGTGGCGTGCCGGACCGCCCAGCGCAGCGCGGCGTGCGACGACGGCGAGCCGTCGACGCCGACCACGACGCGGGGAGCGGAGTCGTTCGCGTCCATGTCTACCGTCCTGTCGGTCGTCGCCCCTTCCACCACGGTGCGGGCCACCCGATGCCGCCGCCAGTACGGTCCGGCACCCGGGTGACGGCGGCGGCACCCCGGTCGTCGGCCGACCGCTCAGCCGGCCAGGCCCGGCAGCACCTCGGCGCCCGGCAGCCGGGCCAGCGCCCACCCGGGGAGGATCAGCTTGCCCCGGCGCCGACCGCTGCCGACCAGGACGTACGGCGCGGCGGCCACGGCCTCGTCGATGAGCAGTGGCCAGGCGCCGGGCAGGCCGACGGGGGTGATGCCGCCGTACTCCATGCCGGTCAGCTCGACCGCGGTGTCCACCGGGGCGAAGGACGCCTTCCGCGCCCCCAGGTGGGTACGGACCGCCCGGTTCACGTCCACCCGGGTCGTGGCCAGGGCGAGGCACGCGGCGTGCGTGACCTCGCCGGCGCGCTTGGCGGCGACCACCACGCAGTTCGCGGAGAGCTCCGGCGGCGTGTCGTAGGCCGCGCAGAACACCGCGGTGTCCGCCTTCTCGGGGTCGGTGTCCACGTAGAGCACGGCCGCGGCCGCGTCCCTGGCGTCCCAGTTCTTCAGGGCGTCGGCCACGGGGGCGGCCAGGTCGTCGCGAACCTCCAGGGCGGCGAAGGCCGTTGGGAAGTTTCCGAAGGGCGGGGATGCGGACTCGCTCATGGGACGGACTGTAGCGCGGTCCCTCACCCCGCCCGGCTACCCCCAGTACCCCGTGTGCACCGCGGCGGCCTCCTCGGGCAGGTGCGGCCCCGAGACCTCCACGGTGTTGCCGCCGGCCGCGAAGACCTGTCGGCACGGCAGGTCGAGCACCGGCTCCTCCGGGTCGACCCCCGCGATGGCGTTCAGCTCGGTGGCGGAGAGCGCGTAGACGACCCGCCGGATGCCGCTCCAGTAGATCGCGCCGGCACACATCGCGCACGGCTCGGTGCTGCTGTACAGGGTGGCCCGGGTCAGCTGTGTCGGGGCCAGGGTGCGGGACGCCTGCCGCACCAGGTTGGTCTCCGCGTGGGCGGTGACGTCGCGGTCCGACAGCACCGAGTTCTCGGCGCTGAGCAGGACGTTCCCGTCGGAGTCGGTCAGCAGCGCGCCGAAGGGGTGATTGCCGTGCGCTCGCGCGCTGTGGGCGAGTTCGAGGGCGGCGAGCAGGTGGTCGCGGTCGGCCATGGCGTACTCCTCAGGGTGGGCCGGGTGGTGGGGTCGAACGTACGACGTCAGTCTCCGGACGAAAGGGCTCCGACGCCGGGCGTGTGGGTGACAGGATGCCCGGGTGAACGAGATCATGCGTGCCGCCGAGCGCCTGCTCGCCACCCGGCTGTCCGATCCCGCCGACCTGGGCGGGAGCAGCCGCACCAGTGTGCTGCGCTGTCGGACGGCCGACGGACGGAGCGTCGTCGTCAAGGCCTACACCGGCGGACCGGACGCCCTGCGCGGTTTCACGGCGGAGGCCGCCGGGCTCTCGCTCGGCCTGGCCGGCCCGCCGGTGCTCGGGGTGGACCCGGAGGTGCCGCTGCTGGTCCTGGCCGACCTCGGCGACGCGCCGACGCTCGCGGACGTGCTGCTCGGGGACGACCCGAAGGCCGCCGAGGACGGGCTGCTGGCCTGGGCGGTCGGGCTCGGCCGACTGGCGGCACGGTCGGTGGACCGGCGCGCCGACCTCACCCGGCTGTGGGCGCGGTACGACATCGGCCTGCCGACCTGGGCGGACGAGCCGTGGATCGCCCGCAACGCCGCCGACCTCCCCGGCGTGCTCGAAGCGGCCGGTGTCGCCGTGCCGGGCGGCCTGGTCGAGGAGCTCGCGCGGATCGGGACGGCGGTCGGCCAGGAGTACCCGGCGTTCTCCCCGGGCGACACCTGCCCGGACAACAACCTGCTCACCCCGGACGGTCTGCGGCTGCTCGACTTCGAGGTCGCCTGCTACCAGTCGGTGTTCCTGACCGCGGCGTACTGCCGGATGCCGTTCGCCACCTGCTGGTGCGTCTTCGCCCTGCCGGCCGGGATCGCCCGGCGGATCGAGGCGGCGTACCGGGCCGAGGTCGTCCCGGTGTATCCGGCGCTGGCGGAGGACGCGGTGTGGGAGGCAGGGATGGCGCGAGCGGTGGCCGTGTGGACGGCGAACGCGACCCTGCGCCTGCTGCCGCGCACCGCCGAGGACGGCCCGATGCACCGCACCCGGCGGCCGGTGGCGACCAGGCGCCAGGTGCTCAGGCACCGCTGGGAGACGGCGGCGCGGCTCGAAGGGTTCCCCGCGTTCACGGAGACGATGCGGCGACTGCTGCGGGAGGTCGCCGACGGCTGGCAGGTGGAGCCGCTGCCGGGCTACCCGTGTTTCGCGCATGAGGGTGGCGCCCGCGACTCCTGACGGGGCGCTTCCGGCGGCGGCCGGGTCAGCCGTACGGGACGACGGCGACCGGGCAGTGGACATGGTGGATCGCGGCGTGCGCGACCGGGCCGAGGTGGTGGTGGAGGCGCGGCATCCTGTGGCTTCTGCGGCCGACGACGAGCAGCCGGGCCGTCGCCGCGGCGTCCACGAGTTCGACGGTGGGCTTGCCCCGGACCAGGTCGGCCCTCACGGCCACCTCGGGGTGCCGGGCCCGCCAGGACTCCAGGGCCTCCGCGAGATCGGCCCGCTCGTCGGCGGACACCTCGCCCTCCAGCCCGCCGATGGCGCCGTAGGACATGTGCTCGCTGCCGGCCGGCGGGGCCCAGACGTGGACCACGCGCAGCGGCGCCGAGCGGAGCGCGGCGGCCTCGAAGGCGAACGCCAGCACCGGGTCCGCCGGATGCGCCAGGTCGAGGCCGACCGTCACCGCGCCGTCCGCCTCCTCCTCGCCCGCCCGGACGAGCACCACCGGGCAGGCGGCCCGGCGCAGCACCTCCTGGCTGACCGAGCCGACCAGGAAACCGCGGACGGTGCCCAGCCCGCGTGAGCCCAGGACGAGCACGGCGGCGCTCTGCGCGGCGGCCTCCAGTGCCTCGGCGGGCTCGGCGGACACGGACGAGGAGGAGACCGTCAGCCCGGGGGCGAGGGCGCGCAGGGCGGCCTCGCGGGCGGCGAGTCGCAACAGGGTGTGCCGGTAGCTCTGGTCGCTGCCGACCACGTCCCGCTTCGGCCAGGGCCAGGCGTGGAGGAGTTCGAGCCGGAGGCCGCGGCGCCGCGCCTCCCGGGCGGCCCATTCGGTGGCGGCCAGGCTCTCGGGCGAGTCGTCGAAGCCGGCGACCACGGATCCGGTCATGGCGTCCTCCTCGGTTCCCATGCTCGATCGGGGCGGTGCCCGGCCGCCTCGGGTGCGGCCCCAGTATCGGCAGTGGGCGCGCCCGGCGCCTCCCGGGGAGGCGGCGCCGAGCGCCTCGTGCCCGCTGACCACGGGAAACGCCCCTCGGGTGACTGGATATCCTGATCACATGAGCGACAACCTTCCCCCTTGCCCGCAGTGCGCCGGCGAGTACACGTATGAGATGAACGCCCTCATGGTCTGCCCGGAGTGCGGCCACGAGTGGGCGCCCGCCGACGCCGGCGAGGCCGCCTCCGCCGGGGCCGGCTCCGTCGGGGCCGGCGAGCGGGTGGTCAAGGACGCGGTCGGCAATGTGCTGAGCGACGGCGACACCGTGACCGTCATCAAGGCCCTGAAGGTCAAGGGCAGCGCCTCCGGCATCAAGGCCGGCACCAAGGTTCGCAACATCCGCCTGGTCGACGGCGTCGACGGCCACGACATCGACTGCCGGGTCGAGGGTTTCGGGGCGATGCAGCTCAAGTCCAGCGTGGTCAAGAAGGCCTGACCCGCCCCGCCTTGACCTGCCCCGCCTGTTCGACCTGCCCTGTCCCGACCCGCCCTGTCCCGCTCGGCCGTGCCGGGCTCGTCAGGTGCGGATCCGGCGGAAGGCGACCACCAGGATGACGGCGGTGAGCGCCAGCAGGATGCCGGCCTCGACGAGCTGGATCGGTACGAGGTGGCCGACCGGGTGGTACCGCAGCCAGGAGCCGGTGGCTCCGTCGCACGTGGTGTACCGGCACGCGTCGTCGCCGACGCGGCTGCCGTCGGCCAGGACGGCGCCGCGGTCGATCAGCCACGCGTTGGTGGGCTGCGCGATGTACGGGTGCGCGGGGCTCAGCGGGACCACTTCGTCCACGATCGGATGGAAGTACGGGCGGGCCCAGCGGATCAGGCCGTGGGCGGCCGCGACCAGTGCGCCGGTGAGGAACATCGCGGGCAGTGTCCGGCGCACCAGCCGGCCGACGAGGACGCCCAGTGCCAGCGCGAACAGTGACCAGGCGACCGGCGCGACCCCGAGCGCCGGATAGGTGAAGAACTGGAACGGCGGATCGAAGGCGGCCGGCCCGTGCACGATG
The DNA here is from genome assembly GCF_055576085.1 of Kitasatospora sp. NPDC033851. Lineage (NCBI taxonomy): Bacteria > Bacillati > Actinomycetota > Actinomycetes > Kitasatosporales > Streptomycetaceae > Kitasatospora > Kitasatospora sp. NPDC033851. The sequence continues at coordinate 127,249 of NZ_JBVIRL010000001.1, read as the reverse complement.
TCCGTCCACCACACCCAGGTCATCAGGACGGCGAGCGTGCCGCTGAAGGCCAGCACGGCGAGACCGGGCACCGCGAGGCGGGCGGCCAGCCAGCGCATCGGGCTGACGGACTGCGCGCGGACCAGCCGGATCGTGCCGCGCTCGTACTCCTGGGCCAGCAGTGGCGCGCCGACGAAGACGCCGATGAGCAGCGGGACGGCGGTCACCGCGGGCTGGAGGACCTGGGTGTACCAGAAGGTCGGCCGGTCGATCGGCGAGAGCAAGTTCCAGCACCGGGCGCCGGACCAGCTCTCGGGGCTGTAGCAGCCGGTCCGCCGCAGTACGCCCACGATGTGGCTGCTGACGAGGTGGATCCAGAGGAGGTCGGCCCCCACCAGGACCAGCAGGGCGGCCAATGCCCACAGCAGGGCGCGGTTCTGACGGATCGACAGCCAGAGAAGTCCGCGCAGTCGAGGGGTGGCGGGGCGGCGGCCCACGGGCGCGGTGGCGCGGTCGGGCAGGACGTTCGTACTCATGCGGCGGCCTTCTCGTTCCGGTGCTGGTCGTTCGCCGGGGTGGTGTCCGGTCGCGGATCGGCCGGTGCGCGCAGATAGCCGAGCAGCAGGTCCTCCAGGCTCGGCCGCTCGCTCTCCCACGGGCCGTCGAGCGGTTCCCCGGTGCGTACCAGCGCGGTGGCCCGGCGGCCGCCGACGCGTTGCTCGACCACCAGATCGGCCGGGAGGTCGGCGGCCTCGGCGGGCCCGGTGAGCAGCTGGTGGCCGTCCAGGACATCGTCCAGGTCGCCGGCCAGCCGGATCCCTCCGCGCTGGACGAGCAGCAGGTGGTCGATGACGCCGTCCAGCTCGGGGAGGATGTGCGAGGAGACCACGATGGTGGTGCCGCGTTCGGCGGCGGCCGACATCAGGGTGCCCATGAGCTGGTGCCGGGCGAGCGGGTCGAGGTCGGCCATCGGCTCGTCGAGCAGCAGCAGGTCGGGGACCCTGCCGAGGGCGAGCGCCAGGGAGACCCGGGTGCGCTGGCCGCCGGAGAGCGAGCCGATCCGCGCCTTGGGTCGCAACTCGCCCTGGTCGACGATGCGTTGGGCAGTCTCGTGGTCCCATGCCGGGTTGAGCTCGCGGCCCATCCGTAGCGTCTCGGCGACGGTCAGGCCCGGGTAGAGCGGCTTGTCCTGCGCCACGTACGCGACCCGGGCGCGCTCGTCCGGGGTGCCGGACGGTTTGCCGAACACGCGCAACTCACCTTCAGTGGCGGAGAGTTGGCGGGCGGCGAGGGAGAGCAGGGTGCTCTTGCCCGCGCCGTTGGGGCCCACCACGCCGCAGATCCGCCCGGCCGGGACGGTGAAGTCGCAGTCGCGCAGGGCCCAGTCGCCCCGGAATCGCCTGCCGAGGCCGGCGGCCTCCAGCGCGGGCGTCATGATTGTCGGGTCTTCCACCCGGTCCCCCCACTGTTCTCAGTTCGGTGTTTCCGGGGAGACCCCGGTGTCGAAACGCTGCTCCAGGACGGAGGCCATCAGCGCGGAGATGTCCTCGCGCTCCAGCCCGGCCTCCCGGGCCCGGTCCACCCAGCCGACCAGGTCCGCGCGCAGCGGACCGTCGGCCGCCGCCTCCGGCCGGGCGAGCGAGCGCCGGACGAAGGTGCCGAGCCCCGGGCGGGGCTCGACCAGCCCCTCGCGCTCGAGTTCGCGGTAGGCCTTCAGCACGGTGTTGGGGTTGATCGCGGTCAGCTCCACCACCTCACGGGCGGTCGGCAGCTTGTCTCCGGGCTGCAGCAGTCCGAGCCGCAGAGCCTGCTTGGTCTGCTGCACGATCTGCTGGTACGTGGAGACGCCGCTGCGCCGCTCGATGCGGTACTCGATCACCGGCGTTCCGGCCTTTCACTAGTTCAATAGTGGAATGGTGGCCCACTGCGGCGCGATGGTCAAGACGGACCGAGGGCGGGGGCGGGAGGAGCGGCCCGGTCAGGGGCGTTTGAGCAGGAGCAGCCCGTCCTGCTCGACCAGCCGCCGGTAGCCGAAACCCTGGTACACCGTCAGCATGCGGGTGGTGTCGGCGATGGCGCACGGGGCCTGGACACTCGGGTCGCGCAGGTCGACGGCCACCCACTCCGGCCCCGGCCACACCGGCTCCCGGCACACCAGGGTGACCTCCGCCCGGCTGGTGAGCTGGGCCGCCAGCCGGTTGGAGGCGGCCACCGTGGCGTCGTCCGGTATCAGCCGGAGCATCGCCCGGGTCTCGGTGAGCCGGGGCGAAGTGCGCCAGGCCTCCGGCATCACCACCTCGTGCAGCGGGTAGAGCGGCAGCGTCACGGCCGTCACCAGGGCGCTGACGGTGAGTGCGCGCCGGGCACGGCGGGGGAGCGGGGCGGGTCGGGCGGTCCGGGGCGGTGGGTCGGTCAGGGTGGTCAGGGTCGGTGGGTCGGCCGGGCGCGGGCCGCCGCAGCGGCGCACGGCGTCGACCAGGGCGGCGAGCGCGATCGGCATCAGCACCGCGCTGTAGTGGTAACTGACGCCCCAGTAGTGCGGGTTGGCCGAGAAGAGCCGCCAGGCCAGGGTGGGCACGCAGAGCAGGAAGAGCGGCGAGCGCAGGCCGAGGAAGCCGGCCGTGGCGGCGAGCAGGAACAACAGCAGCCATTTGACCGGCGGCCACCCGAGCCGCAACGGCAGGGCCCAGACCGAGGGCTGTCCGCCGCCGCCCAACTGCTGCCAGTAGTCGAAGCCCCCGCTCGGGTTGAACGCGGGCAGCACCACGAGCACGGTCAGCGCGGTCGTGGCGACGCCGACGGCGGCCAGGGCGAGCCCCGGCAGCGGAGAGCGCCGGGCCTGCCGGGCCTGCCAGGCGATCAGCAGGCCGACGGCGGCCACCGTCAGCCCCAGGTCCTCCTTGACCAGCAGCAGCGGCAGCGACCAGAGCGCGGCGGCGAGCGGGCGGCGCCGGCCGAGCGCGGTGGCGGCGAAGGCGAGCAGCGGGACGGCGAACGCGATCTCGTGGAAGTCGTCGGCCGCCGCCCTGACGATCCCCCAGGAGGCCCCGGTGGCGCAGCCGACGAGCAGTGCCACCCGCGGCCCGGCCACCTCGTGGGCCCAGCGGGTGAGCGGGACGACGGCCAGCGCCATGAGTAGCGCCTGGGCGACCACGAGGGTGAGCGGGGTCGGGAAGGCCCGGTACGCGGGGGCGAGGACGGCGATCAGCGGGTGGAAGTGGTCCCCGAGCAGGTGGAAGCCGGGCCCCTTGAGCGGCACGATCGGCGGCCGGAGGTGCGCGTACGCCCGGACGGCCTGTTCGAAGATGCCCAGGTCGTAGGCCTTGGTGAGGCCGCGCCGGTGCCGGTTGACGGCGACGCAGGCGTAGAGCGCGGCGAAGCCCGCCGCCAGGCCCCAGGCCAGTGCGGCAGGGCGGCGGGCGAGCAGGGCGGCCCGTCGGAGCGGGGCCGCGGGCGGGAGGGGGCGGGGCGGGCTGTGCGGGGAGAGGGCCAGGGGCATCGACAAAGAACCCTTTCACTATTCGATTAGTGAAAGGGTGATGGAAGGTCTGAGCGGGCGTCAAGATCGGGTCGCCGGTGCGGGTCGGTGTTCGGGTTGGTGTTCGGGTCGGAGTGTGAGGCAGGTGTGCGTCACTGTCTTGACTGGTGATGTGGGTGGCTGCCATCATTTCATCACCGCCTCAACCGGTGACGAGAAACGTGTCTCGACCCCGGCCCCGGCCCCGGCCTGGCCCCGGTCAGACGGCGGACGGATACCTTTCGACCCAGATGGGGAGCGCACCATGGCAGTCAGCTACACCGCCGTCGTCAACGTCGACGGAGAGGGCCGCAACGGCGGTCGCGTCCGGTCCTCCGACGGCCTGCTGGAGACCGGCCTCGCCCTCCCGAAGGAGCTGGGCGGCGCCGGCACCGCGACCAACCCGGAGCAGCTCCTGGCCGCCGGCTGGGCCGCGTGCTTCCTCGGCGCCCTGCGCCGCGCCGCCTCCCTCCGCAGGATCCGGCTGACCAGCACCACCATCACCGCCGAGATCACGCTCACCCACGGCGACGACGACGAGTTCTCGCTCTCTGCGGTCCTCACCCCGGTACTCGGCGGCGTGGACCAGGCCACCGCCGAGGAACTCGCCCGCGCCGCCCACCAGATCTGCCCGTACTCCAAGGCCACGCGCGACAACATCCCCGTCACCATCAACGCCGCCGCCGCCTGATCCCCCCAAGACGGCGGGTCCCGTGCGGAACCCCCGCCGCACGGGACCCGCTCCCACCGTCACACCGTCACGCAGCACCGCCGTCACACCGAACCGCCGACCGGAGAGCGAGGGCCGGAGATGGCCGCCACGACACACACGTATCAACGGGCGGCCGCGCACCGTCGTCACGCCCCTGGCCGGTGTTCCACGGGCCCTGCGGAGCGGCGCAGCCGGAGCCGGGGCCCGGAGCGTTCAGGGGAGCGGCCTTGGCCGGACGGCGCGCAGGTGTGGAACTGGGCGGAAACCGTGGTGTCGTCGGGGTACGGTCCCGGAGCGTGGTACTTCGTGTGACGCGGCGCGTGTGACCTGCCGCAGGTGAGGGTGGTGGCGCCGGCGGGCCGGTGGGTCAGTCGGTAACGCCCGGCGTCACGAGGGTGTACAGGACGGTGCGCTCCTGCTTGTGGCGCCGGACGCGCCCCTTGGCCACGAGGGATTCCAGGGTGTTCCGTACCACCTGAGGCGTCGGGTTGCGCTTCGGGTACGTCGCCATGAGCTCCTCGCGCAACTCCTTCGCGGGGCAGGGCTCGTCGTGGTGACCCAGCAGGTCCGCCAGGAGGTCACCGAGCAGAGGCCGGCGCGAGTTCTCCTTCGCGTCGGCCTTCGTCGCGTGCGCCGCCGGTCGCGCCTGCGCGGCGACGGGCTCGTCCTGGGTCTGTTCGGGCAGACGTGACGGGTCAGAGAAGCCCTCGTACCGCTCGGCGAGGGACAGGATGTCGACCAGGAGGGCTTCCTCCTGCTTCAACACCCTGATCGCTTCCTCCAGCTCCTGCTGTCGCCGGTGGTTCTTCTCCAGGTCCGATGCGACCTGTTCCACGTACCGGGACCGGAGTGTGGAGGCTGGTTGGCGGGTCACAACCGTTCACTTCCTCGAGATGGGTGGTGTTGCATGGTACCCATGCCGAGGGTGCCGGCGCGGTCGGGGCGGAACATGTCGGTGGGTGGGGTCAGCGCACACCCAGGGCCGGCGCGGTCTTCTTCCGGGCGCGGTAGGCGGCGGCCTTGATCTTGTTGCCGCAGGAATCCATGCCGCACCACTGGCGGCGCATGCCCCGGGAGCGGTCGATGTAGATCCGCGTGCACTCCGGGTTGCCGCACTCCTTCATCAAGGGGACGTCCGGGCCGCTGAGGAGTTCGACGGCGTGTCGCGCGACGGTGGCCAGGGCCTGCTCGGGCGTCGCCTCGTTGTGCCGCCCGGTCATGGTGAGTTGCGGCGTCACGGGGGCCTTGCGCGCGGCGCCGTTGAGCACGGCGAGGGCCTCGCGGTCGAACTCCTCCTCGGAGAGGCGGTTGGTGACGAGGCGGTAGACGGCCTCGCGCACGGTCTTCGCGTCCCGGACGTCCTGCTCGCCGCCGGGCGTGATGGTGTCCACGAGTCCGCAGTCCAGGTACCAGGCGTTCAGCCGCTCGGGCGTCACGAACATCTCGAACCGGGTCGAGCGCCGCGCGCGGAGGGTCGCCGCGAAGTCGAGGGCCGGGTGCCCGCACACGAAGACATGGTCAAGGTTCACATCACCATCCTGACAGGTGACTGTGAGGGGCGCAAGAACCGGGCAGGCGGGTGGGGGCCGTCTACGGACTGTGAGCGGTGGCGGGCCCGCCGAGCACGAAGCCTCGGACGCGGGCCACGCCACACACCGGCGGGTCACACCCCGGGGCCCCCGGTCTCCCGCAGCGCCCCGTCGGCCAGCCGCAGCCGGCGGTTCACCCCGATCTCGGTGAGGAACCGCTCGTCGTGGCTGACCACCAGGAAGGCGCCCTGATAGGCCTGGAGCGCGCTCTCCAACTGGCCGGCGCTGACCAGGTCGAGGTTGTTGGTCGGTTCGTCGAGCAGCAGCAGGTGGGGGGCCGGTTCGGCGCACAGCACACAGGCCAGGGTGGCGCGCAGCCGCTCGCCGCCGGAGAGCACCCGGACGGGCAGGTGCGCCCGGGCGCCGCGGAACAGGAAGCGGGCGAGCAGGTTCATCCGCTCCGTCTCGGGCCGCTCGGGCGCGAACGCGGCGAGGTTCTCCGCCACGGTGAGGTCCGGGTCCAGCAGGTCCAGCCGTTGCGAGAGGTAGGCGATCCGGCCGTCGCTGCGGGTGATCCGCCCGTCGTCCGGCGTGAGGTCGCCGGTGATCAGCCGCAGCAGGGTGGACTTCCCCGCGCCGTTGGGCCCGGTGAGCGCGATGCGCTCGGGGCCGCGGATGTTCAGGTCGACGCCGCCGTCGGCGAACACGGCCCGGCCGGCATGCCGGACTTGCAGGCCCTCGCCGAGGAAGAGGTTGCGCCCGGCGGGCACCTGGGTGTCGGGCAGCTCCAGGGAGAGTCGCTGCTCCTCGCGCAGCGCGCGCCCGGCTTCGTCGAGCCGGGACTTGGCGTCGCTGACCCGGGCCGCGTGCAGTTGGCCGGACCGGCCCGCCGCCTCCTGGGCGCCGCGCTTCATGGTGCCCGCGAAGATGCGGGGCAGACCGGCGTTCTTGAGGTTGCGGGCGGCGTTGCTCGCGCGGCGCTCGGCGCGTTCGCGGGCCTGCTGCATCTCGCGCTTCTCCCGCTTCAGCTCCTGCTCGGCGTTGCGGACGTTCTTCTCGGCGACCTCCTGCTCGGCCCGCACGGCCTCCTCGTACTCGGTGAAGTCGCCTCCGTAGAACCGTAGTTCGCCGCCGTCGAGTTCGGCGATGCCCTGCATGCGGTCGAGCAGCGCGCGGTCGTGGCTGACCAGCAGCAGGCAGCCGCTGAAGTCCGTCAGCACGTCGTAGAGCTTGTGCCGGGCGTCGGCGTCGAGGTTGTTGGTCGGCTCGTCGAGCAGCAGGACGTCGGGGCGCTTGAGCAGTTGGGCGGCGAGGCCGAGGGAGATGATCTGGCCGCCGCTGAGCGTGCTCAGGCTGCGGTCGAGGGCGAGGTGGCCCAGGCCGAGCCGGTCGAGCTGGGCGCGGGTGCGCTCCTCGATGTCCCAGTCGTCGCCGATGGTGGTGAAGTGCCGTTCGTCGACGTCGCCGGACTCCACGGCGTCGATGGCCCGGACGACCTCGGCGATGTCGAGTACCTCGGCGACCGTGAGTTCTCCGGTCAGGGGGAGGCTCTGCCGGAGGTAGCCCAGGGTGCCGCCGACCGTCACCGAGCCGGTGGTGGGCGTGAGTTCGCCGGCGATCAGCTTGAGCAGGGTGCTCTTGCCGGAGCCGTTGGGGGCGACCAGGCCGGTCCGGCCGGCGGGCACGGTGAAGGACAGGTCGTGGAAGACCGGGGTGTCGTCCGGCCAGGCGAAGGAGAGGTTGGAGCAGACGATGGCGGCGTCGGACATGGAGGTGACCTCGAAGGAGACTGAGGGCAGGAGTGAGAGCTCTGCCCTGGGCAGACACGGGGAAGGGGGGACGACGAAACGGACCACTTCGGCTGCGGCGTTCCTGAAGCGCCGGCCGGTGGCCGTCAGATCCGGGTCTCACCCGGAGATGTCGTCGTCACCCGCCATGTCTGCCACTCCTCGATCACACGAACGTCAGGTCACATGCAGCGTAGCAGGTGTCGCTCGTAGGCAGCCGTCATTTCTCACCGGCCCGGCGGTGTCGGCTCGTTGACAGCCATGGAGGGCCATGTCAGCATCGTCACCAGTTGAGCCGGTGATGGTGCTGGGACGGTTCGACGATGTTCACACGTGTGTATGTTCCCGCGACCACGGACGGCCTGGGTTTCCGGCCTCGTCGGCGCGGCTGCCACCTCGAAGGAGCGCACTGACCATGACGGGAAAACCGAAGCGGAGAGCCGAGGGCGCGCCGGTCGGGCGGCGTGCCGTGCTCGGCATGCTCGGCGCGGGCGCCGCGGGGCTCGCCGCGGCGCCGTACCTTCAACGCGGCTGGGAGCGGTTCCTGGCCGCCGCCTCGGAGCACGACGCGACGGGCCTGACCGGACTGCTGCCCAACCCGGGCGGCTTCCGCTACTACAGCGTCGTCGGTTCGGTGCCGCAGAAGGACGGGACCACCTACGAACTGCGGATCGACGGACTGGTGGACCGGCCGATGACCTACACGCTCGGCGACCTGCGCGCCCTGCCGCAGACCCGGGTCGTCCACGACGTGCTCTGCACGGACGGCTGGCGCGTGGACCGGACGCCCTTCGAGGGGGTGAAGCTGGCCGACCTCCTCGACGCCGCCGGAGTGCGCTCCCCGGGCGCGGCGGTCCGGTTCACCTGCTTCGACGGCGCCTACACCGAGAGCCTCACCCTGGAGCAGGCCCGCCGCGCGGACGTCCTGGTGGCGCTGACCATGCAGGACGCGCCCATCACCCACGCCCACGGCGGACCGGTCCGCCTCTACGTGGCGCCCATGTACTTCTACAAGTCGGCCAAGTGGCTGTCCGGCATCTCGGTCACCGACAAGGTCGTCCCCGGCTACTGGGAGGAGCGCGGCTATGCGGTCGACGGCTGGCTCGACGATGCGGACCGGCACGGCGAGGCGGCCTGACGCGACGCGGCGGACCGGCCCGGCGAGGCGGCCTCACCGCGTCGACCGGGTCCGCCGCTTCAGCACCGCCGAGCGGATGGTCCACCGGGCCACCGGCTGGCTGATGCTCGCCTGCCTGGCCTCCGCCGCCTGCCTGTACTTCGGGCCGCTGGCCCAACTCGTCGGCCGGCGCTACCTGATGGTCACGGTCCACGAGTGGTCGGGCATCCTGCTGCCGCTGCCCTTCCTGCTCGGGCTGCTCTCCGCCGAGTTCCGCGCGGACCTGTGCAGGCTCAACCGCTTCGCGCCGTACGACCGGGAGTGGCTGCGGGCCGCCCGCAGGCGCCGGACGGAACCCGGGGCGCGCCCGGCGGGCAAGTTCAACGCGGGGCAGAAGCTCTACGCGGGCTGGATCGCCGGCGCCGTGCTGGTGATGGCGTTCACCGGACTGCTGATGTGGTTCACGGGGCTGCTGCCGTCCATCTCCCGCACCAGCGCGATCTTCGTCCACGACGTCCTGGCCTGGGCGATCGCCATCGTGCTGATCGGGCATCTGCGCAAGGCGTTCCAGGACCCGGAGTCGAGGCGCGGCATGCGTACCGGGTACGTCCGCCGGTCCTGGGCCGAGCGGCACCACTCCCGGTGGCTGCCCCGGGACCGGTCGGACGCCTGAGCGTCACCGGACCCTCGTCGCCACCGGACCTGTCGTCACCACACCTCTACCGTCACCTGTTTGACCGGTGATATGTTTTCGACCAGCCCCCTGCTCATGTGCCGCGCACACGCTTTCTTCGCGGCCGGGCACACACCTACCTACCTACCTGGACGGGATACCCATGAAGAGATTCCTGATCGTGCTCGCGACCGGCGCCGCCCTGGCCGCGGCGAACCTGCCGATGGCGGCGGCGGAGGCCCGGAGCGGCTCCGTACCCGCCACGTTCTCCTGCTCGCCGGTGTCGGTGCGGGCCCCCGCCGGCACCACGGTGGAGTCCGTGACGGCGCTCCGCCAGGAGGGCGGCACCATCGACGGGACCGGGGTCGTGGGCGGCGTGGTGACCGGCGTCCCCGCCTACTGCGAGGTGACCGTCACGATCACCCACCCCGGCGACAACGACCATGCCAAGGTGCGGACCTGGCTCCCCCTGAGCGGCTGGAACGGCCGCTTCCAGGCCGTCGGCGGCAGCGCCTACGCGGCCGGGGACAACAACGTCGGACTGGGCACCGCGGTCAAGAACGGGTACGCCGGGACCACCACCGATGCCGGGCTCGGCGACGCCGTCGACGTCAGCTGGGCGCTGAACGGCAAGGGGCAGGTCAACACCGCGCTGCTCGAGAACCTCGCCTCCCGGTCCCAGCACGAGGCGGCGATCGTCGGCAAGGAGGTCGTCGCCGCCGCGTACGGCCGGGGCGCCGCCTACTCCTACTTCAACGGGTGCTCCACCGGCGGACGCCAGGGCTACATGGAAGCCCAGCGCTACCCCGACGACTTCGACGGCATCCTCGCCAACGCGCCCGCCGTCAACTGGGACGAGTTCGAAGTCGCCACCCTGTGGCCGCAGGTCGTCATGAACAACGAGAAGACCTACCCGTCCGCCTGCGAGTTCAAGGCCTTCACCGACGCCGCCGTCGAGGCCTGCGACCCGCTCGACGGCGTCAAGGACCACCTCGTCAACGACGCGGCGCGGTGCGACTTCGACCCCCGCCGGCTGATCGGCACCAAGGTGGTGTGCAACGGCAAGGAGCTGACCATCACGGCGGCCGACGCGGCCGTGGTGCGCAAGATATGGGACGGCCCGCGCACCGCCTCGGGCCGGAAGCTATGGTCTGGTGTCCCGGTCGGGGCCGACCTGTCGGCACTGGCCGGCACCGCCCCCGACCCGAACGGCGTGGCCAAGGGCGCACCGTTCCCGGTGCCCAAGCTCTGGGTCACGACCTGGCTGAAGAAGCAGCCGTCGTTCGACGTCTCGACCATCACCTACGACCAGTTCACCCAGCTGTTCGAGCAGTCCCGGGCCGAGTACGACCGGATCATCGGCACCGACGACCCCGACCTCTCCGCCTTCCGCGACTCCGGCGGCAAGCTCCTGACCTGGCACGGCCAAGCCGACCAGTACATCCCCACCCAGGGAACCGTCGACTACCGCCGGCAGGTCGAGCGGACGATGGGCGGCACCAAGCGGGTCGACGACTTCTACCGGCTCTTCCTCGTCCCGGGCGCGAGCCACTGCGGCCTCAACAAGGGCGCCGGCACCATCGACGACCTCGCCGCGCTGACCGCCTGGGTCGAGCAGGGCAAGGCCCCCAGGACGCTGCCCGCCACCCTGGTCGACGCCGCCGGGCAGAACGTCAGCCGCGACGTGTGCGCCTACCCCAAGGTGTCCCACTACACCGGCCACGGCGACCCGGCCGCCGCCACCAGCTTCCGCTGCGTCCTTCCCTCCCGGCACTGAATCCCCTCCGGTACCGTCCCGGCCCGCGCCCCCCGTGGCGCGGGCCGGGACCTTTTGCGTTCCCGCGGCCCGGGTCGGTCGCGTTGCTCCGTGGCCCGCGTGCGTGGCATCGTTCCGTGGCCCGGGTGCGTGGCATCGGCGATGACCGTGGCGGGCAGGCAGGCAGGCAGGCAGGCAGGCAGGCAGGCGGGCAGGGGCAACGGGGCAGCGGGGCAGAGGGGCAGAGGGGCGTCGAAGGCCTCGGAGGCCTCGGCGGGGTCGAGCTCGCCAGACGGCGGCAGCGCGTCGATCGGCCCGTGGGCGGACACGCCGGAGGGGCATGCGCGGCGCGCATGCCCCTCCGGCGTCGGGGGAACCCGGTCGGGGAAAACCCCAGCGGGGAAGCTCAGTTGTCGTTGTTGTTGAAGATGGTCAGGACCTGCAGCACCTCGAGGTAGATCCACACCAGCGTCGTGGTGAGACCGAAGGCGGCCAGCCACGCGTCCTCGCGGGGCGCGCCCTCGGCGAGGGCGTCCTCCACCTGCCGGAAGTCCAGGGCGAGGAAGCCCGCCCCGAGCAGGACCCCGATCGCGCCGAAAAGGAGGCCGAGGCCGCCGCTGTGGAAGCCGAGGCCGTGGCCCGCGCCGAAGGCGGAGAAGAGGAGGTCGGCGAGGAGCAGCAGGAGGAAGCCGGCCGCGGCGGCGGTGAGGAACCCGGCGAACCGGCGGGTGACCCGGATCCAGCGCATCCGGTAGGCGACGAGCACGGCTGCCGACACGGTGAAGGTGCCGAGGACCGCCTGAACGACCATGCCCGGGGCGAGGTAGGTCGAGGTCGCGCTGGAGACCACGCCGAGGAAGACGCCCTCGAACGCCGCGTATCCGAGGATCAGGGCCGGGGACGGCAGCCGCCTGACGGCCTGGAGCATCGACAGCGCGAAGGCGACGACGGCGGCACCCACGGCTATCCCGTACGAGAGGCCGAGGTGCGCCTCGTCGACCGGCAGGAGGAGCCAGGAAAGCACCGCCGCCAGCGTCACGGCGCCGAGCGTCGTCGCGGTGCGTATGACGACGTCGTCCAGGGTCATCGCGGTGGAAGCGGTGGAAGCGGTGGAAGCGGTCGGAGCGTCAGGTGTGAGGGTGTCGGCGGTCCGGAAGCCGCCCGCCGACGGGCCTCCGGCCATGGCGCCGACCGGTTGACGCACCGAGGCGTCGGTGAGGGTGGCGGCGCGGGCGGCGCCCCAACGGGAGAAGACCGGGTTGGTGCTCTTCATGTCATTCCTCCTGGTCCGCCGCGTGTGCGGCCTGCGGTGCGGCGTCGTCATGGGCCACCGGGGCGGCACACGTGTGAACTTGCTCGCCCGTGGATCGACGACACCGTATTCGTCACCACTCTGACAGGTGACGAACGGGGCGGCAAGTCATCCTCAGGGCAAGTGGCCGGCCGGGCTCATTCGGACGGCGCTCCCGGGCGGTCGAGCAGCCCGCGGAGGAATCCGTCCCAGTCGATCCCGTCCAGCTCCGCCTCGGCCGGGGTGATCCGGTAGGTGGCGTCCAGCCAGGCCGCCAGCCGCCCGGTCGGCAGCTCGAACAGGGCTTCCAGCTCCGGGGTTTCGAGGAGCAGCCAGGAGGAGGCCCGCTCGTCGGGCTGCGCCGGCCACATCCGGACGTCGCCGCAGCCGCTCATCGTCGTCAGGCCGCGGTGCAGGAGCTCGCGGCCGAACCGCCAGATGAGGATCGGGCCGCGTTCCGCGAGGAATTCGACGGTGATCACCGCGGGCGTCGCCGGATCGAACCGGAACTCCGCCTGCACGGGAAGCCGGGTGAACTCGTCGAGCATCCGGTCGATGTCCAGGAGCAGCGAGGGCAGGTGCGCGGGCGTCGAACGTGCCCACAGGGGCGGTTGGTCGCGGTACATGGCAGGCGTTCCCCTCCGAGGTGCGAACTGTGCGGCCCCCACTCTTCGCCCGGGGCGGCCCCCGCACATCGGTCACTTGACGGTGAAGGCCCGGTGCGATGCGGGGGAGTTCACGCGGCCGGGACGGCTCGGCGTGCCGCGCGCGGCCTGTCGGACGCACCGTCATTTGACGGTTCCACCGCCCGCCGCGTCGACCTCGGGGCTCGGAATGGGCATGGCGAAGGGGCCGACAGCTCGCGCTGTCGGCCCCTCTCGGTCTTCCGTTTTCCGCCGTGGCCCCGCCGAACAGGGCTGCGGGACAGGTCACTTGGCCCGCAGGGGCCCCGCGAAGGACTTGCGCAGGGACGGGGGAGCGGCCACCGGGAGGAGGGCGGCGAGCACCTTGCCCTTGACGGTGGTGGGTTGCCGGGTGAGCTCGACGTCGACCCGGGTGCCGTTGTCCTCGGAGGTCATCCGGAAGACCCAGCCGCCGCCGGCTCCGAAGAGCTTGGAGTCGAGGGTGGTGATGGTGACGGTGTCGCCGCCCGGCTTCCACTCGTACCGTGCGCGTTCCCAGGCGGCGGCGGTGCCCTCGGTGACCTCGGCCCAGGTGTCGCCGAGGTCGTGGACCTCGAAGTGCTTCGCGTCGATCGTGGGCCAGGTCTCGGCGCGGGAGGGGCCGAAGTCGGTCAGTACCGCCAGGACCTCCTCCGGGCCGAGCGTGGAGACGAGATGGAACCGTACGACTGTCATGTGGGGTTTCCTCACCGAAGAGTGACCGTTCTGGCCGGTGGCGAAAGAGTTCCATGGCAAGGCGTCACCAGTCAAGGAGGTGACGATGCTGAGGTGTCATGATGCCGCTCGGGGAGAGGGGGCCGGGGTCACCGGGCGTCGAGCAGGCCGGTGGTGATGGTGTCCCAGTCGACGGCGGCGAGTTCGCGTCCCGCGGGGACCGCCTCGTAGGTGTGCGCCAGCCACTCCGCCAGCGGTGCGACGGGCAGTTCGAACAGGGCCGCGGTGTCGGCGGAGACCAGCCGGAGCCACGCGGTCGCCCGGTCCGTACCCTCCGCCCCTTCCGTACCGTCCGCCCCTTCCGTACCGTCCATGCGCTCCGACGGCCGGACCTGGACGTCGCCGAGCCCGCTGCGCGCGGACAGCCCGCGCCGGAGCAGGTCCCGACCGATGCGCCACCGCACACAGGGGCCGCCGTCGACGCGCAACTCCACGGACACCACCAAGGGGTGCTCCGGGTCGTACCGGAACCCGGCCCGGACCGCCTGCCGGGCGGAGAGGCCCAGGACGCGCTCGATGTCCAGGGTGAGGTCGGGTACGCCGGGTGTCGTTCGGTTCGCCCGGGCACCTGGCCGGTGGCCGCTCATGACGGGTGGGTCCTTCCCTGTGTGTGACGGACGTCGGTCCGCCCCACTCTCGCCGTCCCGGCGTCGCCGTACATAGGTAAGTCGACCGTCGATCTTCAGTCATTCGACTGTCGTCCGCGGCCCCCGTCCGGGCGATGCTGGAGTTCACGCGTTCCGCTCGTCGGGCAGCGTGCCCAGGGCGTCGCGCAGGGCGGCCCGGGAGGTGATGCCCAGTTTGGGGAACACGCGGTAGAGGTGGGAGCTGACCGTGCGCGGCGACAGGTGCATCCGGGCGCCGATCTCCTTGTTGGTGAGACCGCCGGCGGCGAGGTCCGCGATCCGGCGTTCCTGCCAGGTCAGGGCCGCGAGATGGGTCGAGGAGGCGAGCGGGGAGGCGCCGGCGGCGCGCAGTTCGACCCGGGCGCGCTCGGCCCAGGCGGCCGCACCGAGCCGTTCGAACGCCTCGGCGGCGAGGGTCAGTGCCGGTCGGGCCGCCTTCCGCCCCTGGGAGTGGCGCAGGCGGACGCCGTGGGCGAGGCGGATGCGGGCGAGTTCGAACGGGAAGCCGGGTGCGGCCGGGTGGCTTTCGGCGCGACGGTACATCTCGGCGGCCTCGGCCGGGTCGGTGGCGGTCATGGCGAGCGCGCCGTGGGTGATGACGGCGAGGCGGGGCGAGATGTCGGGCAGGTCGGCCTCGCGGGCGGCGAGCGCGTGCCGACGGGCCTGCTTGGAGCGGCCGGTGTGCAGCGCCGCCTCGACGAGGTCGAGGAGCGTGCGGGAGGCCTGGTGGGCGTAGGGCGCGAAGGAGCCGGGGGGCGTGATGCCGATGGCGTGGAGGTAGGCGGCCTCGTAGTCGCCCTCGCCGAGGGCGGCGGTGGTGCCGATCGCGTCGGCTATCTGGGTGAGGAAGCCGACGCCGCGCGGGCGGGCCCAGGCGTCGACGGCGGCCTGGAGCTCCCGCGCGCGCTCCGCCCGGCCCTGCAGCGCGGCCAGCAGGCCGAGGTACGCGCGGGTGTGATGAGCGAAGAGGGCGTGCCCGTGCGCCGTCGTCAGCCGCAGTCCGCGCTCTCCGGTCCGCTCGGCCTCGTCCCACTCACCGACGGCGATCTGGTCGAGCATGATCAGGTGCAGCATGGTCATGCCGGACACCATGGCGCCGGTCTCCACCTCGCGGTCGACGGTGCGCTGCAGGTGCGGCCGGTACTGGCTGAGGGTGTCCACGTGGTACGCGGCGACGGACAGCCGGCTGATGTCCCACGGCTCGAGCCTGCCGAGGTCGGCGAACTCCCGCTCCACCCGCGCCCGCACCCCGGCCCCGCGCCGGACCACGTCGCCCCACGCGTCCTGGTAGATCCGGGAGTTGGCGGACACCAGGTCGCCCAGCGAGCCGAGGAGTTCGTGGGTCCGCTCCCACGCCGTCTCGTCGCCCGCGTACTGGTTGATGGCCAGGAGCAGGTTGACCAGCCGGGCGAGCGCCTCGCTCGGCTCCCGCACCCCGCCGTCGCGGACGCCCTCGATCGCCGCCAGGACCTGGCGCCGCGAGGAGCGCACGTCCCCGTCCTCGTACAGCGCGACGTAGGCCGACGCGACCACCGATGCCGGCGACTCGCCCGTCCCGGCCGCGCCGTCCGAGCGGACGAGCTGCTGGGCCCGGTCCAGCAGACCGGCGTGACCGGCGATGAACGACGCGTCGCCCAGCCGCCGGGATCGCTCCCGGTGACCCTCGCTCAGCTCCGCCGCCCGGGTCAGCCAGGCCACGGCGGCCACCGCGCTGCCGCGCCGGGTCGCGGAGTCGGCGGCGGCCTCCAGCGCGGCCGCGACCCGCTCGTCCGGGTCGACCATCGAGGCCGCCAGGTGCAGGGCGTGCCGTTCCACGTCCTCGCGGTGCACCCGCGCGAGGACCGCGTGCGCCGCGCGCCGCTCGTTGGGGGTTGCCAGCTGGACGACCGTCGACCGCACCAGCGGGTGCCGGAAGACCAGGTCGCCGCTGAACGGGTCGACGTCCAGCAGCCCGCCGTCCGCGGCCTCGGCGGCGTCCGTCATCCGATAGCGGGTACGGCGGGAGTTGCCGGCCGCACCCGCCGTGCCCGCACCGGCGCCGTCCAGGGCACCGCGCAGCAGCTCCGCGCGCACGGCCCCACCCAGCGCCTCGATGCGGGCGCCGTACACCTGCTGCAGGCGCCGGGGCAAAGGGATGCCGGCGTACCCGAACGGCTCTGCGCGGTCGCCGGCCGGTCGGCCGCTGCGCAGCACGTGGGGCGGCAGTTCCAGCAGCGCCAGCGGGTTCCCCTGGGCCTCGTCCAGGACCAGGCGGCGGACCAGGGGGTCCAGGCCGGGGTGGTGCAGGTCCAGGAGCTCCTCCGAGGCGCGCTCCGACAGCGTGGTCACCGGCAGTCGGGGCAGCGCGGCCGTGTCGAAGCCGGAGGGCACGTCGGAACGCAGGCCGACGACGAGCTTCACCGAACTGCCGGTGAGCCGTCGCCCCACGAACCCGCACACCTCGGTGCTCGGGGTGTCCAGCCACTGGCCGTCGTCGAGCACCAGCAGGAGGGGCCGCCGCGAGGCCGCGAGGGAGAGCAGGTCGAGGACGGCGATGCCGAGGGTCATGACCGAGGGCGGCGGCCCCTCGCTCCGGCCGAACACGACGTCCAGGACCGCCCGGTGGCCGTCGTCCAGCCGGTCCATGTCGGGGAGCAGCGGGTAGAGGAACTGGTGCAGGCCGGCGAACGGCAGCTCCCACTCGGCCTCGACCCCGACCGCCCTGATCACCCGGTGCGGCTCGCCGGGATCCTCGCCGTGCTCCTTGGCGTGCTCTTCGCTGAGCCGTCGGCCCGACGCGAGGTCGGCGACGTGGTCCAGCAGGGTGCTCTTTCCCACTCCCGTGTCACCCCGCAGGACGAGGGCCCGGCCCCCGGAGGCCGTCACGAAGTCGGACAGCACCTCCTGCTCGTGTGCGCGGCCGACCATGGTCCGGTCGATCGATTCCAACGTTCCCCACATCCTTCGCGCCGCGGCGACTGACACCCGCCGACGCGTCTTCGTCCACACGCTGCGTGCGGTCTTCCGAACCGGTGGCCGTCCGACACATGTCCGCCACCCTGACGCAAGAGACTAGATGTCCCGCAGGTGTTCCGTCACCTGGTACAGGCCAACATATTCGGGCGGCGCAGCCTCCGGCCGCGCCCGGGGCGAGACACATGTGTGCTGTCCGAAGTCGCCGCGGCCCGGTGCGACCCGTCGCGACCCGCTGCGGCCCGCCGCACGGCTGCGCCCAGTACGGCCGTTTCCGGCGGTACTGGGCGGCGGGACCGGGCGTGGGGCGGTCAGCGGGCGGTCGCGCGGGCGGCCTGCTCGATGACGTCCGCGACGAGGCGGGGGTGGGAGACGGCGACGGAGTGCGAGGCGGCCACCTCGGTGGTGTGGGCGTGGGCCCGCTCGGCCATGTAACGCTGCACCGCGGCGGGGATGTTGAGGTCGCGCGTGGTGACGATGGACCAGCTGGGCTTGGTCTGCCAGGCGGCGCTGGTGGCCTTCTCCTCCAGCGCGGCCTGGGCGATCGGGCGCTGTTCGGCGGCCATCAGCGCGGCCTGGCCGGCGGGGACGTCGGCGGCGAACTGGTGGCGGAACTTGTCCTGCCGGATGTACAGGTCGGTGCCGGTGCTGCCGTCACCCTGCCGGTAGGTGACGGGGTCGAGGGCGTCGGGGAGGGTGGAGCCCGGGTACTTGCCGGTGAGCTCCAGGGCGGTCTCGCCGGGGGCGGGCAGGAAGGCGGCCACGTAGACGAGGGCCCTGACGTCGGGGTCGTCGGTGGCGGCCTCGCTGATGACGTTGCCGCCGTAGGAGTGTCCGGCGAGGATCTTCGGGCCCTTGATGTGGTCGAGGACGGTGCGCAGGGCGGCGGCGTCGGAGGCCGGACCGCGCAGCGGGTTGGCGGCGGCGACCACGGGGTAGCCGTCGGCGCGCAGTTCGGCGACGACGGCGTTCCAGCTGGAGCCGTCGGCGAAGGCGCCGTGCTCCAGGACGATGGTCGGCTTGGCGCGGCCGCCGAAGCCGTCGGCCTCGGCGGCGCCGGTCGCGCCGCTGGCGGAGCTCGGGAGGGTGAGCGCGCAGAGCGCGAGACCCGCCGTGAGCGCCGAGACCGCACCCGTCACTACTCGCTTGCGTCCACCCTTGATGCTCACCACGACAAACCCCTTTCGGACATTTCGGCAGTGGACGGGCCGGACGCGCCGACCCGTCACCGCTCTGACTGGTGATGAGTTTGTCGTGGCGTCGAGTCACCTGTCAAGGTGGTGACGGGTCGGGCCGGCTACCCGTGCCGCAGGCGGGCGTCGACCCGCACGGCCACCGACAGCAGGTCCCGGTCGGCCATCCGACGCCCGATCAGCTGCAGTCCGACCGGCGGGGACCCGGTGACGGGAAGCGGCACCGTCACCGAGGGCAGACCGGCCGTGGCCGCGGGGGAGGTGTTGCGGATCAGGGTGAAGAACGTGGGCGCGTCCTGCCCGTTGAGGGGGAGGGAGTCCTCGAAGCGGCGCAGCGGCCGGGCGCATACCGGGACGGTGGGGCTGAGGATCGCGTCCAGGCCGTCGGCCGCGAACAGGCCCGCGTAGGCCGCCTGCATCGCTTGCCGCTGCGCGAGCGCCCCCTGCAGCGCGGCGGGCCCCGGGTACCCCGGGCCGCTGGGCAGGGCGGTCGCCCGGAGCGTCTCCGCCATGACCGGGTCGCCCGCCGTGTCGAGGACGTCGGCCGGCGTGAGCCCGGCGCGGTGTTCCTCGAGGTAGCGGCCGAGAGCGGCGGCGAACTCGCCGAAGACGAGCGGGAATCCGATCCGGGAGTCGTACGCGACCAGGTGTGCCGTGTCCACGGGGACCCAGGTGTGCCCCGCCGCGGCGAGACGGTCGACGGCCGCCTCCCAGGCGTCCCGGACGGGGCCCTCCAGGTCCTCGGTGAACACGTGCCTCGGCAGGCCCAGCCGGAGCGGGCGTTCCGGGTCCTGCGGACTCCCGGTCTCCCCGGTGAGGAGGGTGTCCAGCGTCAGGAGGCGGTCGAGGGTGTTCGCCATCGGACCGGGCGTGTCGCGCGTGGGGCACAGTGGCGTGAGACCCGCCGAGGGGTAGCGCCCGGCGCTGGGGCGCAGGCCGTAGATCCCGTTGAGGGCGGCCGGGATGGTCATGGAACCGCCGGTGTCGGTGCCGAGCCCGGCCTCCGCGACGCCCGCCGCCACCGCCGCGGCCGTACCGCCGCTGCTGCCGCCCGCGAACAGGGCCGGGTCGGTGGCGTTGCCGACGGCGCCGAAGGTGTGGTTGCAGGAGGTGGCACCCAGGGCCAGCTCGTGCATGTTCGTCTTGCCGAGGACGATCGCCCCCGCCGCGCGCAGGGATCGGACCACCGGCGCGTCGGCGTCGGGGACGAAGCCCTTGAGCGCGGGGGTGCCCGCGGTGTTGGGCAGCCCCGCGACATGGATGTTGTCCTTGACGACGAGGCACCAGTGGGCCTGCCCCTCCTGGTCACCCCGAGCATCGCGCCGGGTGTCGTGACGGGCCGCCTCGGCGAGTGCCCCCTCGGCGTCGAGTGTGATGAACGCGTTGAGGTGGGCGGTCGCGGCGGCGCGGTCGAGCGCCGCCGACACCGTCTCCTGCGCGAGGCCCTGGCCGGCCGTGTCCGGGTTGACCATGAACGTTCTCCTTCGCACTGCTCTTCGTGTGGGTGGACGAGTGTGTTCGTGGACGAGTGTGTCGTGAACGAGTCCGCCGTGGCCCGCCCCGGGTAACGATGCCTCAGGCAGGGCCTCGGAGAGTGGGGAATCGGTCAAACACGTGTGTCCGGCCGGCTCGGCGAGCGGGCACCCCGGAAGCGTCACCACCTTGACAGGTGATGTATCAAGGCGCACGCTGAGCGGATGAACGATGACCTCGCCCGCGACCCCGCCGCCGAAGCGCGGCACGCGCGCTACGGCAGCCTGCCCGAGCGCATCCGCTTCGAGGACATGACCGAAGGGGTGGACACCGGGCCGGGCGGCCAGGCAGGCGACCCGTACAACCCCGAAGGCTCCTGGACGTTCTACAACTGTCTCGCCGTCGACCTGAGCCTGTAGGCGCCGGCGGAGACCACCCCCTCGGCCCCCGTCCGGGGTGCCGCGCCCCGCCGGGGCCACTGCCTCATGTGCCCGGGACACCGGGTGCAGGAGACTGCTGGCATCCGGTGGGTCGCGGAGAGGAAAGGGTGCTCATGGCTGCGGAGAGTGCGCGGAGAGCCTGGGGGCGGCCCCGGTCCGGCCCGGCGGAGCGGCAACTGGCCATGGCGGGTCTGTGCGCCGTCGTCTGCCTGGTGGCCGGGGGTCTGTGGATCGGCTACGTCCTGAGCCACCAGGGCGTCCCCGGGATCTCCCAACCCGCCCACCACCTGGCGGTCCTGGGCTACGGCCTCGCCGCCGTCGCGGGCGGGGTGCTGCTGCACGCGCACCGCCCGGGCAACCAGCTCGGCTGGGTGCTGCTCGCGTACGGGACGGCGCTGATCGTGCCGCTCGCCGCCCAGGCCCCGGTCTGGGGCGAGGTGGGCGACTCGCGGGTCGTCGGAGCCGTGGTGGTCCTGGTGTCGGCCGGATACACCGTCAGCGGCACCATCTGGCACGCGCTGCCACTGTGGCTGCCGTACGGGACCCTGCCGAGCCGCCGGTGGTGGTACGCGATCGGCGCCCTGGCCCTGTGGATGCTGCCCCAGGCCGGCTACTACGTCTACCAGCCCACGGTGTTCGGCCGGCCCAACCCGCTCGCCGGCAGCACCGTCGCCGAGTGGCTGCGGACGTTCAACGACCGGATGCACCTCACCCAGCTCGTCGTGTTCGTGGTGCTGACCGTCCTGGTGATCCTGGTCCCGCTCGCCCGCACCCGGGGGGTGCCCAAGCGGCGCCGGCAGAACGTCCTGCTCGCCCTCGGCGTCTACCTGCTGTGGGGCGGCGCCGAACTCGGCTACTACTTCGACGACCAGAGCACGCCCTCGTACGTCGCCTTCGCGGTGGCCTCCGCGCTGTGGACGCTCACCCTGGCCGCCGTCGTCGTCCGGGACGGCTCCTGGCGGCTCGACCGGGCGGCCCGGCGGGTCCTGGTCGGCCTGCTGATCGCCGCCGGACTGGTCGTGGTGTTCGTGCTGGTGGCCTGTGTGCTCTCCACCATGCTGATGCCCGGGCGGCGCGGTGCCGGGGCGCTGCTGCTGGTCGCCCTCGTCTTCCTGCTCGCGGCCGGCCTGCCGCGGGGCGTGGGCTGGGCCTCCGGCGTCGTCGACCGCTGGTACTACGGCGCGCGCGCCCAGCCGTACCAGGTGCTGCGCAGCCTCGCCGGACGGGTCAGCCAGACCGTCGACCCGCAGGACGTGCCGGCCGTGCTGTGCGCCACGGTCAGTGACGAACTCCGGCTGTCCGGTGTGGCGTTGACCGTCTCCACCCGTGGCGGCGAACGCCCGCTGGCCGCTGTCGGGGACCGCTCCGGCCGCGGCGAGGGCTTCGCCCTGGTCCACCGGGGCGCCGAGATCGGACGGCTCACCGTCGCCCCGCGCCCCGGCCAGCAGACCCTCGACGACAGCGACCGCGACATCCTGCGCTCGCTCGCCGACCAGGCCGCGCCCGCCGTCGCCTCCCTCCAGCTGATGGAGGACCTCCGGGCGAGCCGCGAGCAGATCGTCGCGGCCCGCGAGGAGGAGCGCCGCCAGCTGCGCCGCGACATCCACGACGGACTCGGCCCGCTGCTGGCCGGCCTGCGGCTGCGGCTGCAGGGGGCGGCCGCGGTGGACGACCCGGCGCTGTTCTCCGGCGCGCTGGAGCGGGTCGCGGACGACCTCGCCTCGGCGGTCCGGGAGGTCCGGCGGGTCACCGACCGGCTCGGGCCCACCGCGCTGGGCGACTACGGACTGTCCCGGGCGCTGGACCGGCTCGCGGAGACCTTCAGCGGCGCCGACCTCGCCGTCACCGCCCGGCTGGAGCCGGATCCGCTGCCGGAGCTGCCCGCCGCCGTGGAGGTCGCCGTCTACCGGATCACCGCGGAGGCGCTCAACAACGTGCTGCGGCACGCCCGGGCGAGCAGCGCCACGGTGTCCGTCCGGGTGGACGCCGGGGCGCTGGAACTCGTCGTCGAGGACGACGGGCAGGGCCCGGGCCGCAGTGGCCCGGCGCACCCGGGGGTGGGACTGCGGTCGATGTCCGAGCGGGCCGCGGAGATCGGCGGCAGCTGCACCGTCGACGCCCTGGGCCGCGGCACCCGGGTGCACGCGGTCCTCCCGCGCCGGCCCGCGGGCGGCTGAGCGCGGACGCCCCTTCGGTGGCACGCCACCGCCCCCGGCGCGACGGGCGGTCGGCCGGGGGCGGGACCTGCGGGGGATCTAAGGAGCACAAGGGTTGACAACGGAATCAATTGCAGTTCGGCGGATTGGGGCAATGGGGCTTGGCCGGGCCGCCGCCGTGACCGTGCCCGAGGTGGGGCCGCGGCTTCGGCCTGCGGCTACCCTTGACGCTCTCGACGCTCCTGACCGGGCACCTGCACGCCCGGGCGGCTGCGGCGAGGCTCACGGCGGCGAAGAGCGCGGCCGCACCGGCCGCCATCAGCGCCGTGCCGACCGTTCTGTCGGTCATGGTGACCTCCACGGTGGGTTCCGCAGGCCGGCCGCTCCGACCTGCTCCTCCATGCCACCGCCGGTCCTGCCCCATCCGCATGGGGCGAGGGTCCTGTCCCGGTCCCGCTGAGCGCGAGGACGGTCACCGTGCGTGATGCCGGTGCGGGCGGTGGCTGGTCTGGTGTCCGGCACCTCCGCGGCCGGGTGCCGCTGCGTTGCACGGGACACCCCCGCGTTCCGGTCGGGGGGTGGGTGCGGCGCGGGTGCGGTGCGGGTGCGGTGCGGAGGCGGCGCGGGTGCGGTGCGCTGGGGGCGACTCGGCGGACGGCCGGGCCCGGGCAACCGCGGGAGCCTCTTCTGGAAGCGTAGCGGGGCGAACATCCTTTGCAACTCGGCTACTTGGGAACTCGGTGCAAGGGTGCAAAGGCGGAGGGGGTGGGAGGGAACGGGTTCGTTCACTAACATCGACAGTAGGCCCGTGACAGTAGGCCCGTGACAGTGGGCCCGTGAGGGAGAAAACGCATTCGCCATTGCTTGGGCGGCCGAGCGCCTTTCACCATTCGCGGATACTGGCGGATCGGAGAACGACGGCGCGGGAGAATGTGTGTACCGGTGGGATCGAGGAAGGGCGACTGAAGAAGGTGCGCAGCCATGACCGCTGATACGGATGCCGTGCGAGGACCGGTGACGGGCGCCCCGCTGCGGCGACGCGGCGAGGCGTTGGAGAGCGCCATCTACGAGGCGGTCCTCCAGCAGCTCACCACCGACGGCTACGCCCGGCTGACCATGGAGGGGGTGGCCGCCGCTGCGCAGACCGGGAAGGCCGCGCTCTACCGCCGCTGGTCCTCCAAGGAGGAACTGGTCATGGACGCGCTGCGGAACAGCCTGCCGCCCGGCGCGTCGGCCCCCGACACCGGCAGCCTGCGCGGGGACCTGCTGGAGGTGGTGGCCAGGCTGCGCGCCGCGATGTTCAGCGAGCTGGGCGCCGCCGTCCGGGCGATCATGAGCGAGCTCGACCACCAGCGGGCGCACGCCTTCGTGGAGATCGTGTTCGAGCGGGTGGTCGAGCCGACGACCGCGCTGATGGCCGAGGTGCTGGACCACGGTGCCGCACGCGGCGAGGTCCGCCCCGGGGCGGTCACCCCGCTGGTCACCGACCTGGTGCCGGCACTGATGCTGTACCGGATCAAGATGTGCGGCGGGGACGCGGTGCAGCTCGATCCGGAGGAGATCGTCGACGAGGTGCTGTTGCCGATCGTCCGTCCGTGACGGGCGCGGGTAGGACGATCGGCAGCAGCCCTCGGAATTCCGGCCCCGGAATCGGCCGGAATCGGGCCGGTGCCCATCCGGTTATCGGCCTGGTGCTCATTCCGGGGTAATTCCCGGGATTTTCGGTGAAGGCGCGGGCCGCGTTCACGCCCCGCTGTGGCGGAGCATCTCCTCGCGCTCGACGACCTTCACCCGCTCGCGGCCCTCGGCCTCGCCGAGCGCGCGCTCGTGGGCGTCGAGCAGCTGCCAGCCCGCCCAGGTGGTGTACCGGACGCCCTGGCCGCGCAGGTGCTCCTCGACCGCCGCCGGGTCCGGCTCGACGGCGCCGGGCAGACGGCCGGCCGCGTGGTCGTCCAGCAGGCAGGCGACCGTCTCGTTGGCGTCGCCCTTGGTGTGGCCGATCAGGCCGACCGGGCCGCGCTTGATCCAGCCGGTGACGTACGTGGCGGAGCGGTGCGAGCCGTCGCCGTCCTCGACCCGGCCGGCCGTGTGCGGGACGGTGCCCGAGACCGGGTCGAAGGGCAGCTTGGGCAGCTCGTCGGAGTAGTAGCCGACGGCCCGGTAGACCGCCTGCACGTCCCAGTCGGTGAAGCGGCCGGTGCCGCGCACGTTGCCGGTGCCGTCCAGCTCGGTGCGCTCGGTGCGCAGCCCGACCACCCGGCCGTCCTCGCCGACGACCTCCACGGGGGACTCGAAGAAGTGCAGGAAGATCCGGTGCGGGCGGTCCCCGACGTCGCGGATCGCCCAGTTCTCCAGCGTCGCCGCGACCAGGTCGACGTGCTTGACCGCGCGGCGCTCGGCGATCGAGCCGGCGTCGTACTCGATGTCCTCGGGGTTGACGATCACCTCGATGGTCGGGGAGTGGTCCAGCTCGCGCAGCTCCATCGGGCTGAACTTGGCCTGGGCCGGGCCGCGGCGGCCGAAGACGTGCACCTCGCGGGCGCGGTTGTGCCGCAGGCCCTCGTGGACGTTCCCGGGGATCTCGGTGGGCAGCAGCTCGTCGGCGGTCTTGGCGAGGATCCGGGCGACGTCCAGTGCGACGTTGCCGACGCCGAGCACCGCGACCTTCTCGGCCTCCAGCGGCCAGTTGCGCGGCACGTCCGGGTGGCCGTCGTACCAGGAGACGAAGTCGGCCGCGCCGTAGGAGCCGTCCAGCTCGATGCCGGGCAGGTCCAGCGGGCGGTCGGCCGTCGCGCCGGTGGCGAAGACGACGGCGTCGTAGAACCGGTGCAGGTCGTCCAGGGCGAGGTCGGACGGGTAGTCGACGTTGCCGAACAGGCGGACCTGCGGCTTGTCGAGCACCTGGTGCAGGGCCGACACGATGCCCTTGATGCGCGGGTGGTCGGGCGCGACGCCGTAGCGGATCAGGCCGAACGGGGCGGGCATCCGCTCGAACAGGTCGATCGAGACGCCGGGCGTCTGGGCGGCGTCGGACTTCAGCAGGGCGTCGGCGGCGTAGATGCCGGCGGGGCCGGCACCGACGATCGCGACTCTGATCGGGCGGGGCATGACGGGCGGTCCCTCCGGTCGGGCGCAGCGGGAGGTGGTCTGGACCCTTGCAGCCAACCCGGTGGTGGGACGGGGGTGTAGTCGGTTCCGGTCTATGAGGTCATAGAGACAAGCTATGACGGCGACGACCGGTGACCGGGCTGGCGGCGCGGGCCGCCCGCCCGGTCACCGGTCGGGCAGCGCGCGGTCAGCTCCCGTCGGCCGAGGGCTGCGCCGGAACGGCGGGCGGCTGGGCCGGGGCCCTGACGGCCGAGGCGTCCGAGCCGCCTGTGCCGTCCGTGCCGGCCGAGCCGTCGGCGATCCGGGCGGCGGAGGCCTCGAAGAAGCGCAGCAGCTCCACCGGGAACGGCAGCACCAGCGTCGAGTTCTTCTCCGCCGCCACCTCGACCACCGTCTGCAGCAGCCGCAGCTGCATCGCCGCCGGGGTCTCGGCCATCTTGGCGGCCGCTTCGGAGAGCTTGGCCGCGGCCTGGAACTCGCCGTCGGCGGTGATGATCCGGGCCCGGCGCTCGCGGTCTGCCTCCGCCTGGCGGGCCATCGAGCGCTTCATCGAGTCGGGCAGGCTGACGTCCTTGATCTCCACCCGGTCGATGTGCACGCCCCAGCCGGTGGCCGGGCTCTCCAGCATGACCTCCAGCCCCTGGTGCAGGTTCTCCCGGCCGGAGAGCAGGTCGTCCAGCTCGCTCTTGCCGATGATGGAGCGCAGCGAGGTCTGGGCGACCTGCAGCATGGCGAAGGCGTAGTTCTGCACGTCCACGGTGGCCCTGATCGGGTCGATCACGCGGAAGTACAGCACCGCGTCGACGCTGACCGAGACGTTGTCCTTGGTGATGCCCTCCTGCGCGGGCACCGGCATGGTGATGACCTGCACGTTGACCTTGCGCATCCGCTCCAGCACCGGCATCAGCAGGGTGACGCCCGGCTCGCGGACCTGCTCGCGCACCCGCCCGAGCCGGAAGACCACACCGCGCTCGTACTGCTGCACCACCCGCACGCCGGTCATCAGCCAGAGCAGGAGCACCACGACCACGATCACGACCACTGCCACGATTTCGACCTCCCCCGTCGCGGCGCAGCCGGGCCGGGACCGGATGGGCCCTGTCGCGCGCTGCGAGCCGCGCAGGACAGTATGCGCCGGGGGAGGGAGGGGTGACAGGCGTGTGCACAGCGGTTTTGACAGATCTTTAGCGGACGGTGGCCGGTCGGGGTGGCGGTCTGCTGCCGGCCCGGTGCTGGCCTGCGGGATCGAGGTCGGAACCCGGGCCGTCGACGGTGCTCACCGACACGCACGGGGCCGCGCTGTTGCTCGACTTGCCGCAGGCCGGACGCTTGGATGGGTGCGCCCTGGCCAACCCGACGGCCCCGGCCAGCCGAGGAGTCACCACCGTGAACGACACCCCCGATGCCGCCGCCGTGGCCCGCCGGATCACCGAACGGCGCGAGCAACTCGGCCTGAGCGAGGAGGACCTGGCGCGCCGGGCCGCGATGGCCCCCCGCTACCTGCGGCACCTGCTCGAAGCCGGGCCCGTGTTCGACCCCGGAGGGTTCCTGCGGATCGCTGCCGCCCTCGGCAGCAGCCGGGCCGAAATCCTGGAGGGCCGCACCGACTCTCCGCCCGGACAGGGCGGCCCCGGCCCGCGCCCCCGGCTGCAGAACCTCACCGAAGCCGAATGCTGGGAGCTCGTCGGCACCCACGGTATCGGCCGGATCGGCCTGCCGGTCGAGCCGGGACCGCAGGTCCTGCCCGTCAACTACGTCGTCGACCGGGCCTCCTTCGCCTACCGCACCGGCGCGCACGCGGGCACCGCCCCGGACGAGGGCGCCGTGGTCTCCTTCGAGGTCGACCACATCGACGAGTACCTCGGCCGCGGCTGGAGCGTGCTCGCCCTCGGCCCGGCGCACTACGTGGACGACCCGGACGAGTTGGAACGCCTGGCCGGCCTGCCCGGCGCGGCACCGTGGGCGGGCGGCGACCGGCCGTGCTGGGTCCGGATCCGCCCGCAGGAGATCACCGGGCGCCGGCTGGTCTCGGGCTGAGGCGGCGGGTCGCCGGGCGAAGGGGTGGCCGGGGTGGGACGGGGTGTCGGCGCTGCCGCGGGGTCGGGGCGCGTCCGTCCGTCATCGGGTCAGGCACCGCTGCTCACCGTCGGCAGGTGACCGGGTGCGGCCCGCGCCGCGTACCGCCGCGAGGTGGCGGGCCAGGGCGAGGGTGGCGAGTTCGGCGAGGAGTGTGCACACGCCCCACCAGCCGGTCCGGTTCCACACCCGGACGCCGAGCCAGGAGCCTGCGCTGCCGCCCAGGTAGGCGCAGGTCATGTAGGCGGTTCTGAGGCGGCCTCGGGCCTTCGGCCGCAGGGCGTTGACCCGGGTCTGGCCGGCGACCATGCCGCACTGCATCGCCACGTCGAGCAGCAGGGTGCCGACGGTCAGGGCGGCCAGGCCGAGCGGGCCGCCCCGGCCGCCCGCGGTGAGGACGGCGGCGGAGACGAGGACACCGAGCAGGCAGACCAGGTTCACGGGGTCGGGGCCGTGGCGGTCCACCAGCCGGCCGGCGTACGGGGTGCAGAGCACGGTGGCCGCGCCGACCAGGGCGAGCCCGCCGACCGCCCGGGCGTCCAGCCCGTACGTGGGGCCGGTGAGCAGGAGGGACAGGCAGGTCCAGACGGCGGAGAACCCGGCGAAGACGCTCGCCTGGTAGACGCAGGAGCGGCGCAGCTCGGACTCGTCGCGCAGCAGGCGCAGCGGTGCGGCGAGCAGGGCCGGGTACGGCGCGTGGGAGGTGGGGGCGGTGGCCGGGACGGTGCGGGCCAGGACGGCGGCGAGGAGCAGGGTGAGGGCGGCGGCGGCCAGGTAGGGGGCCCGCCAGCCCAGCCACTCGCCGAGGGTGCCGCTGAACGTGCGGGCCAGCAGCATGCCGCCGGTGGACCCGCTGAGCAGGGCGCCGGTCACCCTTCCCTGGCGGTCGGGGCCCGCCAGGCCGGCCGCGAGCGTCCCGACGATCTGGGCGGCGACCGTGGTGAGGCCGACGGCGGCACTCGCCGCGACCAGGACGGGCAGGGTCGGCGCGCAGCCCGCGGCGAGCAGGGCCAGGCCGGTGAGGGTGAGCAGGGTGACGAGGAGCGGGCGGTGGGGGAGCCGGTCACCGAGCGGGACGAGCAGGACGATTCCGGCGGTGTAGCCGAGCTGGGTGGCGGTGACGACGAGGGCCGCCGCGTCCGGGGGGACGTGCAGTCCGGCGGCGATCAGCGGGCCGACGGCCTGCGGGAAGTAGAGGTTGCCGACCGCGACGGCGCAGGTGACGGACAGCAGCAGGACCAGTCGGCGGGTCATCCGTCACCCCGCGCGGGGGCTCCGGCGGCGGTGCGCCGTACGGGAGTTGTGAGCGGAGTCGTCGGTGTCATGGCGCCAGTGCACGGCATCGTCGTGGCGCCGCCAATCGATGTAGCGTGGTGCTTGATGATCAGCTTCGTACTCGACGTCGAGGACCTCGCGGACACCCGGTTCGCGCTGTCGCCGCTGCACGAGGCCGTGCTGAGCCTGCGGGTGCTGCAGGACCCCGGGTTGTCGGCGCTGCACCTGCCGTGGCGCAGGTCGGTCCTCGGCCGGCTGGGGGCGCTCGACGCCGGGCTGCTGATGTCCCTGGTCGCCCGCCGGCGCACCGTCCCCGACTTCCTGACGCCGATTCCCGGGAGTTTCGCGCCGGGCTTCGAGGAGGAGCTGTCGGTCGTGCGCCGGACCTCCCCGGCCCTGGTCCGCCGCGACCTGCTGCTGACGCACGCACCGGACCCGGTGCCGGAGGCCCTGCGGGTCGCGGCGGAGGGCGATGACGACGCGGTCGCCGGGCTGCGCGACGCCCTGTGCGAACTCCTGCGCCGGTACTGGGAGTCGGCGATCGCGCCGGAGTGGCCGACGATGCGCCTGGTGCTGGAGGCGGACATGACGTACCGGGCTCGGCGGCTCGCCCTCGGCGGCGCCCGCCTGCTGTTCGCCGACATGCACCCGGACCTGCGCTGGCGAGGCGGCGTGCTGCACATCGACCGGATGATCAGCCGGCACCGTGTCGCGGCGGCGGGCCGGGGGCTGCTGCTCATACCGTCCGTGTTCGCGCACAAGCCCGCGCCGCCGCTCAGCCCGGAGGAGCCGCCGAGCCTGGTCTACCCGAGCCGGGGCGTGGCCACCCTGTGGGACTCCCCGCCGGCCGAGGGCCTGATCGGGCTGCGCGGCCTGACCGGCCTGGCCTCCCCGACCGGCCCGTCAGCCCTGGCCGCGCTGCTCGGCGCGCCGCGCGCCCGGCTGCTGGTTCTGCTGGCGGAGCCGTCGGCCACCGTGGAGGTCGCCCGCCGGCTGCGGGTCACGCCGAGCGCCGTCTCCCAGCACCTGCGGGTCCTGTACGCGGCGGGCCTGGTCGCCCGGGCCCGCGACGGGCGGCACGTCCTGTACCGGCGCAGCGCGTTGGGCGACCAGTTGGTGGCCGGGCGCGCGGCGGTTTCGTAAAGGCGGGTTCGTAGCGGCGGGTTCGTAGCGGCGGGTTCGTGGCGACGGGTTCGTAACGGCGGGTTCGTAGCAGCGGGTTCGTAGCGGCGGGTTCGTGGCGGCGTTTCAGGAGGGGCGTCTACGAGCGGTACTGCCGCCAGTCGTCGAACCAGCGGCCGGAGATCGGGGTGTGGGCCCGCTTCTCCGGCGAGTCGGGGCGCTCCGCGTGCGCGAGGTCGTCGAGGTACCACTCGGTGAAGGTCGCCGGGCGGTCGTCGTCGGTGAGCAGCGGGTTGAGGCGGTCGCAGGTGCCCCGGCCGTCGAACCACATCGTGCCGCGCTGCGGGCCGCTGACCACGAGCAGGGTGGAGAAGCTGCAGCCGCCCGCGACCAGGAAGACCGCCCCGCTGACGCGGGCCTCGGCGGCGGCCTCCGCCTCCTCGCTCCAGGCGGCGTGCGCGGCGGCGAAGGCGGCGGGGTCGGCGTGGTCCCCCTCCTTCGGAGCGCGGTCCCAGACCTCCTCCTCGGCGGCGAGGGCGGTGTCGTGGTCGGGGAACGGGGTGCCGAGCCGGGCGAGGAGGGTGTCGTGGTCACCCCGCCAGCGCCAGCCGTGGTCGGAGCGGTGCAGCTCGCGGATGCGGTTGTGCTCGCTGCCCGCGCTGACGTGCAGCAGGTACCGGCG
Organism: Kitasatospora sp. NPDC033851; assembly: GCF_055576085.1. NCBI lineage: Bacteria > Bacillati > Actinomycetota > Actinomycetes > Kitasatosporales > Streptomycetaceae > Kitasatospora > Kitasatospora sp. NPDC033851. The sequence continues at coordinate 96,388 of NZ_JBVIRL010000001.1, read as the reverse complement.
GTAGTCGGCGGGGAAGGCGAGGCCGAACTGTTCCTCGGCCTCCCGGATGTGGGCCTCGGTCAGCGGCGGCGGAAGGGGAGGACGCGGACCGCCCTGTTCGGCTTCCCGCATCGCCCGCAGGGCGAGCGCCCGCCGCCGGACGTCGCCCCAGTCCACCTCCGCTGTTCGCATGATCGGATTGTGTCAGGCGGCTTGGAGCCGGATCCCGGCGGACCCCCGGCGGCCCCCGGCGTTGCGTACGGTCCCTGCTCGGCCCGTGGACGCGCGCGCCGATGACTGGTATCCAGGCCACTGGGTAACCGGGCGGAGCCGGCCGCCGAGCCGGGACGTACGCGATGCCGGGACGTACCACCACCGGGACGTGCCAGCAGGAGAGCAGGGGCGATGCGCAGAGTTCTGATCGTCGGCGCCGGGCAGGCCGGACTCCAACTGGCCCTGGGGCTGCAGTCCCACGGCTACGACGTGACGGTGCTGACGGACCGCAGCGCGGAGGAGGTGCGGGCCGGGCGGGTGCTCTCCTCCCAGTGCATGTTCGACTCCGCGCTGCGCACCGAACGCGCCCTCGGCCTGGACCTGTGGGCCGACGAGGCGCCCCGGATCGAGGGCGTCGGGGTGTCGGTGACCGGGCCGGAGTCGGCACGGGTGATCGACTGGGTCGGACGGCTGGAGGCCTCCGCGTACTCCGTCGACCAGCGGCTGAAGATGTCCGCCTGGCTGGAGACCTTCGCCGAACGCGGCGGCCGGGTGGAGCTGCGCAAGGTGACCGCCGCCGACCTGCAGCACCTGGCCGGCTCGTACGACCTGGTGCTGATCGCCTCCGGCAAGGGCCCGCTGGGCTCGCTGTTCGAGCGCGACCACGCGCGCTCGCCGCACGAGCGGCCGCAGCGCGCGCTGGCCGCCGCCTACGTGCACGGGCTCGCGCCGCGCCCCGAGCACGACTTCCCGGCGGTGCGCTGCAACGTGGTGCCCGGTATCGCCGAGTTGTTCGTGATGCCGGCCCTGACCGTGTCGGGGCCCTGCGACATCCTGCTCTGGGAGGCCGTGCCGGGCGGACCGGCGGACGCCTTCGACGGGATCCGCGACCCGGCGGAACACCTGCGGGTGACCCTGGAGTTGATGAAGACCTTCACCCCTTGGGAGTACGACCGGGCGCGGTCCGGCGTCGAACTCACCGACGCCGGCGCCACCCTGGCCGGGCGCTTCACCCCGGTGGTCCGCCACCCCGTCGGCGAACTGCCCGGCGGCAGCACGGTACTGGGCGTGGCGGACGTGGTCGTCACCAACGACCCGATCACCGGGCAGGGCGCCAACAACGCCGCCAAGTGCGCGACGGGCTACCTGGCGGCGATCCTCGCCCACGGCGACAAGCCCTTCGACCGCGACTTCCAGCAGGCCGCCTTCGACGGCTTCTGGGAGACCGCGGGCCCGGTCACCACCTGGACCAACGCGATGCTCGCCCCGCCGCCCCCGCACGTCCTCGACCTGCTCGTCGCGGCGGGCGAACACCCGGCCGTGGCCGACCGGTTCGCCAACAACTTCAACGATCCGGCGGACGTGGAGCGGTGGTTCCTCGACCCGGCGAAGGCCGCCGCCTACCTGGCCTCGGTCACGGCCGATAACTGAAAGGTCACAACCTTTCCGAATCGGGTGCGAACACGCGTTGATCATGGTGGGTTCGTGTCGCCCCCTCGCCGAGCGGGTATGCGGCTCGGGACGCGAGCCGTACGGACATCCGGACAACAGGAGACACGTGGTGGCGGTCGACGGGGGCAACATGGCCCAGGCAGTGATCGATACGGCGTACAACGAGCGCAAACGGCTGCACACCGGCCGTAGCCGGACCACCGCCGTGGTCGTGCTGGGCCTGCTGGCCGCAGTCGGCCTCTTCCTGGCGCTGGTGGTCGGGAAGTCGGACCCGAACTCCGCACCGACCTGCGACGGCAAGACCATGACCCGGGACAGCGAGTGCCGGATCTGGTCCAACCACGGCGGCGGGGGCACCTACTCCTACGACGAGATGATCGACCGCCGGGAGTCCTCGAGCAGCGTGTGGCGGTACATCGGCTTCGGCGGCGCCGGCCTCGCCGTCGTCCTGATGGTGGTCTCCTACAGCAAGCTGGACCCGAACCGCCCCTGGGGCAAGCCGGTCAGCGCGGCCTGCCCGCGCTGCCGGGAACTGAACCTGCGGGAGAAGGTCACCGTCCACAGCGTCACCAAGGGCCGCACCACCTACCGCTACAGCGGCATCGTCACCCTCTGCACCCCCGCCTGCGGCTTCTCCACGATCCGCCAGCGCTGACCGTCCGTTCCCCGGGCGTTCGGCCCCTGGGCGTTCGGCGCCTCGGGTGGCGACCGTCTCGGGTGGCGTCTCGAATAGGACGCCCGGCTCCCACCGACTACGCTCGGCCCCGATCGAACAAGTGATTGGGTGGACCGAGTGGGCAGGTGGGAGCGGGCGCTGGACGCCGCCGGCGTGCAGGACCCCGGACTGCGGGCCGACTACGGCCGGCAGCGGGAACAGGTCACCCGGTACAAGCGGGAGGTCACCCTGGCGGCCGGCCTGCTGCTGCCGGACCGCACGGTCCCGCACGTGATCGCGGCGGCCGCCTTCATGCACCGCACCGACACCCTGCTCGACAGCGGCCCCCTCGCGCAGCGCCGGGCGGCGTCCGCCCGCTGGCAGCGGGAGGTCACCGAGAGCCTTGCCGCCGGCCGCACCGACGACCCCGAGCTGCGCCCCCTGCTGAACAGCGTCGGCGCGCACCCCGCCCTGCGCGAGCGCGTCCTGGACTTCCTCGCCGCGGCGGACGCGGACCTCGACTTCACCGGGTTCGCCACCGAGGCGGAGTACCAGGCGTACGTGGACGGGTACTCGCTGCCCGGCTTCATGGTCGTCGCCGGCCTGCTCGGCCCGGCCGGCGACCAGGCGGTCTTCCGCGCCGCCTGCCGCACCTACATCGACGGCGCCCAGCGGCTCGACTTCGTCAACGACCTCGCGGAGGACCTGGCCGAGGGCCGGCTGACGGTCCCCGAGCAGACCCTGCGCGAGCACGGCGTCACCCGGGCCGACCTGGAACAGGCCCGCGACCTGCCGGCCGTCCGGACGCTGCTCGGCGACCTGCTCGACCGGGCCGACCGCACACTCGCCGAGGGCAGGGCCGTCATCGAGCTGGTGCCGCCCGCCCACCGGCCGATGGTTCGCTGCCTCCTCGGGGTGGACGAGCTCATCAGCGCCGCCGCCCGCGCCGACCTGGGCGCGCTGCTCCGCCGCTCCGCGAGCCCCGCCAAGGCCGCCGCGCTGCGCCTGCTCGGCCGCGAGTACCTCCGGGCCCGGCGGCTCCGCGACTGACGGGCCGAGCCATTCACGCGAGCCGCCGCTGACGTTCCGCCAGAAAGCCTTCCGGGCAGGCGAGTCGGGCCGGCAGCGCGGGTCAGGGCAGATGCCTGCCCGACGGGGCTTCCTCGGCTGAGTCCGTAGCCGACCCGCGGACTATACCCCGGTCGACACATCTTGAACGCACCAGCCCCGTAGGAAGCCGCTCCGCACCCAGGGCACCCAGCCCGCGGAGCGCCTCCGGCAGTCCGCCCGGCCTGCAGTCGATTTCGTCACCGATAGTCCCGTTCATGCTTCTCTGCGTGTTCACGGGTGCAGAACCCGGCGCTTCATGCGTTCAGGAAGATAACAAAAAAGCCAACATGATCTCGTCTTGGATTTACTTCTTGACTCCATCTGACATCTGCGGGTTGACTCCCTCCCACTCCGCCGCACCGTCGCGGCGACGTCAGGGAGGCACCCCCACATGAACGCAACGATGCGTCGCGCCGTTATCGCCACCGCAGCCGTCTCGATGGCCCTGTCCATGGCCGCCTGCGGCAAGGCCGGCGGCGACAAGAAGGACTCCGCCGCGGGTGGTGACACCAAGTCGATCGGTCTGCTGCTGCCCGAGAACGCGTCCTCGACCCGCTACGAGTCCTTCGACAAGCCGTTCATCGAGGCCAAGGTCAAGGCCCTGTGCGCGGACTGCAAGGTGCTCTACAACAACGCCGAGGGCAGCGCCGCCAAGCAGAAGCAGCAGTTCGACACCCTGATAGCCCAGGGCGTGAAGGTGATCGTCCTCGACGCGTTCGACGCCACCTCCACCCAGTCCTGGGTCAAGGAGGCCGCCGCCAAGGGCGTCAAGGTCGTCGCCTACGACCGCCTGGCCACCGGCCCGGTCGCCGCCTACGCCTCCTTCGACAACGAGAAGGTCGGCGAACTCCAGGGCCAGGCCCTGGTCGACGCGCTCGGCGCGCAGGCCGCCGACGCCAACATCGTCATGATCAACGGCGACGACGCAGACCCGAACGCCGGCCAGTTCAAGTCCGGCGCGCACAAGGTGCTCGACGGCAAGGTGAAGAAGGTCGTCTACGAGCAGTCGGGCGAGTGGAAGCCCACCGTCGCCGGTCAGAAGATCGGTGCCGCGATCACCCAGTTCGGCAAGGACGGCTTCCAGGCCGTCTACTCCGCCAACGACGGCATGGCGGGCGCCATCATCACCCAGCTCCAGGGTGCGGGCATCAAGGTCCCGGTCGGCGGTCAGGATGCCGGCCTCGACGCCATCCAGCGCATCGTCAACGGCGACCAGGCCTACACGATCTACAAGGCCTACAAGCCGCTCGCCGACAGCGCTGCCGAACTGGCCGTCGACCTCCTGCAGGGCAAGGACGTCAAGACCGTCGCGACCGCCAGCGTCGACAGCGCCACCGACAAGGGCATCCCGGCCAAGCTGCTCGACCCCAAGGTCGTCACCAAGGCCAACATCAACGACACCGTCATCGCCGACGGCCTCTACAAGGCCGCCGACATCTGCACCGCGGACTACGCCGCCGCCTGCGCCACCGCCGGCCTGAAGTAGCACCGCCCGGGCCGGGCTCCCCGCATCCCCGGGGAGCCCGCCCGCAGCCGCGGCGGACCTCGGCCCGCCCCGACAACCCCTTTTGACGCTCACCCGCCCGCCCGCACGGCGCGCGGGCCACCCCGGCCGCCGACCCACCATCACGGCGCGCGGGAAGAAGGAGATGGTTCACGTGACAGGCGCACCCGTACTGGCGTTGCGCGGGGTCTCCAAGCGCTTCGGCGCTGTCCAGGCACTCACCGACGTGCACCTGGAGGTGCACGCAGGCGAGGTGGTGGCCCTGGTCGGCGACAACGGCGCCGGAAAGTCCACGCTGGTGAAGACCATCGCCGGCGTCCACCCGATCGACGAGGGAGCGATCGAGTGGGAGGGCCAGGCGGTCTCCATCGGCCGCCCGCACGACGCCCAGGCCCTCGGCGTCGCCACCGTCTACCAGGACCTCGCGCTGTGCGACAACCTCGACGTGGTCGGAAACCTCTTCCTCGGCCGTGAGCTGAAGCGCTTCGGCACGCTCGACGAGGTCGCGATGGAGAAGCGCGCCCGTGAACTCCTCGACACCCTCTCCATCCGCATCCCGAGCGTGCGCATCCCCATCGCCGCCCTCTCCGGCGGCCAGCGCCAGGTGGTCGCCATTGCCCGTGCACTCGTCGGCGACCCCAAGATCGTCATCCTGGACGAACCCACCGCCGCCCTCGGCGTCGAGCAGACCGCCCAGGTCCTCGACCTCGTCGAGCGCCTGCGCGACCGCGGCCTCGGCGTCATCCTGATCAGCCACAACATGGCCGACGTCAAGGCCGTCGCCGACACCGTCGCCGTCCTGCGCCTGGGCCGGAACAACGGCGTCTTCGAGGTGGCGACCACCTCGCACGAGGTGATCATCTCCGCCATCACCGGCGCCACCGAGAACGCCGTCACCCGTCGTCAGGCCCGAATCGCGGAAGAAGCGAAGTGACCACCGAACAGACCACCCCCGCCCCGGCCGCCCCCGCGGTCGACCCCCGCCTGCTCGTCCGCGAGGCCGGCCTCGCCGGCTACCTCGCCGAGTTCAAGCGGAAGATGAGGAACGGCGATCTCGGCTCCGTGCCCGTCGTCCTCGGCCTGATCCTCATCGGCGCCATCTTCCAGGGCATCACCGGCGACTTCCTCAACGCCGACAACCTCACCAACATCACCAAGTGGATCGTCGGCCCCGGCCTGATCGCCGTCGGCATCGTCTTCGTGCTCCTCCTCGGCGAGATCGACCTCTCGCTGGGGTCCGTCGCCGGCGTCTCCGCCTCGATCGCCGCCGTCCTGTCCGTGCGCTCCGGCTACAACGAATGGGTCGCCTGCCTCATCGCCATCGGTGCCGCCGTCGCCATCGGCGCCCTGCACGGCTTCTTCTTCGCCAAGATCGGCGTCCCGGCCTTCGTCGTCACGCTCGCCGGCCTGCTCGCCTGGAGCGGCCTGCAGCAGTACGTGCTGGGCGACAAGGGCACCGTCAACGTCGTCAACGACGGCGTGGTGGCCAACCTGGACACGTACTTCCTCGGCGACGGCGACATCGCCTACACCTGGGGCCTCGCCGTCCTCGGCGTCGCGCTCTTCGCCGCCGGGCAGATCCTCGACGCCCGCCGCCGCGCCACCGCCGGCCTCGCCGCGCGCCCGATGAGCGAGATCGCGCTGCGCACCGGAGTCCTCGCCGTCATCGCGCTGACCGCCGCCTACATGCTGAACCAGGACCGCGGCCTGCCGCTGCCCCTGCTCGTCTTCCTGTCCGTCGTCGTCATCACCGACTTCGTCCTGCGCCGCACGAGCTACGGCCGGCAGGTCTTCGCCGTGGGCGGTGGCGTGGAGGCCGCCCGCCGTGCGGGCATCAACGTCGCCTGGATCCGGATTTCCGTCTTCATGATCTCCGCCGGCATGGCGGCCCTCGGTGGCCTGTTCATCGCCTCCCAGCAGGGTTCCGCGGACAAGATCCTCGGCGGCGGCAACGTCCTGATGAACTCCATCGCCGCGGCCGTCATCGGCGGCACGAGCCTGTTCGGCGGGCGCGGCAAGACCTGGTCCGCGCTCCTCGGCATCCTGGTCATCCAGTCGATCATCACCGGACTCGACCTGGTCCACGTCAACCAGGCCATTCAGTACATGATCACCGGTGCCGTCCTGCTCGCCGCCGTCGTCCTGGACTCCGTCTCCCGCCGCACCCGCAAGACCGCCGCGCGCTGACCCGGCGTGACACGCGGCACGGGCCGGCCCGGTACCCACCCCTCGGGTACCGGGCCGGCCCGCCGTGTCGTACCGGCCGGGAGCAACCCTGCCCGCGCTGACTGCTCCGGTCCGGGCTTGACGGCTCACCGCCTCGTCGAGGGCGGACCCGGGCGGAGGCGGCGAGGTGTGAGGGTGGACGCAGACGGCGTCCACAAACGGAACCGTCCTTTGTCGTAGGCGAGTTGCCAGGTCTGTCCGACCCCTGTGACGGCCCGGTGGGCGTGGCTAGCATGAGGCAGCCCAGTCAGAGATCCCAATGACCAGAATCACCGGGAGGATCCACATGAGCGCAGTGATGACCGACATCCGCGACGCAGGCCTGCTGGACATCGACGAGGACACCCTCACCTTCGAGGACGAGCTCGACGCGGACCTCACGCCGGTCGCGTGTCTCGCCGACCCGTGGGTCACGTACGTTCCGACCCGCTTCCCGTGCGAGGTCGACTTCTGACCCGCTTCCCCTGCGAGATGAACGCCTGACCCGAGCGATCAGCCGGGCACGAAGCGGAACCGGGGAAGGGACGGAACCATGGACGCACCACCCGACCCCGGCTCCGCCGAGTCGCTGCGACGCAGAGTCGAAGAGCTGTTGCGAAGCGGCGAGGCGTCGCAGCGGAGGGGTGAGGCGCCGCCGAGAAGGGGCGAGGCGCTCGCCGCCGCCACTCCCGTCCCGCGCGGGCCACTGCGCGAGGACGGGCCGTGGTGGTACCTCCAGGACCCGCGGATGCCGGAGCTGGCCCACGGATGGAAGCTGCACGTGTCCACCCGCCCGGGCGAACTGGCGGACCTGCTGGACGTGGTGGTCCCGATCCTGCTGCGCCACACCTGCGACGCGAAGTTCGCCCGGAGCGCCGCGGTGCTGCAGGAACTCAACAGCGGCCGCCACGGCGCCGCCGCCGTCGGCAAAGCCGTGACGCTCTACCCCCGGCCGGACGAAGTCCACGCCCTGGCAACGGAGTTGGCGCGGGCCCTGACCGGATGGGCCGGCCCCGCGGTGGTGAGCGACCGCCGGATCCGGCCGGACGCCCCGCTGTACTACCGCTACGGACCGTTCCGCGTCACGGACGACGAAGCGGAACGCGGCATGACCGGCCCCGACGGCTCGCCGTTCCCGGGCCTGGCCGAAGCCCGTTACCGCCAACCACCCTGGGCGAGCGACCCGTTCACCCCGCCGGACGCCCCCGCCCGTCCGGCGACCACCCGGGTCGGCGACGGGCGCTACCGCATCACGGCGGGCATCACCCGCGCGCCGAGCGGCCACGTCTACCGCGCGGTCGAACTCGCCACCGGGCGCGAGGTGGTGGTCAAACAGGCCAGGGCCTTCGTCGCCGAGGACGGCGCCGGCACCGACGCACGCGGCCGGCTGCGGCACGAACGCCGAGTGCTCGCCGCACTGGCCGGGGTGCCCGGAGTGCCGCCGCTGGTCGACTACTTCCGGCACGGCACCGACGAATACCTGGTCAGCGGCGCGTGCGGGAGACGGGACCTGCGCCGTGACGTCCTCACCTCCGGCCCGTACAGCGCCCTTGCGGTCGCAGGCCCCGGGGACGGTGGGCGCGACGGGTGGACACTGGCGCGCGGGCTGCTGCGGATCCTCGACGCGGTGCACGCGCGCGGCGTGGTGGTGTGCGACCTCAAACCCGCCAACGTGGTGCTCGACCCCGACGGCCGTGCCGCACTGGTCGACTTCGGCGTGAGCGCCCTGGCCGGCGACCGCCCGCCGGGCGCCACCGCCGGCTACGGCCTGCCGGGCGGCACCGGCGACGACCCCACCGAAGACCACTACGCGCTGGGCACCACCCTGCACTACGCCCTCACCGGACTCGACCCGGTCGTCATCGACCCCGACCCGGCGACCAACCGCGACCGCACCCTCGCCTGCCTGCGCGCCGCCCTCCCCGAGGCCGACCCGGTGGTGGACCTGGTCGCGGGGCTGCTGAGTTTCGACCCGGCGCAGCGCGCCGCAGCGGCCTCGCGACTGCGCCGCGCGCGTGCGGACGCCGCTCCCGTACGGCGGCGGCCGACGCGGCCCGGGCGCGCGCTGCCGGACGAGGCCCTCGACCACACCGTCACCACGTGCGTACGGATGGCCCGCGAGCTGGTCGCCGCCGGCCCCGGCGCGGAGCGGCCCCGCACCCTGCTCTCCCTCTACGACGGCGCGGTCGGGCTCGGCCTCGAACTGCTGCAGCACGCGGACCGCCCGGACGCCCGCTCCGCCGCCGCCGACCTCGCCCGCTGGACCGCCGCCCACCCGGCCCTCGACCGCCTCGACGACTCCCTGTACCAAGGCCGTACGGGCGTCGAGCTGTTCCTCGCCGAAGCGGCGGCCGCACTCGGGACGGAACCGCTCCCCTCCGGTCTGCGCGCCGCGCCCGGCCTGGGCGTGGGGACGGACCAGATCGCCGGTGCGGCCGGGATCGGCACCGGGCACCTGCTGCTCGCGGCCGTCGGCTCGGCCGTCGGCGGATCGGCGGCCGTCGGCTCGGCGGGAGACCAGCAGCGCGCCGACCGGCACCGCGCGGCTGCCGCCCGCTGCGCCGCACGGCTGACGACCGGACCGCTCGACGAACCCGAGGACCCGCCCAACCCCGGCACCGCCGCCCTCGCGGAGGGCTTCGCGCACGGCCGGGCCGGCGTCGCCCACTTCCTGCTCGCGATGCCCGACGAGGCGTCGCAGCACACCGCCCGCCGGATCGTCGACGGCCTCGCCGCCGACCTCCCCCGGATCGCGGACGCCGCCCGCCGGCCCGGCGCGACCCGCCGCTACCTCTCCTGGTGCCGGGGACTGGCCGGACTCGGCACGCTGCTGGTCCAGGCCGGCCTCCGGTACGGCGACGAGGACCTGCTCGCCCTGGCCGCCGACGCCGCCGCCACCTGCCGAACCGTCGCTCCGAGGACCGCCCAGGTGTTCCGCTGCTGCGGCCTGGCCGGTGTCGGGGACCTCCTGATCGACCTGGCGGACGCCACCGCAGACGCCCGCCACTGGGCGGCGGCCGAGGACCTGGCGGGTCTCCTCCTCACCCGTGCCGGCGGCCCGCCGAACCGGCCGGTCTTCCCGGGCCGGCAACCGGACGCGGAGGCGCGCGCCTGGGCGGTCGGCACCCCCGGCGTCGCCACGTTCCTGCGCCGCCTGTCCCGGCGCGGCGGCCCGGTGCCGGGGCTGCTGCCGCTGCGCTGAGAAGGCTTTGGAGGGTCTTCGCGGGTGCGGACCGGCCGCACCCGCGCTTCGGTGTGCTCCCAACCCTGGCCGCACCCGTCCCTCTGGCCCGAACCCGTCCCGCCAGCCGTCCCTGTTCGCCCAGCCGTCCGGGAAGGACGCGATGACCACCCACCGCCTGCCCACGATGCTCTGGCACAGCCTGCACTCGCGCTGCCGCTGCCCGCCCGCGAGGCGGACGCCTTCCTCACCGCCGACCTCGCCCCGCTGATGGACGGCCTCGCGGACACCGACTGGTTCTTCATCCGCTACGGCGAGGGCGGCCCCCACCTGCGGATCCGCCTCCGCACCCCGGGCCCGCCGCCGGCGTCCCTCGCCGACGCGCTGCACACCCGCCGCTCCACCCGCGGCCCCCTGACCGGCCCGCTCGCCGCCACCACCCTCGGCAGCCTCCTGTGGTCCGCCCACGCCCCGGGTCCCGACACCGGCCACCGCCCGTACCCCAGCGCGGGCGCCCTGCACACCGTCCGCCTCCGCCTGATCGCCCTCGCCGTCTACCTCGACCTCGCCCTCCTGGGCCGCCGCTACGGCCTGCGCGCCCTGCGCCTCGGCCTCCTCGAAGCCGGCCACCTCACCCAGAACCTCCTCCTCACCGCCGCCGCCCACGGCCTCGGCACCACCCCCCTCGGCGGCTTCCAGGACGACCTCGCCCACGAACTCCTCGGCCTCGACGACCGGGAGGAGCCCATCCAGTACCTCCTCCCGCTGGGTCGGCCGGCGGTGGCGTGAAGCCGTGGCACCAACCGGTGGTGCTCGCGTCCGGCCGCCCACGTCCTGGAGGCAGGACCACGATCGGGAGGTGGAGATGGGCGGGCCCGCGCCCGCTGCGGCCCGGTCGGCGGGACGCCGTAGAGTGCCTGGCATGTCGGATGACGAAGTGCGGCGGATCAACGCCTTCCTGGCCGGGTTCGCGCGTCGGCGGGCCGAGCGTACGGTCGAACTCCCGGGCGGGTTCGCGGTGTTCGACGACCGCTTCGCGGGCTCGTGGTCGAACAACCAGGTCTTCGTCGACCGCACCGACACGGAGCCGGCCGCCCTGCCCGGCCTCGTCGACGAGGTGATGGGCGAGCGGCCGTTCCGTCTGGTGTCCGTACTGGACGGGGAGTTCGGGGAGGCGTGCGTCGAGCCGTTCCGGCGGGCCGGGTACCGGCATAGCACCTACCTGGTGATGCTGCACACCGGCCCGACCCCCGCCGTCGGCGAAGGGCGCCGCGTCGAGGAGGTCGACCTGGAGGCGATCCGGGAGCCGCTCTCGGCGAGTTGGCGGACGGCGCTCCCGGCGGCGGGCGAGGAGGTGGTCCGGTCGCTGGTCGACCGGCGGGTGACGTCCCGGCGCGGGGCCGAACGCGTCCAGCTCCTCGGCGCACGGGCGGACAACGGCGAGGTGGCCGCCTGGACCGACCTCTACCTCGAACCCGTCCTCGGGATCGCCCAGGTCGAGGACCTGCTCACCGCCGAGGCACACCGCCGGCGCGGCCACGCCGATGCCGTCCTGGCCGCCGCCCTGCGCCGTGCGACGGACGCCGGCTGCGGCACGCGCTTCCTGATCGCGGAGTCCGACGACTGGCCGCGAAACTGGTACGCGCGCCGTGGCTTCGAGGTCATCGGGCACACCCACGGCTTCGAGCGCACCTGACCCGGACGAACCGGCGCGATTCCCTCACTACGCGCCTTCGGCGGCTCTGCGGACCGCTGAGGAACGTCCGGCGTCGAGCCGCACCACCGTTGGCGAAGGCGCGAAGAGCCGGGCGGCGTGGTCAGGACGGGTCAGTCCGCGAGGCCCAGGGGGTCGGGGGCGCTCTCCAGCAACTCGGGGCCGTTGTTGCGGACGCTGTTGACGGTGGGGGAGACGGCGCGGACGCGCAGGTCGCCGTCGGCGGGGCGGCGCAGGAGGTGGTGGAGTTCGGCGGGGTCGGTGTGGGCGGGGGAGAGCCAGCCGGGGAGGTCGTCGGGGGTGATGGTGAGGGGCATCCGGTCGTGGATGCGGCCGGCGCTGTCGGTGGCGTCGGTGGTGATGACGGTGGCGGTGGCGAGCCAGGCGAGCGGGTCGTCGTCGGGGCGGGTGCGGTCGCGCCAGAACTCGTAGAGGCCGGCCATCAGCATCAGGCCGCCGGTGCTCAGGAAGTACGGCTGCTTGTACTTCTTGCGGTCGGCGGTGGCGGGGATCTCGCGCCACTCGAAGTAGCCGTCGGCGGGGATGACGCAGCGCCGGGCGGTGAAGGCCTTGCGGAAGGCGGGCTTGGTGTCGACCGTCTCCGAACGGGCGTTGATCATGCGGGCGGCGCCGGACGGGTCCTTGGACCAGGACGGGACCAGTCCCCAGCGCAGCGGGCGCAGTTGGCGCAGCAGCTCGCCGGTGTCCCGGTCGACGCGCTCCAGGACGGCGGGGACCGGGTCGGTGGGGGCGACGTTCCAGCTCGGCGCGAAGCTCTCGGCCGGGTCCCAGCGGAGTTCTCCGAGGAGCGAGACGAGGTCCTGGGGCGTGGTGGTGGAGACGAAGCGGCCGCACATGCCCCCCAGCCTGCCACCCCCGACGGACAACCGGGCCGCGACGGGGCCATCACCGGACCGCATCCGGGCCACATCCGGATCACATCCGGATCACATCCGGGCCATGACCGGGCCGAAGGGGCAGGGGTCGGCGCGGCTCGTGGCCGCCGTGTGGGCGTGGTGGCAGCCGCAGCTGGGGCGAGGCGCGCAGCCGGTGGTGGACGAGCCGTGGCGGGGGCCTCAGCGGGGGAGCTGCCCGTGCTCCGTCCACGGGCGCAGTTTCTCCGGGTTGCGGACCGCCCAGATGCGGGTGATGCGGCCGACGTCCACTCCGAAGGCCGCCACGGTCGCGGTGACACCGGCGTGCTGGGCGACCAGGCCGGGTCGGCCGTTGACCGTCCGCTCCAGGAGGGTGAGCCCGGGGGCCTTGTCGGCGATGTGGATCAGGTACTGGGCGATCCGCTCGGCGCCCAGGACGGGGCGCAGGACGGCGCCGACCAGGCCGCCGCCGTCGGCGGCCATCGTGGCGTCGGGGGCGAGCAGGCCGACCAGGGCCTCGATGTCCCCGGCCTCCCAGGCCTCCTTGAAGTGCCGCACCAGACCGGCCTGCCCGGCCCTGGGGACGGTCGGCGGCTGCGCGCCGCGCACCCTGCGGCGGGCCGAGGAGGCCAGCTGCCGACAGGCCGCGGGGGTGCGGCCGACGATCTCGGCGACCTCGGGGAAGGGGTACCGGAAGACGTCGTGCAGGATGAACGCCACGCGTTCGGCCGGGGTCATCGCCTCCAGGACGACGAGGAAGGCCATGTTCACCGACTCGTCCAGGGTGACCCAGTCGGCCGGGTCGGCCGCCCTCTCCCGGCCGCCGCCCGGCCCGCCGATCCACTCGGTACGGTCGGGCAGCGGCTCGGGTATCCACTCGCCGACGTAGCGCTCGCGCCGGACCCGCGCCGATCCGAGCAGGTCCAGGCAGACGCGGGTGGCCACCGTCGTCAGCCAGGCGCCGGGCGCGGCGACGGCCTCCTGCCGCTCCCGCGGCATCGCGTACCAGCGGGCGTACGTCTCCTGGACGGCGTCCTCGGCCTCGGCCAGTGAACCGAGCAGCCGGTAGGCGAGGTTGATCAGCTGCCGCCGCTCGCCGACGATCACGCTCAGGTCCGGTTCGAAGGGACTGTCGTGCGGTCGGTCTTGCGGTCCGTCGTGCGACCGGTCGGGTCCGGGCTCGGAGGGGGTGCTCATGGTCGGGGCCGCTCCCTGGTCCGCTCGTCGTTTCAGCCCGTCGCGGCGCTCGCCGTGTCGACGAGGAAGCGCACCGGGCTGTGAGGCCGGACCGGACCTCACACTCGGCGGCCCTGCGTCGTCGGTTGACCGAGACACTATCGATCACCGCCGCGAGGCAGAAGAGGGGACCGCGTCATGGTCACACCGACGACGGCAGCAGAACCGCGCAGCGTCACGTTCCTGCGGGCCGCGATCGCCCTGCAGACCGCGGCCGTCCTCTTCCAGGCGGTCACGGCCGGCCTGCTGCTGTCCACCTCCTACGGTGAGGTGCTGCACGGCGTCGGGGCGCGGGTGATGTACGGGGCGTCGATGCTGTACGTGCTGGCCGCGATCCTGGCGTGGCGGCCGGGTGGCGGATCGCCCCGGCCGATCCTGTACGCGTCCGGTTTCCTGGTGCTGGCCTCGGCGCAGGTGGTCCTGGGCATCGCGCACGTTCCGTCGGTCCACGTCCCGCTGGGGGTGCTGATCTTCGGCCTGAGCGTGGCGGTGCTGGTGCGGGTGCCGGCCGCCCGCGTCGCGCAGGCGGCCGGCACCCGGTCGGGGTGGCTCAGGAGCTGAGGGTGCCATCCCATCGGCGGGGTCAGGGCGTTGCCGTTGCCGAGCGGGTCGGCGGGGGGGTGCATGCGCGCACTCCTGCGGGTGTGGGGGATGCGACAGCCCGTCAGGAAGCTTGGGGGAGCCGCGGCCGGCCGGGGGGGGCCGGCCGGCCGCGGGTGGTGCGGTGTGGGGGTCAGCGGTGTGGCGGGGGTCAGTCGGTGACCGCCGCGGTCGCGGAGCGGCCGGGGGCGAGGGTGACGGTGGCGTAGGTGTACGTGACGCCGTCGACGACCCTGGTGTGCGCCTCCCGCGCCTGGCCGTCGACGGTGACGCGCGCGTGCGGCCCTCGGAAGCGGGCCTCCCAAGTGAGCGGCTTCGTACCGGTGTTGGTGACGGTGCTGGCCCGTTCGCCGTCGTGGCGGACGGTCACCGTGCCGTCGCCGACCGGAATGGACGCGACCTGCAGCCAGCCCATCGAGGCGGGTAGCCGGGAGGCGGTGGCGAGCGTGCCGGTGGCCGCGTCCGGCTCGACGCCGAGCAGGCCCTGGACGGTCTGGGCGAGCAGGGTGAACGGAACCTCGGGGTAGTCGCCGTTGAGCATCTGCCCGCTGGCGTGCTGGGCGCCGACGCTCTCGTAGACGTACCGCATCCACTTCCAGGCGGTGGTGCCGTCCTGGTTGGCGAAGAAGGCGTCCGGCAGGTAGGTGTAGGCCTCCAGGTTGACCGAGCGTTCCGGGCCGGAGTCGGCGGCGTCGACGGCGGCGAGGAGGGCGTCCCGGCGGGGCCCGGGGTCGATGAGCCGCTTGACCGGCATCAGCACACTCGCCTCGTAACCCCAGCCGGTGACCGGCCGACCGGCGGTGTCGTAGCCGTGCACGACCTCGCCGGGGTGCTGACTGTCCACGCTCCAGGTGGAGTTGACGTACGAGCGGAGCGCCTCGGCGGCCTGCCGGTAGCCGGCGGCGGAGGTGGCGTCGCCCCGGGCGTCGGCCAGCGTGGCGGCGGCGAGGTAGGCCTGGTACTGGGCGCCCAGCGCGTCACCGGCCTCGGCGTAGGTCCCGGCGGCGTTCTCGGCGTAGCTGGCGGTGCCGGCGAAGATGCTGCGGCTGGTGGCCTGTGGGATCGGCAGGCCGCCGTTGTCGACCGGGCCGGGGTGGCCGGCGATGAACGGGCCGAGGGTGTTGCGGACGTAGGTGCCGAGGGCCGGGTCGTCGGCGTAGTCGCGGTCGCCGGTCCAGCGGTAGGCCTCACCGGCCTTCTGGACGAGCTCGAAGGGCGCGGGCAGCTCGCGGACGAAGCGGTTCGGGCCGCGGTAGTCGATGGCGCCGTACGTCCGGGCGTCGAAGTTGAGCGCCCAGACCGGGTAGAGCCCGTTGACCTCGGTGGCGGAGGCGGCGAAGCCGCGCAGCATGGTCTTGTTCTCGGCGTCCAGGCCCAGCAGGTGCGCGCCGACCAGCTGGTGGGCGAAGTCCCGGCTGTAGAAGGCGGATCGGAACGGGTAGCCGGCCCAGTACGTGGTGTCGTAGGCGGTGCTGCCGGTGCCGCCGGGGTGGTTCTCGTCCATGTCGAGGACGCCGGTGGTGCCGGCCTGCTGCACCCAGCTGTTGGCCTTGGTCTTGGCCCAGTCGAACAGGGCGGCGACCTCGGGGTCGGAAGAGGTGGCGACCGGGTCGTTGGGGGCGGACGGGGCCACGGCCGCGTCGTCCACGTTGACCCAGCCGGTGGGCGAGGAGCCGACGGTGAGGACGAGCCGGTCGCCGGCGGCGACCCGGATCCGGGGGAGGGTGTACTTCGCGTAGGTGGACTGCTCGGGGAGGGTGAGCGAGCGCACGACGGCGCCGTTGACGCTGACCGAGAGGGTGCCCCCGGGGCCGCCGGTCGCGATCCAGGCGGAGAGGTCGTAGCTGCCCGCGCCGGCGGCGGTCGCCTGGTGGGTGATCGCGTAGCCGGGCCCGGCGTCGAGGTAGGCGAGGCGGGCGCCGCCGTGCGGGTTGTTGGTGGCGATGCCGGTGTGCCCGGTGAGGGTCCAGCCGTCGGCGCCCTGCTCGAAGCCGGGGTTGGCGAGGACGAGGGGTTCGGTGCGGGTGAGCGTCCAGCGGTGGGCCGGACGGGCGTCGCAGCCGCCGTGCGCCGGGGTGGGAGCGACCGTGGGAGTAGCGGTCGAAGTCGGCGTCGGCGTGGGCTCGGTGCTCAGGCAGGCGCCGGTGCCGCGTACGGCGAGGGTGTACGTGCCCCGGGGGCCACGGGAGACGGTGAAGCGCTCGGCGTCGGGGGCGGTGCCGCAGTCGGCGGTGGCGGGCGGGCGACCCGGGCCGTCGAGGGTGAGGCAGCGGCCGCTCGCGGCGTTGACGAGCAGGTAGTCGTCGCCGGTGCGGCGCAGCTGCCAGCGCTGGCTGAGCAGTCGTTGGCAGTCCGCGCCGACGACGGGGGTGCCGGGGGCCGATTGCGCGTACTGCGGGCCGAGGCAGCTGCCGTCCAGGGCGGAGCCGAGGACGTAGCTGCCGCCGTCCACGAGCGGTGCCCGGTTGTTGGCGAACGCCGGGTCGTCGGCGAACGCCGGGACGCTGCCGAGGGCCTGGGCGGCGAGGACGGCCAGGAGCAGGAGACCGGACGGTAAGGCGCGGGTGCGGGGCGGCATGGCGGATCCTCTTCCGGTCGGGGGCGGGGTGCTGGGTGGTCGGGAAACTGTTTGAACGTTCAAATCGCTGGATGGTGCATCGCGTGTGATGGGTGACATTTCACATGTTCAGACAAGCCGCGTCAACGGGCCGTGCGGCACCGGCTGTCCGAAAAGAAGCGGCGAGGGCCCCTGCCCGACGGGGGTGGGCAGGGGCCCCCGCGAGGCCGCGCGGTCCGGGCTCTGCGCCCGAGCGCGGCGAGCGTGTCCTCCGGCGAGAGGCACGGACAATGCTCCGTGCAGAGACCGCGGTTGTTCGGTCGGGTCAAGTACTGGGAAAGCCATGATCGTTCCTGATCGCTAATCTGGCGCGGTGACGATCGAGCTGCGCATTCTGTCGACGGTCTCCTGCCGGGGAGAGGAGGTCACCGCGCCCGGGCTGCGGGGGCTGTTGGCGCTGTTGGCGGGGGAGGTGCGTGGTGGGTGCGGCAGCGGGCGGCTGGTGGACGGGCTGTGGCCGCAGGAGGGGCCCGAGCGGCCGGGGAAGGCGCTGCAGGTGCTGGTGTCGCGGGCGCGGGCGAGGTTCGGGGCGGAGCTGATCGTCAGCACCCCGACCGGGTACCGGCTGGGGCTCGGGGAGGAGCGGGTGGACGCCTCGGCGGTGCTGTTGCACGCCGCCGCCTGCGCGGAGAAGGCGCGGGCCGGGGACCATGCCGGGGCACTCGCCGAGGCCGAGGCCGGGCTGGAGCTCTGGGGCCCGGGGGACATCGCGGACGAACCCGCAGGGGCGGACCCGGTCGCCGTGCTGCGTGCCGAACGGGCGCGCACCTACCGGGCGTTGCGGCGGGCGCGGGCGCTCGCACTGGCGCGGACCGGACGGCACGCGGAGGCGGTGGAGGCCCTCGCCGTGGAGGCGACCGGCCGGGCTCGGGACGAGGAGGTGCTGCTGGAGCTGCTGCGCTGCGAGGCCCGGACCGCCGGGGCGGCGTCCGCGCTCGGCCGGTACGACCGCTACCGCCGTGGGCTGCGGGACACGCTCGGCACCGACCCGGGGCCCGAACTTCGGGCGCTGCACCAGGAGTTGCTGCGCGGTGAGGCGGCCCCGGTGCGGCGCGGGGTGCCGCACGAGCCGAACGCGCTGGTGGGCCGGGAGGCCGACCTCGCCGCCGTGGCCGAGCTGCTGCGGACCGCCCGGGTGGTGTCGGTGGTGGGCCCCGGCGGGCTGGGGAAGACCCGGCTGGCGGCGGCCATGGCGCGGGAGGCGGCGCAGCGGGTGGTGCACCTGGTGCCGCTGGCAGGGGTGGTGGCGGACGAGGACGTGGCCGGGGAGGTGGCGGCGGCGCTCGGCGTGGGCGATCCGGCCGGGATCTCCGGCGCGCTGGGCCCCGGGCCGGCGCTGCTGGTGCTGGACAACTGTGAGCAGGTGGTGCGCGGTGCCGCCGAGTTGGCGCACGCCCTGGTGGCCGCCCGCCGGGACGTCCGGGTGCTGACCACCAGCCGTGCGCCACTCGGTATCTCCGCCGAATCGGTTTACCTGCTCCCGGAGTTGGGCCGGGACGCCGCCGTCGAACTGTTCACCCAGCGGGCCCGCGCCGCGCGCCCCGACGTGGAACTGCCCGCCGGGCCGGTCGCCGAACTGTGCGCCCGGTTGGACGGGCTGCCGCTGGCGGTGGAGCTGGCGGCGGCCCGGGTGCGGGTGTTGTCGGTGGCCGAGATCGCCGGACGGCTGGCGGACCGCTTCGCCCTGCTGCGCGGCGGTCCCCGGGACGCGCCGCAGCGCCACCGTACCCTGCAGGCGGTGGTCGACTGGAGCTGGAACCTGCTGGAGGCGCCGGGCCGGGCGGCGCTGCGCGCGCTCTCCGTCTTCCCCGGCGGCTTCACCGCCCGGACCGCCGAGCACCTGCTGGACGACCCCGACGCGCTGACCGTGCTGGAGGACCTGGTCGACCAGTCGTGGCTGCGACTGGTCGACACTCCGACCGGCGGGCGCTTCCGGATGCTGGAGACGGTACGGGAGTTCGGCGCCGCCCAGCGCGCGGACGAGGGGGAGGAGGAGTCCGTCACCAGCCGATTCCTCGACTGGGCACGGGAGTTCGGCCTCGCTCACCACGACGGACCGTTCGGTCCTGCGGCAGTGGCGCAGTGGCGGCTGATCCGGGCGGAGCAGGACAATCTGGTCCGCGCGCTGCGACTGGCCCTCGCCGCCGAGAACGCCGAGAACGGCGGGGGCGCGGGAGACGCCGGGGGCACCGGGGATGTCGGGGATACCGGGGTTGGTCCGGCGATCGCCGCGATCGCCGCCGTCCTCGCCGCGCTGTGGACCACCGAGGGCAACTACGTCCGACTGCTGGCCTTGGCCGAGGACACCGGCGGCCCGGTCTCCCGGCACTGGACCGAGCTCGAACGGGCCGACACCGCCCAGGAATTGGCGGATGCAGTGCGCACCCTCACTGCCCTGAGCACCGTCAACACCCTGCTCACCGCAGGCGGCGGCCTCGGCGCCGGCACCGGCGCGCTGCGCCTGCTGGCCACCCTGCGGCGGCTGCCCTCAGCCGTGCCCGACACCCCCGTGCGGGCGATCGCCGCCGTGATGGCGGCCGTGCCCGAGGTGCTGGGCCCGGACGGCACCCGGCTGGCGGAGCTGTGCGCCGCGTCCGAGCCACTGCTCGCGGGCGTGGCCGAGGCGGTGGCCGGCTACCGGTGGGAGGGCGCACGGCAGGTGGAGCGGGCGATCGCCTCGGCGCGGCGGACGCTGGCGGCCTTCGAGTCGCTGCGGGTGCCCTGGCTGCGGGTGCTGGCGCCGGCCCGCCTGGGCGAGCTGTACCTGCAGGATGAGCGGGGTTCGGAGGCGCTGCCGCTGCTGCGCGCGGCGATCGCGGCGTTGGACGAACTCGGCGACTGGAAGGACATGTTGGGCCTGCGCTGGGGCATGGTGATCGGTAGCCTGCAGGCCGGGGACTCGGACGGCGCCGAGCACTGGCTGGAGCTGGCGGTACGGCACCGGCCGGAGGAGGCGGTCGACCTGGTGGCTCCCGAGCTTGGGGTCCGGGCGGAACTGGCGCTCGCCCGGGGCGAGTCGGCGGCAGGACTGGCGCTGTGGCGGCGGGCCGCCGGGCTGTCGGCCCGTGGGGCGGAGCCGCCCGCGGGCCCCCTTACGGACCCGTCCTGGGCGCTGGAACTGGCGGCGGTCTGCGTGGCCGCGCACGCCCGGCACGGCGAGCTGGAGCGGGTCGCGCCGCTGGCCGCCGCCCTCCCGGAGCGGCTGGCCGCACTGCTGGCCGGCGACGGCGAGGACGGCCAGGCGGTGTTGGTGGCGGGCCCGCTCGCCGGGGCACAGCTGCTCGCGCTCGGCCTGGCCGCGCTGGACCGGGGTGCCCGCGAGTCCGACGCCGATCGGACCGGGGCCGGGGTGCGGATGGTCGCGCTGGCCGAGCGCTTCCGCTGCCTGCGCAGCTTCCAGCCGACCATGGGATCGGCCCCGGCCCGGCGCGACGCCGAGCGGGCCGACGCGGGGGAGTACCACCGGGCGGTCACCGGGTACGCGGCGCTGGACCGGGCCACCCTGGCAGCGGAGGCGCTGGCGCTGGTGCGACCCTGACTCCCTGACTCCCTGACTCCCTGACTCGCTGACTCCCTGATGCCCTGACGCCCTGGCGGCGGAGGCGTCGGCGCTGGTGCGGTCCCGGGGCCCTGGCGGGGCGCCCCTGCTCAGAGCCGCACCGGCAGCCGCAGCAGGTGGAAGCCGTCGGCCGGCCAGTGGCCGAACTGCAGCTCGTCCCGTCCGACGCCGAGCGCCGCGTCCGGCCGCCGGATGAGCACCTGGTCGAGGACCACCGAGGTGACCAGTCGGCCGAGGGCCGCGCCGAGGCAGTAGTGCGCGCCGTGGCCGAACGCCAGGTGGCCGTCGCCGCGCCCGAACTCCCGGGCGATGTCCAGCCGTTCGGGCGTCTCGCCGTACTCCTGCGGGTCGTGGTCGGCGGCCAGCAGGGCGACGGTCACCGGGTCGCCGGCCTTCAGCGCCGTCCCGGCGAACTCGAAGTCCTCGGTGGCGTAGAGGGTGGCGCCGATCCGCACCAGGCTGATGTACCGCAGCAGTTCGGGGACGGCGCGCTCCAGCAGCTGCGGCTCGGAGCGCAGCCGGGCGAGCTGGTCGGGGTGGTCGAACAGGGCGAGCAAGCCGTGGGCGAGGAAGAGGGCGGGCGGGGTGATGCCGGTGTTGATCAGGAGGAACACGACGGTCACCAGGTCGTCCTCGGCCAGCGGCTCCTCGCCGTCGCGGGTGTCGTGCACCAGCGCGGAGATGAGGTCCTCGGTGGGCTCGGCGCGGCGGCGGGCGATCAGCTCCTTGACGTAGTCGACGATGCCGACCAGGCCCTCGACCATCCGGCTGCCGTCGCCGTACGCGAAGTCGCGGATCCATTCGCAGACCCTGGCCCGGTCGGCCGCCTCGACGCCGACCAGCTCGCAGACCACGTACGTGGTGAGCGGGTAGGCGAACTCGCCCAGCAGGTCGGAGGGTTCGTCCTGGGCGGCGAGGCCGGCGATCAGCTCGGCGGCGGTGCGCTCGACGAAGCCGCGCAGGGCGGCGATCCGGCGGGCGGTGAAGGCGCGGGTGAGCGGGGCGCGGCGGCGGGCGTGGTCCTCGCCGTCGAAGAGTGCGAGGTGGCCGGAGAGGTACTTGGCGTAGTCAGCGGGGAAGCCCTCGAAGGCGGCGGCCAGCAGTTCGTCCTGCGGGTCGGACTCGGCGCCGGCCGGGGCGGCGATGCCGCTGCGGTCCCGGACCAGGCGCGGCTCGGTGAGCGCGGCCTTGACGTCGGCGTAGCGGGTGACCAGCCGCACCGGGCTCTCCAGGCCGGGCAGGACGACGTGGGGCAGCTCGGCCTGCTCGCGAAAGGCGGCGTAGGCGCCGACGGGGTTCTCGATGTCCTCGGGGGTCAGCCGGACGGGGGTGGCGGGCGTGCTGGTCACGTGGGTTTCTCGTTTCGTGAGGTGGGGCTTCCGACGTCCCAGAGCCTGCCGGGAGCCGCCTTCAGCGCGGTTTCAGCGCGGTTTCAGGATGCGAGCGTGGTGTCAGGAATCAGGGAACCCGAGCAATTGAACGCGTTCAGAACTCTGGGCTAGGCTGGCCCGAGAAGAAGAGGGGGAACGCATGAAGGTCGTCATTCCCGGAGGAGCCGGCGCCCTCGGCATGCTGCTCGACCGCAGCCTGACCGCCGCCGGACACCAGGTGGTCACCCTGAGCCGCAGACCCGACCGACCCCGGCAGGTCGGCTGGGACGGGCGCACGCTCGGAGCCTGGGCGGAGCAGATCGACGGCAGCGACGTCGTGGTCAACCTCGCCGGGCGCAGCGTCAACTGCCGCTACACGGAGGAGAACCGGCGCGAGATGATGGACTCCCGGGTCCTCTCCACCCGCGCCGTCGGCCTGGCCGTCGCGGCCGCGCGCCGCCCGCCCGCCGTCTGGCTGCAGATGAGCACCGCCACCGTCTACGCCCACCGCCACGACGCCCCGAACGGCGAGCACGACGGCCTGATCGGCGGCGCCGAACCCGACGCCCCGGCCTCCTGGCGGTACAGCATCGACATCGCCCGGGCCTGGGAAGCGGCCCAGGCGGAAGCCGACACCCCGGCCACCCGCAAGGTCGCGCTGCGCACCGCCGTCGTCCTCGGCGCCGAACGCGGCGGCGCCTTCGACTCGCTCTCCTGGCTGGCCCGCCTCGGTGCCGGCGGCCCGATCGCGGGCGGCGCGCAGTACGTCTCCTGGATCCACGAACACGACTTCGCCCGCGCCGTCGACTTCCTGATCGCCCACGAGGAGCTGACCGGTCCGGTCAACCTCGCCGCCCCGCACCCGCTGCCCCAACGCGAGTTCATGCGCGACCTGCGCACGGCCTGGGGCATGCCGCTGGCCCTGCCCGCCGCGCGCTGGATGGCCGAAATCGGCGCCTTCACCCTGCGCTCCGAGTCCGAACTGCTGCTGAAGAGCCGCCGCGTCGTCCCGACCCGGCTGCTCGAGGCCGGTTTCACCTTCGAGTACCCGCGCTGGCCGGCCGCTGCCCGCGACCTCGTCCGGCGCCTGCGCGGGAGGTAGGGAGGCAGCGGGCAGCGGGCAGCGGGCCGGTGTGGCGGGCGGGTTCGTCACGGAGCCGTCACAGCTGCCGGCCCGCGCTTGTCCGGGCCGCGCGCCGACCGCGAGGGTGGGAGCACGACCGGGGAGGGGCGGGATGGCGACGGGACAACTGGCCTTGATACGGCTGGCGTTCATGCGGCGACGGGCGGACGTCATCGGGGTCGGCTGCCTGCCGGCCCTGATCGCGGCGATCGTGCTGAGCTCGACCGGCGCCACGAGCGTCGGGACGACCCTGCTGATCGGCGCCGCAATCGTCGCCGCCGTGACGGTCGGCGCGCCGCGCACGTTCTGGCTGCGGGAGACGGAGTCGGGCCTCACCGTGGTGCGCCTGCTCGTCGCGAAGCACTACACCTGGTCGGAGATCCGGGGGATGGCCATGGACTTCGACGAGGAGCAGGAGAACAGCGCCCATCGGGTCCGTCTGCGGCTGCGGCTCGTCGACCCACCCGGCCGGTTCTGGGGTCCGCTCCTCGGCGAACTCACGATCGACGACGACGACCGGCCGCGTGGAGTCGAACCGCGCGCCCTCGCCGAGCTGTTCGCCCTCTTCGGCCGGCACGGCCTGCCCGTCGACCGCCCGGAGTTCGCGGACGCCGTGCTCTCCGCCCACGGCCTGCCGCCGCTCCCGCCCCCACCCGCACGGACCGTGCCGGTCGGGACGGTGCCCACGCCCGGGGAGGCGTACGCGGACGCGCCCGCCGTCGCGGAGGAGAACCGGCACCTCGACGCGTACCGGCGCAGCGGCAACGAGCCGCCCCGGCGGCGGCGCGAGTACCTGCTGCGCCGCGCCGCGCTGTGCGACCGGCTGGCGGTGGGCACCGGCGACGCGGACCTGGAGGAGGTGGCGGGCGCGCGGTTCGCGGCCGAGCAACTGGCCGACCACGACGGCGTCACCGCCGACGGCGACCCGCGCGGGTACGTCCGCCGGCAGTACCTGGACTGGAGCCGACGATCGGGCCGCTGACCCCCTGCTGACCCGGCTGGGCCCGGACCCGCCAGAGCTGCCAGAGCTGCCCGGGCACGGAGGCGTGATCAGCCCCGGGTCGGTCCCGCCCACGCCAGCAGGCGTTCGCGTGGCCAGGTGGTGACCAGCCGTTCGGGGCCGAGGCCGAGGCGGGCGGCGCGGGCGTACCCGGAGGTGAACCAGTGGAGCTGCTCGGGCGCGTGGGCGTCGGTGTCGACGGCGAACAGGCAGCCCGTCTCGGCCGCCAGGCGCAGCAGCTCGTCGGGCGGATCGCGGCGCTCGGGGCGGCAGTTGATCTCCACCGCCGTGCCGGCCTCGGCGCAGGCCGTGAAGACGGCCTCGGCGTCGAAGCGGGACGGTGGCCGGCCCCGCCCGGTGACGATCCGCCCGGTGCAGTGCCCGAGGACGTCGGTGCGCGGGTCGCGGACCGCCGCCAGCATCCGGGCGGTCATCGGCTCCGGGTCGGCGCGCAGCTTCGAGTGCACGGAGGCCACCACGAGGTCGAGCCGTCCGAGCAGGTCCGGCTCCTGGTCGAGGGAGCCGTCCTCGAGGATGTCGCACTCGATCCCGGTCAGCAGCCGGAACGGGCCGTCCTGCTCGTTCCAGGCCGCGACCGCGTCGAGTTGGCGCCGCAGCCGTTCGGGTTCGAGGCCGTGGGCGATCGTCAGCCGGGGCGAGTGGTCGGTGAGCGCGGCCCAGCGGTGCCCGAGAGTGCGGGCGGCCTCGGCCATCTCCCCGATCGGGCGGCCGCCGTCGGACCAGTCGGAGTGCAGGTGGCAGTCGCCCCGCGCGGCGCCGAGCAGCTGCCACCCGGCGGCCGCGGCGGGCCCCGCCTCGGCCTCCAGCCGGGCCAGGTACGGCGGTGTCACGCCCGTGGAGGCCTGCGCGATGACCTCGGAGGTGACCGGTCCGACGCCCCGCAGCCGACGGACCCGGGCGGCGTCCACCGGCCCGGGCGCCAGGCCGTGGACCGCGTCGGCGGCCGTGTGGAACGCCCGGACCCGGTAGGGCGAGGCTCCGTTCCACTCCAGCAGGAAGGCGATCCGCCGCAGCGCTTCGGTCGGGTCCACGGCCGTGACCGCCTCAGGGCGCCGCGAGGGTGAGCGCCGCCAGCTCGTCGACCACGGCGGTCAGCCGGCCCCGGCGGCGCAGCGCGCGCCGCTGGCGGTCGGCGCCGGTGCCGTGCCGGTGGATCCGGGTGAGGGCGGCTTCCACCGTGGCCAGGTCACCGGCGGCGGCCAGGCCGGGGGCGGCCCGTTCGAGGAGGCGGTCGGCGAGCGCGGCCATCGGGACGTGCCGTCCGGTGAGCGGGTCGACGCCGTTCCCGGACAGACCGCTGCGGGCGGCCTGCCAGTGGGAGGCGCGGACCACCGCGGCCGGACACACGGGGGCCGGCCGTCCCTCGCCGATCTCGTCGAGCAGGACGACGGCGAGCCCCCGCAGCAGCGCGGCGAGCAGCAGGACGGTCCGCAGGTCTGCGTTGACGTCGGCGACCCGGACCTCCAGCGTCGGGACGTGCTCCGACGGCCGGGCGTACCAGTAGACCATCCGGCGGTCGAGCAGGACGCCGGACCTCACCAGGGCGGCCACCAGGGCCTCGTACTGCTCCTCGTCCAGCACCGGGGCCGGGCCGACGGTGGGCCAGCGCGCCCACCGGACGGTGCGCCAGCTCGCGTACCCGCTGTCCCGGCCGTCCGTGAACGGGGAGTTGACCGCGATGGCCTGGACGACCGGAAGCCAGGGACGCAGGTGGTTGCCCAGTGCCAGCGCCTGTCCGCGGCTCACCGTCCCCAGGTGGACGTGGCAGCCGCAGAGCGCGCCGGCGTAGCCGTCGACCACCCCCTCGTAGCGGGCCGCCATCGCCCGGTAGCGCGGGTCGTCGGTGACCCGGCCCGGCCGCGGGTCGCCGAGCACCGGCGTGCCCGAGGCCACCAGCAGGCAGTCGGCGTCGGCCGCCGCGGCCGCGACGACCGAGCGCAGGCGGACGAGGTCGGCCCGCAACTCGTCGAGCCGGGTGGCAGGCTGCGTGCACACCTCCACCTGAACGGCGAAGAACTCGGCCTGGACCTGCTCGCCCAGCACGGTCGCGGCGTCCGCGATGACCTGGGGCGCACGCTCGGCGGGCAGCCGGGTGTGCCGGTCGACCAGCAGGAACTCCTCCTCCACCCCGAAGGTGGGCAGAACCGGCCTGGCTGCTCCCCCGGTGACCGCGGCTCGCCGCCCCGGGGCGGGTGCGCCGCACGCGGCGCCCTTGACGTCGATCGGCCCGGGCCCGGCGTCGGTCGCGAGGCCGGGGCTCGGAGGGATGTGGATCCGCATGGCGGGCGTCTTGCCGGGCGGCCGGCGCCGAAACGTCGTCCGACGGGCCTGCGCCCGAGGCTGCTGCCGGCCCCGCGCCCGGGCGCGTGCAGGCGCGCGTGTAGGCGCAGGAGCGCCGGGCAGACGCTGGTCATGGACGAGGACCAGGCGGCCTGCCGGGCCACCTCCGGGACGGACCCGCCGGGTCCGGCACCGCGGGATCCGGGTGGGTCCGGCGACCCCGGATCGGCGTGAGGGGGACGGTATGGACCTCTTCGGACATGTGTCGCTCCCACGCCCCGTCGGGGCACCGAGCGCGGAGGTGAGCAGGAGGCTCGTCTTCCCCGGCCGCGGCGGCAGTTGGGTCGGCGCCGGTGCGGTGCAGCGCAGCCGTGTGTTCAGCCGGCAGGTGCTGCGGTCCTGGCACTGGCTGCCGACCGCCGACGAGGAGCGGCAGTTGGTGGTCGAAGATGTCCTGCTGATGGTCTCCGAGCTGGTCACCAACGCTTGCATGCACGCCCCCGGCGGCCCGCGTGAGCTGCGGTTGCGCTGGGACGGCGAGCGGCTGCGGGTCGAGGTCGCGGACGCGAGCCCGGTGCCGCCGAGGCTGCGCCCGTACGCCGACCCGGGTCGGCCGGGCGGGCACGGGCTGCGGGTGGTGGAGCGGCTCTCCCGGTCCTGGGGCTCGGAGCCGGAGGGCGGCGGGAAGCGGGTCTGGCTGGAGGTGGCGGCCCCGGTCCCTCTTGTCGACCATGGCGGAGAACACGAGCTGACGGGTCATGAGGGCCGTACGGGACCCCGGGGGGCGTGACCCCGGAGGACGTGACCCCGGAGGCGGCACCGGCACCGGCACCGGTTAGGCACCGGCACCGGTTTGGCGCCGGTGCCGGCCGGGTGTCGGTCGGCTCGGCTCAGTGGCCGAGCGCGTTCGCCAGCTCGCGTTTGTTCATCTTCGAACGGCCCTTGATGTTGCGGTGCTTGGCCTCGTTGTACAGCTGGTCGTAGGTCGGACCCTGGGAACCGCTGTGTGAGCGCTTCCCGCCGCGGTGGCCGGAGGACACGTCATTGATCGAGCTGCGGCTCGCGGTCTCCGACTCGCCGTGCCGGGCGCGCTCCTTGTTGACCGTCCGGGCGGCGATCTCCTTGGCCCGCTTCTCGCTCTCGCCCCGGTCGAGCGCGCTCTCCTTGATGTGCTCGTACTGGCGCTCCCGCTTGGGGCTGGATCCTCGGGGCATGATGCCCCTCCTTTCGTGGCCGAGGTGGTTCGAGGTGTGACGGGATCGCGACTACCCGTACAAATCAGAAAAAAACGATCGAAACATGAATTCAATGTCGTATGTCGGGTAGAACCTCATGCAGCGGCCACGACCGGATCCGGCCGCTCCAGCACCCGCCGGGTGCCACCGGGACCGCGCTTGAAGAAGCCGGGCACAGGTCCTGGGGGAAGAAGCCCCCGACGCGCGAACGAAAGCTCGCGCCCCGTCGCCGGGCGTTCACCCCGATGCCCAGGAGAAGTCAAGTGTCCACCTCACTGGAAACAGCCCGCCAGGATGCCGTCACGCCTCCCGTTCTGCCCGCCGACCTGCCGGATCTGCCTGCCGACCTCCCGCCGAGACCCTCCGAGGCCGAACTGAGGTCGATGGGGAAGACGGAGGCCCGCGAAATCAGCGACGCCCTGTTCGAACGTCTGGCCGGCCTCGCCCGGGAATCCCACGCCTACAGCTACGTCCGCGGCACGATCATCGAACTCAACATGCCGCTGGTGCGCTTCATCGCCGCCCGCTTCCGGCACCGCGCCGAGGACATGGAGGACATCCTCCAGGTCGGCACGATCGGCCTGATCAAGGCCGTCGACGGCTACGACCCACAGCGCGGCGTCGAGTTCGTCACCTACGCCATCCCGACCATCACCGGCGAGATCAAGCGGTTCTTCCGCGACACCTCCTGGCCGGTGCGGGTGCCGCGCAGCATGCAGGAGCTGTACCTGACCGTCGCCCGCGGCTCGGACCGCCTCGAACAGGAACTCGGCCGGCTGCCGCAGCCCGAGGAGCTCGCCGAGGGCCTGCACCTCACCGTCGAACAGGCCACCGAGGGGCTGCTCGCGGGCCGGGTCTACCGCCCCAACTCCCTGGACGCGCTGCGCGACCAGGACGCCGACGAGAGCGGCAGCGCCCTGCTCGACCGGCTCGGCAGCTACGACCCGGGCATCGAACTCGTCGACTTCCGCACCGCCGTGCGCCCGCTGCTCGCCGACCTGCCGCGACGCGAGCAGATCGTCCTCAAGCTCCGCTTCTGGGACGGCTGCACCCAGTCCCAGATCGCCGAACGCATAGGCGTCTCGCAGATGCACGTCTCCCGACTGCTCAGCGCCACCCTCACGCGGCTGCGCGAACAGCTGGAGGACCGCGAGGCCCCCGGCTGGACCGACGAAGTCGAGGAATCCGAGGAAGCCGACGAGGCCGAGGAAGCCGATTCGCCTCGCGACCCGGACGGACCGCACGACCCGGACGGACCGCACGACCCGGCCTGAGACCGTCGGCCGGCGCCGAGGGCGCTAAGCGAGAGCGTCCCGAGCGTACGGCCACGTCCGGCGGACCGAAGGAGGACCAGGTGACCACGACCGCGGCGGCGCTCTTCGACGTCGACGGGACCCTGCTCGACACGGCCTACTTCCACGCGCTCGCCTGGTGGCAAGCCCTGCGACAGCACGACCGGACGGTCCCGACCGCCCGGGTCCACCGGGCGATCGGCATGGGCGCCGACCAACTGCTCGACCACCTGCTCGGCGAGGACCGCGACCACGGCGACGACGACGCGATCACCGCCGCCCACGACGCCCTCTACGCCGCCCACTGGCCCGCGATCACGCCACTGCCCGGCGCTGCCGACCTCCTCCACGCCTGCGCCGCCCGGGGCCTGCGGGTCGTCCTGGCCAGCTCCGCCTCCGAGCGGGAACTGACCGTGCTGCGCCGCGCACTGGACGCCGACGACGTGATCGCGGCCGCCACCACCGCGGACGACGTGGCCGCCACCAAACCCGCGCCCGACCTCGTCCGAGCCGCCCTGGACCGTGCGGGCGCGGCCCCCCGGGACACGGTGTTCGTCGGCGACACGGTCTGGGACATCGCCGCCGCCGACCGTGCCGGGGTGCCCTGCGTCGCTGTCGAGAGCGGCGGCTTCTCCGCGCAGGAACTCCTCGGCGCGGGCGCCGCCGAGGTCCACCGCGACACCGCCGAGCTGCTTGCCGACCTCGACAGCAGCCTGCTCGTGCAACGGCCCGTGGGCTGACGGCGCCACGGCCGCCCTGTCGCCGGCCCTCGGTACGGCGGGGGAGCCGCCCAGGGGCTCCCTGCTCGCGGGCAGGTGCGTGCTCGCCGGGGCATCCGGGTCGCTCGCCGTCCGGTTGGGGCCCGCCCGTCGCGTTAGCGGCCGCGCACCCCGGGCACCCGCTACGGCGGACCGAAAGCACCCTGCGGACCGGGAGTACTGCGTAGACCCGGAGCACTGCGCAGACCCGGAGTACTGCGCGGCGACGAGGCGGAGGGTATGGAGGCGGAGCGTATGGAGGCGAAGCGTATGGAGGCGAAGGGCATGGACGGGCGGCAGCGGGACGTACGGTTCGGCGACCACCCGGCGGCGACGGGCGGCCCGCCCGCCCCGCGCGGGCCCCTGTCGGCGGCGGTGCTCGCGCTGGCGGGCGCGGGAGCGCCCGGTGCCGGACGCCTGCTCGCGCCGCCCGGGCCCTTCACCCACCCCTGGGGCGAGGACCACCAGCTCGCTCTCCACCTCTGCTACGAACTCCACGACCGGGGCCTGCCGGGCGTCGACCCCGGCTGGGAGTGGGACCCCGAACTCCTCTCGCTGCGACGCTCGTTGGAACGGCCGTTCCTCGCCGAGGTGCGCGCGGAGGCGGACCCCGTCCCGCCGCTGGGGGAGGCGCTGGAGCGGGCGCTGACGGATCCCCCAGACGGCACCGGTCCCTCGCACTTCCTGCTGGCCGAGGGCGAACTCCGGCACGCCCGCGAGTACCTGGTGCACCGCTCGCTGTACCACCTCAAGGAGGCGGACCCGCAGCTGTGGATGCTGCCGAGGATCCACGGCCCCGCGCAGGCGGCGCTGATGGCGATCCTGTACGACGAGTACGGCGCCGGACGGCCCGAACGGGCGCACGCCCTGCTGTTCGCCCGGATGATGACGGCCTTCGGCCTGGACCCCGGCTACCGGCACTACCTGGACCTGGTTCCCGCGCCGACCCTGGCGGTGGTCAACCTGATGACGCTCCTCGGCCTGCACCGGGCCCTGCGCTTCGCGGCGGTCGGGCAGTTCGCCACCATCGAGATCACCTCCTCGCCCGGATCGGCCCGGCTGGCCGCGGCGCTCGAACGGCTCGGCGGCGGCCCGGACGGCACCCTCTTCTACCGCGAGCACGTCGAGGCGGACGCCGTCCACGAGCAGTTGGTGCGGCGCGGGGTCATCGAGGAACTGGTCGCCGCGGAGCCGGAGTCGGCGAAGGACGTGGCGTTCGGCATCGCCGCCGCCGCGGTCGTGGACGGCCGCTTCGCGGACCACCTGCTCGACTGCTGGCGGGCCGGGCGGACCTCCCTCCGCTCACCCCTGCCCGACGGCCCCGCCCTGCCCGACGGCCCCGCCCTGGCCGCCGGTCCGTCCTGAGCCCCGCCCCGGCCGGCCGCGCCTGCGGTGGCTGGTGTCGCAGAACGGGTAGATCCGGCTCCGGCGGCAGGCGCACAGCGCCACCACGGGGCGCTCGGAGACCCGGACCGTGCCGTCCGGCAGGACCACCTCCACCGGGCCCTCGACCAGCAGGGGACCGCCCGGCACGACGACCACCCTGGTCGCGTCCCGGTCAGCGTTCGCGGACACCGCGCACCACCACCAGCTCCTCCTCGCGCTCACCCGGCCGGATCAGCCCGCGCCGCTCGAACAGCGCGGCCCGTGCGGTCATCACCGGCCCGAACCGCTGCCGCCGCCGGGCCGCCACGTGCACGCGCAGCCCCGCCGCGCGCAGCAGCGCGAGGGTGGCGGGGACGTCCGCGAGCGAGGACTGCACGAGCAGCAGCACACCGCCGGTGGCGAGCAGGCCGGGGGCCGTCCGGCAGATCCGGTCCAGGACGAGCCGCCCGTCCGGCCCGGCGTCCCAGGCCAGCGCGGCGCCCCGGCCGGCCGCGCCCGCGGCGGGATCGACGGGGACGTACGGGGGATTGGCGGTGATCAGGTCGAACCGCCCACCGGCCACCGGGGCCAGCAGATCGCCCCGGCGCAGCCGGATACGGAGGTGGTGCAGGCGGCTGTTCAGCCAGGCGGTCGCGACGGAGCGGGCGGACAGGTCCACCGCGGTGACCTGCGCCCCCGTCCGCGCGGCCACCAGCGCGACCGCCCCCGTTCCGGTGCAGAGGTCGAGCACCCGCCCGGAGGCGTCCAGATGCTCCCGGCGCACGCACCGGGCCAGCAGCCGGGTGTCCCCCTGCGGGGGATAGACCCCGGGTGGTCGAAGCACCAGCATGACGAGTGTCTTTCCGGTCGTTTCGTCCGCACCGTCAGGCCCGGGCAGGCGCGGCGGCGCGGGTCGGGCCATCGGACGACGGCGGTCGTTTCCTCCAGGCGTGCTCCCCGGGCGGCTGCCCCCCGGTCGTGGGCGCGAAACGCCGCCCGGTGACGCGGTCAACCGGCTCCAGCCAATCAGCCCTGGTCAACCGGCCCCAACCAACCGGCGCCAGTCACCTGCCCCAGCCAACCGGCGCCGGTCACCCTGCCCCCGGCAGCCGCACCTCCAGGTGCCCCGAGAGCACCCGGGTCTCCAGCACCGGCTGCGGCGCGGTGGCCGGACCGTGCACCACCTGGCCGTCCCGCAGCCGGAACTCGCTGCCGTGCCACGGGCAGCGCAGGCAGCCGTCGGCGACGGTGCCCTCGGACAGCGGCCCGGACAGGTGGGCGCAGCGCTCGGCCAGCACGTGGCAGCTCTCGCCGTCCCGGACCACGACCACGGCCAGCTCACCGGCGGTCCGGCGGACGGCCCGGTCGGCCGGGAAGTCCTCCAGCGGGCCGAGGCCGACCCAGTCGGCCGGCGCCAACCGGGGGACGGCGGCGGCCCGGTCCGGTCCGGCGGCCTGCCGGTAGGACAGGTGCGCGCCGAGCGCGGCCCCGGCCGAGACGGCGCTCAGCCCGGCCAGGCCGAGCGCCCGGCCGCGGACGCGGTGCCCCCGGCAGCGTGCCAGCAGCGACCCGGCGTAGAGCAGTACCCCGGTGGTGTTGGAGAGCGCGTGCACCAGGCCGGTGCGGCGGCGCGGCGGATCGAGCCGCGCCCAGTCCACCCAGCCGGCGAGCGCGGCGGGTCCGGCGGCCAGCAGCCCGGCCGCCACCAGGGTGCCCGCCGACCGGCGCCCGCCCGGGGTGAAGTCCAGCAGGGCGGCGGACGTCCAGCAGCCCAGGGGGAGCTGGACCAGCGCCGGGTGGAGCGGATGGCCGAGCCACACACCGTGCAGGGCGTCGCGGTACGGCCCGAGCGGGAGTGCCTCGGCCGCGTCGGCGAGCGGCTGGGCCGGGGCGTCGAGGAAGTCCCAGTGCTCCGGCGCCTCCAGGGCGCGGCGCAGCCGACGGGACCAGCGGTGGGTGTGCAGGGGTGAGGTGTCCATACCGAGCGGCTAGCCGGGCACGGGCCGGCCAAACCCCGGAGCCGGGTGGTGTCAGCCGGGTGGTGTCATGAGCCGATCAGGGTAGCCGCGCGGGGCAGGCCGGGCCGGGTCGGCGGCCTGGGGGACCCGGTCGCGATCCTGGCGGGCTGACCACCGTCCCGGCCCTCTCGGCCCTCTCGGCCCTCTCGGCCCTCCCGGACCCGACCGGGGCCGGGACGGTTACACCGGGGCCCTCCGGGCAGACGCGCGGTCGGCCGGGAAATGACCCGGCCCGTACCAGCGAGGAGGCCACGGATGAGCATCGTGAAGGAATCGGTCGACGTCGACGTCCCGCTGCACACCGCCTACAACCAGTGGACCCAGTTCGAGGAGTTCCCGCGCTTCATGGAGGGCGTCCAAGCGGTGACCCAGCTGGACGACCGGCACAACCACTGGCGCACCAGCATCGGCGGCGTCAGCCGCGAGTTCGACACCGAGATCGTCGACCAGCTGCCCGACGAGCGGATCGCCTGGCGCACCACGGACGGCGAGGTCGAGCAGAAGGGCGTGGTGACGTTCCAGCGGCTCGACGAGGGGCGCACCCGGATCAACATGGCCATCGACTTCCGGCCCGAGGGCATGGTCGAGAAGGCCGGCTCCGCGATGGGTGCGGTCGACCGGCGGGTCAAGGGGGACCTGAAGCGGTTCAAGGAGTTCATCGAGCACCGCGGCCAGGAGGAAGGCGGCTGGCGGGGGCGGATCAGCCCCGGCTGATCCCGGCTCCGTCCCGTGCGGCAGCATCCCGTGCGGCTCCGTCCCCAGGGGCGGAGCCGCACGGGTGTGCGCGACACCCGGGGACCGACGAGCCGCTTCCCGGGCCGCCGCCCACACCGGCCCGGTTGGCCTCGGCCACGCGGGGTAGGCGCGGCGGCATGGAGGACATCGGACCACCGACCGGCGATCCCGCCGGCGACGACGCGGACCAGTTGGACCTGTGCGACCACTGCGGACTGGCCGTCGCCAACGCCGACCTGCTCGGCGCCCTGGTGCCGGATTCCTCCGCGCTGCACCCCACCGACCCGGACCTGGACGGCAAACGCATCCTCATGGCCTGCTCGGTCGACCACCTGGCCGCCCTGATCGAGGACTACCGCCACCGCCCCTTCGTCCAGGAGGAGCAGTGGGCCGGCAAGGTCTGCCGAGCCATCGCGGACAGCGACGAGCCCGTCCCGATCAGCGTGGTCGCCCGACTGAGCGGCCTGTCCGAACACCAGGCGGTGCAGGGCGTGGAATGGCACAACGCCCGCGCCCGGGAGTGGCAGAAGCGCTACGGCGGCCACGGCGAGCACTGACCGCAACGCGGAGGAACGGTCCGGGGCGGGCGCTGCCCCCGTCGCCGGGCCGCGTTTGGCCGGGAGCCGTCCGGGGACACGCCCGGGCGATGGGGGAAGACCATCGACAAGGAGACACACGATGTCGAACGATGCCATCGTCCTGCTGCGGGAGGACCACAAGGAAGTCCGCCGCCTGTTCCGCGAGTACCGGGGACTCGTCCAGGGCGACGGCGACGGCGGCGCGCAGGCGCGGCACGAGAAGGTCGAGCAGATCGTCGAGGCGCTGACCGTCCACACCTACCTGGAGGACGAGCTGGTCTACCCCAGGATCCGCAAGGAGGTGCCCGGGCTCGCCGAGACCATGGACCGTGCCAAGGAGGAACACCACGTCGCCGACCTGCTCTGCGAGGAGCTGAGCCGGATGGCCCCCGACGACGACGGCTACGACGCCAAGACCGCCGTCCTGATCGACGCCGTCGAGCGGCACATCGAAGAGGAAGAGGACGACTGGTTCCCGAAGGTCCGGGCCGCCCTCGGCCGCAATGAGCTGCGGGAGATCGGCGAGCGGATGCAGGCCGTGCGCGAGACCGCACCGCGCCGACCGACCTCCGGTGGTGTGCTGCGCCGCATCGCCGACGCGCTGGAGGGCTGACCGCCCGGGAACGCGGAAGGAATCGACCCCTCACCAGTGAGCCTCACCGGTGAGGGGTCCGTTCTCGAGGTCTGAGGGCCGGGAGGCCGGTCATCCGTCCCCCCGGCCCCGGCCGCCGCCGCCCGACTTCTTCCCGCCCCCCGACTTCTTCCCGTCTCCGGGCTCTTTCCCGTCGCCCTCGGGCCCTTCCTCCTCCTGGAAGGACACGTCGACGTGCTGTTCGGGGCGGCGTTCCTCCTGCCGGGCGACGGAGGACAGGACCGCCTCGTCGGCGTCCGTGAGCGGCGGCTGCAGCAGGCTGCGCGGCCAGAGCCGGCGGGCGAGCACGACGTTGGTCTCGGCCGCGTACACGGTGACCTGGGCGGCCAGGTAGAGCCAGAAGAGCAGACCGATCACGGTCGCGAAGAAGCCGTAGATCTGGCTCGCGTGGCGCAGCTCGTGGGTGACCAGGAGTGAGCCGCTGGCCTGGAGGGCGGTGAACAGCGGCCCGGCGAGCGCGCAGCCGGGCCACAGTGCCCGGGTGGGGACCTCGCGTGGGGTGAGCACCCGGAAGCAGGCCAGGCACAGGGCGGTGTTCAGCAGCGCCGAGACGATCAGGCCCCCGATCCGGGCGGGCACCCCGCCCAGGGCGGTGCCGAGCAGCGAGGCGGCCGCCGTGCCCAGTACCAGCCCGGTGCCCAGCACGGCGAACAGCAGCAGGCTGCGCGCCAGCCGGGGCAAGTAGCCGGGCCGCTGCACCCCGGGGATGTTCCAGACCTCGGCCATGGCGTGCTGGAGGACCTGCGCGATGCCGAGCGCCCCGTACAGCATTCCGAGCGCGCCGATGAGCAGGGCCAGGCCACTGCCCTGGAGGGAGTGGACGTTCTGGCGCAGTTGGTCGCCGATGATCGGGAAGTCGGCGAGCGCGGAGTCCACGACCGAGCGCTGGGCGCCGGGATGGCCGTGCAGGACGAATCCGAGCACGGTGCTGAGCAGGAGCAGCAGGGGGATCAGGGCGACGAAGCCGTAGTACGTGATCAGGGCGGACAGCAGCCCGCCGCGGTCGTCCCCGTACTTGCGTACGACGCCTACCACCACGCCGGAAGCCCGGTGGCGTTGCTGGAAACCGTCCACGCCCCGCAGGGCTCGTTCGATCGGGTTCACATCCGGCGTCTGCCCCCGCCGCGCGGGCCGACACCCGCGGATCTCCGGTCGTCGGCACGGATTGCTCCGCCGTGGGCCGGGCACGCGCGAAGCGACAGCGGACGCAGCACGGGACAGCAGAACACAGCACGGGACGAGGAGGCAGCTGTGAACGGGATCCCCCAGGGCGGTGCGCGAAGGGTGCCGCCGCGTCGCCGGCCGCGCCCGGCGTCCTGACCGGTCCGGCGACGGGAACGGCGTCATGGCCTTCCAGCATCCATCCGAGCGCAGCCGTACGGGCCGGGGCCGGTTCGAACGGTTGGCGGAGGCGGCCTCCAACCTCACCAGCTCCCCGGCCTTCTACGCGGCCTGCGTGCTCCTGGTGCTGGCCTTCGTGGCGGTGCACGCCGCCGGCCTGGCCCTGGAGTGGCAGATCCTGGTCGGGGACACCATGACCGCGCTGAACCTCCTGCTCCTGACCCTGCTCAAGAACGCCGAACGCCGAGCGGAGCACGCCGTTCAGCGCAAACTCGACGCCATTGCCACCGCCCTGCTGCGGCAGGCCGACGGGAAGGACCCGGGCGATGCCCGCAGCGCACTCGAAAAGGCCATCGGCATGGAGGAGGAGGTCTGAGCCCTGAGCCCGGCGGTCACCGCACCACTGAAGGCCACCCTGGTGGAGGCCACCCTGGCCGACACGTTGACGGAAGGACGATTGCCATGAGCGTTCCCGAGGCGAACGAAACCCCGCAGGTCGACGACGAGACGCGCGAGCGGTCCTCGGAGCAGCGGAACATCACCGCCCCCACACCGCCGGACGTCCGGGCCAAGGGGGAGGACGACGACGAGCCCGAGCCGCCCGCAGCCGACACCCGGGCGCCGTGACAGACCCGCGCCCGCGCCGGCCGGGGCCGCCCCGGCCAGGACCGTCGCCCCGGCCATGGCCGGGGCGACGGTCCTGCGAGGGGTATGGCTACCACCGGTACCACCGTCGGCCGCCGCCGCGGTCACCCGAGGTGAACACGAAGCCCAGGACCCACAGCACCAGGACGGCGAGCGCGATCCACCACAGGATGTGTATGGCGAAGCCCGCGCCGCCCAGGATGAGCGCGAGCAACAGGACGAGAACGAGAATGAGCATGGGGATCGTCCTTCCACGGGGAGCGAGCCGTTCGGCAACAGCGTGTGCCCGCTTCGGCCGCGTCCATGCGTGGCCCCGTCCGTACGTGCGGCATCGGGCCGTCACTGGGAAGGCGCGGAGCCGACAGGAGGTGCGAGCGGTGAGCTGCGACGATGCCGTGCTGGGCGGCGTGCTGGCCCGGCTGCTGGCCCGTTCCCGGGAGGGCGGGGCGGCGGAGCTGCCCGGGCTGGTCCGGGAGGCGGCCCGCGCGCTGGGCGCGGACGGGGCGTGGGTCTTCCTGGCCGACGTCCAGCAGCGGCACCTCGTCCCGCTGCCCGGTTCCGAGGACGGGGCTGACGGCCACCAGATCGACATCGAGGGGACGCTCGGCGGCCGCGCCTACCGGCTGCAGCAGACCCAGCTCTCCTCGGGACCGTCCACGGTCGGCTGGTTCCCGCTGGTCGACGGAGTCGAGCGGATCGGCGTCCTGCGGATCGAAGGCGGGGCGCGGGACCGGGGCACGATCGACGGCTGCGAGGCGCTGGCGGCCCTGGTCGCGCTGCTGGTGGTGTCGAAGAGCGCGTACAGCGACGTCATCGTGGAGGTCGGCCGCAGGGAGCGGATGAGCCTCCAGGCCGAACTGCTGTGGGCCTTCCTGCCACCACGCACCATCGGCACTCGCCACGTCACCTCCAGCGCCGTCCTGGAACCGGCCTACGACGTGGGCGGGGACGCCTTCGACCACTCGATGGCGGGCAGCCGCCTGCACGTGTCCCTGTTCGACGCGATGGGCCACGACCTGGCCTCCGGTGGCGCCAGCTCGGTCGCGCTGGCCGCCTGCCGCTGCACCCGACGGGCCGGCGGCGGCCTGGCCGACATCGTCCGGGCCATCGACCGCACGCTGGCCCAGTGGATCCCCGACCGGCTGCTGACTGCGGTGATCGCCGACCTCGACACGGCCACCGGCGAACTGGCCTGGGTCAACTGCGGCCACCCGCCGCCGCTGCTCATCCGGGACGGCCGTGTCGTCCCGGACGCCCTGCGCCGGCCCGCCGAACTGCCGCTCGGGCTCGGCTTCCACGAGGACGGTCCGCAGCCCGTCCACCACGCCAGACTGCAGCCCGGCGACCGGCTGCTGGTCTACACCGACGGGGTCACCGAGGCCCGCTCGACCTCCGGCGAACTATTCGGGGAACACCGCCTGACCGACACCCTCGTCCAGCACATGGCCGGCGGAGACCCCGCCCCCGAGGCCCTGCGCCACCTGATCCACGCCCTGGTCACGCACCAGGACCACCAACTGCGCGACGACGCCACCATCCTGCTGGCGGAGTGGCACCCGCACCGGCCCGGGCCCTGAGCTCTGGTCGGGCCCTGAGCTCTGGTCCGGCCCCGAGGCAGGCCAGGGCCCTGCGGCAGGCCGGCGCCCTGAGGTCGGCCGGAGGGTGTTCGCGGACTACGGCTCCAGCAGCCGGTCCAGCACCCGGCCGAACACGACGCCCCCCAGGGCAGCGATGACCGGATCGGCGAACCGGGGCAGACCGGCGATCCGCAGCTCCTCCGCCCAGACCGCCTCACTGCCGCCGTCCACGGCCCGGACTCGCAGCACGGCCCCGCCACGCACCGGGCGGCCGCGCTTGACCAACCGGCAGAGCCCGTCGCGCCCGGGTGCGGGAGCGGCCAGCTCGACGATCTCCATCGGGTCGTCGAGTCGCAGCGGCCCGACGGACGTCCGGGCCAGGACGACGTCGCCCGCCTCCCGGCCGGTGCCCCGCGCGACGCCGACCCGGGTGAACGGCACCCGCTCCCCGTGCCGGGGCCAGGCCGTCAGCCGCTCCCAGCAGACGGCCGGCGGCAGCGGCGAACGGCGGGTCAGGACGAAACGGGCCATGAGGCCCACCGTAGTGCCGCCCGGGCGCCGGGTGCCCGTCCGCAGGGTGCGCGCCCGCCCCGGAGAGGTGCCCGTCCGCAGGGTGCCCGTCCGCTCCGGCGAGGTGCCCGACGGCGTCGCGGTCCACCGAGGGCTGCGCACGCCGGCCGCGACTCCTCCGGCACGCAGGGGAGTCGGTCCTCGCGCGGGTGCGGGCACGGCCTGCCGGGCGGGTCACGTCCGCCCGCCCAGTAGCGCCGCCACTGCCGCCAGGTCGCTGTCCTCGCCGAGCAGCACCACCAGTGGCGGGTGGGCCGGGGGGCCCAGCCGGGCGATCTCGTACGCGGTCACGCCGAGCCCCGGCGGGGCGACGAGTGCGACCGGCGCGCGGGACTCCAGCAGCGGGCCGAGTACCGGCCGGTAGGCGGCGGCCGG
This sequence comes from Kitasatospora sp. NPDC033851, assembly GCF_055576085.1. Classification (NCBI taxonomy): domain Bacteria; kingdom Bacillati; phylum Actinomycetota; class Actinomycetes; order Kitasatosporales; family Streptomycetaceae; genus Kitasatospora; species Kitasatospora sp. NPDC033851. The sequence goes on along the minus strand of NZ_JBVIRL010000001.1, from coordinate 56,553 downwards.
TGGGTCGGTCTCGACCGGGCGCAGCACACCGAGGGCCTGCGGGCCGGGCCAGCCGCGGGCGGCGCCGGGGTAGCGGGTGCGCGGGACGCCGGGCGGGGACAGCAGCAGCACCCAGCCCGCGCCCGGGCGGGTGGCCTGGCGCAGCACGTCCAGCCGCACCGCCGGGCTGTCCGCGCCCGGGACCCCGGAGCCTGCTGGGCCGCCCGGGCCGTCCGGGCGGCCCGCGGACTCCGCGGCGCCGCCCCCGGGCTCGCCCAGCCGTGGCGCCGGCTGTCCGGCGAGCGTGGTGCGCAGCACCTCGGTGGTGCTCAGCGCGCTCGGCAGGTCCGGGAAGCTGCGCAGCAAGTGGGCGCTCTGGCTGAGGAGTTCGACGGCGTCCTGGTCGGCGAGCAGGGCGCGGTCGTGGGTGGTGGTGAGGACCAGGCCGCCGGTGGTGTCGTAGTGGGCGGCGAGGGTGATCGGGTACGAGGTGAAGGTGCCGGCCGGTGCCGGGCTCTCCACGTGGATGCCGTGTGCGGCCAGGTCGTTCTCCAGCCGCAGGTGGTGCGTCGCGGTCGGCTGGTGTTCCAGCACGACGAGGCTATTGGGCCGTGGTCCGCGTGAGCCGGCGGTCCAGTGGTGTGCCTGCCCGGGGGAGACCCACTCGTACGCGGCGAGGTCGAGGACCCCGTCGCGCAGTGCCGCGAGCAGTTGCGGCACGGTGGTGCCCGGGTGGACCCGGACGGTGATCGGCAGCGGGTTGCGCAGCGCGCCGGGCAGCCGGTCGATGCCGTCCAGCGGGATGCCCCGGCCGGAGACGGTCACCGCGAAGCCGACCCGCACGGCCTGGGCCGGGCGGCGGGGCCGGCCGGCCTGCGCGGCGCGGTACAGCAGCAGCGCCCAGGCGGCCTGCAGCGCGCTGCTCTCGCCCGCGCCCGAGGCGGCCGCCCAGCCGCGCAGCCGTACCGCCTCGTACGGGGTGAGCCGGCGCCGGGCTCGGCCGCTGCCGCGTCGGCGCGGGTCGGGGGCGAGCGGCAGGACGGCGGTGGCGCCGGGCCGGGTGGACCAGAACTGCCGTGCGGCGTCGGTGTTTTCGGCCTGCAGCCAGCGGGCGTGGTCGCGTATGTCGGGGCGGCGCTCGCCGCCGGGCAGGACGCCGCCGGTGAGGTAGGCGCGGTAGAAGGACTGCAGCAGCAGGCGCACGCTCCAGCCGTCCAGCATCGCGTGGTGGTAGCTGAGCAGCACCCGGGTGGCGGGTCCCTCGTCGGCGTCCGGCGGGGTGTCGAGCAGGGTGGCGCGCAGCAGGGCGGGGCGGCGCAGGTCGAAGCCGCGTCGGCGGTCGGCGGCGAGCAGTTCGTCCCAGTCGGCGGCGTCGTGCGGGTGCCGGGTGACCTCGGGGGCGGCGTGTTCGTGGAGCACCATCCACGGCTCGCGGTCGCGGCCGCCGTGGCGGTCCTCGTTGCCGTTCCCGTCGCCGTCCTCGTCCCAGTCGAAGGCCGCGCGCAGCACCGTCTCGTGGTCGATGACGGACTGCCAGGCCGCCGTGAAGCGCTCGGTGTCCAGCGGCCCGTGCCAGTGCCAGGACAGCTGTTCGACGTGCCGACCGCCGTGGTCCGGCTGCCCGAGGACCTGGCGCAACATCTCCCGCTGCAGCGCGCTGGTCGGCACGGTGACGGGCTCCGGCGGGTGCGCCAGCGCTTGGCGCAGCTCCTCCAGCAGCGCGAGGGCGGGCCCGGGCGGGCCGGGCGCGAGGCCGACGAAGAGCCGCACCGGGCCGTGCGCGCCGTGCGTGCCGTGCGTGCCGTCCGAGTCGTGCGGGCTGTCCGGGCCGGACCTGCCGTCCCGTGGGTCCTCGACCAGGACCGCCCGCAGTCGGGGCCCGGTGGCGAGGCTGCGCCCCAGCTCGGTGAGCAGCCGGTCGAGGTCCTCCGGGCCGTCCGCCGTTCGCTGCCACAGCAGGTCCGCCCCGGTGCCGCCCGGCTCCGGCAGGACGGCCTGCAGAGCGGCCTCCAGCGCGGCGCGCAGCACGTCCGGCCGGTACGTCCGGTGCAGCTCGACCAGCAGGAACTCCTTCGCCCGGGCGGGCCGGACGGCGGCCGGCCGGGGCCCGGCCGCCGTGCGGGCCAGTGCGGCGCTCACCGCCCCGGCGTCGAGCCGTCTCGGCGGGCGGGCGGCGGGCAGGCAGGGCTCGGGCGCGGGTGCGCCGGACACCAGCAAGGTGACGGGTGCGCTGGAGAACTGACGGTTCGTCATCACTGATCAGGGCACCGGAGCCCGAGTCCTTCCCGTGGGCCGGCCAGGATCGCGCCGGGGTTACTGGGTGGCGAGGCCGCCGCAGACGTTGAGTGCCTGGGCGGTGATGCTGGCGGCGGTCGGGGTGGTGAGGTAGCCGGCCAGCGAGGCGACCTCCTCGGGGGTGGTGTAGCGGCCGAGCGGGATGTGCGTCCGGAAGTGTTGGTGGATGGTCTCGGGGGTGGTGTTGTAGGCGGTCGCGTACTCGTGGTGGATCCGGGTGGTGTGCGGGGTCTGGACGTAGCCGGGGCAGATGGCGTTGACGGTGGTGCCGGTGGGAGCCAGCTCCTTGGCCAGCGCCCGGGTGAAGCCGATCACGGCGTGCTTGCTCGCGGTGTACGGCGCGCCCAGGGTGACGGCCTGTTTCCCGGCCGTGGACGCGATGTTGATGATGCGGGGGTGCGTGGTGCTGGTGATGTGGCCGTGCCGGAGGGTTTCCCGGGTGACCAGGAAGACGGCGTTCAGATTGGTGTCGATGACGTCGTACCACAGGTCGTCGGTGGTGGTCGCGGTGGGCCCGCCGCCGGTGCGTCCGGCGTTGTTGACCAGCACGGTGATCGGGCCGTGTTCGGCGACCGCGTGCCGGATCAGCTCGGCGACCTGGGCGGGGTCGCGGACGTCGCACGGCAGGCCGTCGGCCTGGTGGCCCTCGCCGCGCAGGGTGGCCAGCGCCTGGTCGATGTGCTGGGCGGTGCGGGCGCAGATGAAGACACGGTGGCCGCGGCTGCCGAGTTCGCGGGCGATGGCCAGGCCGATGCCGCGGGTACCGCCGGTGATCAGGGCGAGGGGTTGCTCGGGTGCGGTGGTCATGACGCGTCCTGTGGGTGAGGGCTGGGAGAGGTCGGCGGGCGCGGCCATCCGGGCGGGGCTCAGGCCGAGTACAGGTTGTAGGTGGTCGGGTGGGCGGTGGTGGGCGTGTTGAGGGTCGGGTCCAGGGTGAGGATGGCGTGCTGCAGGTGCTGCAGGTGCGGGGAGGGCTGGATGCCGAGTTCGGTGGTCAGCCGGCGCCGCAGGTGGTGGTAGGCGGTGAGGGCGCTGGTCTGCCGGCCGGCCCGGTAGAGCGCGACCATGGCCTGGGCGTGCAGGCCCTCGTGGTGCGGGTGCTGGTGGGTCAGGTGGGTGAGTTCGGGGATCAGCTCGTTGTGCCGGCCGAGCCGCAGATCGGTGTCGATGCGCCGCTCCAGGGTGATCAGCCGGCTCTCCTCCAGGCGCATGATCTCGATGGTGAGGATCGGCCCGGGCCGCACGTCGACGAGGGCGGGGCCGTGCCAGAGCGCGAGGGCCTGGCGGAAGCGGGCGGCGGCCTGGTGGTCGTGGCCGTGGTTGAAGGCGTGCTGGCCCTGGGTGAGCAGCAGGTTGTAGGTGTGGACGTCCAGGTCGTCCGCGTGCGCGGTGAGCTGGTAGCCGCCGTGCCGGGTGGTGAGGATGTCCTTGGCGGTGGTGTGCGGGGTCGGCCCGAGGGCCTGGGTGATGCGGCGGCGCAGCTGCAGGATGTACGTCTGCATCGTGGTGAGCGCCTGTCTGGGCGGGTCGTCGCCCCAGATCTCCTCGATCAGGGTGGCCGTGGGCAGGACCCGGTTCGGGTAGAGCGCCAGGAGGGCGAGGATCTGGCGCTGCTTGCCTGCGGAGGGGACGACGGAGATGCCGTTGAGGTCGGCGGTGAGGGGGCCGAGGACTCTGAGCTGCATGGCGGTTCTCCCTTCGTGCGCGGGACGGTTGTCGGTGCGCGGGTCACGTGGTCGTGTCAGGTGCTGCTCGTACTCGTACTCGTACTCGTACTCGTGCTCGTGCTCGGGCCCCTGGGGCGGACAGGTGTTCGAAACCGGGGGATGGTGGGGTGGACGCGTCGCACCCTAGTTCTGCCAAGCGGCGGGGGCCGGATTCCTCGAGTGCCCGTCGAGCGCGGTTCCGGGCGCTCTGGTGGGGGCTTCCGGGCAGCCCGACGCGGCGGAGCGGCACCCGGGGTGGGGCCGCCCCGCCGCACGGGGCCGCCATCGGGGACACGGGGGCCGCGGGGGGACATGGGGCCCGCAGGGGCCATCGGGGCCGTGGGGGCTACTTCTTCCGCAGGTCGCCCGAGAATCCGCCGACCAGCAGGTGCAGGCTGCCGTCCGGGTTGCGGGTGTACACCTGGTCGTGCGGGTCGGCGGCGCAGCCGCTCAGCGAGTTCATCGGGGCGGTGCGCAGGACCACCCGGTCGGCGGTGGCCTGGACGAGGTTGGCGACGGCGTCGCAGTAACGGGTGCCGACGCCGCCGTTGTTGTGGATCTGGGCGACCGGGTCGTTGGGGCGGCCCTGGCTCAGGACGATCGTGAAGTCGGGCTTGAGGAAGGTCTGCTCGCTGCCCAGGGTGCCCTGCCAGGTGCCGAGGAAGGCGGCCGGGATCGCGCCGTCGGACGTCGCGGTGGGGGTGGCGGGGGCCGCCGAGGTCGACGGCGGCGGCTTCGCGGTGCCGGTGTCTTCGTCGCGGGTGGCCAGGAACACCGCCGTACCCGCCAGTGCGACGGCCAGCACGGCGACGAGGACCAGGGTGGCGCGACCCGTGCGGCGACGGCCGGGTGCGGGTGCGGGTGCGGGTGCGGGTGCGGGTACGGGTGCGGGTACGGCGGGTAGGCGCGCGGGGGCGGCGCGGGGACGGTGGTGGCCGCGGACGGCGGGGGCGGCAGAGTGGCCCAGGCCGGCGCCGGCCCGAACCGCCCCGGAGGCGAGGCCGGTTGAGCGGCCTGTTGAGCGGCCTGTTGGGCGGGCGATTGCGCGGCCGGTCGGCGGCCCGGTCGGGGGCTGGGTTGGGCGGGTGACTCGCCGTCCAGGTCCAGCAGCTCGACGGCCAGGGTGGCCAGCGCGGCGGCGATCGCAGACGGCAGCCAGGTCCGCCCCTCCAGCCGCTTGCCCGCCGTCCGGTCGTGCGCCGTCAGCCGCTCGCGCAACTGCTCCGGGGTGGGCCGCCGGTCCGGGTCCTTGGCCAGGCAGTCCGCCACGATGGCATGCAACTCCTGGTCCGCGATGTCGAGTTCGGGCTCCTCGTGGAGCACCCGGTAGAGCATCACGGCCGCGCTCACCCCGGAGCCGAACGGTGCGGTGCCGGTGGCGGCGTGGGCGAGCACGGCGCCCAGTGAGAAGACGTCCGAGGCGGGCCCGGCGCCCCGGCCTTCGGCCTGCTCGGGGGAGAGGTAGCCGGGGGAGCCGACCACGAAGCCGGAGCGGGTGAGCGCGGTCGCCGCGTCCAGGGCCCGGGTGATCCCGAAGTCGATCAGCCGCGGGCCGTCCAGCGCCAGCAGCACGTTCGACGGCTTGACGTCCCGGTGCACCAATCCCTGTGCGTGCACGGCCTGCAGGGCCTCGGCGAGCCCCACGCCGAGCGAGCGGACGGCCGGTTCGGGCAGCGGGCCGAAGTCCCGTACGGCGGTGCCCAGGGAGGGGCCGGCGACGTATCCGGTGGCCACCCACGGCTGGGCGCCCTCGGTGTCCGCGTCCAGTACGGGGGCCGTCCACCGCCCGCCGACCCGCCGCGCGGCGGCCACCTCGTTGCGGAACCGGACCCGGAACTCCGGGTCTGCCGCGTACTGGTCGTGCACCAGCTTGACGGCCACCGTGCGCCCGCCCGCCGTACGGCCCAGGTACACCCGGCCCATTCCGCCCGCACCGAGTCTCCGCAGCAGGCGGTACTCGCCGAACTGCCGCGGATCCCCGTCCCCCAGCGCCTCCACGCCGATTCTCCCCTCGCTGCGCCCGCCCCGTACTCCACGCCAGACGGTACTGCCCGGAGGCGCGGTTCCGGTTCCGGATGCGGGGGACGGGATCCCGTACGGGCGGGCGCCGTTCAGCCGCGGGCGACGCCGCTGGGGGTGCCCGCGGGGGCGCCGCCCGGGGTGCCGCTCGCGGGGGTCGCGGCCGGCGCCGGGAGGTGCGCCTGGTGGTCCGCCGGGTAGAACTGCCGAGCCCAGTGCCGCATCGTGCCGATCGGCCCGTCACCGGCGGCGAGCCGGGGCGGCGACAGGTACTTCTTGGTGGACCAGATCGGGAAGTCGGCCGCGGTGAACTCGAGGTTGCGCTTGAACATGGGCCCCGCCAGCATCGCGGTCACCGCGCGGCTGACCGTCCGGGCGACGGCCGGCGGCAGGCCGGCCGGCTCCCGCATGACGAAGCGGCTCGCCTGCCGCAACTGCATCCGGCCGGGGGCGACCTGGGTGGCCATCACCAGCGAGCAGATCTCCAGGCCGAGCGAGGGCGTGCGCACATCGGTGTGCAGGGCGGCGAGGCCGTACCCGTCCACCTCCACGTCGACCTGCCGCAGGCCGAGTAGCGGGAAGGTCTCCCGCACCCGCATCGAGATGTGGAAGCGGGTGCCGTCGAAGGTCACGGGGGCCGCCAGCTCGCCCTGCGGCCAGCCGTGCAGGGTGACGAAGTGGCCCAGGTCGAAGGAGTTCTCTATGACGTCCTGGGCGTAGCCGGGCATCTCGAAGGAGGCGTAGCGCAGCGGCTGCCGTCCGTCGCCGAGCAGGTGCCAGGACGGGATCTCCCAGTCGGGCTCCCGGCCGTCGTGGTGGCGCCAGACGAAGACGGCCTCGTTGACCTCCCGCACCGGCAGTTGCGCCAGGGCGGCCTTCGGCGGCGGGGTGCCGTAGCCGGTCCGTACGCAGCGGCCGTCGGCGTCGAAGGCGAACCGGTGGAAGGGGCAGACCAGGTCGTCGCCCTCGACCTCGGCGAGGCCGAGGTGGGCGCCCAGGTGCGGGCAGTACGGACGGATCGCGCGCAGACGGCCGTTGCGCAGCCGGTACAGCACGACGTCCTCGCCGGCGAGTTGGCGGGTGAGGACGGTGCCGGGCTCGAGTTCGGCGGAGAAGGCGAGTGCGGACCAGCCGTCGGGGTAGGGCAGGGCCGGTGGCAGGGCGACGTCGGCCGTCGTGGGGCGGTCGCTGACGGGGTGGACGTGCTGGTGGGACACGCGCATGACTCTCCTGTCGGGGGCTGTCCGGCGCCGCCCCTCCCAGGCGATGAGCGCTCGAACGGAAGGCATTTCAGATGCTAGCCACGGATCGTGAGTGCCCGCACGGACAACCTCCCCAAGGGAGGAGAAGTCTGATGATCGGTCAGCCGGAAATGGTCAAAGCTTGGCAAATTCCGGCCGCCCCTCTGGATGTGCCATTGCACATGTCACATCATGCTCCCCATGAGAAAAGCCATCGCCCTGTTCGCGGCCGTCACGGCCGTCGCCGCCCTCGGCGGAACCTCTGCCTCTGCCGCCGGACCCGACGCCACGGACCTGGTCGACAGCGGTCAGGGCAAGCTCGTCTGGAGCTCCTGCAACGATGCCACCACCCCCGCGCTGCAGTGCGCGATGCTCGACGTGCCGGTGGACTACGCCGACCCGCACGGGCGGAAGATCGCCATCAAGCTGAACCGGCTCCCCGCCACCGCGCCCAAGGACAAGCAGCAGGGCCCGATCCTGCTCAACCCCGGCGGCCCCGGCGACTCCGGGCTCTGGATGCCCGGCTACATCTCCGGCAAGCTCCCGGCGGACGTCGCCTCGACCTACGACTGGATCGGCTTCGACCCGCGCGGCACCAACGGCAGCGACCCGCATGTGGTCTGCGACGCCCACTACTTCGACGCCGAGCGCCCCGACTACCAGGTGAGCCAGGGCACGTCGAAGGCCTGGCTGAAGAAGGCGGCCGGCTACGCCGCGGACTGCGCGGCCGACTGGTCCTGGCTGCTGCCGCACATGGCCACCGTCGACAACGCCCGCGACATGGACAGCATCCGCCGGGCGCTCGGCGTTCCGAAGATCAACTTCTACGGTGGCTCCTGGGGCACCTCGCTGGGCTCCACCTACGGCCAGCTGTTCCCCTCGCACGTGCGCCGGATGGTGCTGGACAGCATCGTCGGACCGACCATCAGCTGGTACGACCACAACATCCTGCAGGACAAGGAGCACCAGCGCCGCTTCGACGCCTTCGCGGCCTGGACCGCCAAGGCCGACTCCGTCTACCACCTGGGCACCGACGCCGCCGCCGTCGAGCAGGCCTACCACCAGGTCGAGGACGCGCTGCGCAAGGAGCCGGTGGACGCCGCCCCGGCCCCCGGCAAGATCGGCCCGGCCGAGTTCGAGGACACCTTCTACGGCGGCGGCTACAACTTCCTGCGCTGGCCCCGGATGGCCACCGTGCTCTCCGCCTACCTCACCCAGCACGACAGCCGTCCGCTGAACATCGCGTACAACCGGTACGCCGCCCCGGGCGCCGACGACGGCGCCTTCCCGGCCTACAACGCCGCCCAGTGCACCGAGAACGCCTGGCCGCGCGACTGGGAGGTCTGGAAGAAGGACCAGGCCAAGGTGAACGCGACCGCGCCCTTCTACACCTATAACAACATGTGGTACAACGCCGCCTGCATGTTCTGGCCCTACCAGGGCAACCCGGCGGGCCGGCTGAAGATCACCGGCAAGGGCCTGCCCCCGGTCCTGCTCTTCCAGGCCACCGAGGACGCCGCCACCCCGTACGAGGGCGGGCTCGCCATGCACGACGCGCTGCCCGGCTCCAAGCTGGTCGTCCAGAACGGCGGCAGCTTCCACGAGATCCTCTTCCACGACAACGCCTGCCTGGACGACACCTTCACCGCCTACCTGCGCGACGGAAGCCTGCCCCAGGGCAAGGGACGGATCGCCAAGACCTGCGCGCCCGAAGCCGACCCGGCCCCGGTGTACGTGACGCCGCCGCCGGCCGCCGCCAAGGCCGCGCCCGCGACCGCCCCCGCGGCCGGCCTGTCGCCCACCGACCCGGAGGCCGTGCGCGGCGTCCTGCGGTAACGGCCCGACCCCGGGCGGCCCGCAGCCCGCAAAGCCCGTAGCCCGCACAGCCCGTAGCCCGCAGTCCGTCGGGTTGCGGGCTACCCGGCGGTCACCTGTCCGACGTATGGTCGGTCCCCGTCAAATCCGAGCCACCCTCACCTCAACCGGGATGACCATGAAGAGATTCGGAAGGCGCCTGCTCGCCCTGGCCGCCTGCCTGCCCGTACTCGCCGGGATGGCGACGGGCACCGCGAGTGCGGCCCCGACAGGCACCACCGTCGGGCAGTCGGCGGTGTCCTGGACCGGCCCGCTCAGCACCCGCGGGCGCTACATCGTCGACGCGAACGGCGACCGCTTCAAGCTGAAGGCCGCCAACTGGGCCGGGGCACAAGGCACCTGGGAGGGCAGCGGGAACGTCGACGACCCCGCGAACAACCAGGCCGGACAGGTGTCGCACAACATCCCGCTGGGCCTCGACCGGGTGCCGATGGCGCGCCTCCTGGCCGACTACCACGGGCTCGGCCTCAACAGCATCCGGCTGCCCTTCGCCAACGCGATGATCCACGACACCGCCCCGGTGCCGGACTCCGCCGTCGCCGCCAACCCGCAGCTGAAGGGCAGGACCCCGCTTCAGGTGTACGACGCCGTGGTCGCGGCGCTCACCGCCGACGGCTTCGCGGTCATCCTCAACAACCACACCACGAGCTACCGCTTCTGCTGCGGCCTCGACGGCAACGAGCGCTGGAACAGCGGCCAGTCCACGCAGGCGTGGGAGGACGACTGGCTGTTCATGGTGAACCGCTACCAGGCGAACAAGCGGGTAGTGGGCGCCGACCTGCGCAACGAGGTCCGCCGCGACACCTGGGACGACCCCAACTGGGGCCTGGGCGACGCCCACGACGAGTACGCCGCCTTCGAGGAGGCCGGAAACCGCATCCTCCAGGCCGACCCCGACATGCTCGTCATCATGGAGGGCATCAACTGGTACGGCATCCCCGCCGCGCCGTTCAGCCACGGCCGCCCGACGCTCACCCCGGTCCGCAACCTCTCCAACACCCTGATCGACTCCGGCAAGCTGGTGTACTCCGCGCACTTCTACGCCTACACCGGACCGGCCAACACCGGTGCGGGCAGCGGCCCGGGAGCGACGAACGACCCCCGCTACGAGGACTTCACCCCCGAACAGCTCGCCCAAGTGGTGGACGACCAGGCGCTGTTCGTCACCCAGGCCGGGCAGCACTTCACCGCCCCGGTGTGGATCAGCGAGTTCGGCGCGGGCGGACGCGGCTCCACCGACGCCAAGGAACAGGCCTGGCTGCACACCTTCACCGACCTCCTCGCCGCCCGCGACACCGACTTCGCCATCTGGCCACTCGTCGGCTGGGCCGACACCACCGGCCGGCCGCTGGACACCTGGGCCCTGCTCTCCTACGATCCGGCCGGCAAACGGCTCGGCCTGAGCGACCCCGGCGACTGGCGGGCCACCGACTGGAACAAACTCGTCGACGCCCCCGCGCTGACCGGCCCGGTCGCGCAGCCGAACCACTGGAACATGCTCGACCTCGACCACGGCGACCAGAACGCCTCCCGCCGGATGCTCGCCCGCCCGGACTGGAACAGCGGCAACCGCAAGGGCACCTGCCCGGACGGCCAACGCCTGGTCGCCCTCGGCCGCGGCGACAGCCGGGGCCTGTGCACCGACGCCGGCGAACCGGCCACGGGCAGCGGCGACTGGGTCACCGTCACCGACGAACGGTACGTCACCGAGGGCGACTGGGCGTCCGGCTACAACAAGCTCCAGTGCCCCGACCACACCGTCGCCGTCGGCTACAGCGTGCACAGCGACGCCATGTCCGCCCTGCTCTGCGCACCCGCGGCCGGACCGCTGCCCGCCACCGGCCGCAACGTCTGGTTCGACCACGGCGACAACCGGCCCACCAGCGGCGGCTCGGTCGCGAGCGACTGGGCGCCGGGCCACTACAAGGGCCAGTGCGCCGACGACGAATACCTCGCGGGCGTCGCCTACACCTGGCGCTGGCTCCACTACGGCGCCCCGGACGCCCTGCTCTGCCGCCCCCTCGGCTGACCCGGCCGACCGGCCTCGCCGGCGCGACCGGCTGAGCGGCCTCGCCACCACGGGGCCGGGCGTGGGCAACCGGCCCGGGCCCTGGCGTGGGCAACCGGCCCGCCGGCCGGTTGCCCACGCGGGCGTCAGACCTGCGGCACCACCAGGGCCACGGCGAGCGGCCGGGCCACCGGCGGCGTACCTCCGTACGCCCTGGTGGCCCGGCCGGGTTTTGGTTCAGCCGGGTCGGGTCAGCCGGCCGCGACCGACCTGGCGCCGTCCATGAGGCCCTTGCGCGCCTCGGCGACGATCTCGGTCTGCCGGATCAGCACGTCGACGGCGCCGGTGACGAGAGCGATCTCGGCCGGCGTGGTCCACCCCGGCCGGTGGATGATCGTGAGCAGTTCGTCGAAGCCATCGGTGGTGACCGACTTCGTCACGGTGGCGAGGTGGTTGATCCGCTGCTCCAGGTGGGCCAGCTGGTCCTTGTCCATGGCGGGTTCAGCTCCTGTGATCGTCGGGGGATGCGAGCAGGCCATGTCTACCCGAACCGTCTGCGGCGCCATAGGCGCTGAACGGGTGGACTCGGAGCGCCCCGGACCGTCCCCCTCGCGGTGCCGTCCGTCGGATCGTCAGCTCGTCGACACGGGTGAGGAGCACCCCCGAAGCCGGGCGTCCGTCGCTACGGCTGCCGCTACGGCTGCCGCTACGACCGCCGCGACCGCCGCTACGACCGGCCGGGGCCGCCGGCCGCGGACTCGATCGCGCCGCTCAGCAGGCGGTGGGCGGTGTCGACGTCGCCGTCCCCGTTGAGGAGGAGCAGCGCCGACGCCGTGGCCGAGTGGAGCGAGTCCGTCCCCTCCGGGGCGGCCTGGCGCGCGTCGTCGAGCAGCCGGCGGGCACTGGCCAGGGCTCCGGTGGACTCGGCGCCCAGGTAGGCCGCCTCCGCGAGGCGACGGCTGCGGTTCGGCCCTTCGGGGGTGAGGGAGGCCGACCGGATCAGCGTCCGCATGGCCCCGGCGGCGTCCCCGCGGCGCAGGGTGAGGCCCGCGGCGTGCTCCAGCAGCGCGGCGACCTCCTCGTCGGGTTCCAGCGTGGCCTCGCCCAGGTGCCAGGCGCGGAGCCCGGGCTGGTCGACGAGCACGTGGGCCAGGGCCGCGTGCGCGGCACGCCGTTCGCCGCTCGGGGCGTGCCCCACGACGGCGGAACGGATCAGCGGATGACGGAACCTCAGCCGCTGCCCGCCCTCCTCGATGTGCACCAGTCGGTCGCGGTCGATCGGCGCCAGGTCGTCCAGGTCGTACCCGCCCGCGACCCGCCGTGCGGCCGCCTGCAGCACGCCCAGGTCGCCGGTCCCCTCCAGGGCCGCGAGCAGGAGCAGTTTCCGGGCGGACGCGGGCAGGCCGGTGACCCGCGAACCGAACAGTGTCTCCAGTCGGCTGCTCAGGGGCAGGACGGCGGGGGAGTTCTCGGCGGCGGGCCGCAGGGCGGTCGGAAGTTCCAGCAGCGCCAGCGGATTGCCGCCCGCCTCGGCCAGCAGCCGCCGCCGCACACCGCGCGTGAGCCCGGGGAACCTGGTGCCGAGCAGCGTGGCCGCCGCCTCGTCGTCCAGGGGCGGAAGGTCGTAGGTGGGCAGGGCGCCCGCCTCGTGCGGGCTCAGTTCGCCGGAGCGCGCCGCCGCCACGAAACTGATGCCCAGGCCGGTCACCCGCCGGGCGACGAACCCGAGCACCGTGCTGCTGGCGCGGTCGACCCAGTGCAGGTCGTCGATGACGACGAGCAACGGATCACCGTCGGAGACCGTCTGGAGGAGCCGCAACACGGCGTTGGAGACCAGGAGTTGTTCCGGCGGCCGGCCGGTGTCGAAACCGAGCGCCACCCGGAGGGCGGCGCGCAGGGCGGTGTCGAGATGCTCCAGGGCGTCCAGGAACGGGAAGAGGATCTGATTGAGGCCCGAGTAGCCGCAGTGGGCCTCGAACTCCACGCCGGCGGCCCGGAGCACCCGGACGCCGTCCGCGAGTGCGGACCCGGCGAGCGCGTCCAGCACGGCGCTCTTCCCGACGCCCGCCTCCCCGGCCAGCAGCAGCGCACCGCCGCCCGCCCCGATGCGCAGCCGTTCACGGAGCACCCGCAGGTCGCTCTCCCGGCCGATCAGCGGCCCAAGCCCCGCAGCGCCGCGTGCGCCGCCCGCGCCACCCCTGTCCTCCACCGCTGTCCCCTCCCCGAGGCCCGCCCCCGCCGTACGGGGAGCCGCGCCCCGTCGAGGAGAGTTCCTCCGCCCGGCCGTGAACGCCCCCTGGCCGGGCCCAGTATGCCGGACACTCGCAGGTCAGGGCGGTGGAGGGCGCGGTGGGCGGTGCGGTGGACGGTGGTGGGCGGTGATGTGGGTAGGAAACGGATTTCGCGTTTAGCGGCTTGTCGCATAAGCTGGTCTTACCGACGCGGGGTGGAGCAGCTCGGTAGCTCGCTGGGCTCATAACCCAGAGGTCGCAGGTTCAAATCCTGTCCCCGCTACTACCGGAGGCCGGGGTCGACGCATCAGTGCGTCGACCCCGGCCTCTTTTCATGCGGCCCCCCTTTTCCTGGGGCTCCCTTTTTCCTGCGGCTCCCTCCGGCTCCCCGCGCTGGCTTTCCGCATGCGCGACCGCTTTCGCGGATTCCCCCAGTCGCGCTCTCCCGTTCGGATTTCGAGGACATTTCCGACGGCGGTCGAGGAGGGGTCGAGAGGCGCTGGAAAGAACTTTCGGGCGGCGGTGGGGTGTGTTGTGGTGGGTGCCGAGGCCCGGGCCGCAGGTGCGAGGGCGGCCGTGGGCGGGCGGAGCGCCGCTGGTGAGCGGTGTAGACGCTCGCGCATGGAGCTGAGTGCGGTGGCTATGGTTCGCCCGACCCGGGGGGAATTGAATGGTGCCACGACGACGATCCGATCGGCGGAACAGGCGCCCTGGGGGCGTCGGTCGTCTGTGATTCCTCCGTGTCTTCGAATCGAGGGTGATCGTGATGGCTGGTGTGGTGGATCTTGCGGTGGATGCCGGTGTGGTGCTTGTCGTGGGTGGTACCGGGAAGACGGGTCGGCGGGTGGCGGATCGGTTGACGGCGCGGGGTTATGAGGTGCGGGTGGGTTCGCGGTCGGGTGCGGTGCCGTTCGACTGGAACGACCGGGGTACGTGGGAGGCGTCGTTGGCGGGTGTGAGTGCGGCGTATCTGACGTATTACCCGGATCTGGCGTTTCCGGGTGCGGTGGAGGCGGTGGGGGCGTTCTCGCGGTTGGCGGCGGCGCGGGGTGTGGGTCGGTTGGTGTTGTTGTCGGGGCGTGGTGAGGAGGCGGCGGAGGCGGGGGAGAAGGCGGTGATGGAGTCGGGGGCGGCGTGGACGGTGGTGCGGTGCGCGTGGTTCGACCAGAACTTCAGTGAGTCGTTCTTCCTGGAGCCGGTGCTGGCGGGGGAGTTGGCGTTGCCGGTGGGTGGTGCGGTGGAGCCGTTCGTGGATGTGGAGGACATCGCGGAGGTGGCGGTGGCGGCGCTGACGGAGGCGGGTCACGGGGGTGAGGTGTACGAGGTGACGGGGCCGCGGTTGCTGTCGTTCGGGGATGTGGCGGTGGAGTTGTCGCGGGTGGTGGGTCGTGAGGTGCGGTTCGCGGCGGTGTCGGAGGAGGCGTACCGGGGGGTGTTGGCGGAGGCGGGGTTGCCGGCGGACTTCGCGGAGTTGTTCGCGGTGATCCTGGACGGTCGCAACGCGTCGTTGGGTGACGGGGTGCGGCGGGCGTTGGGTCGTGAGCCGCGGGACTTCGCGGACTACGCCCGTGAGGCTGCCGCCTCGGGCGTGTGGAACGTATGAGCCGGCTCGTCCCTGGTGGCCCCAACCGGCCTCCCTCGGACGGGTGTTGGAAGGGAAGCTGAACGGACTCTGGAGGTCTGGTCATGTCGGACGGCACAACGGTCTGGTCGAGCGAGCAGGGCATCGGCACACTGCCCGGCCACATCAAGGGCTTCGGCCTGATGCACGTGGCGATGCGCCGCGACGCGGCACGGCTGAGCGCCGCCGCCGCACGCGGCTCGTCGGGATCCACGGCGGAGCTGGCGGAGTGGTTCGGGCGGCTGCGCGCGGTGATCGACTGGCACCACCACAGCGAGGACGAGATCCTCTGGCCGTACCTGCGTGGCCGGATGGCCGGCTTCGACGGCGGTGGGGTCCTGGAGGAGGACCACGAGGCGCTGGACCGGTCGATGCGACGGGTGGCAGGGGTGCTCGGCTCCGGCCTGCGCGCTGAACTGCCGGAGGCTGCACAGGCGTTCGAGGCCCTGGTGCGCGATCACCTCGGACATGAGGAACCGGTGGTGTTCCCGGCGCTGGCCGGCCTGCCGGTCGACGAGTACCTGCGGGTCGAGCGCCTGATCATCCAGAGCGCGCCGACCCGGGTGATGACCTACCTGCAGCCCTGGATGTTCGACGGCGCGGACGCGGCCGCCGTCCGGGCGGTGTCGGCCACCATCCCGGCCCCGGTGCGGCTGATCGGGCGGACGGTGCTGGAACGGCGGTACCGGCGCAGCCTGGCACCGGTGCTCTGAGTGGCGGTGCCGGGTACTGCCAGGCAGTACCCGGCGGTGCCAGGCGCCGCAAGGCACCGCAAGAGGCCACAAGTGCCCTCCGGCGGGCCGTGGTTCCGGTAGTCGCGCTTCCGTTGCGCGGCGCACCGCACCGTGGGCGGTGTCGTGTGTACCACGTTCGTCGGCACCGCAGCCCGCGGGCCGGGAGAGTGAAGGGGTCCTGAGATGCGTTCGGATCAGACCGCGGTTCCGCTGTCGTACTCCGCGCCGTCGGCCATCGGAGGTGTGGGGATGGGAAGTTCGGCGCACGCCGTCGGGCAGAGCAAGGCGACCGGGCCGCTGTTGGTGGGTGCCACCGTCGCGATGGGGTTGATGGCGGGGCTGTTCTTCGCCTTCGACGTGTCGGTGATGCCCGGTTTGGCGGCGGGTGATGACCGGACGTATGTGACGGCGATGCAGCACATCAACAAGTCCATCGAGAACGGCATGTTCGGCCTGGTGTTCGTCGGGGCGTTCGCGGCGACGGGTCTGGCCGCGTGGCTGCAGCACAAGGCGGGTCGTCGGCAGGCGGCGCTGTGGGCGGCGGCGGCGACGGTGCTGTACGTGGTGGCGCTGCTGGTGACGATGGGCGTCAACATCCCGCTCAACAACCAGCTGGCGGCGGCCGGTGACCCGTCCCAGATCCAGGACCTCGCGGCCGTGCGGGCCAAGTTCGCCGACACCTGGGTGCCGGTCAACATGCTTCGCACGGCGCTGTGCGCGGGCGGCGTGCTCGCGCTGACCCGCTCCCTGGTGCTGCACGGCCGGTTCGGCCGCACCGGCCGCTGAGGCCCGGCCGCACCGCCTCGGGTGCCCGTCCGCCACCTGCGGACGGGCGCCTGCGCGTTCTCCCCGGTCCGGACCGGACCTGCCCGGTCCGGTGCGGACTGAACCGGACCGGACGAGGCCGGGTCGAACTGCGCCACGTGGCCGGGTGCGCCGGAGCGTGCGCCGGTGCGCCGGATCGGTGACTTAGCCCAAATCACTTGGAGAGACATCGAGTTGGCGCAGGACCCGGATGTGGTGGAGCATGGGCGGGCCCGGTCTGTTGCGGCGCGCTTGCGCCGCGGCCGCGGCACCGTACGCGTGCTGGGGAGGAGGCGGGGCCGGTGAGTCCGGCAGATCGTCCGTTTCTGGTCCGGGGGAGGGCGGTACCCCTGGCCAGGTACCTGGCCGAAGAGGACATCGAGGGCCTGGTGGCGTGCTCGTGCATCGGCAACGAGGTGAGCATCGACCTCGCCGACACCCGGATCCTCGTGAGCCTGGTCGACATCGCCGACGTGGTCAGGCTCAACTTCCACATGGTCCAGGACGGCCCGGCCAAGCCCCGCTCCTGGTCGCGCCGACTGCCCGCCGGCACCGGCCCGCGCGAGATCGCGGCCCGGATCGCGCTGGACGTCCGCACTCTGGAACGCGAGTTGGCGCCGCTGCGGCGCCGCCCGCCGGAGGTGCCACGGCGGCGCCGCCCGGGCTGACGGGGGAGAGGCGCCCGCGGGAACGGCCGGGCCCGGCAGCGGTGCGCTGCCGGGCCCGGCCGTGTCGGCGCCGTTACCCTTCCTGTCGGTGTGTCAGCGCCCCTGAAGGGAACGGACATTGTTGCCGAAGGTCCAGTTCTTCGAACCGTCCCAGTTGATGGACCAGGTCATCAGCCCCTTGAGGCTGCTGGACGCCCCGCTGCCGTAGGAGTTCCAGGCCTGGGCGACCTGCCCGGTGCTCAGGTAGCCGCCGCCCGCGCCCGGCTGCGCGGGCAGACCGGGGACCTGCTTGTCGTACGGGACGCGGATCGTGGTGCCCTGGACGGTCAGGCCGTTGTTCAGGCAGGTGGTCTGGGCGGTGAAGCCCTGGACGGTGCCGGCCGAGTAGGAGTCACCGGAGCAGCCGTACATGCTGCCGTTGTAGTACTGCATGTTCAGCCACCAGAGCCGCCCGTTGTCCAGGTACTTCTTGATGACCGGCAGGTAGGCGCCCCAGATCGAGCCGTAGACGATGCTCGCGCCGGTGACGTAGGCGGTTTCTGGAGCCATGGTGAGGCCGAAGCCGGGCGGCATGGCGGCGAGGACGCCGTCGATGATGCGGATCAGGTTGGCCTGGGAGGGCGACAGTGAGGTGATGCTGCCGCTGCCGACCAGGCCGGTCTCGATGTCGATGTCGATGCCGTCGAAGTGGTTGGCCTGCAGGATCGGCACGATGGTGGAGACGAAGCGGTCGGCGACGGCGCTGTCGGACAGGTCGATGCCGGCCGCCGCGCCGCCGATGGACATCAGGACGGTCAGGCCGCTCGCCTTGGCGGCACAGACCTCGTCCGGGGTGGGGACCTTGACGCCGCTGTCCATGCCGTTCTGCCAGAGCGCGGTGCCGTCGGAAAGGATGACGGGGAAGGCGGTGGTGACCACGTTGTAGCCGTGGCCGGTGATCCGCTGGTCGGTCAACGGGATCCAACCCAGCGGCGGGTGCACGCCGTTGGCGGCGCCGTCCCAGTTCTCCCAGTAGCCCTGCAGCACCTTGCCGGCCGGGCGCTGCTGCTGTCCGCAGCCGGTGGCGGCGGCGGTGGGTGTGGTGGGCGTGGTGGATGTGGGGCGGGCGATGGCCGTGGCGGGCGCGGTGGTGGCGGCGGAGGCCGTGGCGGTGGTGGGGGCGATCGCGGCGACAGCGAGCGCCAGGGCGCCGAGCAGGCGCGCGCTACGGCGGGTGTGGTGGGTGCGGTGGCCTGCCCGGCGCAGGGCAGGGCGGAACGTACGGTGGGCCATGACGGTCTAGCTCCCTTCCGGCCATGGCCGACACGCCCCGTGGAGGTGGGGCGGCGTGGGGGTGGCCATGGCGAGGTGACGTGGGGGTGGTCGGTCGGCGGGAAGCCCGGCCGCGGCGCGTGTCGACGGCCCGGGTGGCGCGGCCCTGACACACACGTCGTCACCCGGCAGGGGGTGTGGTGCAGCCGCTGGGAATCGTAGGAGCGTGCCGATGGACCGTCAATAGGTCTGGACCACTTGGCCCTCCTGATGGCCGGCCCGGCCTCCGTCGGCAGGCCCGGGGACCACCGGATCCTTACCCCCTGTTAGGGTCGGCGGACGTGACGGACAGGGCGACGAAGCAGTACGAGGCGATGCTGGCACACTTCCCGCGAGCCGCCGAGCAGCGCGGTTTCGCCGTGGACCCGGCACAGCGGCCGGCCGTCGAGCGGTTGTCGCGGCTCGCCGGGGAACTCGCCCGCACCGGGCTGCTCCACCGCCGCCCTCCGCGCCACGTCTACCTGTGGGGCCCGGTGGGCCGGGGCAAGAGCTGGCTGGTGGACACCTTCCTGGACGGGCTGGCCACCTCGCACAAGCGGCGGCTGCACTTCCACGACTTCTTCCGCCGCCTCCACGAGGGCGTCGCCCTGCACACCGCCGACCCGCACCGGGACTCCGCCGGCGAGCGGGTGGCAGCGGTCGACCGGGCCGTGGACGAACTGCTCGGCGACTGCCGGGTACTGGTCTTCGACGAGTTCCACGCCCACGACGCCGGGGACGCGATGCTGGTCGCCCGACTCTTCCGGAACCTGCTGGACCGGCGGATCACCCTGGTCACCACCTCCAACTACCCGCCCGCCGGGCTGATGCCGAACCCGCTCTACCACCACCTGTTCGAGCCGACGATCCGGCTGATCGAGGAGCGGATGGACGTGGTGGAGATCGCGGGCCCGGTGGACTTCCGTCGGGAGCGGGAGCGGGAGCGGGAGCGGGAGCGGGAGCGGGAGCGGGAGCGGGATCCGGAGTCGGAGCGGCAGCCGGTGGACGACGGACCGCAACGCTTCACGCAGGGCGCGCGGCTGCGGACCGGGGACACGAGCGGCCTGCACGCACTCGGCCTCACCCCGCCGACCGCGGGCGAGGCGGCCGAGATAGTCGTGCACGGCCGCCCGCTGCCGGCGTCGGCGGTCCGCGACGGCGAGGCGTGGTTCGGCTTCACCGAGCTGTGCGAGGGGCTGACCTCGGCCGCGGACCAGCTGGCGCTCACCGAACGCTTCGCCACCCTGGTGCTCACCGGCGTACCGCCGCTGGCCGACGCGACCCCGGACGGGCGACGGCGCTTCGCCGACCTGGTCGACATCTGCTGCGACCGGGACGTCCGGCTGGTGCTGATCGGTGCCGACCCGATCGGCGGCCCGACCCCCGACGAGAACCTGTTCCGCGACCTGGACCGGACCGCGAGCCGCCTCGCCCTGCTCAGGTCTGCCTGACGACGGGGCCGGGCTCCGGGGCCGCAGACACCGGCTCCGTTCCCAACACGGTCACCAACACAGTGCAGCGGCCGTCCCCCCTACCTTGGCAGGGCCGGGCAGTGTACCGGGCGGTGCTCGACGCCCGGCTGCACTACGGGGTGACGCACGGGGCGACGGGGCGACGATGGCCCTGGTCAAGGCCAACGTGGCCACGTCCGGCCCGATCCTGTGGAAGACGGGCTTCACGGCCTTCGGCCAGGAGCCCGTCTACGCCGTCCCACTGCGTCAGGGTCCTCCTTTGGATCGGGGGGCGGCCCAGAGGTAGATGCCTGCGATGTGCACCAACGGCTCTGGCCGCGCCCACGATGCGTCAGTCACACGGCACACCAGACCAGCGATCAGATGATCAGCAAGAAGCGGCCTAGCGTGTCACCAGCCAGGACAGGCTCGCGGTCAGGTTCGCGCGCAGCGCCGGGTTCACCACGGCCGGGGTGGGGTCGGTGGCGACGGCGGTGAGGAGGTGCGGCCGGGTGCGGGGCCCGGTCAGCTTGAGCTCGGCGAGGTCCAGCGCGGTGCGGCCGGTGAGCCGGGGCAGCTCGCGCCCGTCCAGGAACCAGCGCAGCCGGGTGCCGGGCACCGGCAGGCCGACGCTCAGGCGGTCGGCCGCCGTGAGCCAACTGCCGGTGGCAGTGGGGCTGGTGAGCGGGGTGGCGTGCCGGTAGAAGCCGGCGATCATCGCCTCGCGCCCGGGCAGGTTGAACTCCCGCCCGAGGGAGCGCATGATCGAGTTCTCGGTCGGCCGGTACAGCCCGGCCGGGTAGTAGCCGCCGCCCTCGTACGCGCCGACCGTCCCGCCGTCCGGGGAGGCCTGCCCGAGCCAGCGGGACCACTTGGTGCCCTGCTGCTGCATCCGATCGGCCGTCAGCGTGCTGATGTTGGCCTGGGCCGGCTCGTCGCCCTGGTACGTGCCCTGGCCGTCGTACGCGTACTCGTCGGCGAGCTTGCCCAGCGAGTGCCCGGTCTCGTGCACCGCGATCTGCCCGGACTTGGCGTTCCCGCCCGCCACCGTGGCGATGCCCTCGTAGCCGAGCGACGACTTGACGTCGTTGTAGCCGGCGCCGCCGTACTTGGCGCTGTTGGCCACCACCAGCACCAGGTCCGCCTGCGGGGCCTTCGCCGCGTACCGCTCGACCGCCTTCTCATCGACGCAGAGCAGCCGCTCCACGCCGTCGCACCAGAAGTACGAGCCCAGCGCGGTGTGCCGCACCGTCGCCTGGTCCGGATCCCCGGTCACCCCCGACTCCGGCGAAACCGCCGACACCGCCCAGACGTTGAACAGCCCGCGATAGGTGGCGTACGGCTCGACGGCGGTCACCTCGCGCCACTTCTCGGCCGCGTCCGTGAGGAACTTCTGCTGCTCCTGCGCGGCGTAGCCGTCGCCGATCACCACCACGTCCAGCTTGGTCGCCGGGTCGCCACTGCTGACCAGCGGCGTCACATCGCCGTCGCCCCGCACCGCAGCCGCGCCCTGGGCCGGAGCGGCGACGAAGGGAGACGCGGCCGGGGCCTGGACACGGGCGATGCTGCCGTCCTCGGCGAAGGCCTCCACCTGACGGGTGGGTGCTGCGGAGGCCGGCCCGCCGCTGGTCGGCGCGTTGTCGGCGGGCGCGCTCCAGGCGGGAGCGGAGCCGAGGAGTGCTGATGCGAGGGCGGCGGCGAGCAGGGCGGTGGTGGTTCTGGCGGCGATGCGGTGCACGGGTGTTGTCCTCCCCGGTGAGCGGTCTGTGGCCTGCCTCCTTCCCATGTCGGGGACCTGACAATCATGCGGTGCCCCGCCGGGCTTTACTCGATTCACTGGAACCGGGCGACGGCCGAGACGCGCCACGCGATGAGCCGGGAGCACCGCGCTGTGGCTGGGTGTTAGGGGGTGTTAGGTGTTGTTGGGGGTGTGGGGTTTGGTGGGTTTGGGTGTGGTGGTGTGGTTGGTGTGGGTGGTGGTTTGGTAGTTGGTGAGGTCGAGGTGGCGGGTTTGGTGGGTGAAGCGCCAGGTGTAGGTGGGCCAGATGGAGGGGTTGTTGTGGTGGGTGTCGGTGTACCAGCTGTGGCAGCCGCCGGTGTTCCAGACGGTGTTTTTGAGGCGGGTTTGGAGGGTGTGGTTGTAGGTGGTTTGGGCTTGTTGGTGGGGTTCGAGGGTGGTGAGGTGGTGGGTGTTGAGGGTTTTGAGGGCGTTGAGGATGTAGGTGATTTGGGCTTCGATGATGACGGTTTGGGAGGAGTGGCCGAGGGTGGTGTTGGGGCCGAGGATCATGAAGAGGTTGGGGTAGCCGTGGATGGTGGTGCCGCGGTGGGCGGTCATGCCGTGGGTGTTCCAGGTGTGGGCGAGGGTGGTGCCGTTGCGGCCGTGGATGCGGTGGGCGATGGGGCGGTTGGTGGCGGTGAAGCCGGTGGCGAGGATGATGGTGTCGATGTGGTGTTGGGTTCCGTTGGTGGTGGTGATGTGGGTGGGGCCGATGTGGGTGATGGTGTCGGAGATGATGTTGACGTTGGGTTGTTGGATGGCGGGGTACCAGGTGTTGGAGAAGAGGAGGCGTTTGCAGCCGACGGTGTAGTCGGGGGTGAGGCGTTTGCGGAGGGTGGGGTCGGGGACGGATTTTTTGAGGTGGCCGGCGGCCATGTTTTTCATGCCGGTGGTGCGGGAGGGGCGGGACATGAAGAAGGCGATGATTTCGCGGCCGTTTTTGTTGAAGGTGCGGCGGAAGTGTTGGTAGCCGGGGAGGTGGCGGAGCATCCAGGTGTGGCGGGGGGTGTTGGGTTTGTCGGGTTTGGCGGCGATCCAGGGGGGTGTGCGTTGGTAGAGGTCGAGGCGGGCGACGTGGGGTTGGATTTCGGGGACGAATTGGATGGCGGAGGCGCCGGTGCCGATGACGGCGATGTTGCGGCCGGTGAGGTCGTGGTCGTGGCGCCATTGGGAGGAGTGGAAGACGGTGCCGGTGAAGGTGTCGAGGCCGGGGATGTCGGGTAGGGCGGGGTCGGAGAGGTAGCCGGTGCCGGTGACGAGGATTTGGGCGGTGTAGTGGCCGTGGGTGGTGTGGAGGTTCCAGTGGTGGTGGGTGTCGTTCCAGCGGGCTTCGAGGAGTTCGTGGCCGTAGCGTAGGTGGGGTTGGACGCCGTAGCGGTGGGCGCAGTCTTTGAGGTAGGCGTGGACTTCGGCTTGGGTGGCGAAGGTGGATTTCCATTCGGGGTTGCGGGCGAAGGAGTAGGAGTAGAGGTGGGCTTGGACGTCGCAGGCGCAGCCGGGGTAGGTGTTGTCGCGCCAGGTGCCGCCGAGGTCGTCGGCGCGTTCGAAGACGAGGAAGTCGTTTTCGCCGGCGCGTAGGAGGCCGATGGCGGTGCCGAGGCCGGAGATGCCGGCGCCGATGACGGCGACTTTGAGGTGGCGTACGGCGGGGCCGTCGGTGGTGTGGGTGGTGGTGGCGGGCGTGGGGGCGCCGGCGGGGGTGGCGGCCGGGGTGGTGGTGGCCGCGCCGGCGGTGGCGGTGGCGGTGGCGGTGGCGGTGGTGGCGCTGGTGGCCGGGGCCGTGGCCGTGCCGGCGGCTGCGGTGGCGGTGGTGGTGGTGTGGGGGTGGGGGGTGGCCCCCGCCGCGGGGGCGGTGGGGGCCGTGGTGTGGGTGTGGGGTGTGGTGGGGGTGGTGCGGTCGGGGGTGGTGGTCATGGTGTGGGTGTCCTGTTCTGGGGTGGCCGGTGGTTGGTTCTGGGTGGCCTGGGTGGGTCAGGGGCGGCGGGTGAGGGTGACGCGGAAGTTGTTGAAGATGTGGTCTTCGAGGGTGTAGGCGAAGATGTCGAGGTAGCGTTCGAAGCGGGCGACGGTGGTTTCGTCGGTCATGGTGACGGCTTCGTCGCGGCGGGCGGCGAGGAGTTGGAGCCAGGCGCGGCAGGCGCGGGCGAAGGATTCGGGTTCGTTGCGGATCTCGGTGACTTCGAAGAGGCCGTCGAGGCCGGAGGCGAGTTCGGGCAGGCGGGGGATGTGGCAGCCTTCGAATTCTTCGCGCTGGAGGAATTTGAGGTCGTCGAGGAGCTGGCGGCGCAGGGGCGGGTTCTCGACGGTCATGGTGTGCAGGACGAAGCGGGCGCCGGGCTTGAGGAGGGAGTGGATCTGCTTGAAGAAGACGCGGTAGCGCTGGGTGCGTTCCTTGGGGGTGAGGGAGGAGAGCACGAAGTGTTCGAGGGCGTTGATGCAGAACGCGGCGTCGTAGGCTTCCTCGCCTGGGGTGAGGCGGTGGTCTTCCCAGCTTTCCACGCGGGCTTCGATGGCGGGGTTGCCGAGGGCGTGGACGAAGTCGGCCTGGGTGCGGGAGAGGGTGACGCCTACGGCGCGGTGGACGCCGTGGACGGTGGTGAGGCGGTTGAGCATGGTGCCCCAGCCGCAGCCGATGTCGAGGACCTTGGTGCTGTGGGCGGCGCGGGCGAGGTCGGTGAAGGCGTCGAGCTTGCGTTCCTGGGCTTCGTCCAGGACGGCGACGAGGTCTTCGCCGTCTTCCCAGTAGCCGCCGGAGTACATCATGGTCGGGCCCAGGATGAGCCGGTACAGCTCGTTGGGGACTTCGTAGTGGTGGCGGATGGCCTCGACGTCGGGGTTGATGGAGCGGGCTTCGACGGTGGTCATGGGATGGGGCCCCTCGAGTGGTGGTGGCGGATACAGGGGAATTCGGGTCCGGGCGCCGGCGGCGCCGTGCGGGCCGTAGGCGCTGCCCGCACAAGGCGGCGTGCGCGTGGCCGTGTGTGCTGAACCGGTCTGCTAGCGCGGGTTGTTGGTGCTTCCCGCGTGGCCTGCCGGTCCGGCTTGTGTGCCGGGTGGCGCGTGGTTGCGGTCGTGCCGCGTTGAACCGGCTTGCTTGTGCGGGTTGTTGGTGCTTCACGTGTGGCCTGCCGGTCCGGCTTGTGTGCCGGGCGGGGTGTGCGTGGCCGTGTCCTGCTGAACCGGCTTGCCTGTGTGGGTCGTCGGTGCTTCACGTGTGGCCTGCCGGTCCGGCTTGTGTGCCGGGCGGGGTGTGCGTGGCCGTGTCCTGCTGAACCGGCTTGCCTGTGTGGGTCGTCGGTGCTTCACGTGTGGCCTGCCGGTTCGGCGCGCGTACCGGGTGGTGCCGGTGGGCTGGTGGGTTGGTGGCGGGCCGTTGGGTGCGGTCCGTGCGGTGTGCCTGCCTGCCTGCCTGCCGGCGGGCCTGTCGGCCCGGGCGGTTGGTGCTGGTGGCGGGTCGGGCTGGTTGTGGGGCTGAGGGTTGTGCTGGTCGTTCCGGCCGGCTGGTGGTGCTGGTGGCCGGGCTGGTTGTTCGTGGTGGTCGGGTTGGTGCTGGTTGGTGGTGTGCCGGTGGGCGTGCGGGTGCGGTGTGTTGTGGGGTCAGGTAAGCGTGTGTCTCGCAAGTGGTGCGCAAGGGGGGTGGGGGTGGGGGGTTGCGGGGCGTTTGCGTGGGTGGGGGTTTCATGCGGTTTCGACAAGGCACGCGGTCTTCGTGGCCGGGTTGCTTCCCTTTCGTCTCGTCTCGTTTCGGCGGGCGGGGTGGTGCGTGCTCGGGCCTGTGCCGTTCCTTCTGTTGTGGGGGCGGTCCGCTGGTCCTGCCGGCCCTTCCGGCCTTCCGGTCCGTCCGGTCCGGTCTATCCGGTCTATCCGGTCCTTCCGGCCTTCCGGTCCGGTCTATCCGGTCTATCCGGTCTGTTTGTTCTGTTTGTGTCTGGTCCTTGTGGTGCCTGTGTCGGGCGCGTGGTGTGTGAGGGCGGGACGTGGCGGGTGGACGGGCGGGTGGACCGGTGGGTGGTCCGGTGGGTGGTCTGGGGGGTGTGTTGGTCCCTTTCGTGTCTTGTTCGGGTGGCGGGCCTGGTGGGTCGGCTTCCTTGTTTGTTCCCTATTCGACGCGTTGACAGCTGTCCGTTTCCCTGTTGTGTGGGGGCGGGCGAGGAGAGGAAACGATCACTCATGTCGCAGATCCCGACCATCGAGGACCTGGCCCAGCAGTTGCAGGCGGTGTCCGGTGCGCAGGAGATCGACGCGGACGCGGCGTTGCAGCACATCGCGGACGTGGACTCGCTGGATTTGATGGAGTGGCTGTACGGGTTCCAGAACCAGTACCCGCACATTCCGGCGGATGAGTCGTTGTTCGCGGACATCGACGACTCGACGACGTTGCGGGTGGTTCACGAGCGGATCCTGGCGCTTGTGCCGGGTGAGGGTCGTTGAGGCCGCGGGGGGTGGGGAGGAGAGGGGCGGGGTGATGAGTGGTTTCGACGTCACCGGCTGGGGGATGTCGGTGCCCGAGCGGGTGGTGACCAGTGCGGAGCTCGCGGAGCGTTTCGGTGTGGACGAGCACTGGATCGTGTCGCGGTGCGGGATCCGGGAGCGGCGGGCGGTGGGGCCGGGGCAGAGCACGGCGTCGATGGCGGTGGAGGCGGGGCGCCGGGCGTTGGAGCGGGCGGGTCTGACGGGTGCGGATATCGCGCATCTGATCGTGGCGACGGCTACTCCGGAACAGCCTTCGCCGGCGACGTCGGCGTTCGTGCATGACGAGTTGGGGATCGCGGGCAGTGCGCATGATGTGAACTCGGAGTGTGCGGGTTTCGTGTATGCGCTGGTCACGGCGGTGGGTCTGATGCGTATGGATCCGCGGCCGGTCCTGGTGATCGGTTCGGACACGCACACGTTGACGGCGAATCCCGCGGATCGGGATCTGTCGATCCTGGTGGGTGACGGTGCGGGCGCGGTGGTCCTGGTTCCGGGTCCGGTGGAGCGGATCCGGGCGTGGAACCTGGGTGCGGACGGCTCGTGCAAGGACAGTCTGAAGGTCCTGGCGGGTGGTTCGCGGATGCCCACCACCGCGGACACCGTGGCGCAGGGTCTGCACTACGCGCAGATCAACGGCAACGAGATCTATCTCAATGCCGTGCGCTACACGGTCCGTACGATCCGCGAGACCCTGGAGCAGGCGAAGGCCGGCGCGGGGGATGTGGACCATGTGGTTCCGCATCAGGCGAACATTCGCATCATCAACTCGGTGCTCGCCCATACCGGGATTCCCGCCGATCGTCTGGTCACCAATCTCGAGCGGTACGGCAACACGGCTTCGGGGTCGATCCCGATCGCGTTGGCGGAGGCGCTGGACGCGGGGCGGATCAAGGACGGTGACACGGTGTTGCTGGCCGGTTTCGGCGCGGGTATGACGTGGGGCTCGGTCCTGATGACCTGGGGAGGCGTCCGGTGAGCGGCAGGGAGGCTTTCGGGGTGCGTCCGGTGGCGCCGGTGGCGTTGGTCACCGGTGCGTCCGGCGGGCTGGGCAGTGAGCTGGCGGTGGCGCTGGACGCGGCCGGGTGCCGTGTCGCGGTCCACTACAACAGTTCCCGTGCGGGGGCGGAGAAGACCTGCGCGCGGTTGTCCAACGACCATGTCATGGTCACCGGTGACGTCGCGGACTTCGAGCAGGTCGGTGCCATGTACGAGCGGGTCCGGGAGGCGCTGGGGCCGGTGGAGGTGCTCGTCAACAACGGCGCGGTCCGCAAGGACGCGCTGATGGCCATGCAGGACCCGGCGCAGTGGCGGCAGGTGATCGACACCAATCTCGTCGGTTCCTTCCACACGGCGCGGGTGTGTGTGCCGGCGATGCTGCGCGCGCGTTGGGGACGCATCGTCAACATCGTGTCTCCGTCCGCGCTGATCGCGACGGCCGGGCAGACCGCCTACTCGGCGTCCAAGGCGGGGCTGATCGGTCTGACCCGTACTCTGGCGGCGGAGTGCGGGCGTCGGGGGGTGACCGTCAATGCCCTGTCACCCGGCTTCATGATCACCGGTATGACGGACACGCTGCCCGAGCACGTCGTCGCCGGCATGCGTGACAAGGTCCCCGTGCCGCGTTTCGTCACCCCGGGTGAGGTCGCCCGATCGATCACCCTGTTCCTCGACCAGGACTGCATGACCGGCCAGGTCATCAGCATCGACTCCGGCGCCTCCATCACCTGACCCGCCCCCGGCCCGACCCCGGCCCGACCCGCCCCCCGTCCCCGGTTCCTGCCGTCCGGGGGCGGGGGCGTACCCGTCGTCGGGCGGTTCGGGCTCCGGGGGCCGGTGTCCGGGGCCTGCCGTACCGGTCCCCGGGTCCCGCCCCGTCCCCGTCCCCGGCTCTTACCGTCCGGGGGCGGGGGCGTACCCGTCGTCGGGCGGTTCGGGCTCCGGGGGGCCGGTGTCCGGGGCCCGCCGTACCGGTCCCCGGGTCCCGCTCCGCCCCTGTCCCCGTCCCCGTCCCCGGTTCCTGCCGTCCGGGGGCGGGGGCGCACTCGTTGCCCGCCGGTAGGGGTACCGGGGGCCGGTGTCCGGGCGCGGGACAGGACGGGCGCGGGACAGGAGGGGGCCGGGCCGAGCCGTATGCCCGTCCGTGCCCCTGGCTTGTACCGGCCGGGGCCTGCGGTGGTACGGGCTCCGGGGGTTCGGGCGGGTTCGGGCGGGTTCGGGCCGGGGGTCGGAGACGAGCCCGAGGCGGTAGGCGGTAGGCGGTAGGCGGTAGGCGGGCGCGAGCGGGGGCCAGGGCCGGGGTGGTGGTGGCCACGCCCCGGCTCTGGAGGAGTGTCCCGTCTGGAGGTTGAGACCATAGGTTGTGCGGGTGTCGGGTCGTCTGAGCGTGGCGGTGTGTCCCGGTCGTGAACTCGCCTACCCGGCGCCTGTGACGCCTCGCGGGAATGGGCGGGGTCCCGCTGGTGTGCGACGAGTGCGGATGTGGCGCCACCCACCGTGTCGTGGTGTCACCCGAGGGCGTCGAGGTTGTCGCTTCAGGAGGCGGTTACCTGCGTGCCAGGTTCGAGTTGCTCGACTGGGCGTGCTCGACGGTGGTTGCCGAGGGCGGTGTCTTCCGCCATTACGTGGTGCCGGGCGCCGACCGGTCGCTGCTGGAGGGGTTCCTCGCGCTCCTGGCCGCCCGGGTGCCCGGCACCTGAGCCGTCAGGCTCTGCGCTCGTAGCGCTCGTAGCGCTCGTGGCGCTCGTGGCGCTCGTGGCGCTCGTGGCGCTCGTGGTGCTCGTGGCGCTCGTGGTGCTCGTGGTGCTCGTGGTGCTCGTGGTGCTCGTGGTGCTCGTGGTGCTCGTGGTGCTCGTGGTGCTCGTGGTGCTCGTGGTGCTCGTGGCGCCGGTTGAGCCGGCGGGAGGCGCCCGGCCACGTGATTGTGCGTTCGGCGACCCGGCGGTGGTGTCCCGGGTGCTGGCTTGAGTCCACGCCCCGGCGGGGCGATGCGGGCGGTGATGCCGTGCTCGTGCAGGAGACGCCGGGATGAAGGGGCGGTCGTGGGCTGTGTCCGCGTGCGGTTTGGCGGGCTGTCGGCGACGTGGCCCGTGTCGGGAGCGGGTGGGCGGGATCGGGGCCAGGAGCGGTTCGAGGGCCTGGCCGTCGTGGAGGTTCGCTCTGCAGGTGCCGACCGCGAGCGGGGTGGCGTTGCGGTCGCAGATCAGGTGGATCTTGATTCCTTCTCGCCGTGGTCGGTCGGATTCGGTCCGGTCGGTGGCCCCTGGTGAGAGCGTGGATGTTCGCTGGATCGATCGCCGCCCGCGACCGGTCGAGTTCTCCGCCGGCCCCGAGTTCGTCCAGGACGACGTGGTAGAGCTTGGCCCACACGCGTGCGGCGGTCCATGCGGTGAAGCGCCGGTGGGTGCTCTGTCAGGGCGCTCCGGACACGGGCGGGAGCCGGCGCCGGCTGCTCCCGGTGCTGGTCACGAACACGATTGCGGCCGGCACCTGGCGGTTGCCGGCCCGCCGTCGGCGCCCGCCCTGTGGCCGTACCGGAGGCTCGGGCACGACGCGCTGGAAGAGGTCCGACAGCTCGTCCGGGACCAACCGTTCACCTGTGTCCACGCGCTACGGAACGACTGGTCCCGAACGAGACACTTTCCGACAGGCGAGGCCGGGGCGGGGGCGGCGTGCCCGCCGGGTGGGGCATCCGTCTCCCGGTCCTGCGGGCCCGGACCGGCCGGGCCTGTACCGGCCGGGCCCGGACCGGCCGGGGCCGGGGGCGTGCCTGCCCTGCGGGCGGTGCGGGTGCCGGGGTTCGGGCGGGGGCGGTGCCCGGGCTTGGGGCGGGGCGTACGCGCCCTCCGGGCGGGACCCGGGGGGCGGTGTTGTCGGCGGTGGTGCGGGTGTGCGGGGCCGGGGTGTTCTCCGGGAGCGGGGCCGGGGTGGTGGTGGCCGCGTCTCGGCTCCGGCAGGGGCGGGTGGGGGTGTGGGTGGCTTCGTGTCCGGGGGCTGGGCCGTGGGCGGCGGTGCGGGCGGTGGTCGTCGCTGTCGGCCGAAGGGGTGTGTATCCGTCAGGTCCGTGTCCGCGGACGCCGGCCCGGTGCCGGCCGGATGCGGGGGGCTGGTCGTGGTGGTCCCGGGGCGCGGTGGTCTTCTTCTGCGTCTCGGGGCCGTTCGGCTGTTCCGGGGACCGTGGCGGGTTCCTCGTCGCGGACCTGGTGCGGGGGTATGTGCGCGGGCGCGGTGGCGGTGGGCATGGTGGCGGGGGCGCGGGGTGGGCGGGGTTTTGGCCCGGGCGGGTTCTTGGCCGGGCCGGCTGCCCGCGCGAGAAAGGGGCGGGCGGATGCGGGGGCGAGGAGGAGGGGACGGAGGGGCTGAGAGGGGAGGGGCTGAGAGGGGAGAGGCGGAGAGGGGAGAGGCGGAGGGGCGGAGGGGCGGAGGGGGGAAGTGGGGGAACGGGGGCGGCGGCCCGTATCCCCCCTTTGTTCCTGCCCGCTGTAGCGGGTGGGGTGGGGACGCGGGCCGCCGCGTGCACGCGCGCCGGGGCGCGTGGGGTGGGTCAGTTGAGGGCGGCGAGGGCGGCCTCGTAGTTCGGCTCGTCGGCGATCTCGGCGACGAGTTCGGTGTGCAGGACGGTGTCGTTCTCGTCCAGGACGACCACGGCGCGGGCGGTCAGGCCGGCCAGCGGGCCGGAGTTGATGGCCACGCCGTAGGCGTCGTGGAAGTCGCGTCCGCGCAGGGTGGAGAGGGTCTTGACGTTGTCCAGGCCCTCGGCGCCGCAGAACCGGGCCTGCGCGAAGGGCAGGTCGGCGGAGATGCAGAGGACGACGGTGTTGTCCAGCGCGCCGGCCTGGGCGTTGAAGGTGCGCACCGACGTCGCGCAGGTGGGGGTGTCGATGCTGGGGAAGATGTTGAGGACCTTGCGGGCGCCCGCGAAGTCGTTCAGCGAGGTGTCCGCCAGTCCGGTGCCGACCAGCGTGAACGCCGGGGCCTGGCTGCCCGAGGCGGGCAGCGCGCCGCCGACCTCGACCAGGTTCCCCTTCAGCGTGACCTGAGCCATGAAAAGCCTCCTACCAGCGGTGTACGGGTGTGCAACGCCGCCGATCCTACTGCCCGCCCGTGTTCCGTCCGCCGGGCGACCACCGGCTGGACACCCCCGCCCCCACGTGCCTGCCCCGAGGAGGGGCGGGAGGAGGAGCGGGCGCAAGCGAGGGCAGGGGCGGGGGTCCGTGTGGTGGCGGTGGCGCGCCGGGGCTGGGGGTCAGGCGGACCGGAAGGGGGCAGGCGGACCGGAAGGGGCCGCCGTACCGGGGGAGGATGCCGGGGCTGCCGTCGGGGAGGGCGGGTTCGGGGGGCGGGGGTGGCGAAGGGGTCGTGGCCGCGGATGACGGGGACGGGGCGGACGGTGGCCTGGAAGGGCGGTGTTGCCGGCGGCGCCGAACGGCAGGGCAGGGCGGGGCGGTGGCCGGCCCGGGTGCGGGCGACCACGGCGGGCCGGGTGGGGCGGACGGAGGTGACGGTGTTGGCCGTGGGAGCGTCGGCCGCGTTCGGTGGTGCCGGGTAGGGCGCCATACTCGGCTTCGCCGACCCTGGCGGTGGTGTGGCGCGCGCGGGTGCCGGCGGCGGTGCCGATGCCGGTAGCGGTGGCGCGGCCGGGGCAGTGTCCGCCGGTTCCGGTTCCGGTGGTGTGTCCGGTGGAGCGGGCCGGGCGTCGCGGTGGCGCGGCGGGGGAGGGGACGGCGGAGACGGCCTTGTCGAGGAGGGTGTCGAGGGCCTGGACGGCCTGGCGGGGGGCGTCTGGGGGCGTGCGGGGGCTTCGGGCTGCGGGGACGGTGCGGTGGCGGGCGGTGGTGCGTGGTTGTCCGGGGAGGAGGGGCGCGGGCCCGGTACGGCTCCGCCCGTGTCCGTGTCCGTGTCCGTGGCCGCGTCGCGGGCCGGGGTGGTCATCGGGGGCTCTGGCGGGTGGCGTGGTCGTACTCTGCCCGGCGGCGGTTGCCGCCGCCGAGGACCACGGCGGCCCCCGAGAAGATTCCCCGTCCCGGTTCCGCAGCCGGGCCCCACGCCCGCAGCCAGGGCCCGCTGTCCACGCCCGCTGTCCACGCCCGCAGTCCACGCCCGCAGTCCGGGCCCGCAGTCCGGGCCCGCAGTCCGGGCCCGCAGTCCGGGCCCGCAGTTCGGGCTGTGACGGGGCGTCATCCCGTCTGTGAGAGCATCGCCGGGTGCGTCGACTCACCGTCCTGGGGACCAGTGCCGCCTATCCCGAAGCGGGCCGGGCCGCCAGCGGGTTCCTCCTCGAGTACGACGGCTACCGCCTCGTTCTCGACCTCGGCTACGCCACTTTCCCCCGCCTGCTCGAGCACACCGGCGTCACCGGCCTCGACGCCGTCGTCATCACCCACGAACACCCCGACCACTGCGCCGACCTCAGCGCCCTGTGCCGGGCCCGCTACTTCGCCGCTGCCCGCCCGCCCCGCCTGCCCCTGTACTGCCCCCCCGGCGTCGTCACCCGCGTCCAGGCGATGGAACCCACCGAAGACCTCCACGACGTCTTCGACATCCGCCCCCTGCCCGCCACCGCCACCGCCTCCCACCGCCTGGGCCCGCTGCGTCTGGACACCGTGCCGCTGCCTCACCATGTCCCGCACGCGGGCGTGCGCCTGAGTGCCCCGGGTCTCACCCTCGCCTACAGCGGCGACGCGGGTCCCGGCCCGGGCCTGGCCGGCCTGGCCGCCGGCGCCGACCTGTTCGTCGCCGGTGCCACCGTGTGCGGTGACGGCCCCGGCGACCCGTACCTGCTGAGCGCCGCCCAGGCCGGGCAGTGGGCGAAACGGGCCGGCGCGGCCCGGCTCCTGCTCACCCACTTTTGGCCCGGCACCGACCGCACCGTCGCGCTCGCCGAGGCCCGCCGCGCCTTCGGAGGCGACGTCACCGCCGCCGAGGAGGACCTGCAGCTGCCCCTGTGAGCGGCCCCGGCCGTCCGCGGGACCGGCGGCGGTTTCGCAGCGTGCGGGGACGGCCGGGGCGGGTTCCGGCCCCCGGCCCGGCCCGGCCCGGCCGGTGGCGGGGCGGGCCGCCGGGCGGTGGCCCGCCCGCGTGACGCCCGGTGCGGGCATGCGGCCGGATCCGTACGCCGTCCACGCCGGAAACCGGATTGTGCACGACCCGCCCGGGGGGTGCTCCTGTGTGTTCGGTCAAGGTCCAAGGCCAGTAGGTTCGTGCGGTCAGGCGGGCCGAGCCGTAGGGGTGTGCATGAGTGATGGCCAGGTGACGATCAAGCTCACGAGTGACGAGGCACTGGTGCTGTCGCACTGGCTGGAGAAGCTCCAGATGACGGACCTCAGCCGCGTTGTCGACGATCCGGCGCTCTGGGCGCCGATCCATCGGATCGCCGGAACGCTCGACAAGGTGCCTCCTGAGCTGTTTGCGCCTGACTATGGCCAGCGGCTTGAGGCGGCTCGTCAGCGGCTTCGGCCGGAGGACTGATCGAGCGGTCCGGGCTTTTCACCCAGCCGCAGCGGGTTGGGGCTCGTAGAAGGTTCCGTCGCGGAGCATCGCGAACAGGACGTCGGCCCGGCGTCTGGCGAGGCAGAGCAGGGCCTGGGTGTGGTGCTCCCTTGGCCGATCTTCTTGTCGTAGTGGGCCCGCGATGCCGGGTCGCCGAGTGCGGCGAACGCGGAGAGGGAGAAGGCCCGTTTGAGCTGCTTGTTTCCCCGCCTGGAGGGCTGTTCGCCGCGGATCGAGGAGTCCGAGCTCCGGGTGGCCGGGGCGAGGCCGGCGTAGAGGTCGGCGATCCGCCGCATCGTCAGCCCGGCAGACGGGCGAGCGGGCAGCCCGTGTCCCGGGCGACCGCCAGAGGCAAGGCGCCGATGGAGGACGGCTGGTCGACCACGACCAGCACCGTTCCGTGCTTGGCCTGGAGTTTCGCGAACAGCTCTCGGAGTTTGGGTTCGGTGTTGGGCAGGCGCTTGTCGAAACACCTTCTTCCCGCCCGGTGTGACGGCGGTGGCGTGATGTTCGCCCTCGCCGACGTCCAGGCCGAGCAAGACGTCGATGTTGCTGGTGTCGATCACGTGCAGGCTCCTCCATCCCGCTTTCGTCCGGCCTTGCCTTCTTGGCACCGAGCTGCCACATCCACGGTACGGAGAGCTCTTCCGGCTCGGGTGAAGCCGGTGCTCAAGCCCCTCATCAGCGGTCCGTCGATGCACGAAATAGGTAACGGGGGGCGGGCGGTAGGAGAGGGGGTGGGGCATGGCGACGCGGCAGAGCACACCGGCGGGAACGACGGCGGCGTGAACGAAGGCGGCGGGAACGGGGGCGGGGCGGCCCGGTGGCCGAAAGCCGGACTGTGAGCGACGCCGCCGACGGCGCGGTCCCGGAAGCCGTGGCGATCAAGGATGCCGTACGACCGGGACGCTACCGGGACGCCCTCGACCGTCAAGGGGCGCCGCCGCGCGGACCTCACCGGCGGGCAGGCCCGGCCGTCGGGCACCACGTCGAACGCCGGCGCGCGGGTGCCTGTTCCGGTCGCGGGAGGGCCGGGGCCGGTAGGCGGGGGCGGTCAGGCGTAGCGGTCGAACAGGGCTTGCAGGTAGTCCTCCAGACGGGCAATCAGGACGTCCGGGGTCAGGTCGGTGCGGCCCAGTTCGCGCCAGGGGACGGCGACTTTCTCCGCGTCCGGGGCGAAGGCGAGGGCGTCCAGCAGCCGCCAGTACAGGTGGTCGCCGCCCTCGGCGAGGGGGCGGCCGCCGGCGTCGCGGTAGCGCTCGGCGAAGGCCAGGCCGGCCGCGGGGCCGTGGAGCAGGGCCAGCGCGGTGGAGCAGTGGGCGACGTCCAGGTCGGCCGGGCCCCAGGACGTCTCCACCCAGTCGACCACCCCGCTGACCGCCAGCTGCTCCCCGGCGCCGGTGAACAGCACGTTGCCGGGGTGGAAGTCGCGGTGCAGGAAGCACGGGCGGTGCGCGGGCGCCTCGCGGCGGATCGCCTCCACCGCCCGCGCCCACAGCGCGGGGCGCCGCGTGTGCCCGGGGACGCGGACGAGGTCGGGGGCCGTCCACGCCTGCCAGACGCGCGGGCGCCGCTGCTCACCGACCTCGACGGCGTGGACGGCGGCGAGCTGGGCGGCCAGCAGGTCCGCGCGCCGGCCGGTGTCCGCGTCCTGGGCCAGGCGCACACCGCCGGGAAGGTGCGTCATCACCAGCGACGGGTGGTCGCAGGCCGCGCCGTGCTCGTCGAGGGAGAACAGGCGCGCGGCCGGGACGCCGCCGTTCTCCAGCAGGCCCAGCACGCCGGCCTCGCGGGCCAGCAGGGCCGGGGCGTGGCGGCGGTAGAACGGCGTGACGAAGGAGCGCAGCACCAGCGCGTACGGCCCGTCGCCGCCCGGGCGTTCGATGTCCAGGCGGCGCATCCGCGAGGTCCACCCGCCCTTGAGCGCTGTCACCTGCGCGATCCGCTCACCGGGCGCCAGTGCGCCCTGGACCCACCGCAGGGTCGCGGCCCAGCCCTGCCCGTCGTCCCCGGTCCCGGCGTTCCCGATCATGGACGGACAGCCTACGCGCCCCGCTCCGCCCGCCTCCCCGAGGGCCCCGACGCCACGGCCGAGGCCCACCGCCACCCGCCCACCGCCACCCGGAACCGCCGCCCGCGGACCGGCGCCGGGAACTGGCACCCGGAACCGGCGCCCGCGATCGGCAAGAGTGTTATCACTGGCGGGAGTTGACGGACCATCGGAACCTGTCAGGAGGGTGCGGTGTCCAGGGCCTCCGCGTCGGCGGCGGCCACCACCGCCGACAGCAGGCCCGGGAAACGGTCCTCCAGCTCCTCGCTGCGCAACGCGTTCATCTTGGTGGTCCCCACGTAGTACTGGCGCAGCAGTCCCGCCTCGCGCAGCACGCTGAAGTGGTGACTGGAGGTCGAACGCCCGACCGGCAAGTCGAAGGAACCGCAACTCAGATCGGCTCCCGAGTGCGCGAGCGTGCGCACCACCGACCTGCGGGCCGGATCAGCGAGCGCCTCCAGCACCCGCTGGACGCTCACGTCCTCCACACCAGGGTGCTCGATCATCCGCGCCGCCACGCGTGCCCGTCCCACACCCACCACCCCTTCCCAACACTCGACCCCCGTCCGTCCCATGGTCAAAAACCGCGCCGTGCGCGCGACTTCACGCCCCGACGCTACTACGCCCGACCCATCTGCCACGCCCACCGCAACACCTCCGCAACACACCCGAGGGGCGCAAGGGGACCCGCCGGGACGGAGCGTGCCCAGCGGGCCGGGCCGGACGGGCGGGCGGTCGCACGGGGAAGCGGGGCGGGGGCGCGGGGAGAAGCGGGACGGGGAAGGGGCGGGTGGGTGCGTGGTGGGGACGGGAGGGGCCCACCGGGCCGGGCCGGACGGGAGGACGGTCGCGCCGGGAGCCGGGCCGGCGGTGCGTGCCCGGTGGTGGGTGCCGGGCGGTGGGTGCCGGGCGGGTGGGTGTGTGGTGGGGGCGGGGCGCCGTAGGGGGAGCGGCGTGCGCCCGGGGTGCGCCGGGCGGTGGGTGCCGGGCGGGTGGGTGCGGGAGGGGCCGGCGGTGCGTGCCCCTCTCCCCGCGCCCCTTGTCGGGGGCGCGGGGAAGGGGACAGGCGCGGGGAGAGGAGAGGGAGAGGGGGGTGGCCCCGGGGTCAGGCGGCGCGGGCCGGGGTGGGGGCGGGGCGGGGCAGGCGGGTGAGGGCGAGGGGTTCGAAGATGCCCATCAGGACCGGGTCCACCGGCCGTACCGCCGACGGGGCGGGGGGCGCGGGGGTGGGGGTGCGCAGCAGGGCGAGGTAGAGCTCCTGGGTCTCGGCGGCCGGGTCGATGCCCAGTTCCTCGGCCAGGACCTGGCGCAGCTGCTGGTAGCAGCGCAGGGCCTCGGCGCGGTTGCCGGAGGCGGCGAGGGCTTCCATGCGGCAGCGGTAGGCGCTTTCGCGGAACGGGGCGCGGCGCACCGCCTCGTCGGCCCAGCGCAGCGCGTGGTGTTCCTCACCGAGGGCGGAGGCGGCCAGGCTCGCGGTCTCCAGCGCGCTGATGCGCAGTTCCTCGACGTGTTCGCGTACCCCTTGCGCCCAGTCGCCCTCGTGGTCGGGCAGGAACGAGCCGCGCAGGTTGGCCAGCGCGCCGGCGGCCAGCTGCTGGGCCACCGCGTGGCTGCGCGCCGCCAGGGCCTCGCCGGCTTCGCCGACGGCGCAGGCGGCGGCTTCCAGGTCCACCGCCGCGTCGGCCGGCAGGCGCAGCACGTAGCGCCCGCCCTGGGCGATCAGCGGGGTGGCGCCGGGCCCCTGGCCGGGGTCGGTGACGAAGGCCCGTACCCGGCTGACCACGCTGCGCAGGGCCGAGGCCCAGGTGTCGGGCAGGCCGTCGGGCCAGATGGTGTCGGCCAGCTGGTCGCGGCTGGTGCCGCCGGAGCGCTCCAGGACCAGGCGGGCGAACGCCACCTGGGCCTGGGCGCTGGACAGGTGCTGCGGGGCACCGTTCTCGTGCTCGATCGCGACCAGGCCGGTGAGGCGGATCAGCATCGCCGCGCCCCCGATCTGCCGGACGGACTGTCTTCCCTGAAGCCGTTCAACGTAGCTCCAACCCCCTTGAGGCAAAGCGGAAGTGACGGCCCGTGCCGGGCTGTCGGCATGGGAAAGCGGGAAACCCGGAACGGGACGGATGCGCCGCCGACCAGCCGTTCGGTTTCGGCGGATTTTGACCATACATTCGGCGCGAGGCGCGGTGTCAACACCGGCCGCGAAAACATACCCGCCGGCCGGTCGATGCGTCGTGGACGCAATGTTTCCGCACGTCAGATGGTTTCCGCAGGCCAAAGAAGCGGCTATTGCGGACGCCTTGCGCATCCTGCCGTAGAAATGTAGCCATCCTTGAGCAGCCCGCGTGAAGGCTTCGAGAAATCCCGCCCGCAGCCACCGTGAAACGCCCCGCCGGGAAACCTCCGGAAACGAACCGGACGGAAACCGGAAACAAACCGGAACGCCACCCGGAACGCCGCCGAAGAACCGCCCGCGAAAACCCGCGAAAACCCGCGATACCCGCGATACCCGCGAAGCCGTGAGACCCGTGAGACCCGCGAAGCCGCGAGACCTGTGAGACCCGTGTAGCCGTGAGACCTGTGAAAGCCCCCGAAGCCGTGACGCCGTGAAGGAGAAACGCCCGTGAACGCCACCGGAGCATGGGACCGCCTGGAGCCGAAGCTCGCCGCAACGAATGCCCGGGTGGCCGCACTGGAGTCCGACCCCTCCCGGCGCAACAGCTTCGTCGCCTACACCATGGAACGCGACAGCGCCTACTGCGACCTCGACGGCGAGCGCCTGCTCATGATGTCCGGCTACAGCTACCTCGGCCTGGCCGGCGACGAGCGCGTGGTCGCCGCCGCCAAGGCCGCCGTCGACGTCTACGGCACCGGCAACCACGGCGTGCGCGCCCTGGCCGGCACCATCCCGCTGCACGAGGAACTGGAAGCCGAGGTCGCCAGCTACGCCCACCGCGAGCGCGCCCTGGTCTTCGGCTCCGGCTACGCCGCCAACGTCGGCACCGTGGGCGCCCTGGTCGGCCAGGGCGACACCGTCCTGATCGACAAGTACGACCACGCCTCCATCGTCGACGGCTGCCGCCTGTCCGGGGCCACCGTGACCCGTTTCCGCCACAACGACGTCGACCACCTCGAGCGCCGCCTCAAGGCCGCCGCCCCCACCGGGGTGCGCCTGGTCATCGTCGACAGCGTCTACTCCATGGACGGCGACATCGCCCCGCTGCCCGAACTGCGCGAGGTCTGCGACCGCTATGACGCCCTGCTCATGGTCGACGAGGCCCACGCCCTCGGCGTCATCGGCGCCACCGGCGGCGGCATCGAGGAACACTTCGGCCACCAGGTGCGCGTCGACGTCAAACTCGGCACCCTCTCCAAGGCCATCCCCTCCATGGGCGGCTGGGTCGCCGGCAGCCACGACCTCATCGGCCACCTGCGCTACGCCGCCCGCCCGTTCCTGTTCTCCGCCGCCCTGGGCCCCGCCCAGACCGGCGCGGCCCTGGAGTCCCTGCGGATCCTGCGCCGCGAACCCGAACGCGTCACCCACACCCAGGTCCAGGCCCAGCGCCTGCGCGAGCGCCTGAACGCGGCCGGCATCTCCACCATGGACTCCACCACCGCCGTGCTGCCCGTCATCGCCGGCACCGACGACGCCGCCTACGACTACGCCACCGCCTGCCGCAAGGCCGGCGTCATCGGCCTGCCCGTGGTCACCCCCGCCGTGCCCAACGACCTGGCCCGGCTGCGCATCGCGGTCACCGCCCGCCACACCGCGGCCGACATCGACTTCGCCGCCGACGCGTTCCTGAGCGCCGCCGCCCAGACCGGCCTGATCTGACCACCCGCCACCACCCGGCCTGGACAGGAGAGGAAGCCATGGCCCCGCCCGCCCGCCCGCCGATCGCCGTCACCGGCCTCGGCGTGGTCAGCCCCGCCGGCCACACCGTCCGGGAGTTCTGGCGAACCGTCGCCTCCGGGCGCTCCACCGCCACCGCCCTGGACGACCCGGCCCTGGCCCGCCACAAGGTGCGCCTGGGCTGCCGCGTCACCGGCCTGCCCGCCGCCGGCCCGGTGCCGGCCAAGGACGCCCGCCGCCTCGACCCGTTCGCCCACTACGGCACCCTGGCCGCGCTGGCCGCCCACCGCGACGCCGGAAGCCCCGAACCGCAACCGGGACGCAGCGCGATCGTGGTCGGCAACGCGGTGGGCGGACGCACCACCAGCGACCGCGAATCCGCCCTGTACACCGGGCACGGGCCGCTGCGGGTCTCCCCGCTGATGCCGCTGGTCACCATGCCCAACGCGGCCGCCGCGCAGATCGCGATGCGCCTTTCCTGGAGCGGACCGGCGCTGACGATCGCCACGACCTGCGCCTCCAGCGCGGACGCGATCGGCCACGCCGCGCTGCTGCTGGAGAGCGGACGCGCCGACGTCGTCCTCGCCGGCGGCTGCGAGGCCACCCTCACCCCGGTCACCCTCGCCGCGTTCGGCAACCTCGGCGCGCACTCCCTGCGCAACGACGACCCCGCCCGCGCCTCCCGCCCCTTCGACACCGAACGCGACGGCTTCGTGATGGGCGAAGGCGCCGGCTTCCTCGTCCTGGAACGCCTCGCCGACGCGAACGCCCGCGGCGCCCGCCCCCACGCGCTGCTCGCCGGCTACGGCTCCACCTCGGACGCCTACCACCTGTCCAACCCGCGCCCCGACGGCGCCGGCGCCGTGGCGGCGATGCGCGCCGCCCTGGCCGACGCCGGCCTCACCCCCGCCGACATCGCCCACGTGAACGCCCACGGCACCTCCACCGTGCACAACGACCGCGCCGAAGCCGCCGCCCTGCGCACCGTGTTCGGCCCCCACGGCGTGCCGGTCACCTCCACCAAGGGCGCCATCGGCCACCTGATCGGCGCCGCCGGCGCCGTCGAGTTGATCGCCGCCATCGAGGCCATGAACACCCGCACCGTTCCTCCCACCGCCAACCACGAGAAGACCGAAGAGGGCCTGGACCTCGACGTCGTCCACACCGCCGCGCGCCCCATCCGACTGGGCCCGGTGCTGTCCAACTCGTTCGGCTTCGGCGGCCACAACGCGACCCTGGTGGTGACCCCGCTATGACCACGACCTCCCCGCCCCTGCGGCGCACCCGGCTGACCGTCACCGCACGGGACCTGGACGCCTACCGCGCCGCGGCCCGCACCGGCCTCACCGCCGCGGACCGTGCCGGGGCGTGCCCCGCGCACCCCTTCGTCGCCGCCCATGCCCTGGCCCAGCACACCGTCACCGCCCTGACCGCCGGCGACCCCGGCTTCACCGGCGTGGTCCACCTCGCCCAGGACATCCACACCCACACCCCCCTCACCCCCGGCGGCCTCGACATCGCCGTCGAGGTGAGCGCGGTGCGCCGCGAGGCCCGCGGTACCCGCCTGGCCCTGACCACCCGCCTCACCCGGGCGGACACCGGCACCCCGGTCGCCGACCTCGCCACCTCCGCCCTCCTGCTCGGCGCCACCCGCACCGAGCCGTACGGCACCCTCGCCCCCGCCGCCCACCCCGGCACCACCCCCGACGGCGCACCGCTCACCCTCACCCGCACCCTGACGGCCGCCGACACCGCCGCCTACGCGGCCGCCTCCGGCGACTTCAACCCGATCCACCTCGACGACACCGCCGCCCGCACGGCCGGCTTCCCCGGAATCATCACCCACGGCATGCACCTGGTCGCACTCGCCGCCGAGGAGATCACCGATCGCCACGCCGGCGCCGACCCCGCCCGCGTCACCGCCCTCGGCGCCCGCTTCGCCGCCCCCACCCGCCCCGGTACCGCACTGCGCCTGACCCTGCAGCCCTACGACGGCGCCACGGTGGTGCGGTTCACGATCGCCACCGACGCGGGGACCGCCGTCAAGGCCGGCTGGGCGCGGATCGCCCCGGCGGGGGAGTGAACCCGATGACCACCCACAACCCCGGCACCACCCACACCGCCGGGACCGCCCACACCGCCGGGACCGCCCACACTGCCGGGACCGCCCACACTGCCGGGACCGCCCACACTGCCGGGACCGCCCACAACCCTGGGACCGCCCACGCCGCCGGGACCGCCCACACTGCCGGGACCGCCCACACCGCCGGGACCCCCCAGGCTGCCCCGGCGCCGCTGCCGCTGCCCGACGCGTTCACCGCCCACGCCCGGGCCCGCCCCCACGCGCCCGCCCTGCTCTGGCACGACCAGGCCACCAGCTACGGCGAACTCGCCGCCCTCGCCGAGGCCGAGCGCCGGCGCCTGAGCGCCCTGCGGCTGGCGCCGGGGGAGCCGGTGGGCCTGCTCGCCGTCAAGTCGCCCGCGGCGATCGCCCTGGTCCTGGCCTGTCTGATGGAACGCCGCCCCTTCCTGCTGCCCTCCCCGCAGCTCGCCCCCGCGCTGCTGGCCGCCCTCTTCGCCCAGGCCGGCGCCCGCCGCCTGCTCGCCCCCCTCGGCCAGGACACCCCCGCCCTGCCCGTCCTGGCCCAGGTCGCACCCGTGCCCACCCTCGCGGCCGGCACCTCCTTCATGCTCACCACCTCCGGCTCCACCGACCTGCCCAAGATCGTCCCCCTCGCGCAGAGCGCCGTCGACCGCTTCACCGCCTGGGCCCACGACACCTTCGACCTCGGCCCCGGCCGTACCGTCGCCAACTACGCGCCGCTGAACTTCGACCTCGCCCTGCTCGACGTGTGGGCCACCCTCGCCGCCGGCGGCACCTGCCTGCTCATCGACCCCGCCCACGCCCTCAGCGGCCGCCACCTGCTCACCCAGCTGACCCGCCACCGCCCGCACGTCCTGCAGGCCGTCCCCCTGGCCTACGCCCTGCTCGTCCAGGCCGCCGGCCAGGCCGCCGGCCACGCCCCCGGGCAGGGCGCCGGGCAGGGCGCCGGGCAGGGCGCGGGCGCCACGGTGCTGGACAGCGTCGAGCACGCCGTGTTCACCGGCGACGCCATCGACGCCCGCACCCTCGCCGTCCTGCCCGCCCTGCTCCCGGGCGCCGGCCTCTACAACATCTACGGCTGCACCGAGACCAACGACAGCTTCTGGCACCGCCTGGACCGCCTGGACGCCGCCGCCGCCCTGCCCGTGCCCATCGGATCCCCGCTGCCCGGGGTCCGCACCCTCATCGCCGCCCCCGACGGCACCCCCGTCAACGGCGCGGGCAGCGGCGAACTGTACGTCTCCACCCCCTTCCAGGCGGCCGGCTACCTGGACCGCTCCCGCGACACGGGCCGCTTCACCACCCAGCCCGAAGGCGCCGGCCCCGGACGGCGGTGGTTCCGCACCGGGGACCTCGTCACCCGCGACGACCAGGGCCGCGTCCACCTCACCGGCCGCGCCGACTTCCAGGTCAAGGTCCGCGGCGTCGCCGTCAACACCGCCGAGGTCGAACGCGTCCTGCTCACCCACCCCGAGGTCCTGGAAGCCGCCGTCGCCGCCGCCCCCGA
Organism: Kitasatospora sp. NPDC033851; assembly: GCF_055576085.1. Taxonomy (NCBI): domain Bacteria; kingdom Bacillati; phylum Actinomycetota; class Actinomycetes; order Kitasatosporales; family Streptomycetaceae; genus Kitasatospora; species Kitasatospora sp. NPDC033851. Next base: position 13,385 of record NZ_JBVIRL010000001.1, on the reverse strand, counting down.
CCCGCTGACCGGCAAACGCCTGCACGCCGCCGTCCAGCGCACCCCCGGCTCCGCCCTCAACACCCTCACCCTGCGCGAACACCTGGCCCGCAACCTGCCACGCGCCGCCGTCCCCGAGAAACTCGCCATCCACGACGAGCCCCTCGCCAAGACCTCCACCGGCAAGGTCGACCGCAAAGCCGTCCTGCCCACCACCTGACCACCACCCCTGTCCCATTTCCGTTACCACGCAAGGGAGTTGCCACCATGAGCAACATCGACCGGATCAAGCGGTTCCTGATCGAGGAATTCCTGCCCGACGTCACCCCCGACCAGCTCGCCGACGACCACGACCTGCTCTCCGACGGCGTCATCGACAGCCTCGGCGTCCTCAAACTCATCGCCTGGGTCGAAGACCACTTCGCCCTGCCCGTCGACGACACCGACCTGGACCCCAACAACTTCCGCTCCGTCACCGCCATCGACGCCTTCATCACCCAGCGCCGCACCGCGGCCACCGCCACGGCCGGCCGCTGACCCATGCACCCGGCCCTCACCGCACTCCTCGCCGGCCGCCCCGTCCCCCTGGACGCCTGGCGCTCGTGGTGGGACCAGCTGGAACACCGCACCCTGGGCCCGGCCCGCGACAGCGACCGGGCCCAGGCGGCGGCCCTGCTGGCCAGCCTCACCACCCGCCTGCCCGACCCGGCCACCCTCACCGCCCTCACCACCTCCCTCACCGAACGCGCCCCCCACCCCGGCCCCACCCACCCCGCCAGCGTCAACATCGTCGGCACCGGCGGCGGCCCCGCCACCTTCAACCTCTCCACCGCCGCCGCCCTCACCGCCGCCGCCATGGGCATCCCCGTCGTCAAAACCGGCTCCCGCGCTTACACCAGCGCCACCGGCTCCGTCGACCTCCTCGAACGCCTCGGCATCACCCTCACCTCCAGCCACACCGCCACCGCCGACCACCTCGCCCACCACGGCATCGCCTTCGCCGGCCCCCACGTCTACCCGCCCGCCCTCACCCGCCTCGCCCGCACCCTCTACCCCCTCACCCTCAAACCCTTCGGCCACGCCCTCAACACCCTCGGCCCCCTCATCGCCACCGTCCCCGTCACCGCCCAGCTCACCGGTGCCGGCGTCACCGCCCCCCTCGACACGCTGCGCCACCTCGCCGGCCACGTCACCGGCCGCACCCTGTGGCTGGCCCACAACAACGCCGGCGCCGACGAACTCCTGCCCTTCGCCGACAACACCCTCCACACCCCCGACGGCGCCATCCACCTGCCCGCCGGCTCCGTCGCCCCCGCCACCGGCACCCTCGCCGACCTCGCACCCCACCCCGACGACCTCACCGGCCACTTCCTGCGCGCCCTCGCCGCCCAGGCCGGCCCCACCGCGACCCACACGATCGCCCTCAACGCCGCCGCCCTCGCCCTCGCCTCCGGCCGCCACACCCACTGGGCCACCGCGTACACCGCCGCCCTGGACGCCCTCGCCGACGGCGCCCCCCGCGCCCTGGCCGAACGCCTGCGCGCCCGCCCCGGAACCCGCCCCGGAACCCCACCCGGCGCCGCCTCCGGCGCCCGCCGCCAGGAGGCAGCCGGTGTCTGAACCCCCCTTCCCCCCAGGACCCCTCCCCCCAGGACCCGTCCCCCCAGAACCCCTCTTCCCCCCGGGCGAGTTGGGCCTGGCCGTCTTCCTCAACGCCGGCGACCCCGCCGCCCCCCTGGCCGACCTCGCCCTCATGCTCGACACCCACGGCGTGGACGTCCTCGAACTCGCCGTCCCCTTCCCCAACTCGCCCACCGACGGCCCCGTCATCCGCCGCTCCGCCGCCCGCGCCCTCCAGGCCGGCACCACCCTGGACACCGTCCTGGCCGAACTCGCCGACCTCACCCCGCGGTTGACCCGCCTCAAGGTCGCCCTGCTCGCCGACTGGAGCCACAGCCTGCGCCACCGCGACCCCGCCACCACCACCTCGGCCATCGCCCAGGCCGGAGCCCGCGCCCTGCTCGTCCACGCCCTGCCCCCACGCGTGCGCCCCGCCTGGCAGCACGCGATGCGCGCAACCGGCCTGCCCCAGGTCACCACCTGCTACCCCGCCTCCACCCCCCAGGTCCTCGCCGACGCCGCCCACGGCGCCACCGGCGCCTACGTCTACCTCGTCGCCCACTACGGCCGCTCCGGCACCACCCCCGCCACCGGCCACCACACGCTCGCCGACACCGTCACCGCGCTGCGCCGCGCCGCCCCCGACACCGCCGTCGCCGTCGGCTTCGGCGTCAAGACCGCCGCCGACCTGGCCGCCGTCGCCGACAGCGGCGCGGATGCGGCGATCGTCGGCTCCGCCGCCGTCGCCCGCCTGGAGCACGCCCACACCCACGGCCTCGACGCCGTGAGGGAGTTGGGCGCCTTCCTCACCGACCTCCGCCCCACCCGTCCCCCACACCCGGACGCACCCGGCGGACGCACCACCAGCACCGGCACCACCACCGGCACCACCACCGGCACCACCACTAGCGCCACCACTGGCACCACCACCGGTACCGCCCTCACACCCGCCGGCACCACCACCCGAGAGGAACACCCCGCATGCTGATCCGCGACATCGCCGACGTGAAGACCGTCGAATGGGGCAACGGCCTGTCCCGCCGCTTCCTGGTGGCCGGCGACGGCCTCGGCTACAGCCTCACCGACACCATCGTCAACGCCGGCACCAAGTCCCGCCTCGAATACCGCAACCACCTCGAGGCCTGCTACTGCATCGCCGGCTCCGGCGAGGTCGTCGACATGGACGGCAACACCCACCCCATCACCCCCGGCCGCCTCTACGCCCTCGACGAGCACGACGCCCACTACCTGATCGCCAGCCCCCACGAGGACCTGCGCCTGGTCTGCGTCTTCTCCCCGGCCCTGCGCGGCGACGAGGTCCACCAGCTCGACGCCCACTCCTCCTCCGCCTACTAGGGCCCGCCCACAGGCCCCAGGCGAGACCTTCCGTCCGCGAGGACCTCTGTTCAGACGAGCGCCGGCGCCCGACGCCGGCCTGCCACCCCGGGCCCGGTCACGGGCCCGGGAGGAAGGCGGCAACACCGTGATCCGCTGGAACGCCGACCAGAAGGCCCTGCGCGAGGGCCTGGCCCGCTTCGGCGACGACCTGAGCGCCGGCCACATCGAAGGCGACGAACAGGCCGCCTTCTCCCACGACAAGTGGCGCCTGATCCAGAAGACCGGCATCCTCGCCCTGCCCTTCGACGAACGCTACGGCGGCCTGGGCCAATCCCTGCTCACCACCATGTACGTCCTCGAAGGCCTCGGCCACGCCTGCCGCGACGGCGGCCTCAACTTCTCCGTCACCACCTCCCTCGCCTCCACCGGCGTCCCCCTGCAGGCCTTCGGCTCACCCGCCCTCAAAGAGGCCTACCTGCCGCGCATCGCCTCCGGCGAAGCCATCGGCGCCCACGCCATCACCGAATCCGACAGCGGCTCCGACGCCATGCAGATGCGCACCCGCGCCGTGCGCGACGGCGACCACTTCGTCCTCACCGGCGCCAAGACCTTCGTCTCCAACGGCCCCGTCGCCGACGTCATCGTCGTCTACGCCCGCACCCACCCCCAGGGCGGGGCGCTCGGCGTCACCGCCTTCCTCCTCGACGCCGACACCCCCGGCCTGACCTGCGGCAACCCCATCAAGAAGATGGGCCTGCGTACCTCCCCGCTGTCCGAACTCTTCCTCGACGACGTACGCGTGCCCAAGGACCGCGTCCTGGGCCGGGTCGGCGGCGGCTTCATGGTCCTGGACCACGTCATGAAACGCGAGATCCTCTACTCCTTCATCGTCAACACCGGCGAGATGCAGCACCGCCTCGCCCGCTGCCTCGACTACGCCAAGACCCGCATGTCCTTCGGCAAGCCCATCGGCTCCTACCAGTCCGTCGCCAACAAGATCGTCGACACCAAGATCCGCCTCGAGACCGCCCGCAAATGGCTCTACGACACCGCCCAGCGCCTCGAAGCCGGCGACAACGTCACCGTCGACATGGCCATCGCCAAACTCCTCACCAGCGAATCCAACCTCGCCACCTCGCTCGCCGCCGTCCAGGTCTTCGGCGGCAACGGCTACATGTCCGAGTACGGACTGGAGAAGGACGTCCGCAACGCCGTCGCCGGCACCATCTACTCCGGCAGCAACGAGATCCAGTACAACCGCATCGCCGCCATGCTCGGACTCGGCAAATGACCGCCCCCGCCGCACCACCCGCCCCCGCAGCCCCCGCAGCCCCCGCCGCACCGGCCGTGCCGCCCGCCGCCGCCGCGCCGGCGCCCGGGCTCACGCTGCGCCCCGGCCACCTCAAGGTGTGCGGCGCCCGCACCCGCGCCGACCTCGCCCTGCTCGCCGACACCGGCCCCACCCTGGTCGGCCTGTGGCACGGCATCCCCGGCGGCCCCGCCGACCTCACCACCGACGACCTCGCCGACCTCGCCGCCACCGCCATCCGCCTGGGCCTGGAACCCGTCCTCGTCACCTTCCTCGACGACGCCGACCACCTCGCCCGCCTCGCCCGCGCCACCGGCATCCGCTGGATCCAGCTCCACGCCTACCAGAGCCCCGCCCTCGTCGCCGACCTGCGCGAACGACTGCCCTACGCCGTCCTCGTCAAAGTCCTCCACCTCGCCAGAGGACGCTGCCTCGAACGGGCCTTCACCCCCGCCTTCGAACGCGCCGGATGCGACCTGTTCCTGCTCGACACCGTCACCGACGACGGCCGCATCGGCTCCACCGGCCAGAGCCTGGACCCCCACCACATCCACGCCCTGCTACCCCGCCTGAACACCCCCTTCCTCCTCGCCGGCGGCCTCGACACCACCAACCGCGACACCTACCGCACCGTCACCGACCACCCCCTCTACGCCGGCGCCGACATCGACACCGCCGCCCGCGACCGCACCGGCCGCCTCACCCGCGACGCCGTCACCGCCCTCACCCGCGCCTGGCACCCCCGCCTCCAGGAGGCCACCGCATGAGCCACCCCACCGGCTTCCTCGACGCCCTCCTCACCGCCGAGCGCCCCCTCATCATGGAAGTCAAACTCCGCGACCCCCACGGCACCGACCTCCTCGGCCCACGCACCGTCACCGACCTCGTCACCCGCTACGAACAGGCCGGCGCCCCCTGCCTGTCCGTCGTCACCGGCCGCTGGTTCGGCGGCACCACCCGCCTGCTGCGCGAGGTCACCGCCGCCACCACCCTGCCCGTCCTGCAAAAAGACTTCCTCACCCGCCCCGCCCAACTCGAAGCCGCCCACGCCATGGGCGCCTCCGCCGTCCTGCTCACCGCAGCCCTGCTGCCCGCCACCTCCCTACGCCGCCTCGTCACCTGCGCCCTCGGCCTGGGCCTGACCCCCTTCGTCGAGATCACCCACGACCACGAACTCGACCACCTGCCCCACACCGACCAGTGCGTCATCGCCGTCAACAACAAGGACATCCGCACCCGCGAACGCGACCCCGGCGACCTCGAGCGCAGCCTGCGCCTGCTACCCGCCGTCCGCGCCGCCGGCTGCCGCGCCCCCGTCTCCGCCTCCGCCATCACCGACCCCGACACCGCCGCCCGCCTCCTCGACGCCGGCTACGCCGCACTCCTGGTCGGCACCGCCCTGCTGCGCACCGACGACATCGACACCTGGCTCACCACCCTCGACGCCGCCCGCGCCGGGGCCGCCGCATGAGCACCCACCCGCCGCGCACCCGCACCCGCACCCGCTCCCTCGTCCTGGACGCCGACGGCATCCCCCTGTCCGCCCTGGTCGCCGAACCCGAACACGGCGAACCCAAAGCCGTCATCCTCGCCATCCACGGCCGCGGCATGCGCGCCGCTTACTTCGCCGGCCCCGCCCACCCCGACACCAGCCTGCTCACCCTCGCCGCCGACCTCGGCTACACCGTCCTGGCCCTCGACCGCCCCGGCCACGGCGCCTCCGCCCACCGCCTCCCGCACGGCCAGCTCATCGCCGACCAGGCCGCCACCCTCCACGCCGCCCTCACCGACTACGCCCGCGCCCACCCCACCGGCGCCGGCGTCCAACTCCTCGCCCACTCCTTCGGCGGCAAGATCGCCCTGACCCTCGCCGCCCACTGGCCCCACCACCCCCGCCTGCCCCTGCTCGGCGCCGACCTCAACGGCCTCGCCCAGCACTACACCCCCGGCGCGTGGGAGCGCCCCGACGACCTCGCCGGCGGCGGCCGCCTCAACTGGGGCCCCCTGGGCCTCTACCCGCCCGGCACCTTCCACGCCGCCCGCACCCTGCTCACCCCCGTCCCCGCCCTCGAATCCCACGAACTCGCCGACTGGCCCGCCCGCTACAGCGCCCTCGCCGCCCGCGTCCGGGTCCCGGTGCGCCTGACCCTGGCCGAACACGAGCACTGGTGGCGCCTGGATCCGGCCGCCCGCACCGCACTGACCGCCGCCTTCCCCCACGGCCTGGCCCGCCTGGTCACCGCCCACGGCGCCGGCCACAACCTCTCCCTCGGCCACGCCGCCCGCCCCTACCACCTGCGCGCCCTCGCCTTCACCGACGACTGCCGCACCCGCCCCGCCCCGGCCCCCGCCCTCGCCGCCGTCTGACCGGCCGCCGGGAACGGCCGGCGCGGCCACAAGGTTCACCCCAACGCCCGCCAACTCCCGCACAGGACAAGAAAAACGCCTTCCCGGACACGGCCGGTCCGCACACGGACCGCCTGCGGCACCAGAAGTTGATCAAGCATCAGCCCTGCGCAAGGATGGGCACCCAAGGCCCGTGCGGACGACCGCCGGCCTTACGCCACGGCCGTCCCCTGCCCTGGCCCTGCCCTGCCCGTCCCACCCCGCCGGAGGCCTCCGTGAACAAGACCGCAACCGCGCTCGCCACCCTCGCCCTGCTCGCCACCACCGCACTGGCCGCCACCCCCGCGCAGGCCGGCGACCTCCCCCAGGTCTGCACCAGCAAACTCGGCTTCGACAACGGCAGCTTCTACTGCGGCGGCGCCTACGGCGACGGCGAGAGCCCCTGGCTGCTGCGCACCGGCGAGTGGGTGGACTTCGTGATCGGCCTCGACCACGCCGTCTGGTTCCGCACCACCCACAGCGACTGGAACTCGCTGGGCGGCTACTTCACCGGCAAGGTGACGTTCAGCAAGAAGCTCGACGACCTCGACTTCACCATCAACGCCCTGGGTTCCGACGGCGTGACGACGTGGTCCCGCGACCGCACCAAGAAGGGCTTCATCACCCCCTGGTACGTCAAGAACTGAGGCCCCTTCGGCCGGGAGGCCCCCGACCGGCGCCCGCCCGCCCGGCCCCGCCCCGGCGGGGCAGCGGGCACCCCCGCCCACCCGCACCGTCAGAAGGAGCCGTCACCTCCGATCCGTGGACCGATCGCTCTGCGCCAGACCATGGACGAGCCGCGGCTGCGCGGCGCGCGCGGGCAGCGTCCGCCCAGGACGCCCAGGGCGCCGAGGGCCCCGACGCCCCGGGTGGCGGGGCGGCGGGGCTTCGTGGGGGTCCGGCCGGCGCTCCGCGGTGACAGTGCCGTCCGTCCGTCCGTCCGTGCGGCCGGCGGTCAGGCCTTCCGGATGGAGTAGGCGACGCCGCTGCCGTAGCAGTTGCTGCTGGGGTAGTAGCTGCTGACGACCCACCCGGCGGGGAGCGGGGAGAAGGAGCACACGACGGCGGAGGTCTGTGTGGTGATCTTGAAGAGGGTGTAGGCGACGCCGGTGCCGGCGCAGTTGCCGCTGCTGTACGAGCTGGTGACGACCCACCCGGCCGGGACCGGGGTCATGGAGCACGCGCCGGCGCTGGTGTCGTTGGCCGTGTTGTGGAGGGTGTAGGCGACGCCGGTGCCGGCGCAGTTGCCGCTGCTGTACGAGCTGCTGATCACCCACCCGGTCGGGATCGGCGACATGGAGCACACGCCGACGTTGGTGTCGTTGGCCACGTTGTGGAAGCCGTAGGCGATGCCGCTGCCCGCGCAGTTGCCGGTGCTGTACGAGCTGGTCACCACCCACCCGGCCGGCTTGGGGGAGAAGGAGCAGATGGCGAGGTTGGTCTGCCCGGCCGTGTCGGTGATCGTGTACGAGACGCCGGAGCCGGGACAGCCCCAGCTGCTGTACGAACTGGTGACGACCCACCCGGCCGGGACGGGGGAGAAGGAGCAGATGGTCGTGCTGCCGGCGAGCCGCTGCGGGGCTGCCTGCGCCTGCGCGCTCGCGGCGGTCATCATGCCCAGGAGCAGCAGCACGACCGTCACCAGGTGCGAGGTGTGGGTCCGTAAGGTCTTCATGGCAGGCCTCGTATCTCTCGACAACGCTCTACGACCGGTTTTGTGCGGGCAACGTGAACGATTGGCACACGTTTCGTTCACGTCGGCTGAGATGTTGTCAGAGATCCTCCGGCGGCGCCAGAGTGCGGCGGGCGGCACTTCCGCCCCGGCCGCCGAAGGCCCCGCCGCCCCGGGCGGCGGGGGCGGCGCGAAACCCGCCGGACCGTCCCCCCGCAGAAGACGAGCAGCCCGCTCGGCGCCCGCTTCGTCCCCGTCCGCGGCATCCCCGACGTCATGGCACCCGCAGGCCGCCCGCGTCCTCGAAGCGCTCGCGGGCCGCGCGCGCCCGGGTCCCCCCGTGCGCCCTCGACGGATAGCTCTCACTGAGAGCTAAAATGAGGGTATGACCGCGACGCAGCTCGCACCGCTCGATGTCGCGCCGGCCGACGAGCTGTCCGCCCTCCTCGTCGGGATCCAGCGCATGGTCCGCCGGCGCCTGCGCGCCACGATGGAACAGCCGCGGCTGCGCGGGGCGCAGGTGGAACTGCTGCACCTGGTGACGGACAGCCCCGGACTGCGGGTCTCGGACGCCGCCGAGGAGCTGTGCCTGGCCGGGAACTCCGTGTCCACCCTGGTCAACCAGCTCGCCGCGCAGGGCCTGCTGCGCCGGGAGGTGGACCCCGCCGACCGCCGGGCCGCGCTGCTGTACGTCACGGACGCGGCCGTGGAGCGGATCGAGGCCTGGCGCCGGCGCCGGCGCGCGCTGATGGAGGAGGCCGTGGCCGGCCTGCCCGCCGACCGGCAGCAGGCCCTGGCCGAGGCGCTGCCCGCGCTGCGGCAGGTCGCGCAGGCCCTGCGCGACCTGCCGGGGGAGCAGGGGCGATGAGCGAGCAGGCGCAGGCGGTGGTGTGCCGGGGACTGGAGTACGTCTTCCGGCACGGGCACGGCAAGGGCCACGAGACCCGGGCCGTGGACGGCATCGACCTCACCGTCCGCACCGGCGAAGTGTTCGGCCTGCTCGGACCCAACGGCGCGGGCAAGACCACCACCATCCGCGCGATCACCACCCTGCTGCCCGTCGGCGCCGGCATGGTGCGCGTCTTCGGCCACGACGCCACCCGCCGCCCCATGGAGGTACGGCGCCTGCTCGGCTACGTTCCCCAGCAGCTGTCCGCCGAGTCCGGGCTGACCGGGCGGGAGAACGTCGCCCTGTTCGCCCGCGTCTTCGACGTCCCGCGCGCCGAACGCGCCGAACGCGTCGCCCAGGCACTGGCGGCCGTCGACCTCACCGAGGCCGCCGACCGGATGGCCGCCACCTACTCCGGCGGCATGGTGCGCCGCCTCGAACTCGCCCAGGCCCTGGTCAGCGCCCCGCGCCTGCTGGTGATGGACGAACCCACCATCGGCCTGGACCCGATCGCCCGCACCGGCGTGTGGGAACGCGTGGACGCCGTCCGCAAGGCCACCGGCATGACCGTCCTGGTCACCACCCACTACATGGACGAGGCCGACCGCCATTGCGACCGCATCGCCCTCATGGACCGCGGCCGCATCCGGGCACTGGGCACCCCCGCCGAACTCAAGGACCGGGTCCGCCGCGAGGACCCCGGCCCGCACACGCCGGGCCACGACGCCCCCACCCTCGACGACGTGTTCCGCCACTTCGCCGGCCGCGACCTGGCCGACGCCACGGAAGGAGACTTCGGCGATGTCCGCCGTACCCGCCGCACCGCAGGCCGCGTCGGCTGAACCCCCCGCCGCCGGCCCCGACCTCTCCCTGCTGCTGGTACCCCCGCGCGCCCGCACCGGCTGGCGCCTGGTACCCGCCCGCATCACCGCGATGTGCGCGGTCGAACTGCAGAAACTGCGCCACGACCGCACCGAGCTGTACACCCGGGCGATCCAACCCGCCCTGTGGCTGCTGGTCTTCGGCCAGACCTTCACCCGCCTCAAGGCCATCCCCACCGGCGGCATCCCCTACCTGGACTACCTCGCCCCCGGCATCATCGCCCAGTCCGCGATGTTCATCGCGATCTTCTACGGCATCATGATCATCTGGGAGCGGGACTCCGGCGTCCTCACCAAACTGCTGGTCACCCCCACCCCGCGCGCCGCCCTGGTGACCGGCAAGGCCTTCGCCGCCGGCGTCAAGGCCGTCCTGCAGGCCGTCGTCGTCGTGCTGATCGCCGCCGCCCTCGGCGTCGCCATGACCTGGAACCCGCTGCGCCTGCTGGGGGTGGTGGCGGCGGTGCTGCTCGGCTCTGCGTTCTTCTCCTGCCTGTCGATGGCGATCGCCGGGATCGTGCTCACCCGCGACCGGCTGATGGGCATCGGCCAGGCCATCACCATGCCGCTGTTCTTCGCTTCCAACGCCCTCTACCCGGTGGCCCTGATGCCGGGCTGGCTGCAGGCCGTCAGCAAGGCCAACCCGCTCAGCTACCAGGTCGACGCCCTGCGCGGCCTGCTCATCGGCACCCCCTCCCACCTGCCGCTGGACTTCGCCGTCCTCACCGCCGCCACCCTGGCGGGCATCGCCGCCGCCTCCGCGCTGCTGGGCCGCCTGGCCCGCTAGGTACGGAGGGTGCCGGGCGCGGGAAGCCGGACCACCCGACTCCCCGCACCCGGCCCCCCGCGGCCCGTCAGAGCCTGGACTGGCCGCCGTTGAGTTCGACGAAGCCGAGGGCGGCCACCAGCTCGGTCAGCGTCCACACGATGTGGCCCAGGACCGTGATCTGCCGACTCTCGCCCCGCACCCCCACCGCGTTCGCGAAGTCCGAGATCCGGCCCCACTGGTTCTCCAGGTCGGCGTTGGCGCCGCCCAGCGGGTGGTGGGTCCAGTCCCGGATGTTGGTGCGGATGTTGTCGAAGATCGGGGCGAACCGCGAGGCCTCGGAGAAGAGCTGGATCGCGATCAGCAGGGCCCGCCCGACGTTGTCGTTGTACTCCGTCGCCCGGTGGAGCGTCTGCATGGCGTTGTAGATCGTCTCGGGTTCGAGGACCAGGTTCTCCCGGTTGTTGCCGCCGGGCAGCGCGGTGTAGTTCCCGGTGTTCGGCATGATGCGCGCGTTGCGGATTTCGAGCGCGTCCTGGAACTGCTGCGTACGGCCGTCGGCGAACACGAAGTGCTGGTTGGCGACCGGGGAGTAGAAGCCGGCCACGTACAGGTTGTCCGACCACAGGTAGACGGAGGCGAGCTGGTCGTTGCCGTCCATCACCCGGACCTGGATCAGGTGCCGCTCGGTGGTGGTCTGCCGCAGCCGCGGGACGCTGGTGTCATTCCCGTAGCTGTTGCGGTGGATGAAGTCGATGACGTTCCAGTAGTTCTGGGCGTGCTGCGCACCCCGGCTGGTGATGTTCGAGACGTTCCAGTCGGTCACCTTGTAGTCGGTGGCGTGCGCCGGGGAGCCCAGCGCGGCGACCAGGCCCGCGGCCATGGCCGTCGACAGCAGCGCGGACCAGATTTTCTTCAGCAATTGCTTTCCAGTTCCTGAACGGCCGCCAGTTCTCCTCCGGCGGTGGTGTTCAGGACGCTACGGCGAACGCCTGCGCCCGGTTTTCCGTTCCGCGCACCGGCCGTGGCCGCTGCGCGTACCGGGCGGCCGCCCCGGCAGGCCGGGCGCCTACCGGGGGCGCAGGCCCTGCACGGTGAGGTCGAGCAGGCGGCGCCACGGGCCGCTGCCGGTGCGCACGGTGGCCGAGATCGCGCCGACCAGGAGGTGGACGTCGGCGACGGTGGCGTCGGCGCGGATCGTGCCTCCGCGGCGGGCGCGATCGATCAACACCGCGACGGCTTCCTCGAGTTCGGCGCGGGTACGGCCCAGCGGCGCGGAGCCGGGGGTGCCGCGCAGCGCCTCGACGGCGGCGGACAGGCCGCGGTCGCTCTCCAGGACCTCGCCGACGTGGTGCAGGTAGCCAAGGACGGGGTCGTGGCCGCCGTCGTCGGCCAGGGCGCGGGCGAAGGCGAGGATCCCCGCGAAGCGGTCCTCGGCCGCGGCCTCGACGAGGGCCTCCCGGGTGGGGAAGTGGCGGTAGACGGTCCCCATGCCGACCCCGGCCGCCCGTGCCACGTCCGGTAGTTGCACCTGGTCGCCGCGTTCGGTGAACAGCGCGCGTGCCGCGGCGAGCAGCCGGGCCCGGTTGCGGGCCACATCGGCGCGCGGGCGCCGCTCACCGCCGCCGCTGGTCCCGCCGTCGCCGTTGGTCCCGCCTTCGCCGCCGGCTTCGCTCCCGTCGGCCGATCGCGTTGACACCGTACGCGCTCCTTCCTAGCATCGAAACGGAACCGGAATCCGCTTCCGGATCAGTATAGGGGGTGGGTGCGCCATGCGCCCAGCCCGCGATGCGCCGCGCCCGGCCACACACGCGGCCCACACCCGAGGGGGAGTCAACTCCATGAACAGCGAACGATTCTTCGTCCTCCAGCCCACCGAGAACCGGCAGGTCGGCGTCCCGCTGCCGCCCGGCTTCGGCATCAAGGCCACCACCGCCGACACCGAGGGCCGGGCCGCCGTCCTGGTCAACCAGCTGGACATCGACGTCCCGCTCCACGTGCACGAGCGGATGGACGAGTTCGTCTACGTGCTCGAGGGCGCCATGGAGATCGACTACGACGGCCGCACCCACCGCCTGGAGACCGGCATGTGCGCCCTGCTGCCGCACGGCGTCCCGCACGCCATGCGCAACGCCTCCCAGCCCCCCGCCCGCTGCCTGCAGGTCTCCACCCCCGGCGGCTGGGACCAGTACCTCGCCGACGTCTTCGCCGCCGGCCCCGCCCTGCGCACCCCCGACGGCCGCATGGACCTGGCCAAGGTCAAGGGGATCGGCGCGCAGTACGGCATGCGCTACGTCCCCGCGACCATGGCGATGCCCGACCGGGAAGGCCGGGAAGGCCGGGAAGACCACGAAGGCCAGGAAGGCCGGGAGGGCCGGGAAGGCCGGGAAGACTAGGAGCCCGTCTCGAACGGGCCCGGCACCCCCGGCGAAAGGCCGAAACAGGGGCGCGGGGGGGGGCGGGGGGGGCGCGGGGGGGGGGCGCGGGGGGGGGGGGGGGGGGGGGGGGGGGGGGGGGGGGGGGGGGCGGCCCCGGGGGGGGGGGGGGGC